>CP076053.1:0-600070 GCA_018672315.1 Nocardioidaceae bacterium | reverse complement strand
ATGAGGACGACCACCAGCAGGTAGGCCGACAGCAAGACCGGCGCGTGCCACTCCCGCACCACGGTGGTCCCACGGGCTGACGCTGCCTTCTGCCCGAACGCCCCGCTCGCGAGGTTGCGCAGCGTCACGTACCAAAACGTCGGGATCACCACCACCCACACGACCATGCAGTAGGGGCACAACGCCCCGATCCGGTACAGGCTCTGGAACACGAGCCACGCCACCAGCCCGAGCGCCGCGGTCACGCCGGCCTGGAGGCCGAGCCAGTACCACCGGGCAAGTCGTCCGCCGGCCAGCAGCGCGGCGCCGGTGGCTACCACCACCGGGAAGGCGGCGACCCCGATCAGCGGGTTTGGGAAGCCGAGCAGCGCGGCTTGCGCCGATTCCATGATCGAACCGCAGCTGATGATCGGGTTGATGCTGCAGGTGGGGACGTACTCGCTGTCCTCGGCCAACCGGATCCGTTCGATCAACAGCACCGCGGAGGCCACCAGACCCACCAGCCCGGCGACGACGAGCCCCGCGGCGAGTCGGCGCTCCTGCCTCACTCCGCGAGCGCCTCGTCGAGAGCGGCCGAGAAGTCGTCCACGGTCTCGGGCTGGAACAGCTCTCCGTCGAGGTAGAAGGTCGGCGTCCCCTGGACACCGAGCGTGGTGCCGTCCTCCAGGTCGCGCGCCACCCGGTCCGCGACCTCCTCGGAGGCGTAGTCAGCGTCGTACTGCTCCATGTCGAGGCCGATCTCCTCGGCGAAGCTGCGGAAGAGCTCGTCGTGCGGCTCCTGGGCCTCGCCCCAGCTCTCCTGCGTCTCGTACATCTTGCTGTACATCGCCTCAAGCTCTCCCTGACGGGCGGCAGACTCCACGGCCCGCGCGGCCCGCTCGGAGTTGAAGTGGCCCGGCAGCGGGAAGTAGCGGATCACGAAGGTCACCTCGCCCGCGTACTTCTGCCGCAGATCTTCCACGATCGGGTACGCCGCGCGGCAGGCCTCGCACTCGAAGTCGAGGAACTCCACGAAGGTGACGTCGCTCGAACCTTCCTCGCCGAGGACGCGGCTGTCCGAGCGGACCAGGGCGCTCTCCTGGGTCGACGTCTCCACCGCGGCTGCGCCGCCGTCGTCCTCACGAGTCTGACCCACGAGCAGCAGGGTTGCCAGCACCGCCACCACGATCGCGCCGGCCCCGAGGGCTCCCTTGGTCTGCTTCCGCACTGGTCTCCGCCTCTCCTTGGTCTACTATGCGCGATAGTAGCAATCCGGTCGGAGTGCGTGGACATCGGCAACTCAATGGCCTTAGCATCGTGGCATGACGATGATGTCGCCAATAGGCGATACTGCAGTTCGGAAGGTGGGCCGGGGGGACTCGGAGGCGTCCGCGGCGCTGTTCCGTGCCCTGGGTGATCCCTCGCGGCTGGCGATATTGGGCCACCTTCACCTGGGCCCCCACCGGGTGGTCGACCTCGTGGACCACCTCGGCCTCGCGCAGTCCACCGCGTCCAAGCATCTGGCGTGCCTGCGCGACTGCGGGCTGGTGCAGTCTCGGCCTCGCGGGCGCGCTTCCGTGTTCTCGCTGACCCCGGGAGTCCCGGTGCGCGACGTGCTGGCGGCCGCCGAACGCGTCCTCGCGGTCACTTTCGAGGCCGCCACCGACTGTCCGACGGCCGGGGATGACCTCTGATGGGCGCCGGGCACGGGCATGGACACGCGGGCGGTCGTCACCGGTGGCGCCTCGCCCTCGCCTTCGGTCTCGTCGCGAGCTTCTTCGTGGCCGAACTGACCGTCGGACTTGTCAGTGGTTCGCTCGCGCTGATCTCCGACGCGGGCCACATGGCCGCGGACGTGGTCGCCTTGGGTGCGGCGCTGGTGGCCACCAAGATTGCCACTCGACCCGATGCGTCGGGACGTCGCACCTACGGCTCCTACCGGGCCGAGGTGTTCGCGTCCGGACTGACCGTCCTGATCATGCTCGGGGTTGCCGCCTACGTCGTGGTGGAGGCGATCAGTCGCATTGGTGAGCTCGTCGAGCCGGCCTTCGGTCCGATGATGATCGTCGGTGCCATCGGTCTCGCGATCAACCTTGCCTGCCTCGTGCTGCTCCGGGGCGGTGCCCAGGAGTCGATCAACGTCAAGGGCGCCTATCTCGAAGTGATGGCTGACGCGGCCGGCAGTGTCGGCGTCCTCGTGGCCGGCGTACTCGTAGGCCTCACCGGCGACGGCCTGTGGGACACCCTGGTTGCCGTGGCGATCGGCGTGTTCGTCGCCGTCCGTGCCGTGATCCTGGGACGTGAGGTCCTGGCTGTCCTGGGCCAGCACGCACCCCACGACGTTGACCTCAAGGCCGTCGTGCACGACCTTGAGAACTTGCCGGGGGTGGCCGAGATCCACGACCTCCATGCTTGGACGCTCACCTCGGGCATGAACGTCGCCACGGCCCACCTCGTGGTGAAGGACAGCGCCGACACCCAGACCGTGCTGAGCGGCGCCCAGGCGGCCCTGCGCGACGGACACGGCATCGAGCATGCGACCCTCCAGGTCGAGGTCGACCCCGCCCGCGAGTGCCACGAAGCGACCTGGTGACCCTCAAGTACGCCGTCGCGAGGGGCAGTGCAGGTGTTCGTGGAGTCCTTCACAAAGTCTGGTGCGGCGGGCCCCGGACCGTAGCGTTGATGAGGTGCTGACTCCGGAGATCGTCCTCGAGACCGTCGTCCAGGCCGCCACGGCGGCCGAACCTGCAGGTCTGCTCCCGGCCCGTCAGCAGATGGCGCTGTCACTGGGTTGGCACATCGTGCTGGCGTGCTTCGGCGTCGCCTTCCCGGCGATGATCTTCGTGATGCACCTGCGGGGAATCCGACGCCAGGACCCGGTCGCGCTCACCCTCGCCCAGCGGTGGGCGAAGGTCTCGGCGGTGCTGTTCGCGATCGGCGCGGTGTCGGGCACGGTCCTCAGCTTCGAGATGGGGCTGTTGTGGCCCGGCCTGATGGGGACCTACGGTGACGTGCTCGGCCTGCCCTTCGCCTTCGAGGGCCTCGCCTTCTTCCTCGAGGCGATCTTCTTGGGCATCTACCTCTACGGCTGGGGCCGCATGCCCCCCAAGCGGCATGTCCTGATGGTGCTGCCGATGGCGGTGACGGGCGTCGTCGGCGCCTACTGCGTCGTCGCGGTCAACGCCTGGATGAACGTGCCGACCGGCTTCCGGCTCGTCGACGGCGAGGTCACTGACGTCCAGCCGTGGGCGGTGCTGTTCAACCAGCACGCGTTCCTCCAGTTCGCCCACATGTGGGTCGGCGCCTACATGGTGGCCGGCTTCAGCGTCGCCGGTGTCTACGCGGTCGGGATGTTGCGTGGTCGTCGCGACACCCACCATCGGCTCGGCTTCCTGGTGCCGTTCGTGTTCGCCTCCGTCGCCGCGCTCACCCAGCCGTTCGTCGGGCACGTGCTCGGCGCAGGTCTCGACGAGCGGCAACCGGCGAAGCTGGCGGCGTTCGAGCTCGCGGAGACGACCGAGAGTCCGTCACCGCTGCGGCTTGGCGGTGTCCTGGTCGACGGCGAGGTCGTGGGCGCGATCGACATCCCGGTCCTGGGCTCGCTGATCGCGATGAACTCGCTCGACGAGCCGGTGCCCGGCCTCGACACCATCCCCGAGGAGGACCGGCCACCGGTCAACATCACCCACCTCGCCTTCCAGACCATGGTCGGGATCGGCACCCTGCTCGCCGCCGGCGTCGCCTGGTTCTGGATGCAGCGACGGCGAGGCCGCGACCTGCTGACGAAGAAGTGGTTCCTGCGGTCCGCGGCGGCCGCGGGGCCGCTGGCCGTGATCGCCCTCGAGGCGGGCTGGGTGGCCACCGAGGTGGGCCGGCAGCCGTGGGTGGTGTACGGCGTGATGCGCACGCCCGAGGCGGTCGGCGACTACAGCTCGTCGCTGTGGTGGCTGCTCGGGATCTCGACGGTCATCTACGCCGCGATGACGATCGGCGCCGTCGTGGTCCTGAGGTCGATGGCACGCCGGTGGCGAGACGGCGAGACCGACCTGCCCAGCCCGTACGCCCCCGAGACAGAGGCGGTCAGTCGATGAGCCTCGAGGTCGCGGTCGCCGCCGCGATGTTCGCCGGCGTCGTCGCCTACGCCGTGCTGGGCGGCGCCGACTTCGGGTCCGGGTTCTTCGACCTGACCGCCGGCGACAGCCGCCGAGGTGCAGAGCTTCGCACGCTGGTGGACCACAGCATCGGCCCGGTGTGGGAGGCCAACCACGTGTGGCTGATCTACGTGCTGGTCATCTGGTGGACCGGGTTCCCGGAGTCCTTCGCCGCCGCGATGTCGACCCTCGTCCTGCCAATGCTGTTCGCGCTGATCGGCATCGTGCTCCGCGGCGCCAGCTTCGCCTTCCGCAAGTACTCCGCCACCCTCGGCCAGGCGCGGCTGTTCGGCGTCGTCTTCGCCGTGTCCTCGATCATCACCCCGTTCTTCCTCGGCACCGTCGCAGGTGCCATCGCCTCCGGCCGGGTGCCCGCGGACGGGTCGGGTGATCGCTGGGCGTCGTGGCTCAACCCGACCTCGCTGTTCGGCGGGGTGATCGCCATCGGGACGTGCGCGTTCCTAGCAGGCGTCTTCCTCGCCGCCGACGCCTATCGCAGCCGTCGAACCCGCCTCACCGAGGACCTGCGGAGACGAGCGCTAGCCGTGGGCGTCGTCACTGGGTCGGTCGTCTTCGCGGCGCTGATGCCGATCCTCCAAGACGCCCCCGTGCTCAGTGACGGGTTGACGGGGCGTGCCGCTCCGCTCGTGGTGCTCTCGGCCATGTCCGGCGCCGCGACGCTGGTGCTGCTGTGGCGCCGGCGCTACGCCGCAGCCCGCTGGCCGGCTGTGGTAGCGGTCGCCTCCGTGGTCTCCGGGTGGGGCGTCGGCCAGTACCCCTGGCTGCTCGTCGGTGAGGTGACCATCGGCGAGGCCGCCGGCGCCCCGGCGACGATGCAGGGACTGCTCGTCGCCGTGGGCCTCGCGATAGTCCTGGTCCTCCCGCCGCTGGCCTACCTGCTGCGCCTCACCCAGAGCGACGCGTGGGCGAACTCGTAACCTGGCAGCCCTCCTGCCGTCCCGCTGAAGAGATTCAGTCAGGAGGCGGCGCGAGCGCGAGTACGAGCAGGATTCCCTCTACCACTGGAAGCCCTCGCGGGGTGTGGACGCAAACGCGATCAGCCGCGCCGACCCCACCAGCGCCGCGTCCGACGGCAGTAGTCGCTGTAGTCCCTCCCGTACAGCCGGGACATGTGCTGCTCCTCCACCGGTATCCATGCCGAGTACGCGAAAGCCAGGACTGCGGTAGAGAGCAGAGCTGCACCGCTGCGCCGGCTCAGACCCGCGCCGGCTAATGCGGCCAGATACCCGAGGTACTGAGGGTTGCGTGAGAACCGGTAGACGCCGGCTGTCAGTAGCGCCTGGTTGCGGGTGCCCGTGAGCTCCTCGACTCCGGCGAACCGCCTCATCCCCGCGATGCAGAGGCCAAACCCCGCCGCGGAAATGGCCGCACCGGCGACCTGAGCCGGTCTCGCAGGGATACGAAGGCGCGCAGGCTGACGGCCCAATGACCATGTGACAAGGGCCGTGTGGGCCGAGTAAGCAGCCCACATGCCAGCCGCTGTCGAGCGGCGCAGTGACCCGTGGTGACTCATGTCATTCGCCATCCTCGCCAGGAGTGGCAAGCGCAAAGCGGGGTTCCCGCCGGGCGTCATGGGGTGTCTCCTTCCTGCAGGGCACAATCAATTGTCCAGGTCCAGCTTCCTGGTGGCGGTCAACGCGCTCCTGTTCAAGCGTCTGCGGTTGAAGGCCGAGTGGCGCGCGCTGGCGATGACGACTAGACCCAGTTCGGCCCTTTCAAGACTCTACCGATGGCGAAGCTCAAGCCGCACGTGCTCAGGCGTCGTCGTCCTTCGCGTCGGGCTCAACGTCGTCCACGAGGTCATCGTCAGGTCCTGCACGGTCTGAGGCGGGCTCCGGCGTACCGTGCCCGAACACGGCGTCGACTGCTCGCTTCGTGCGCTCGGCGCTGTCCTCGACGAGGTGGGTGTAGGTGCGCAGCGTGAAGCCGGGGTCGGCGTGACCGAGGTACTCACTCAGGGCCTTGATCGACTCACCTTCGTGGAGTGCTGTACTGGCGTAGAAGTGCCGCAGGGCGTGGCTGCCGTTTTCCCGCGTCATCGGGACCCCGGCTCGCTTCAACGCGGGCTTCCAGATGAACGTGTTGATGTAGTTCCGTCCCAGCGCCTTCCTCTCGCGGCTGTACAGGAGAAGCGAAAAGGTCGTGGGCTTCCCGTCCGTCCGGTCCCAGGGAAGGGTCACCTCGATCGGCGGGTAGGCGGTCATGTGCGCATTGATCGCCTCCAAGACCGCATCGGGCAGTGGAACGTACCCTTGGTCGTCCTTCGGGCTTGCCGATACTGGGGGCTGTCTTCCCGTCCCAAACCACCCTTGGGCCGCACTGGGGCCGCAGACGAACGAGAAACGACCCCTGACGCTGGAAGACGTTGAAAGGTGTCTTCGCAGGTCAGGGGCCGTTCTCAGGCACTCAGCCGGTGGGCTTGACCCACGCGGGACTAAATGTCGTAGTACAGCTCGAACTCGTGCGGGTGCGGCCGCAGCTGCACCGGGGCGATCTCGTTCTCGCGCTTGTACTCGATCCACGTCTCGATCAGGTCGGGGGTGAACACGTTGCCCTGGGTCAGGAAGTCGTGGTCCTCCTCGAGCGCGTCGAGCACGGCGCCGAGCGAGGTCGGCACCTGGTCGATGTCGGCCATCTCGTCCGGCGGCAGCTCGTAGATGTCCTTGTCGATCGGCGCGGCCGGCTCGATCTTGTTCTTCACGCCGTCCAGGCCCGCGAGCATCAGCGCGGAGAACGCGAGGTAGGGGTTGGCCGACGGGTCCGGGAAGCGGGTCTCGACGCGCTTGGCCTTCGGGTTCGCTCCCGTGATCGGGATACGGACCGAGGCGGACCGGTTGCGGCTGGAGTACACCAGCGAGATCGGGGCCTCGTAGCCCGGCACCAGACGGTGGTAGGAGTTCACCGTCGGGTTGGTGAACGCGAGCACCGCCGGCGCGTGCTTGAGGATGCCGCCGATGTAGTGGCGCGCCATCTCCGAGAGGCCGCCGTAGCCGGTCTCGTCGTAGAACAGCGGCTCGCCGCCCTTCCACAGCGACTGGTGCACGTGCATGCCCGAGCCGTTGTCGCCGAAGAGGGGCTTCGGCATGAAGGTGACGGACTTGCCGGCCTGCCAGGCGGTGTTCTTGATGAGGTACTTGAACTTCATCACGTCGTCCGCGGCCTTGAGCAGCGTGTCGAAGCGGTAGTTGATCTCCGCCTGACCGCCGGTGCCGACCTCGTGGTGGGCGCGCTCGACGAGCAGGCCGCAGGTCTCGAGGTTCTTGACCATGTCCGCGCGCAGGTCGCTCTGGTGGTCGTACGGCTCGACCGGGAAGTAGCCGCCCTTGATCCGGGTCTTGTAGCCCAGGTTGCCGCCCTCCTCCTCGCGGCCGCGGGTCCACCAGCCCTCCTCGGAGTCGAGGAAGAAGAAGCCGTGGTTGGCGTCGGTGGAGTAGCGCACGTCGTCGAAGACGTAGAACTCCGCCTCGGGAGCGAAGAAGGCGGTGTCGGCCACGCCGGTGGAGTCCAGGTGCGCCAGCGCCTTGCGCGCGATGTTGCGCGGGTCGCGGGAGTAGGCCTCGCCCGTGATCGGGTCGTGGATGAAGAAGTTGACGTTCAGCGTCTTGTTCTTGCGGAAGGGGTCGACGTACGCCGTCGTCACGTCCGGGAACAGCGACATGTCGGACTCGTTGATGGCCTGGAAGCCACGGATGGACGAGCCGTCGAAGTTCAGACCGTCCTCGAAGACGGACTCGTCGAACGAGCTCACCGGCACCGTGAAGTGCTGCATCACGCCGGGAAGGTCGCAGAAGCGGACGTCGACCATCTCGACGCCCTCGTCCTTGATGAACTTCAGCAGCTCTTCTGAGTTCTGGAACATTCGTCCTCCTTGGCCGCGCGTGCGACCGTCATTGGGCAAGGCTCGGTGGGCGTGGCGCTCTGCCGGCTGCGGGGAGGACAGCGTCGTGGGCGCCGTGCCCAAGCGCTCTCACGCTAGGCAGGAGCGGTTTCTCGACCGTATCCCGACTGTTTCAGGCATGTAACACGGGTCACCGGCGGCGGCGCAGGTGGGCGGGGTGCCGCTGGCTACCGTGGTGCCATGAGCAGCGCGTACGCCGCCGGCGATCCCCGGGACCCGCGGGACGTCGACCTCTACCCGGGACAGCGTCTGGGTCTGCCGGAGGCGGGCAGCGGTTCCCTCGCGAGCTGGCGACAGCGCATCCTGGCGCTGTTCATCGACTGGGCGGCTGCATCGCTGCTCGCGATCGGTGTCGTCGGCTACGACAACACCGGCTTCTGGCCTCTGGTCATCTACTTCGCCGAGGCGAGCATCCTGACCGCCACCATCGGTGGCTCCTTCGGGCAGTCGATCGTGCGCATCGGGGTCATCAGCGTCGACCGGCGTCCGCTGAACCTGATCGCCTCGCTCGTACGCCACCTGCTGATCTGCCTGGTGATCCCGGCCGTGATCTGGGACCGCGACCGCCGCGGCCTCCAGGACCTCGCGGTGCGCAGCGTGGTCGTGCGCCGCTGAGCGCGAGCCGGAAGACGGCCTCAGCGCTCCATGCGGATCTGGGCGACGTCGAGGTAGCCCGTGCGGAAACCCGCCTCGCAGTAGGCGAGGTAGAACTCCCACATGCGACGGAACTGCTCGTCGAAGCCGAGCGGCGCGATCTGCTCCCAGTTGGCGAGGAACTGCTCGCGCCACAGCCGCAGCGTGTGCGCGTAGTGCTGGCCCATCGAGAAGTTCTCGGTGACCCGCATGGTGGTGTGCTCGCCCAGCACACCGGCGATCGCCTCGGTCGAGGGGAGCAGCCCGCCGGGGAAGATGTACTTGTGGATCCACGTGTAGGTGTTGCGCGTGGCCACCATGCGGTGGTGCTCGAGCAGGATCGCCTGGATCACGACCTTGCCGTCCGGTGCGAGCACCTCGTCGATCTTCGCGAAGTAGGTCGGCCAGTACTTCTCGCCCACGGCCTCGATCATCTCGACGCTCACGACCGCGTCGTACTCGCCGACGACGTCGCGGTAGTCCTGCAGGCGGATGTCGACGAGGTCGGTGACCCCGGCGGCGTCGACGCGCTCCTGCGCGAGCTCGGCCTGGTGCTCGGAGATCGTCACGGTGACGACCCGTGCCCCCCGCTGCGCGGCACGGATCGCGAGCGTGCCCCAGCCGGTGCCGATCTCCAGCACCCGTGAGCCCTCACCTACACCTGCGCGGTCCAGGATCCGGTCGATCTTCTCGGCCTGCGCGGCCTCGAGGTCGGCGAGCGTCGGCGGGGTGCTGAGGGAGTCGAACAGGGCCGAGGAGTACATCATCGACGGGTCCAGGAACTGCGCGAACATGTCGTTGGAGAGGTCGTAGTGCCGGTGGATGTTCTCCCGGGCACCGGTGACCGTGTTCTCCTCGCGGCTGCCGAGCTTCGGCATCACCACGTGCCGCATGCGGTAGAACGTCGGCGGGATCAGCTCGGTGAGCCGAGCGGCGAACGGCGCCAGCACGTCGGCGAGGTCCGACCCGGGCGCAGGGTTCCAGTCGCGCTCCATGTAGGCCTCGCCGAGCCCGATCATCGGGGAGTCGGCCAGCCGCGCGAAGAACTGCCGCGGCTTGAGGATCTGGATCTCCGGCCGGCCGGGTCCGACCGGCCCGAGCGGCTCGCCGCCGGGCAGCGACACGTTGACCGGCACCTTGCGCAGGATGCGCGAGAGCACCTTCTGGGCCAGCGTGCCCTTGATCCCGTACGCGGGAGCGGGCGGCGCGAGCCGGGCGCGAGCAGTCTGCAGAGTGGTCACGTCATGCCTTCCTGGGTGGCGTGGGGGCGGCGGCGGACGACCGGGAGCCGCTTGATCCAGAGCGTGATGCCGTGCCAGCGGATCAGCGCGGCGACCCGGAGGGCCGGGGCCGGGTCCCGCAGCACGGCGCGGAGGGTGTCGAGCCGGGAGCGCACCGGTCGCAGCGCGCCGGCCTCGGAGCCGGTGAAGACGACCTCGCCGTCCTGGCTCAGCGAGATCGCGACCGCGACACGGTCGGAGTCGAGGCGTACGCGGATGTCGTAGCGGCCCTCGACGGTGAAGAACGGGGAGACGTAGAAGTCCTTGTCCACCGCGGCGCGGCCGCGCTGGATCGGCAGGGGATAGGTGTGACGCTCGCCGTAGGTGTTGTGCACCTCGGCGAGCACACCGGTGGGCTCGCCGTCGGCATCGAAGCAGAACCAGACGCTCAACGGGTCGAAGACGTGACCGAGGCTCCGAGCAGCGCACAGCCCGACCACACGGTCGGTCGCCCACCCCAGGCCCTCGGCGGCGACGAAGCGCCGCACCTTCTCCTGCAGCGAGGCGTCACCGTCGCCGAAGTGGTCGCGCGAGCGGATGCGTGCCAGCGGTCGCAGCCACCGGGGGAACGCCGCCTCGGGGTCCGCCGCGTCGACGACCCAGGCGGTCGTGTGGTGGGTGAAGCCGTAGGAGAACGGCTTCGTCCGCCGGTGCGTCACGCGGGTGCGTACCGACGCGGGCAGCGAGGCGGGCAGGGAGACGTACGCGCGCTCCGGGGTGGGCGCCGCCTGAGCCGCGTGGTCGTCCAGCTCGTGGGCCGCGCTCACCAGTCGACCCCCAGGGAGGCGGCCGCCGCGACGCCCGAGCGCGCGCCGTCCTCGTGGAAGCCCCACCCGTGGTAGGCGCCCGCGAACGCCGTCACGCCGTCGCCGAGCTCACCCAGGCGCGCTTGCGCAGCCACCGACTCCGCGGTGTAGGTGGGGTGCTCGTAGGTCATCTCCGCGATGACCTCGGCGGGCGCGTCGTCGGGGTTGAGCGTCACCAGCAGCGGGCTGGACTCGGGGTGCCCCTGCAGGCGGTTCATCCAGTACGTCACCCGCGTGCGGTCCGTCGTCGCGTCGCAGGTGTCGAGGCGGTAGTTCCACGCGGCGCGCGCCCCGGGCACGGACGGCATCGTGGTCATGTCGCGGTGCAGGAAGGTCTGGTTGGTCGAGTAGCCGAAGGCGCCGAGCAGCTCCTTCTCCTTCGGCGTCGGGTCGCTCAGCAGCGCCAGGGAGGTGTCGGCGTGCGTGGCGAGCACGACCTTGTCGAAGCGGCGCGTACGCCCCGAGCCGTCGGTGACCTCGACACCACCGTCGACCCGGGCGACCGCCGTCACGCCGTTGGCGACCTCGACCCCGTGGCCTGCGTCGGAGCGCAGGCGCTGCAGGATCGTCTCGACGTAGGTGCGGGAACCCCCGACGACCGTGTGCCAGGTCGGCGAGCCCGAGACCGACAGGAAGCCGTGGTGGCGCAGGAAGGCGAAGAGGTACGCCGCGGGGTAGCCGCGGGCCTCCTCGTACCCCATCGACCAGACGCACGAGACGACCGGCATGGCGTAGTGGGCCACGAAGTAGTCGCCGAAGCCCTCCTGGGAGAGGAAGTCCCCGTAGGACAGCGGGTGCTCCGCGAGCCCGGTCTCGCCGCCGGCCTCGGCGCCCTCGAGCAGAGCGAGCGCCGTGCGCTGGAAGCGCTTCACGTCCAGCAGGAACCGCAGGAACCGCGGGTCGAGCAGCCGGCGACGCTGGGCGAAGATGCCGGGCAGCTTGCGGCCGCCGGCGAAGGAGAGACCGCAGCCGTCGCAGGTGATGCTCATCGACATCTCCGTGGGCCGGGTGCGCACCCCGAGCTCGGCGAAGAGCCGGTTGACCACGGGGTAGGTGCGGTCGTTCAGCACGATGAAACCGGAGTCGACCGCGGCCGGTGAGCCGTCGGCCAGATCGACGTCGTGGGTGTGGGCGTGTCCGCCCGCCCGGGGCTCGCTCTCGAACAACGTCACGTCGTGGTCCCCGCGCAGCAGGTACGCCGCGGTCAGCCCCGAGATGCCGGCGCCGACGACGGCGACGGAGGGGCGGGCTGCGTCTGAGGAGGTCACGTGGTGGGTTCGCCTCGCTGGGCCTGGCGGATGGGTCCGGGAGGCCCGTGGCGGGCCACCGCACATCCTGACACGCCGCGGTGACCGGTCGATGTCGAGTGTTCCTCCACACCCGGGGTATGCAGGTGCCATGCGTCGACTCCCCGCTGCCCTCACGACCACCACGGCCGCCCTCGCGCTCGCACTGACCGGGTGCGGCTCGGACGGCGACACGGACCCGGCCGCCGGGTCGGGCGACGCCTCGGCGAGCGCCTCGCCCAGCCAGTCCCCGAGCGAGTCCGCCGAGGAGAGCCCGAGCGAGTCCCCGGAGGCCTCAGGGTCCTCGGGCGGCGACAGCGCCGCGCAGCAGGAGTACGTCGACCTGGTGCAGCAGGCAGCCGAGGAGGAGGACACGAGCGTGCGTACGCGCGTCGTCAGCACCGTCGACACGCCCCAGGGGCCGCTGGAGACGGTCGTCCGGGGCGTCACCCAGGTCGAGGACGGCGAGCTCAGCGCCCGGCTCGACACCGAGTTGCCGCAGAGCGCCGGGGGCGGCACGCTGCAGACGCTGATCGTCGACGGGGTCTTCTACGTGCAGGCCCCGGGCATCCCCCAGGGCAAGTACGCCCGGGTCGACCTCGCCGAGGCCGGCGGTCAGATCGGCGAGCAGCTGCAGCAGCAGATCGACCAGATCGACCCCCGCGCGCAGGCCGAGGCCACCATCGCCTCCGTGCAGTCCGTCGAGAAGCTCGGCGAGAGCAGGGTCAACGGCGCGGACGTGACGCGCTTCCGGGTCGTGCAGGACTTCCGCGAGTTCGCCGATGCCCAGCAGAACCCGCTGTACGACCAGCTGCTCGCCTCCGGCGCCGCCCCCGAGCAGCTCACCTCGGTGGTCGCCATCGACGACGACGGGCGCGTACGCCGCACCACGGCCGACCTGGAGGTGCAGGGCACCTCGGTACGCACCGTGGCCGACTTCCTCGCCTACGACGTCGACGTCGACATCACCGCACCGGCGCAGCGCGACGTGGTCGAGCAGCCGACGGGCTGACGGGCGGTCTGGGGCCGTCAGCGCGGGACCGACCGGGAGGTCAGCGGCCCCGCATCTGGCTGCGCATGCCCTTCATCGACGTCGGCAGGGGGCCCTTGGGCAGACCCACCGGCGGACGGTGCGCGTCCAGCGCGCGCAGCCGTGAGAGCACGTCGGTCATCTCGGCGGGCTTGAGGGTGCGCTTCTGCTTGGTGATGCGCTTGCGCAGGTCCGGCAGCGGCACCTCGCCCTCACCCCGACCGACGACGACGGTCGAGAGCGAGACGTCGGCGGAGATGCGCTCGTGGCGCCTCCGCTCGGAGGCCAGCAGCTGCTTGAGCCGGTTGCCGTTGCCCTCGCCGACCAGCACGATGCCGGCCGGTCCCACCACGCGGTGGACGATGTCCTGCTGCTTGGTGAAGGCCACGGCGGTGTCGGTCTTGTAGCCACGCTTCAGCGAGTCCAGCACCGCGGCCGCCGCGCCGGGCTGACCCTCGATCTGGGCGTACGCACCCCGCTCCGCGCGACGTCCGAAGACGATCAGACCCGCGAGCAGACCGGCGAAGACCGCCAGGACGATGCTCACCGCGAGGATGCCGGGCAGCAGGACCCCGAAGACGAGGAAGGTCACCGCGGCGACGCCGACCGCCCAGGCCGCCACGACCAGCGGCATCCTGGGGTCGACCTTGCGGGTCATCGTCCAGCTCTGCCTCAGCTGGGCGATGCGCCCCTGACCCTTCGGCTTCTTCGCCTTCTTCTGCTTCTTCTCGCGCGCCATGACGTCATTGTCCTACAGGGCGCCAGGGGCCGGGCGTACGCCTCAGACGGCAGCGGGCGCGACCGGCGAGGCCGGGCGCTCGATGTCGACCGTCTCACCGCGCGCGGCCATCGCCTGCTGGTAGAGACGCCCCGCCCGGTAGGAGGACCGCACCAGCGGCCCGCTCATCACACCGGAGAACCCGATCGCGTCGGCCTCGTCCTTGAGCTCGACGAACTCCTCCGGCTTCACCCACCGCTCGACGGGGTGGTGGCGCGGCGAGGGGCGGAGGTACTGCGTGATCGTGATCAGCTCGCAGCCCGCCTCGTGGAGGTCGCGCAGCGCCTGGCTGACCTCCTCGCGGGTCTCGCCCATGCCGAGGATGAGGTTGGACTTGGTGACCAGGCCGAAGTCGCGTGCCTGGGTGAGGACCCCGAGGGACCGCTCGTAGGTGAACGCCGGGCGGATGCGCTTGAAGATGCGGGGCACGGTCTCGACGTTGTGCGCGAGCACCTCGGGACGGCTCTCGAAGACCTCGGTCAGCAGGTCGGGCTTGCCGTTGAAGTCGGGGATGAGGTTCTCCACGCCGGTGCCCGGGTTGAGCTCGTGGATCTTGCGGACCGTCTCGGCGTAGAGCCACGCGCCGCCGTCGGGCAGGTCGTCGCGGGCGACGCCGGTGATCGTGGCGTAGCGCAGCTGCATCTGCTGCACCGACTCGGCGACGCGACGCGGCTCGTCGCGGTCGAGCTCGGCGGGCTTGCCGGTGTCGATCTGGCAGAAGTCGCAGCGTCGGGTGCACTGCTCGCCGCCGATGAGGAAGGTGGCCTCCCGGTCTTCCCAGCACTCGAAGATGTTGGGGCAGCCCGCCTCCTGGCACACGGTGTGCAGGCCCTCGCCCTTCACGAGCTGCTGCAGCTCGCGGTACTGCGGACCCATCGTGGCCTTCGTCTTGATCCAGGCCGGCTTCTTCTCGATCGGGGTCTCGGCGTTGCGGACCTCCAGACGGAGGAGCTTGCGGCCGTCAGGTGTGGCTGCCATGGCTCCAGCGTACGCCGCGGGCATGGTGCGGGCGCGGCGCTTCCGGCGGTGACGGATCTGGGCCAGGATGCTGCGGTGCTGACATCTCGGGAGTCCACTCGTCGGTTGCCGACCGCCCTCGCGGTCGGTCTCGTCCTGGTGCTGGGTCTCCTCGCGCCGTCGGCCCTGCCGGCCGCCTCCGCGGCGTCGGGCGAGCCGCGGAGCCCGGTGGCAGCAACGCCGTCTGCCGGGCGTCCGGAAGCCGGCACACGGACCCCGCCGGCCCGGCGTACGCGCATCATCCTCGCCGTGCTCCCGCGCCGCCCCGTCGCCGGTGAGCAGCTGCTCGCCCGCGGCGCCGTCGGCGCCCCCGGCCGCAGACCCGTCCGGCTGCAGCTGCGCGTCACCGACGCCGAGGGCGAGAGGCGCTGGCGGACGGTCGAGAGGGTCCGGTCCTTCCCGGGCGGTCGGTTCCGCGTACGCCTGGTCATGCCCGGCACGCCCACCTCGCTGCGGGCGGTGGCGCCGCGCACCTGGGTCGGGGGTCGACCCGCCCGTCGCGAGGTCAGCCCGGCCAGGAGACTCGTGCCGGTCCCGCAGACGATCGACGCCACGTTCCCGGCCCTGGTCGTCCCCGGGAGCGAGGCCACGATCGCCGGTGCCGCGACGCCCGCCCGGCGGGGTCGGCTCATGGGCCTGCAGCAGCGGACCGTCGGGGGGCCCTGGGAGTTCGTCTCCTTCGACCGTCAGGACCGCCGCGGCAGGTTCGCGCTCGACCTGCCGACCGAGGACGCGGGGCTGGTGGAGGTGCGCGTGGTCGCGGGACGGTTCAACGGTGCGCCGCTGGTCCGCACGGCCCCGAGCGAGGTCGAGATCGGCCGGGAGGGGATCGAGGCGACCCTGCGCGTCACCCGCGGTGCCGAGACCACGACCGACGACGGCCGGCCGGCGCTGAGCGGTCGGCCCGAGGTGGTCGTACGCCCGGCGGAACCGGTCAGCGCCGTGGAGATGTACGTCGACGCCCAGCCGGCCGGCAGCGCGACGGAGACCGAGGACGGCACCTGGGTCTGGACCTGGGACACCGTGCGCCTGGCCGACGGCCCCCACGACGTGGTGGCGAGGCTCGAGAAGGGCGTACGCCGCGGGGTGTCGCAGGCCGTGCGGGTCGACACGCAGCAGCCCGCGTCGCCGGCGGCGTTGACCGGTCTTCCCGAGGGGTTCCGCGCCGAGACGCTGGCCGCCGGCCTGTTCCTGCCCACGACGTTCGAGGTGCTGGACGCACGCCGCGTGCTGGTGGCCGAGAAGAGCGGTCTCGTACGCCTGGTCGAGGACGGCGTCGTGGCCCCGGAGCCGGTCATCGACATCTCCGACCACGTGCTCGCCCGCGACGACGTCGGGCTCATCGCGATGACGCTGGCGCCTGACTTCGACCGGCGTACGACGACCGGCGAGGTCTACCTCGGCTACACCTACCTCGAGGACCCCGCACAGGCGGACCGGTTCGAGCAGACCCACCGCGTGACGCGGGTCGTGCTCCGCGACGGCGTCCAGGCCGGGGCGGAGGAGGTCGTGCTCGGGACACCGGACGTGGCCGCCTGCCCGGTCCCCGAGACCCCCGGCTGCCTGCCGTTCGTCGGCACCGGCCACGCCATGGGCGAGCTGCTCTTCGACGACAGGGGCGCCCTGCTGGTCACCGTCGGCGACGGCGCCCTGTACGCCGGGCAGTCGCCCGAGGCCGTCCGCGCCCAGGACCTCGACGTGCTGGCCGGCAAGGTGCTGCGCGTCGACCCCGACACCGGTCTCGGCCTGCCCGACAACCCCTACTACAGCGGTGCGGGGGCGGCGTCGCAGAACCGCGACCGGATCTGGGCGTACGGGCTGCGCAATCCGTTCCGGCTCGGTGTCGACGCCGAGGGCGACGTCATCCTCGGCGACGTCGGCGAGGACGCCGCGGAGGAGCTGGACCGTCTCGAGCGCGGCGCGAACTACGGCTGGCCGTGCGTCGAGGCCGACCGCCCCGGGCCCTCGTTCCTCAGGGAGGCCGGACGCGAGCCGTCGTGCCCGTCGCTGGCCGAGCCGCCGGAGGTGCCGACCGCGCCGACGCCGCCGATCCACGTCTACCCGCACGACCCGCAGGCGGGCGGGTCCGTCTCCGGCGGTGTCGCGCTCGCCGGGGCCCCGGCGTACCCGGCCGCCTACCGCGACCGCTTCCTCTACAGCGACTACGCGCTGGGGGAGATGCGGCTGATCGACACGGCCTCCCTGGACCCGACCGACGATGCCGCGGAGCGGGCGGCGTACGAGTCCTTCGCGACCCGCGAGGCCGTCGCGACGCCGGTGCGTACACGGATCGGGCCCGACGGCACCGTGTGGTTCCTGACGATCTTCCCCGGTGAGCTGCGGCGGATCGTCCACGACACCGACGGTGCGACGACGTGCGACCTCGGCACCTGGCGTGCTTCGTGGTTCGCCGACGGCGAGCTCACCGGCACCCCTGACGCCGTGACCTGCGAGCAGACCGCCGAGGCCTTTCCCCGACCCCCCGGCATCCCCGACCAGGGCAGCGCGGTGAGCTTCGAGGGCAGGTTCCGCTTCGCCGGCGGGGCGTACGAGTTCGTCGCGACCGGTGCGGGGCCGACGCGCTTCGTGCTCGACGACGAGGTCGTCCTCGACACCTTCGGGGTCGGCGGCGACTCCGGCGAGCGGTTCGTACGCACTCTCGTGCCGGGCATCCACCGCGCGCGGCTGGACTACGTCGACGAGCGCGGGATCGCCGCTTCCCGGGCGACCTGGGAACCCACGACGGCCTTCCCCGAGGTCGCGGTGACGGTGCCCGACGGCACCTTCCACGCGCCCGGCGACGAGGTCTCCTGGCAGGTCACGGCGACGGACGCAGCAGGGGCCGACATCGCCGACTCCGCCACGACGACGCTGCAGATCCTGCACTACCCGGGCGAGGTGCCCCACCTGCACCCGGCGGTGCGCGAGCAGGGGCGTACGGGCTCGGCAAGGCTGACCCAGGATCACGCCGAGGGGCGTACGGCGTACCGGCTCACCGCCTCGGTCACCGACAGCGCGGGGCACCCGGCCACGTCGGCCCCCGTCTACCTGTGCCTGGAGGGCAATGCGGTGGGGGTCTGCTCGTGAGGGCGCCCGGGCGGCTCGCCGTGCTCGCGGTTGCGGCGACGCTCGCACTCCCCGTCGCCGCCGCACCGGCGCAGGCGCGAGTCACGCCGTTCCCGGTGGGCGCGGAGGCGGACTACCAGCTGGGCGGGGCGTACGAGGTGCCCGGGGCGGTCGTCGTGGTGCGCGACCGCACGGCGCCGCCGGCGGACCCCGACGGGAGCGGCGGCGGCTTCGACGTCTGCTATCTCAACGCCTTCCAGACCCAGCCGGGGGCGCTGGGCTGGTGGCGTACGCACCACCCGGGCGCGCTGCTGCGCGACCGCGACGGACGTCTGGTGCGCGACCCGGGATGGCGGCAGGAGGTGCTGCTCGACACGCGTCGCCCTGCGGTCCGTGCGGAGGTCGCCCGGGTGGTCGTGCGGTGGGCCAGGGGCTGCGGCCGGGCCGGCTACGAGGCGGTCGAGCTCGACAACCTCGACTCCTTCCTGCGCTCCGGGCGACAGCTGCGGCGCGCCGACAACCTCGCCCTCGCCCGCCGCATCACCCGCGGCGTCCACCGGGTCGGCCTCGCGGTCGCGCAGAAGAACCTCGCGGGGCTCCGCCCCCGTGCCGTACGCCGGGTCGGGTTCGACTTCGCGGTCGTGGAGGAGTGCCGGCGCTACGACGAGTGCGACCGCTACGCCGCTGCCCACGGGCGGCGCATCGTGCAGATCGAGTACAGGCGCGCCGACTTCGACGCAGCCTGCGCGAGGCACGGCGACCGCTGGTCGGTGCTGCTGCGGGACCGCGCCGTGAGACCCGCCGGGGCGCGAGGGCACGTACGCGCCGAGTGCTGAGGTGCCCTGCCGGGCGGTGGAACCGTTCGACGGCATCCTGCGTCCAAGCACCATGAGACTGCCCACCTGGCACACGACCGTCCTGTCGGTGGTCGTCGTGGCCATCGGCCTGCTCATCGGCCTGTCGGTCGGTCTCGCCGGTGTCGCCACCGCTGCTGCGCACGGTGCCGTGCTGAGTCCTCGCTACGTCGACGCCCGCGTGCCCGTCGACGGGCTGCTGTCGGGACGGGAGGGCGTCGGGGCGAGGCGTACGGACGGCTGTGGCTTCGTCGCACCACCCGGTGGGGCGACCGGGACAGCCGCAGGGCCTCGGGTCAGGGTCCTCACCGGCGAGCCCGCTCGGACGTACGCCGTGTGCGAGAGCGCGCCGACGGGGTCCCCGCCGGTCGGGATGCCCGGGGCCGGCGGTCCCGCGCGCGAGGTGCCGCTCACCAGCTCGCGGTGATCCAGGCGCCGGCGACGTCGAGCACGTCGACGGGCAGCAGGAGGCTCGCGCCTCCGAGGAGACCGACGACGAGGACCGCGGGCGCCGCGCCACCCAGGCGCCGACTCGCGTACGCACCGATCCCCGACGCGAGGGCGGTGAGCAGGCCGACACGGGTGACCTGCAGCAGCGGCACCGCGACGTCGCCGGTCTGACCGCGCGCGAGCAGCGCCACCGCCACGACGACCCAGACCGAGCCCGCGGCGGTGAGACCGACGGCTGCGCCCGCGACCGTCGCCCGCAGCGGCCGGACCGTCCTCCCGAGCACGAGCCCACCGAGGCCCGCCACGGCGGTGAGCAGGAGACCGAGCAGCAGCATGTCGTACGCCGCGACGGAGGCGACCCGCAACGGCGGCCGTCCGAGGTAGGCCGTGGGTGGCGGTGTCATCGCCCCGAGGCAGGCGGCCCGACGACTCGCACCCGAGGTGCTCGCCGGCACCCCGTACGCCACCGGCGCCTGCACGCAGTCCGTCACGGCCGCCTGCAGCTGCGGCGAGGCGATCTCGGTCGACGCGAGCTCGGCCGCCCGCGCGCGTTCAGCGGAGGACGGCGGGCCGGTCCCGGTGACCACCAGTCCGGCGACCAGCGTCGTGACGAGCACCGCACCGAGCGCGAGGAGGACCAGCGCGAGGCGCGCGGCCCACGACAGGTGCCGAGGCGGCGCCTCCGGACCAGCCGGCGTCGTCCGGTCGCTCACGCCCCCGCGGACGGCGCGAGCACCGTGACCGCGGGGCCGAGCGGCTTCGCCGGGTCCGGCCGGGGCTCGTAGTCGGGCGTGCGGTCGTACGGCTGCCAGGCCAGCAGCGCCTGGAGGTGCCGCTCGACGATCGGCAGCACGTCGCTGCACGTCACCTCGCGCCCCAGCTCGGCGCTGAGGGTGGTGACCCCGGCGTCGGCGATGCCGCAGGGCACGAAGCGGTCGTACCAGGCCAGGTCGACGTCGCAGTTGAGGCTGAAGCCGTGCATCGTGACCCCGCGCGAGACCCGGATGCCGATGGCGGCGATCTTGCGCTCGGGGCCGCGGTCGTCGGCGCGCAACCAGACGCCCGAGCGACCCGGCACGCGGGCGGTCGTGACGCCGAGGTCGCGGCAGGTGAGGATCAGCGCCTCCTCGAGCCGGCGCACGTAGTCGACGACGAGCACGTGCTCGGGCAGCCTCACGATCGGGTAGCCGACCAGCTGGCCGGGGCCGTGGAAGGTGATCTTGCCGCCGCGGTCGACGTCGACGACCGGGGTGCCGTCGGTCGGTCGCTCGTGGGGTTCGGTGCGCTTGCCGGCGGTGTAGACGGGAGGGTGCTCGAGCAGCAGCACCTCGTCCGGTGCCCCCTCGGCGACGCCCGCGTGCACCGCGCGCTGCAGCTCCCAGGCGTCCTCGTACGCCACGGCGTCGGCGCCCAGGCCGACGACTCGGATGACGGGGGAGTCCTGGCTGCTCATGCGTCCGAGCCTACGCCCGCCCGCGGGGCCGGCTCAGACGTCGCGGCGCCGGAAGGTGAGCAACGACAGCCCGATCACGACGGCCACCAGGACCACGAGCACGGGGACCGCGTCGGCCTGGGTGATCGTGACGGCCTCCTGGCAGCGCCCGACCGCGCCGAGGCACCGGTCGTAGTCGTAGTAGGTGAAGCTGCCGTTGAGCCAGGCGAAGACGTTGGTCGAGATCGCGTATCGCTGCCCGTCGAACGGCAGCAGGTTCAGCACCAGGTCACCGACCACGGTGTACGCGAACAGCACCCCGAGGGTGGCGACGGTGCTGCGGAGCAGCATCGTCAGGGCGTACGCGCCGAGAGCCGCGAACCCGGCCAGGGCCCCGGCCCGCACGATCTGCCACCCGATGTCGGCCAGCAGGGGACCGCCGACCCCGATGTCGCGCAGCCGGGCCGTGACCAGCACGGCCGTCCACCACCCGGCGAGCGTCACCAGCGTCACCGCGGTCGAGACCACCGTGACGGGGAGGGCCTTGGCGACCCAGAGGCGTACGCGTCCGGGCACGGCCAGCAGCTGGTTAATCAGCGACCCGGAGTTCCAGTCGGCGCCGGCGAACGTCGTGGCCGCGAGGATCAGCGCCATCACCAGCATCGTCGCGACGCCCAGGGCGCCGCCCTGCAGCTGCTCGCGGGGGCGGAGCTCGGGCCGGTAGAGGTACCACTCGGCCGTCGGCAGCACGAACTCCTCGCAGCGTTGCTGCACGTCCGGGTTGTCGGGCCGGATGCCGTAGGTGCGCGGCCGGTTCACGCAGCGCCGCAGCTCACGCTGAATGTACGGCTGCTCGGCCTCGGCGGCCGCCTGCTGCTCGGCGCGCTGGATGTCGGCCCGGTCGAAGGGCCGGGTCTGGAAGATCAGGACCGCGGCGATGACGGCGGTGAGCACGAGGGAGACCACCACCAGGAAGGCGATGGCGCGGCGGGAGCGGTACCGCGTCAGCTCGACACGGCTCAGGCGCAGCAGGCTCATCGGGACTCTCCGCTCGGTCGGCTCGGGTCGGCTCCCCGCGACGGGTCCCCTGTCATGCCGGGGCTCGGACGCCCGGGTCCGGCGCCGGCGGTGAGCTCGAGGAAGACGCCCTCGAGGTCACGGCGCACGGGTGTCAGCTCGCTCGCCCAGATGCCGGCCTCACCGAGCAGCCGGTTGGCCTCACCGGGGTCGACGTCGTCGAGGAGCAGGGCCTCGCCCTCCCGGCGTACGGCGTGCCCGGAGTCGCCCAGCAGCTGTGCCGCGCGAGCCGTGGCCTCGGTGTCGCCCACCACGAGACGGGTCGTCCGCGTCCCGGCGACGAGCTCGGCCACGCTGCCCTCGGCCAGCCGACGGCCTCGCCCGATGATGGTCACGGTGCGGCAGACCTGCTCGACCTCGGCGAGGATGTGCGAGCTCAGCAATACGGTGACGCCCTGCTCGCCGAGGGTGCGGATGAGGTCGCGGATCTCGCGGATGCCCGCCGGGTCGAGCCCGTTCGTCGGCTCGTCGAGGATCAGCAGGTCGGGCTCGGTCAGCAGGGTCGCGGCGATCGCGAGCCGTTGCTTCATGCCGAGCGAGTAGCCCTTGAACCGCTCGGACTCGCGTCCGCTCATGCCGACCTGCTCGAGCGTGCGGTCGACGGCACGGTCGTCGACCCCGTGGGTGCGGGCGAGCAGCTCGAGGTTGCGGCGTCCGGTGAAGGTCGGGGTGAACTTCGGCTGCTCGACGACGGCGCCGATGCGGGGCATGACCGTGGGCAGCTGCCGGGGCACGGGCTCGCCGAAGAGGCGGATCGTGCCGTCGGTGACGGAGGCCAGGCCGAGCATCATGCGGATGCTGGTGGTCTTGCCCGAGCCGTTCGGGCCCAGGAAACCGTGGACGCCGCCGGCCGGCACGGCGAGGTCGAGTCCGTCGACCGCGACGACGGACCGCCCGCGGCGCGTACGGAAGACCTTGCGCAGCCCCTGGGTCTCGATGACCGGTGCTCCTGCAGCCGAGTTCGTGCTCATGTGCCACCTCCGACCGCAGGATGCCGGAGGGATCGAGATCTGCGTGGGCGCCACGCGGAGGCCGTGCGCACCCGCACCTGTGGACAAGGGAGCACCGAGGGGACGTCGAGGCCTCAGGCTGGTCGGATGCGCCCGTCCCTCGTGCTGCTCCTGCCGGTCCTCCTCACGGCCCTGGGCTGCTCGTCACCGCCTGCCGCACCGGCGCCCGCAGCGGCGCCCGGGCCGCCGTCGTCGAACGCAGCGACACCCCGCGCCCTCGCGACGTCCGACGCCGCACCACCCCGAGCCGCGCCGGCTCGCGACGCCCCGGCCACCGCCGTGGTGGCGTGGTGGGACGACCGGCGTGCGCAGGCATGGCGGGGCGGGGACGTCGGCGCGCTGCAGGAGCTCTACCTCCCGGGGTCCCGGGCCGGCGCCGCGGACGTCGCCGCGCTCCGGGCGTACGTCTCGGCCGGGGTCGCCCTGACCGGCTGGCAGACCGCCCGCCGCGCCGTCACCGAGGTGAGGCGTACGTCGGACCGCCTCGTCGTCGACGTGCGCGTGCAGCAGCGCGACACCCGGGCTCGGCTGGCGGCCGTCCGCGACGGCGAGCAGCGCACCCTGCCCGCGTCCGCCCCGCGCGACCTCCGGCTGAGCCTGGACTGGGCCTGGCCGCTGGGCGGCTGGGCCGTGCAAGAGGTACGGGAGGTGCGGCCGATCGCAGGCGCAGGGAGCCTCAGCGTCCGGCGTTGAGGGCGGCGCGCAGCACCGACTCGACCTCGGGGTGGGCGAAGGTGAAGCCTGTGTCGAGCAGAGCCCGGGGGACGGCGCGCACCGATCCGAGCAGCTCGGGGGAGAGTGGTCCGGCCGCCTTGTCGATGACGAAGGCGGGCACCTTGAGGAACGCGGGCCGGTTCAGCAGGTCGGCCAGCGTGGCGGTGAACTCCGCGTTCGTCGTCGGCTCGGGGATGACCGGGTTGACGGGTCCCGCGAGGTCCTCGTTGGTCAACGCCTCCACGACGACCCGCACCCAGTCGTGGGTCGAGACGATCGGGAAGTACTGCTGCCCGGACCCGAGCGGGCCACCGAGCCCGGTCTTGAAGATCGGCAGCATCGCCTTGAGTGCGCCGGAGCGGCGGTCGATCACGGGCGGCGTACGCAGCACCACGACCCGGGCCCCCGCACGGTCGGCGGGCTGCGTGGCGCGCTGCCAGTCACGGGTCACCGAGGTCAGCAGCGCGTCGCCGCGGCTCTCGGTGGTCTCGGTGACCACCTGGTCGCCGTGGTCCCCGTAGTAGGCGATCCCGTTCGCAGCGACGAAGGTCGGAGCGGCTGCGTCACCGTCGGCGCCGGCCACGGACGCGATCGCCTCGGCGAGCGTGGTCGTGGTGTCGACGCGGGACTGGCGCAGCTCGCGGCGGTACTTCTTGCTGTGCGGGTTGCCGATCAGGGGGGAGCCGCCGAGGTTCACGACGGCGTCGGCGCCTCGGACGTCCTCGACGTCGACCTGGCGGGACGAGGGGTCCCACCGACGCTCGTTCGGTGCACCGGGCTCGCGGCGCACGAGCTGGACCACCTCGTGGCCGTCTGCGTCCAGACGTTCACGGAGGCGGGTGCCGAGGAAGCCGGACGCACCGGCGACGAGGACGCGCATGTCTGTGGTGTTGCCCGCCGAACCAGCGCGGCAACCGTCGTGCGGACGGTGGGTCGTGCGGGGAGCGTCACTGGAATAGGGTCGGGTTCGTGAGCCACTACGACCTCGTTGTCCTCGGTGCCGGCCCCGGTGGGTACGTCGCTGCCATCCGCGCCTCCCAGCTCGGCCTGAAGGTCGCTGTGATCGAGAAGAAGTACTGGGGAGGCGTCTGCCTCAACGTGGGCTGCATCCCCTCGAAGTCGCTGCTGCGCAACGCCGAGCTGGCGCACATCCTCGAGCACGAGAAGGACAAGTTCGGCATCACCGGCGACGCCACGATGGACTTCGGCAAGACGCACTCGCGCAGCCGTGAGGTCAGCGACTCCATCGTCAAGGGCGTCCACTTCCTCATGAAGAAGAACAAGATCACCGAGATCGACGGGTGGGGCACCTTCACCGGCCCGAAGACGATCTCGGTCGAGCTCAACGACGGGGGCACCGAGGAGGTCACCGGCGACCACGTCGTCATCGCCGCCGGTGCCACCACCCGTCTGATCCCGGGCACCGAGCTCTCCGAGCGCGTCGTGACCTACGAGGAGCAGATCCTCACCGACGAGCTGCCCGACTCGATCATCATCGCGGGCTCCGGTGCGATCGGCGTCGAGTTCGCGTACGTCATGGCCAACTTCGGCGTCGACGTCACCGTCGTGGAGTTCCTCGACCGCATGGTGCCGACCGAGGACGCGGAGGTCTCCAAGGAGCTCGCGAAGCACTTCAAGAAGCTCGGTGTGAAGGTCATGACCGGCACCAAGGTCGAGTCGATCGACGACTCGGGCGACCAGGTGACCGTCGTGGTCTCCAAGGACGGCGACGAGCAGAAGCTGCAGGCCGACAAGGTCATGCAGGCGATCGGCTTCGCGCCGCGCCTCGAGGGCTACGGGCTCGAGGAGATCGGTGTCGAGACCACCGAGCGTGGCGCCATCGCGGTCGACGCCCGCGGGCGTACGAACGTCGACGGCGTCTGGGCCATCGGCGACGTCACGGGCAAGCTGATGCTGGCCCACACCGCCGAGATGATGGGCATGGTGTGCGCCGAGACGATCGCGGGCGCGGAGACGATGGAGATCGACTTCGACATGATCCCGCGCGCGACGTACTGCCAGCCTCAGATCGCCTCCTTCGGCTACTCCGAGGAGCAGGCGAAGGAGAAGGGCTACGACGTCAAGACCGCCAAGTTCCCCTTCAGCGCCAACGGCAAGGCCAAGGGTCTCGGAGAGACCGCCGGGTTCGTCAAGATCGTCGCCGACGCCACCTACAACGAGATCCTCGGTGCCGCCATGATCGGCCCCGATGTCACCGAGCTCCTGCCGGTGCTGACCCTCGCGCAGAAGTGGGACCTCACCGCCGACGAGGTCTCCCGCAACATCTTCGCCCACCCGACGCTGTCCGAGGTCGTCAAGGAGGCCGTCGAGGGCATCGCCGGGCACATGATCCACATGTGACTCCGCGTCCACCGGTGCGGACGGCACCCGGCGCGCCGATCCCGGGTGCCGTCCGTACCGGTGAGGCAGGCTGACGCACGACGCCCCGGCCCCTCGTGGGGACCGGGGCGCTGCGCTGTGCCCGGGAGGCGCTCAGACGTCCCAGTTGCCGTGCTCGAGCCGCTCCTTGACGTCGGAGAGGAAGCGGGCCGCGTCGGCGCCGTCGACCAGGCGGTGGTCGTAGGTCAGCGCCAGGTAGACCATCTGCCGCACCGCGATCGTCTCGCCGAGGTTCGGGTCGTCCATGACGACGGCCCGCTTGACCACCGAGCCGGTGCCGAGGATGCCGACCTGCGGCTGGTTGATGATCGGGGTGTCGAAGAGCGCGCCGCGGCTGCCGGTGTTGGTCAGCGTGAACGTGCCCCCGGACAGCTCGTCCGGCCCGACCTTGTTGGTGCGGGTGCGCTCCGCGAGGTCGGCGATCTTCTTCGCCAGACCGGCGATCGACAGATCGCCCGCCTCCTTGATCACCGGGGTCAGCAGACCCTTCTCGGTGTCGACCGCGATCGCGAGGTTCTCGTGGTCGTAGTAGGTGATCTCGCCCGACTCCATGTCGATGGAGGCGTTCAGGGAGGCGTGCTCCTTCAGCGCGTCGGTCGCCGCCTTCGCGAAGAACGGCATGAACGACAGCTTGACGCCCTCGCGGCGCTGGAAGTCCGCCTTCTCGCGGTCGCGCAGCCGTGCGATGGCCGTGACGTCGACCTCCACCACCGTCGTGAGCTGCGCCGAGACCTGCAGCGACTGGTGCATGCGCTCGGCGATGACCTTGCGCAGCCGCGACATCTTCTCGGTCTTGCCGCGCACGTCGGCCGGCTTCGGGGCGGCCGGGGCGGGCTTGCCGCTGCCGGAGGGGGCTGATCCGGAACCCGATTCCCTCGCGGCACCGGACTCGGCGGCACCGGACTCAGCGGCGCCGGAGCTCTTGGCCTTCGCCGCGTCGAGCACGTCCTGCTTGCGGATGCGGCCGCCGACCCCGGAGCCCTCGACCGAGGACAGGTCGACGTCGTGCTGCTTGGCGAGCTTGCGCACGAGCGGGGTGACGTACGCGTCGGAGTCCCCGCCCTCGGTGGCGCGCGAGGCGGGCTTGTTGGGGGCCGCGTCGTCGGAGGCCTTGGCGGAGCCGGCGTCCTGCGACGGCTTCTCCTCCTCCTTGGTCGGCTCGGGGGCCTTCTCCTCGGCCTGCTTCTCCTCGACCGGGTCCTCGACCTCCTCGGGCTCCGGCTCGTCGGCGCTGCCGCCGGCGCTGTCGGAGTCGGCGGCGGCGTCGCCGCCGCCGGAGGCCGATCCGTCACCGATGACGCACAGGACGTCGCCGACCTCGATGGTCTCGTCCTCCTCGACGCGGATCTCCTGGAGTGTGCCGGCCACGGGGGAGGGGATCTCGGTGTCGACCTTGTCGGTGGAGACCTCCAGCAGGGGCTCGTCCATCTCGACGGTGTCGCCGACGGACTTCAGCCAGCGCGAGACGGTGCCCTCGGTGACGGACTCGCCGAGCGCCGGGAGCTCCACCTCGGTGCCGCCACCACCGCCACCGCCGCCGCCACCACCGCCACCGCTGCTGCTGCCGCTGTCGGAGGACTGGTTGTCGGCGCCACCCTCGGCGGGCTCGTCCGGGCCGTCCTGCTCGGGCTCCTCCTCGGCGTCGGGCGCTTCGGCGGTCTCCTCCTCGGGCTCCTCGTCGGCGCCCTCGTCGCTGTCGTCGCCGCCGGAGCCGCCGCCCTCGGCCTCGGACTCGTCACCGACGGTGCACAGCACGTCGCCGACCTCGACGGTCTCGTCCTCCTCGGCGTTGATCGACAGGACGGTGCCGGCGACCGGCGAGGGGATCTCGGTGTCGACCTTGTCGGTGGAGACCTCGAGCAGGGGCTCGTCGACCTCGACGGTGTCGCCCACCGACTTCAGCCACCGGGACACGGTGCCCTCGGTGACCGATTCACCGAGTGCCGGGAGTTCGACCTCTGTCGCCATGGGGTTCCTTCGCTCTGAGGAGGGGTCCGTACGTCAGGTGCCGCGCGTCGCGAGGCGCCGTGAGCATCCTTGCACTCCCTGGTCTTGTGTCCACCGACGCGTGGACCATTCCCATGACGCGCCACCGCTTGCCGGAGGACCGCGACCCACGACGGGCGCGCGGATGCGCAGGCTGCTTCAGCCGGTGGGGGACAATGCACGCATGGGCATGTTCGACCGACTCCGACGCCGCGGCTCCTCCAGGAGCGGCGCAGGTGACGGCGGCGGTCTGTCGGTCCGGTCCTCACCGAGCGCGGACGAGGAGCACCTCACCGAGTGGGCGGCGCAGCGACGCGGCGTCGAGGGCTTCGTGGAGCCGCGCACGACGGTCAGCGAGATCACCCTCCTGCTCGTGGCGCACGACGGCGAGTGGACCCGGCGGCGTGTGAGAGACGTGAAGTGGGCGCACGCGTTCTGCAACCGACTCTCGATCCCGTCCTACGACGCCGCCGTCGTCGGCATCCCGCAGCGCATGCGCGACTACAACCGTCGGGTCGCCGCGGAGCAGAAGCAGGCACGGCGCCGCGCCCTCGAGGACTGAGCCCGGCACGGGCCGGCCTGGTGCCGCGTTCGTGCCGGATCGGGTGCCGGGTGGAGGACCCGCCCCGGGTCAGTCCTCCGTCACGCCGTCGACGCCGCGCTCGGCCAGGTCCTCGGCCAGCGCGATCAGGGTCGCGGCGGCGGCCCCGGTGCCGCCGGGCGTCACGTGCCCCCAGGCGGAGCCGTCGTTGAACGACGGCCCGGCGATGTCGAGGTGGCCCCAGGGAACGTCCTCGGCGAACTCCCGCAGGAACGCCGCCGCGTAGAGCGCGCCGCCCCACCGCTCGGTGTTGTGCTGGGCGAGGTCGGCGATCTTGGAGTTGCCCCGCACCTTCTCGGTCATCTCCTCGGGGATGGGCAGCGGCCACATCTGCTCACCCGAGCGACCTGAGGCGTCCAGCACCCGGTCGACGACGCCCGGGTCGCCCATGACTCCGGTGACGCGGTTGCCCAGGGCCACCACGCAGGCACCGGTGAGGGTGGCGACGTCGACGATGAGGTCGGGAGCCGCGGCGACCGCGCGGGTCAGGCCGTCGGCCAGCACCAGTCGCCCCTCCGCGTCGGTGTTGAGCACCTCGACCGTGCGGCCCGAGAGCGTCGTGTAGACGTCCCCGGGGCGGGTCGCGGCGCCCGAGACCATGTTCTCCGCCATCGGTGCGAACGCGGTGACCTGCACCGGCAGACCGAGCTCGGCGATCGCGTACGTCGCGGCGATGACCGCGGCCGCACCGCCCATGTCGGACTTCATCGTCGCCATCGAGCCGGCCGGCTTGATCGACAGACCGCCGGAGTCGAACGTGATGCCCTTGCCGACGAGCGCCAGGTGCGCCACCGGCTTCTTCGGCGTGTAGGCGATCTCGACGAGCCGGGGCCCTGCGGCGCTGCCCTTGCCGACGGTGATGAGTCCGCCGTAGCCGCCCTCGCGCAGCTGGTCGTCGTCGAGCACCGTGACCTCGACGCGGGACCCGCGCCCCGACGGGGCCGCGTCGCGGGCCTCCTCGGCGAAGACCGGGGGGGTGAGGTCGCCGGGAGGGCAGTTCACCCAGTCCCGCGTACGCGCCACGGCAGCGGCGACCACCCTGCCGACCGCCTGGGCCGTGGCGGCCTCCTTCTTGCGTGCGATGGGGCTGAGCACCGTCACCGACGACAGCGCCGAGCCGCTGCCGCCGGCCGGGTCGTCGCTCTTGAAGCGGCGGTAGCGGTAGCCGCCCAGCTCGAAGCCCTCCACGACCGCACGCACGTGGTCCGCGTCCTCCGCGGGCAGCGCGAGCGCGACGGACGTGACGTTGCCCAGATGGCGGGCGGCGACGCCGGCGCCGCGGCGTACGGACTCGGGGTCGAGCGCGTCGGCCGGGCCGAGACCGACCAGGAGCAGCGTGCCGGCCTTGAGCGTCTCGGTGGGCAACCTCGTCGCGGTGCCGGGCTTGCCGGTGACCTCGAAGGAGCTCACCAGCGCGGCGAAGCGCTTCTCCCCGTACGCCGCGACGACCGCCTCGCCGCCCGGGGCGACCCGGGGCCCGTCGTCGGTCTGGACGACCCCGACGACGACGACGTCGGCGCGGGACTTCTCCGGGCTCGTGGTGCTGAGCTGGTGGTCGGTCACGGGGAACGGGTCTCCTCAGGAGTCGCGGGACGGTCGGACGGACGGCCGAGCGGGGCTTGCGCCGACAGGGCCGGGGACGCGTAGGTTGCGGTGCGTGAGCACCTCCGGCGAACCTACCCCGCTGCGGCAGTCACCCCTCCACGACCGGCACGTCGCCCTCGACGCCAAGCTGGCCGAGTTCGGCGGCTGGTCGATGCCCCTGGAGTACGCGGGTGTGGTGGCCGAGCACACCGCGGTGCGTACGTCGGTCGGCGTCTTCGACGTCAGCCACCTCGGCACCGTGCTGGTCCGTGGCGAGGGTGCGGCCGGCGTCGTGGACCGCTGCCTCACCAACGACCTCGGCCGCATCGCGCCCGGGCAGGCCCAGTACACGCTGTGCTGCGACGAGAGCGGTGGCGTCGTGGACGACCTCATCGTCTACCTGCGCTCGCCCGAGGACCTCCTGCTCGTGCCCAACGCCGCGAACGCGGCCGAGGTGGCGCGACGTCTGACGGCCGAGGCCCCCGAGGGGGTCGAGGTGGCCGACGTGCACGCCGACCACGCCGTGCTCGCGGTGCAGGGCCCTGACAGCGACGCGGTGCTCGCGCGGGTCGGACTGCCCACCGGTCACGACTACATGAGCTTCACGGAGACCACGTACGAGGGCGCCGACGTCGTCGTGTGCCGCACGGGATACACCGGCGAGCGCGGCTACGAGCTCGTCGTGCACCCCGCGGCCGCGGCCGGGCCCCTGTGGGACGCGCTCGTCGACCGGACGGCGTCCCCGCCGGCGGCGCCGTGCGGCCTGGGGGCACGCGACACGCTGCGCACCGAGATGGGCTACCCGTTGCACGGACACGAGCTCGGCCCCGACATCACGCCGGTGCAGGCCCGGTCGGGGTGGGCCGTCGGGTGGAGCAAGGAGCAGTTCGTCGGGCGCGAGGCGCTGGCCGCCGAGCGCGAGCGCGGACCCGAGCGGGTGCTGCGAGGGCTCCTCGCGCAGGGACGCGGCATCCCTCGGCCGGGCATGGCGGTGCACGCCGGCGACGAGCCGGTCGGCGAGGTCACCTCGGGCACCTTCTCGCCCACGTTGCGGCAGGGCATCGCGCTGGCCCTCGTACGCCCGTCGGTGGCGGTCGACGACACCGTGGAGGTCGACGTACGCGGTCGGCGCCAGGCCTTCACCGTGGTGACGACCCCCTTCGTGGAGTCGTCGGTCCGCTGAGGTCCAGGACGTCCCCTCCACGACCTCCCCTGCGTACGCTCCTCGCATGACTGCACTGCCAGGACGACCCGACCCCGCCGGCACCTCCGAGGGCCCCGCGGGTGGTGCTGCCGCCGACGCGCCGTGGACGTGGCGTTACGAGACCGCCGACGGTCACGTCACCGGGCACAGCGAGACCTTCGACTCCCAGTCGGACGCGGAGACCTGGCTCGGGACCGAGTTCGAGGACCTGCTCGAGCACGGCGTCGACAAGGTCACCCTGCTGGAGGGCGAGCGGGTCGCGTACGGCATGAGCCTGCACGAGTCCTGACCCCCTCCGTGGGGTCAGTTCTCGCGAGGGGTCAGTTCCCGCGAGGGGTCAGTTCCCGCGAGGGGTCAGTTCCCGCGGATCAGAAGTCGCGGGTGCGGGGCGACGTCGTCTTGGCGGGGTCGGTGATCGTCAGCCCGTCGAAGATCTCGTCGATGCGGTCGAGCACGTCGTCGTCGAGCTCCACCCCGGCGGCGGCGACGTTGTCGGTGACCTGCTCGGGCTTGGAGGCACCGATGATCGCGGCCGAGACGTTCGGGTTCTGCAGCGTCCACGCCACCGCGAGGGCAGCCATCGACAACCCGTGGTCGGCGGCGATCGGCTCGAGCTCCTGCACCGCGGTGAGGATGTCGTCGTCGAGGTAGCGCTTGATCATCTCCGCGCCGCCACCCTTGGTGTCGGTCGCGCGCGATCCCTGGGGGAGGTCGGCGCCGGGCTTGTACTTGCCGGTGAGGACTCCCTGGGCGATGGGGGACCAGACGATCTGGCCGATGCCCAGCTCCTCGCAGGCCGGGACGACGTCGGACTCGATGACGCGCCACAGCATGTTGTACTGCGGCTGGTTCGACACCAGCGGGATGCGCATCTCGGTCGCCAGTGCGTGCGCCCGCCGGATCTGGTCCGCGGTCCACTCCGAGACGCCGATGTAGTGCGCCTTGCCGGCGTGCACGACGTCCGCGAAGGCGGACATCGTCTCCTCCAACGGTGTCTCGTGGTCGAAGCGGTGCGCCTGGTAGAGGTCGACGTAGTCGGTCTGCAGCCGCTGCAGCGACGCGTCGATCGAGTCCATGATGTGCTTGCGGGACAGGCCGTGGTCGTTGTGCTTGCCGGCGTTGGTCGGGAAGTAGACCTTGGTGAAGATCTCCAGGCCCTCGCGGCGTTCACCCGCCAGCGCCTTGCCGAGCACCTTCTCGGCCTTGGTGTTGGCGTAGACGTCGGCGGTGTCGAAGGTCGTGATGCCCTCGTCGAGGGCCTGGCTGACACAGGCGAGGGCGGCGTCCTCCTCGACCTGCGAGCCGTGGGTGAGCCAGTTGCCGTACGCGATCGCCGAGATCTTCAGGCCGCTGCGTCCGAGGTTGCGAATCTCCATGGCCGACCTCTGCCCGCTGGTTGAAGCCTCAACCTCGGATCAGTCCCGGTAGTGCGCCGGCAGCTTCTCGCCGATGGAGTACTGCGGCTTGGGCAGGCGCAGGAACCGCAGCTGCAGCGCACGCAGCAGCAGGTACCCCCACCAGCCCTTGTGGGAGGTCGCGGGGAAGCGCTGACGCAGCTCCTTGCGGACGCTGACCAGCAGCCAGGTGGTGTCGACGATCGTCACGGCCATCGTCGCCAGCCAGATCGTGTTGCCCAGGCTGATCATGGAGTCGTTGGAGGAGTAGGTCAGGAACATGACGACCAGCAGCAGCGGCAGGATGAACTCCGCCGCGGAGATGCGGGTGTCGACGCGGTCGCGGAGGAACCGGCGTACGCCACCCCGGTCGCGCGGCAGCAGGAAGGACTCGTTCCCGGCCTTCATGCCCTCACGGATCTTGCGCCGCTGCTCCTTGCGGGCGGCACGGTCGGCCGCGATGCCGGACGTCTTGCCCTGCGCCACCTTGGCCCGCTGCCTGGCCGCCTCCTGCGCCTCCCTCCGGGTCGGGGTCGGACGCCCCTTGCCCCCGTCGGCCGTCCGTGAGGGGTCCGCGGAGGGCCCGAGGGAGGTGGCCGCGCCGGAGGGATCGGCGGGCGAGGTGGGCTGCTTGGACCGTCCGAACACCGTCGAACCTCCTGAGGTCTGGCTGCGTGCGCGCGGTGGCGCCGGCTCCGTCGCCGTGCCCCAAGACTAGCCGCGGTCGCCCGCCACGCCCGACTCGTAGGATGGTGGGGAGCACACACCCGCCGAGGATCCGCAAGGATCCGCCGAGCATCCGCCGAGGAGCACCGACGATGGGCATGATGAAGCGGCTGAGCATGATCCTGCGCAGCAAGGCAGACAAGGCCCTGGACAAGGCCGAGGACCCGCGCGAGACCTTGGACTACTCCTACAAGCGCCAGGTCGAGATGCTGCAGAAGGTGCGTCGGGGCGTCGCCGACGTCGCCACGAGCCGCAAGCGCGTCGAGCTGCAGATGAACCAGCTGCAGCAGCAGTCCGACAAGCTGCACGGGCAGGCGCAGCAGGCGATCGAGGCGGGCCGCGAGGACCTGGCCCGGGAGGCGCTCACGCGGCGCTCCGGCCTCGCCGGTCAGATCGCGGACCTCAAGACCCAGCACGACGCCCTGGTCGCGGAGGAGGAGAAGCTCACCGTCGCCTCGCAGCGGCTCTCGGCCAAGGTCGAGGCGTTCCGTACGCGCAAGGAGACGCTGAAGGCGACCTACACCGCGGCGCAGGCCCAGACCCAGATCAGCGAGGCGTTCACCGGCCTCTCCGACGAGATGGGCGACATCGGCTCCGCGGTGACCCGGGCCGAGGAGAAGACCGCGCAGATGCAGGCGCGTGCCGGCGCCGTCGACGAGCTCCTCGCCTCCGGCGCGCTCGACGAGCCGGGCTCCCTCGGCGGGGGTGACGACATCGCCCGCGAGCTGGAGGCGATGAGCTCCCAGTCCGACGTCGAGTCCGAGCTCGCAGCACTGAAGGCGAAGTCCACGCCCGAGCTCGGCAGTGGCTCGGGAGACGCCGGCGACGCGGGCGACCCGGGCTCCTCGAAGGGGGTCTGACGCGCCGGTGGCGACCCGCTTTCGCTCCGACGCCGGGCTGACCGCCCGGATGACGCTGACGATGTTCCTGCTCGGCGCGCTGTTCGTCGGGCTCGTCGTCGTGCTGATGTACGCCTTCCCGGGCTTCGCGGTGATCATCGCCGTGGTGGCCGTCGGCATGGCGTTCTTCCAGTGGTACAACTCCGACACCGTGGCGATGAAGGCCATGCACGCGCGCGAGGTGTCGCCGGAGCAGGCGCCCGAGCTGCACGCCATGGTCGACCGGCTCTGCGTCCTGGCCGACATGCCGAAGCCACGCGTGGGCGTCGCCGACACCGACCTGCCGAACGCCTTCGCCACCGGCCGCAGCCCCGACCGCGCGGTCGTCGTGGTGACCACCGGCATCCTGAACCGCCTCACGGTCGAGGAGCTCGAGGGCGTGATGGCGCACGAGCTCTCCCACGTGGCGCACCGCGACGTGCTCGTGATGACGCTGGCGTCCTCGGCGGGCATCATCGCCGGCCTGGTGACCCAGGGATTCCAGTTCGGCGGCCTGCACGCGGTCGGTCGCAGTCGCCGCGACGGAGCCGGGGCCGCCCTGGCGATCGCCCTGGTGGCGAGCATCGTCACCTACGTCATCAGCTTCGTGCTCATCAGGCTGCTCTCGCGCTACCGCGAGCTGTGCGCCGACCGCTCCGCGGCGTACCTGACCGGCCAGCCGGCGGCGCTGGCCTCGGCGCTGCGCAAGATCAGCGGCGAGATGGCGACCATCCCGCAGCGCGACCTGCGCAGCGTGGAGACCATGAACGCCTTCTTCTTCGCCCCGGCCATCCGCAACGTCGACGTCGCGCAGCTGACCTCGACCCACCCCTCGCTCGAGCAGCGTCTCGAGCAGCTCGCACGCATCTCCGCCGATCTCGGGCGTCCGCTGTGAGCGCCCGTCCCGAGCCAGTCGTCTGATGGGGTGGCTGGACGCGCTGCGCGGTCGCCGGACCCCGCCGGCGCCTCGGCTCGACGCTCTCTTCTCGGTCCCGGGCGCCGCGGTCACCCTCGAGGTCGAGGGCTGGAAACCCACCGGCACCGGCGGTGTCTGCTACCGCGCGACCGACGGGCGGGCCTTCGCCGAGCTGCAGGCCGACGTCCGGGCCCTCCTGGACGCCGACGACGGCCCACCGGTCGAGGTGACGCGGGACGAGTTCGGGTTCACCTGGCTCGTGGTGACCGGCGCACCGGACGTCGGCGCGGTGGTGACCGACCTCCACGCGGTGAACGTCAACCTCGCCGAGCACGGCTTCGACAGCGGCCTGCTGTGCACGACGATCGGGTTCTCCGACGGCCGCGGCGGTCGGCTCGCGCTGGTGTACCTCTACAAGCAGGGCACCTTCTACCCGTTCGTCCCCAGCCAGGGCTCGGGCGGCCGGCAGCGGGACAACCTCGCCGAGCTGAGGGTGCGGGACCTCGTGGCGGGCGACGTGCCGTTCGAGACCGATCTGAACCGGTGGATGGCGTTGTACGATGCGCCAGGTTTCTGAGTCGACCCCCGGCCAGAGGCCACTCGGAGGCTCTCGTGGACGGCAACCACGTCTTACGACAACAGGTCGTCGACGCCTACCTCGCCGCTCATCCACCCTGCGAGCCGCTGCCGGGCCACGAGGACCTCGTGGCCCTGGCCGTCCACATCGCCGCCGTCCCGGGTGCCGCGATCAACCTGCTGACCGAGCACGAGCAGGTGGTGGTCGCGAGCTCGTCCCTGGAGGCGGGTGAGACGTTCCCCCTCGAGGACTCCCTGTGCCACCGCGTGGTCGAGGGGGGTCTCGGCGAGACGCAGGTGCCCGACCTCGCCGCCGATGCACGGTTCGCCGACAGCGGCTTCGTCTCCGGCCGCCTCGCCGAGCTGCGGTTCTACGCCGGGTTCCCGCTGCGTACGCCTGGCGGGGTCGACGTCGGCACCCTGTGCGTCTTCGACGAGCAGGAACAGGCTCTCGACTCCGGTCAGGTCGAGGCCCTGACGATGCTGGCGCGACGTGTGGTCGACCTGTACGAGCTGTCGGTGCGCGAGCGTGAGCTCAGCTCGGCCGCCGAGGCCCTCACCGCCCAGGCCGAGGCCCTGAGCCGCACGAACCGGACGCTCGACGCCTTTACCGGCCAGATCGGCCACGACCTCAAGGGGCCGGTGGCCAGCCTGCGGATGTCGCTGGGCATGCTCGCCGAGAACGACGCCGTCCTCTCCGACTCCGATGCCGCCTGGCTCTCCGACACCGCCGTCATCGCTGCCCGGCGACTCGGCACCATGGTGGAGGACTGCCTGGAGTTCGCGCGGCACGGAGGACGGCTCCAGCGTCGGCCCGTCGACCTCGCAGCCCTCGTCGCCGGGGTCGAGAGCGACCTCTCCGCCCAGCTCGACGGCATCGACCTCGTCCGCGGGCAGCTGCCGGTCGTGCACGCCGACGCGTCCCAGCTGGTGCCGCTGGTGCAGAACCTGGTCGCGAATGCGGCGAAGTTCCTCGCCGGTGTCCGCGAGCCCGTCGTGCGGGTCTCCGCGGTCACGACCGGTCGCGACGGCTTCCGGCTCGAGATCGCCGACAACGGCCCCGGCGTGCCGGAGGCCGATCGCGCCAGGGTCTTCGACACGCACTGGCAGGGCAGCCACGAGGTGCCGGGACTCGGCCTGGGTCTGGCCACGTGCCAGCGCATCGCCGAGGCGCACGGAGGTCGCATGACCGTCGGTGCCGCGCCGGAGGGAGGCGCCCTCTTCGCCCTGGTGGTGCCCCCGCGCGCCCGGACCACGGCCCAGGTGCCGAGCCAGCCCACGGGCTGACCGGGAGCGCTCAGTCCTTCGCGGTCCTGCCGGGCAGGTCGAGCATGCGTTGCAGCGCGACCTGAGACCACTGCTGGGTCTCGGCGTCGACCTCGATGACGTTCGGCACGCGGCCGGCCACGAGCTCCTCCAGCGCCCACACGAAGTGGGGGAGGTCGATGCGGTTCATCGTCGAGCAGTAGCAGACCGTCTTGTCGAGGAAGGTGATCTGCTTGTCGGGGTGGGCGTCGGCCAGACGCTTCACGAGGTTGAGCTCCGTGCCGATGGCCCAGGCGGAGCCGGGTGCGGCGGCCTCGATCGTGGCGATGATGAACTCGGTCGACCCCACCTGGTCGGCCTTGGTCACCACCTCGTGGCGGCACTCGGGGTGCACCAGGATGTTGATGCCCGGCACCTCGCGGCGCAGGTCGTCCACGCACTCCGGCGAGAAGCGACCGTGCACCGAGCAGTGGCCCTTCCACAGGATCATCCTCGCGTCCGCCAACTGCTGGGCGGTGAGCCCGCCGTCGGGTCGGTGCGGGTCCCACACGACGCAGTCCTCGAGGGAGAGCCCCAGCTCGAGCACGGCCGTGTTGCGACCGAGGTGCTGGTCGGGGAGGAAGAGCACCTTCGCGCCGCCGTCGACGTCCGGCTTCTGTGCGTACGCCCACTCCAGGGCCACCTCGGCATTCGAAGAGGTGCAGACCGAGCCGCCGTGCCGGCCGCAGAACGCCTTGATGTCCGCCGAGCTGTTCATGTAGGTCACGGGCACGACGGCGTCCGCGATGCCGGCACGCTCGAAGGCGTCCCACGCGTCCTCGACCTGCGGCAGCGCGGCCATGTCCGCCATCGAGCACCCGGCGGCCAGGTCGGGCAGCACGACGCGCTGGTGGTCGGCGGTGAGGATGTCGGCGGACTCGGCCATGAAGTGGACGCCGCAGAAGACGATGAACTCGGCCCCGGGCCTCGCCGCGGCCTCCTTCGCCAGCTTGAAGGAGTCCCCGGTGACGTCGGCGAACTCGATGACCTCGTCGCGCTGGTAGTGGTGGCCGAGCACGAAGAGCCGCTCGCCCAGCGCCGCCTTGGCCGCACGGGCACGCTCCACCAGACCGGGGTCGGAGGCGGGAGGCAGCTCGCCGGGACAGGTGACCCCGCGCTCGGAGCCTTCGTCGGTGCCCGTGCCGAGCACCAGCAGGGGCAGCGAGCTGGCGCCGGGCGGTGCCGCGGCGGGGGAGATGTCGGTGGTGCTCATGGTCCGATCCTCTCACCGGCACCCGAGCCGTCCCGGCGGTGGCGGTGCCCGGGGCCGGAGGCGGGCAGACTGGACCCCATGCGTGTGGTCGTGGCCCCCGACAAGTTCGCCGGCACCCTGACGGCCGTCGAGGCCGCCGGGGCCATCGCCGAGGGGTGGGCGCGCCGTGCCCCCGACGACGAGCTCGTCGTCGTCCCGATGTCCGACGGCGGGCCGGGCTTCCTCGACGTCCTGCACGCCACGCTGGGCGGCGAGGTCGTCGCCTGCACCACCACGGACCCGTACGGACGTGACGTGCCCGGCGCCGTCCTGCTGCACGAGGAGCAGACGCCCTCCGGGACCCGGGTGACGGCGTACGTCGAGAGCGCCCAGGCACTCGGCCTGCACCTGACCCCGGACACGGAGCGCGACGCCGAGCGGGCCGGGTCCGCCGGGCTCGCGACGCTGCTGCTCACGGCCCGCGCCCGGGGCGCCGACCGCGTCGTCGTCGGCCTCGGGGGCAGCGCGGTGAACGACGGCGGCGCAGGACTGCTGCAGGGCCTCGGCGCGGTGGCGTACGACGCCTCGGGCGCCGTGGTCGACGTCGCCGGCGGCCCCCGGTCGCTCCCGTCGGTGCACCGCCTCGATGCCTCCGCGGCCGTCGAGGCCGTGGCGGGACTGGAGCTGGTCGTCGCCTCCGACGTCGACAACCCGCTGCTGGGTCTGTTCGGGGCCACGAAGACGTACGGGCCGCAGAAGGGTCTCGCGGAGGACCGGCTGCCGTGGGTCGAGGGCCGGCTGGTCGACCTGGTCGACGCCGTCGACCGCGGGGCCGGGCCCGAGGCGGCCGACAAGCCCGGCACGCTCTCCTCGCGACGAGAGGGGGCGGGCGCTGCGGGCGGCACAGGGTTCGCGCTCCTGCTGCTCGGAGCCACGCGTACGCCGGGGCTCGACGTCGTCGCCGACGCCGTGGACCTCACCGGGGCGCTGCGGGGCGCCGACCTCGTGGTCACCGGAGAGGGCGCCTTCGACTTCTCCTCGCGGTCGGGCAAGGTCCCCTACGGCGTCGCCCGGGCGGCCGAGGCCGTGCTGGCGCCGTGCATCGCGCTGGCCGGCCAGGTGCTCGTGGGATCGCGCGAGACGCGCGCCCTCGGCATCGATGCGGCGTACGCCCTGGTCGACCTCGTCGGTGAGGAGCGCGCCTTCGACGACCCACGGGCCGCCCTGGCCGACCTCGCCGAGCGGACAGCACGGACGTGGTCGCGGCGTCGATGAGTCTCGATGGGTGCCGATGAGTCCGCAGCCCACGGCAGGTCCACCCTCCGACACCACGCGACCGACGAGGAGCCCCCGATGACCGCGCCCACCCACCCCGCCCACGCCGCCCACGCCGAGCCGAGGCTCCGCACCTGCCTGTGGTTCGCCCGCAAGGACGCGCGGGAGGCAGCCGAGTTCTACGCCTCGGTCTTCCCCGACACCCACGTCGACGGGGTGCAGGACTCGGCCGCCGACAACCCCAGCGTCTCCGCGGGCGAGGAGCTGGTCGTGGAGTTCACCCTGCTGGGGCAGCCGTTCATGGGCCTCAACGGAGGCGACGGCCCCGGTGGCCGACCGAACGAGTCGGTCAGCTTCGTGGTGACCACCGCGGGACAGGCCGAGACCGACCACTACTGGGACGCGCTCGTCGACAGCGGCGGGGCCGAGAGCATGTGCGGGTGGTGCACGGACCGCTGGGGCTTCTCCTGGCAGATCACCCCGGTCGAGCTGCTCGACGGGCTGGCGGACCCCGATCCGGAGGCGGCGCGACGGGTGATGGAGGCGATGCTCGGGATGCGCCGCATCGACGTCGCCGCCGTCGAGGCCGCCCGTCGGGGACCGGCGCCCGACTCCTCGACTCGGGAATAGCAGCAGGAGCGCGTACGCTTGCCCCACCGACAGCATCCGCACCCGAGCAGCCAGGGAGCACCCATGACCGAGCAGGTCGAGACCACCGAGCGCCGCACCGACGGCATCAACCTCTCCGACTTCGCGGCCGAGAAGGTCCGCAGCCTCCTGGAGCAGGAGGGTCGCGACGACCTCTCGCTGCGCATCGCCGTGCAGCCGGGCGGCTGCTCGGGCCTGCGCTACCAGCTGTTCTTCGACGAGCGCAGCCTCGACGGCGACCAGGTCACCGACTTCAACGGTGTGAAGGTCGTCGTCGACCGCATGAGCGTCCCGTACCTCCTGGGCGCCCAGATCGACTTCAAGGACACGATCGAGGCCCAGGGCTTCACGATCGACAACCCGAACGCGACGGGTTCCTGCGCCTGCGGCGACTCCTTCCACTGAGTCGCGGCGCCGGACCCACGACGAGACCCGCATCCCCTGACGGGGGTGCGGGTCTCGTCATGTGCGCGGGTGGTGCGTCGATCAGCCCAGGTGCAGCTCGAGCGCCGCGGCGAGGTGGGCGGTGGCGGCGTCGACGCTGATGTCGCGCTTGGACACCTCGCGGGGGAAGTCCTCGTAGCGCAGGCTCGGCGCCGGCGTGGTGAGGAAGGCCCTCGTCCGCAGCGGCAGGTGCATGGTGCGGGCGACCGCGGCGCAGTCGCCCGCCATCGTGGCGGCGGTGTCGGCGTCGTCGTAGGCCAGCCGTGAGGTGGGACGTGAGGTCTGCATGGTCTCGACGCTAGGGGCTACCGCCGGGTAGGCGAACCGCTACGCGGCGGTAACCTTCGCACGACCCACGACGTTCACACGCGCGACGCTCGCGCACGACCCTGGAGGCCTCGTGGCCCTGCTCGTGACCGGTTCCATCGCCACCGACCACCTGATGACCTACGGCGGCACCTTCGCCGAGTCGCTGGTCGTCGACCAGCTCGACAAGCTGTCGGTGAGCTTCCTGGTCGACGACCTCGAGGTGCGCCGGGGTGGTGTGGCGGCCAACATCGCCTTCGGTCTCGGCGTGCTCGGCCTGCAGCCGGTGCTGCTGGGGTCCGTCGGCGAGGACTTCCGCGACTACCGTTCGTGGCTGCGTCGACACGGCGTCGACTGCGACTCGGTGCACTTCTCCGAGACCAAGCACACTGCGCGGTTCGTGTGCACCACCGACCGCACGATGGCCCAGTTCGCGAGCTTCTACCCGGGCGCCATGTCCGAGGCGCGCGACATCGAGCTGGAGCCGGCGGCCGAGCGGCGGGGCGGTGCGGACTACGTGCTGATCGGGGCGAACGACCCCGAGGCCATGCGACGGCACACGCACGAGTGCCGGCAGCGGGGCTACCGCTTCCTGGCCGACCCGTCCCAGCAGCTCGCCTTCTCCGACGGGGAGCTGATCCGCGACCTCGTCGACGGCGCCCACATCCTGTTCTCCAACGAGTACGAAGCGCACCTGACCGAGCAGAAGACCGGGTGGGACACCACCGAGCTGCTGGGTCGGGTCGGCACCGTGGTCACCACGCTGGGCAAGGACGGCGTACGCGTCTCCCGGGCCGGCGAGGAGCCGATCGTCGTCGCAGCCGTCGCCGACGCCGACGCCGTCGAGCCGACGGGCGTGGGCGACGCCTTCCGCGCCGGCTTCATCGCCGCCCTCACCTGGGACCTCACGCTCAAGCGTGCGGCCCAGTTCGGCTGTCTCGTCGCGGCGTACGCGCTGGAGCAGGTCGGCACCCAGGAGTACGAGCTGCAGCGCGAGGCCGTGCTGACGCGCATGGCGACGGCGTACGGCGCGGACGCCTCCGCCGAGCTCGCCCCGCACCTCGCCGGACTGGCCTGATCCAGCCGTGCCCGAGGGCCACACGATCCACCGCCTGGCGCGGCGGCACTCCCGGCTGGTCGGCCGCGGCACCACGGTCTCGGCGTCCACGCTGCAGGACCGCTTCGCCGCGGGCGCGGCGCGGCTCGACGGGGCGTCGTTCGCGAGGGCGGAGGCGTACGGCAAGCACCTCTTCCACCGGTACACCGCGGCCGACGGTGAGCCCCTGCGTCTGCACGTTCACCTCGGCCTGTACGGCAAGTTCACCGACGGCACGGCGCCGGCTCCACCTGCCCGCGGTGCCCTGCGCCTGCGGCTGCTGACCGAGGAGCGCTGGTTCGACCTGCGTGGTCCGATCGCGTGCGAGCTGGTCACCGACGAGGAGGTCGCTGCCATCGCGGCGCGGCTCGGGCCGGATCCGCTGGCACGGCGCAGGGACCCGGCCCCCTTCCTGGACCGCGTCGCCCGGTCCCGCGCCCCGATCGCTCGTCTGCTCATGGACCAGGCCGTCGTCGCAGGCGTCGGCAACGTCTACCGGGCCGAGGTGCTGTTCCGGCAGCGGGTGCCGCCGATGGCGCCCGGGCGCGACCTGGACGGTGCGACGCGGGAGGCGATCTGGGAGGACCTCGTCGGGCTCCTGGCCGCCGGGGTGCGGTCGGGCCGCATCGTCACGACGCTGCCCGAGCACCGGGCACGTCCCAGCGGCCGGCCCCGGTCGGTCGACGCCCACTACGTCTACCGCCGCGACGGGCAGCCGTGCCGGCTGTGCGGCACGCCGGTGGCCCGCGCGGAGCTGGACCACCGCAACCTCTTCTGGTGCCCCCACTGTCAGGCGGGTTGACGCCGCCGCACGAGGTAGCGCGGTGTGCCGTCCTCGCAGACGTCCTCCCCGACGTACTCGTGCCGCCTCATGCGGCACCAGGCAGGCACGTCGTGCCGGGTCGCGGGATCGGTGGCCGCGACCGCGACGAGGCCGCCGGGCGGCACGTCGTCGATGGCGTTCGCCAGCCTGATCACCGGCAGCGGACAGCGCAGGCCCCGGCAGTCCAGCTCCAGCACCCCGTCATCGGACCGGTCCGCCACCTCAGACCCCCACCCGCGCACGCACCTCGGCGACGACCCCGGGGAGCACGGCGAGGAAGCGGTCCACGTCGGCGTCGCTGACGTCGCGGTCGAGGCTGAGGCGTACGTTGCCGTGCGTGAGCGCGCCCATCGCGGCGAGCACGTGGCTGGGCTCGAGCGTCGAGGCGCTGCAGGCGGAGCCCGAGTCCACCGCGAAGCCGTGCCGGTCCAGAGCGGCGACGAGCGCCTCGCCCTCGGCGTAGAGGCAGCTGAAGGTCACCACGTGGGGCAGGCGGTCGACCGGGTCGCCGACGACGTCGACGTCGTCGACCAGGCGCGGGACCTCCTCGCGGATGCGGGTGATCAGCGCTCGCTGGCGGCGGTCGAGCTCGGCCCGTTCGGCGACGCGGGCCTGGAGGGCTGCCGCCGCGGCCAGCGCGGCGGGCACGTTCTCGAAGCCGGTCGTCCGCGGGTCCGCCCGGTCGTCGGGCACCTCGGGGTCGCGCCAGCGCACGCCCTTGGGGACCACGAGCACGCCCACGCCGGCAGGGCCGCCCCACTTGTGGGCGCTCAGCGCGGCGACCCAGCCACGGGGGAGCGGCTCGCGTCCGGCGGTGGCGCAGGCGTCGGTGAACAGCAGGGGCGCGGGCCGGTCCGCCCGGTCCTCGGCCAGCAGGCGCTGCTCGAGGGCCACCAGCGCCTGGCGCGTGCCCACCTCGTGGTTGGCGGTCTGCAGGGCGACCACGTCGGGCCCGGCGGCGAGCACGCGCTCGACGTCGACGCGACCGGTGGCGTCCACCCCCACCTCGGTGGCCTCGCCGCCGGCGGCGCGGTGGGCGGCGAGGAGGTGGCGTACGCAGGAGTGCTCGACCGCGCCGGCGACCAGGTGCGCGGGACGGCGCCGCCGTCGTTCGTGCGCGAGCAGCAGTCCGCGGAGCCCGCGGTGCACGGCGTGCGTGCCCGAGGGGGTCAGCACCACCTCGTCGGGGCGTACCCCCAGGCTCTGCGCGATCGCCGCGCGGGCGTTGTCGAGCATCAGCCGGGCGTCCCGCCCGGCGCCGTGCAGCCGGCGGGGGTCGCCGTACGCGGGTCCCAGCGCTGCCAGGAGCGTCTCGCGCGCCGCCGGGTGCAGGGTCTCGCCCGAGGCGGCGTCCAGGTGGACGCGCGCGGTTCCCGCCGCGGACGGCGGCGGCTGCGCCGTGTCGGGTGCCTGCTGCGTCACACCCCGACGGTAGCGGGGATCTGAGAGACGCTCAGACGGAGTGGTCCGGTAGTCTCAGGTTGTTCGTGCGGCCCCGACAGAGAGGCTCGAACTCGTGACCAGGCTCCACCTCTTCGGTGCGCGACCGCGGCGCATCGCAGCGGGCGTCTCGTTCGGCGCCCTCGCCCTCCTCCTGGCGGGCTGCTCCGCGGCGGATCAAGAACAGGTCCGTCGCCTGGCGTTGCCGAACAACGTCACCAACGAGTCGCAGATGGTCTACGACCTGTGGATGTGGATGTGGGCGGCGGCAGCCGTCGTCGGCATCGGCGTCTGGGGCCTCATGGCGTACGTCTCGGTCCGCTACCGCCGTCGCAGCGACGACGAGGTGCCGGTGCAGACGCGGTACCACCTGCCGCTCGAGGTCTTCTACACGATCGTCCCCGTCGTGATGGTCGTCGCGATCTTCTACTGGACCGTGAAGTACCAGGACGCGATCCTCGACGACCCGCCGCCGGACGAGACCGTCGAGGTCGTCGGCTTCCAGTGGCAGTGGGCGTTCAACTACGAGAACCCCGAGGACCCCGACACGTTCGTCGTCGACGGCGGCGCCGGCGGCGGGGTCATCCCGACGCTGTGGCTGCCCGTGGACGAGACCGTCCGCATCGACCTCCGCAGCCCCGACGTCATCCACGGGTTCTGGGTGCCTGCGTTCCTCTTCAAGATGGACATCATCCCCGGCAAGGACAACAACTTCACGTTCGTGCCGAACGAGGAGGGGCTGTACGCGGGCAAGTGCACCGAGCTGTGCGGCACGTACCACTCCCGCATGCTCTTCAACGTCAACGTGGTCTCGCGTGCGGAGTACGACGCGCACTTGCAGGACCTCGCTGACCAGGGCAGGGTCACGACCTCGACCTTCGCCGAGTTCAGCGAGACCAGCGCCGGCACCGAGGGCATCGTCGGCACCGGCAACCCCGAGGAGGGTGAGCAGTGAGCACCGCCAGCAGCTCAGACGGCTTCGCGCAGAGGTCGTCCGTCGTCGCTGACCGCAAGCCGATCGGTGAGCAGGTCGTCCGCGTCCTGACCACCACGGACCACAAGCTGATCGGCAAGCTGTACCTCGGCACGTCGTTCGTGTGGTTCCTGCTGGCCGGACTCATGGCGCTCCTGATCCGGGCCGAGCTCGCCTTCCCGGGCACCCAGGTCGTCAACGACGAGACCTACAACCAGCTCTTCACGATGCACGGCACCATCATGCTGCTGCTCTTCGCGACGCCCCTGTTCTTCGGCTTCGCGAACCTCATCATGCCGCTGCAGATCGGAGCGCCCGACGTCGCGTTCCCGCGGCTCAACATGTTCAGTTACTGGCTGTTCCTCTTCGGTGGCCTGATCACCGCCGGTGGCTTCCTGACCCCGAGCGGTGCGGCCAGCTTCGGCTGGTTCGCCTACACCCCGCTCTCGACCGGTGTCTACTCGCCGGGCGTCGGTGGCGACCTGTGGGTCATGGGTCTGTGGATGTCCGGTCTCGGCACCATCCTGGGTGCGGTCAACTTCGTCACGACCATCATCTGCATGCGCGCCCCCGGCATGACGATGTTCCGCATGCCGATCTTCGTCTGGAACGTGCTGGTCACGAGCCTGCTCGTGCTGATCGCGTTCCCGATCTTCGGTGCCGCGCTGCTGAGCCTCGCGGCCGACCGCATGCTGGGCGCGCACGTGTTCGACCCCGCGCACGGCGGCCCGATCATCTGGCAGCACCTGTTCTGGTTCTTCGGTCACCCGGAGGTCTACATCATCGCGCTGCCGTTCTTCGGCATCGCGACCGAGATCCTCCCGGTCTTCAGCCGCAAGCCGATCTTCGGCTACGTCGGTCTGGTCGGGGCGACGCTCGGCATCGCGATCCTCTCGGTCGCGGTGTGGGCGCACCACATGTACGTCACCGGGTCGGTGGACCTCGCGTTCTTCTCGGGCATGACGTTCTTGATCGCCGTCCCGACAGGCGTGAAGTTCTTCAACTGGATCGGCACGATGTGGGGCGGGTCCCTGTCGTTCGAGACACCGATGCTGTGGACGCTGGGCTTCATGACCACGTTCCTCTTCGGTGGTCTGACCGGCGTCATCCTGGCCTCGCCGCCCCTGGACTTCCACCTCTCGGACTCCTACTTCGTGGTCGCGCACTTCCACTACGTCGTCTTCGGCACGGTGGTGTTCGCGATGTTCGCCGGCTTCTACTTCTGGTGGCCGAAGATGACGGGTCGCATGCTCGACGAGCGCCTCGGCAAGATCCACTTCTGGCTGCTCTTCATCGGCTTCCACACCACCTTCCTGGTGCAGCACTGGCTGGGCGTCGAGGGGATGCCGCGCCGGTACGCCGACTACCTGCCGGCCGACGGGTTCACGACGCTGAACCAGATCTCGACCGTCGGGGCCTTCCTGCTGGCTCTCTCGATCCTGCCGTTCCTCTGGAACGTGTACGTCACCGAGAAGTCCGCACCGCAGGTCGAGGTCGACGACCCGTGGGGCTGGGGTCGCTCACTGGAGTGGGCGACGTCCTCCCCGCCGCCGCGTCACAACTTCCACACCCTGCCGCGCATCCGCTCGGAGTCCCCGGCGTTCGACCTCCACCACCCGGAGATCGCCGCGCTGGAGCTCGACCAGAACGAGATCGAGGACGAGAGCACCCCCTCGGACGCTCCGCAGATGTACGGCCGACGCAGCGCCCTGTCCGACCAGTCCCGCCGCAACCACGAGGAGAGCTGAGCGATGAAGGTCGAGGCATGGGTCTTCGGCGTCACGGCCGCGTTCGTCTGGCTGTTCAGCCCGCTGTACTGGTTCCTGTCCGGTGACTGGACGGGCACCACCGCGCTGGTGATGACGGCGCTGCTGGCGTCGATGGGGTTCGGCTACCTGTACTTCCACGCCTCGCGCATGACGCCCCGCCCCGAGGACAAGCTCGACGGCGAGATTGCCGAGGGAGCCGGTGAGCTCGGGTTCTTCCCGCCGTTCAGCTGGTGGCCCCTGTGGTGTGCGGCATGCCTGGGCGTCATGGTGCTCGGCACCGTCTTCGGCTGGTGGCTCTTCGGCGTGGGCTTCATACTCGGCGGCGTGGCCACGGCAGGGCTCGTCTTCGAGTACTACCGCGGGGAGTTCGCCCACTGACGGCTGCTCCACGCCGCCGCGTTTCGTCGCCCGTGAAGTCACGGGTGACCATCGACACCGACCGAGGATTCTCGATCGGTGTCGTGCGTTGCTACTCTCGGTACTGGTCGATCTGAGTAGGAGTGCCATGTCTCGCAGCCCCCGTCCTACCCGCGTGACCCTCGCCGCTGCCGCCTTGACGGCTCTCGGTCTCACTGTCAGCGGTTGCACCGGCGCCACGACGGGCGCCGGCACCGACGGCAGTGCCGCGGACGGCGACGCCACGAGCGCCGGTGCGGAGGGCCAGGCGGCACCCGAGCCGCAGGCTGTCATCTCGGCGAACCTGCCGGAGTCGGGCAGCGTCCCGGTCTCGCGCTTCGTGAAGCTCTCGGTGCAGGACGGCAGCCTCGACCGCGTCGCCGTCCGCGCCAAGGGCGTCAAGGGCGCGAAGGGACTGGTGTCCGGTGCCATGACCGACGACGGTGCCTCCTGGCGCGCCGACGAGCGGCTGGAGGCCGGCACGACGTACGTGATGCGGGCCAAGGCCACCGACCACCAGGGACTCGTCACGACGCAGAAGCGCCGCTTCAGCGCTGACGACCTCGCGCTGTCGGAGCAGACGTACGCCTCGATCGCCCCGCTCGACGGTTCCACCGTCGGCGTGGGCATGCCGGTGATCGTGAAGTACGACATCCCCGTGCAGCGCAAGAAGGCCTTCGAGAAGCGCATGAACGTCGAGAACTCCTCGAACCAGGCCGGCGCCTGGCACTGGCTCAGCGACTACGAGGCCCACTGGCGTCCGAAGACCTACTGGAAGCCCGGCACCACCGTCGACGTGAGCGTCGACGTGAACTCGCTGCCCGCCGGCAACGGCATCTACGGTCAGATGGACCGCGAGGCGTCGTTCACCGTCGGTGACCGCCGCATCATGAAGGTGGACCTGGCGACCAAGCAGCTGACCTACGTCGTCAACGGCACCGTCGAGGCCACCATGCCGTTCTCCGGAGGCAAGCCCGGCTTCGAGACCCGGTCGGGCACCAAGGTCATCATCGAGAAGTTCCGCGAGAAGCGGATGGATGCCGCGACGACCGGCATCTCCGAGGACGACCCGGAGTACTACAACATCGAGGATGTCGAGTACGCGATGCGCCTGACGTACACCGGTGAGTTCATCCACGCGGCCCCGTGGTCGGTCGGTTCGCAGGGCTACAGCAACGTGAGCCACGGGTGCACCGGTCTGTCGACGGAGAACGCGGGCTACCTCTACGACAACACGATCATCGGCGACGTCGTCGAGACCACCGGCTCGAGCCGTCAGATGACGCTGACCAACGGCTACGGCGACTGGAACGTCTCCTTCAAGGAGTGGAAGCAGGGCTCGGCCCTCGCGGGCTGATGTCGCTGCGCGACACCCTCGCAGCTGAGGTCGGTGATCTCCTGGGGCACGAGACGCCCGGAGTCTTCGGGCCCCCGTCGTGCGGAGGTGGCCCTGAGTGGCAGGTGATCTGCTGCGCTCCCACACATGAGCTTCTGCGGCTCCTGCCGTCGGCCTACCGGGACGTCGTGACGTCCTCTTACGGCGAACACCAGCCACCGTGCCTGGATCTCGTCCTAGACGGCCGCGAGGCGCCTGCGGCGATTACGCGTGTCGATCTCGACGTGATGCCGCTGCACGAGGCTGCGCACATGGTCGGCGCGCGCCGCGAGGCGCGAGACCTGCTCAAGGCGCTCGAGAACGGGGCCCCCGAGCTCGTACGCCCCGCGGTGCTCGCCGCGCTCCGAGCAGTCTTCGCCGTCCGCTGAGACCACGAGGGGCCCCGGGCAGAAGCCCGGGGCCCCTCAAAATGGTGAGGCTCCGTGCTCATGCATCGATCGCGACCCACGCCACGTCCTGCGGCGACGGGACCAGTCCCGCGGCCCACTCGGACTCGCCGTCGATTTCAGGACCTCCCGGCTCCGCGATCTCACTGCCCCATGCGGCGCTGGCCAGGTCAATCGGGTCGCTCGTGCCTTGGCGTCGCGACAACGAAGTCAATCGCCATCGTCGACCCAGCACGGGCCCGTCGACCTCAGCTCTCACCAAGACAGTGCACCACTGACCGTCATCGATTCGTGCCGCCACGAACGTTATCTCCGGCGCAATGCAAGGGGTCTCGCTGATGACGTCTTCGAGCGCTTCAACAAGAGTCTGACACCAGCGCGGGTCAAAGGTGACATCGCCCGTATTCATGTCGCAACCATCTCATCTCGGTCGAGGTCGCCACCTCAGGAATACAGAGCGAAGGCAGAGGCGCCGTGTAGCGCACGGGCCCCGACGCGGGGGAGGCTTTAACACGCACGAAGGGCCCCGGGCGGCTGCCCGGGGCCCTGCGTCGCGAGGACGCTGGAGTCAGCCCTTCTTGACGTCGTAGCGGTCGAGCATCATGACCTTGTCCCACACGGCCACGAAGTCGTGCACGAAGCGCTCGTGACCGTCGGAGGCGGCGTACACCTCGGCGACGGCGCGCAGCTGCTGGTTGGAGCCGAAGAGCAGGTCGTTGCGCGAGGCGTCGTACACCTTCTCGCCCGTCTCGCGGTGGTGACCGGTGAAGGTCGTGCCCGCCTCGTTGACCTTCTTCCACTCCAGCTCCGTCGTGGTGACGGCGTCGAAGAAGTCCGTCGACAGGACCCCGACGCGGTCGGTGAAGACGCCGACGCTGGACTCGTCGTGGTTGCAGCCCAGCACGCGCAGACCGCCGGTGAGGGCGACCCACTCCGGCGCCGAGAGGCTCTTCAGGGCCGCGCCGTCGAGGAACATCTGCTCCGGCGCCACGTGCGAGACCTCGGAGAAGTCCGGGATGATGTAGTTGCGGAAGCCGTCGACCACGGGGGCGAGCCACTCGTGCTGCTCGGGGTCCGTCTGGTCCTGGAGGGCATCGACCCGACCCGGCGTGAACGGCACCGACACCTCGACGCCGGCGTCCTTCGCCGCCTTCTCGACCGCGACGCAGCCGCCGAGGACGATGAGGTCGGCGAGGCTGACGTTCGCCGAGGTGGCGTCCTTGATCTCGGTGAGCTTGTCGATCACGTCGCCGGTGCGGACGTTGACCTTCCAGTTCTTCTGGGGCTCCAACGCGATGCGGGCGCCGTTGGCGCCGCCGCGCTTGTCGGAGTCGCGGTAGGTCGCCGCCGAGGAGAACGCGGTGTACGCCAGGTCCGAGACGCTCAGTCCGGAGTCCAGGATCGTCTGCTTCAGCTCGGCGATCTCGCTGTCACCGACCACGGGGCCCTCGTGCTGCGGCAGCGGGTCCTGCCACAGGAAGTCCTTCTCGGAGACCTCGGGACCCAGGTAGCGCGACTTCGGACCCATGTCGCGGTGGGTCAACTTGTACCAGGCCTCCGAGAAGGCCTTGGTGAAGTAGTCGAAGTCGCCGAGGAACTTCTCGCAGATCTCGCGGTAGACCGGGTCGACCTTCAGCGCGATGTCCGAGGTCATCATCATGAGCTCGTCCATCTTGCCGTCGATGTGCGCGTCGGGCGTCTTCGGCGCATCGGGGTCCTTCGGCTTCCACTGGGTGGCGCCGGTCACGGGGTTCTCGATCTTCTCCCAGTCGTACCTGAAGAGGTTCGTGAGGTAGTCGTTGTCCCACTGCGTGGGGTTCGGCGTCCAGGCGCCCTCGATGCCGTTGGTCATCGTGTACTCGGCGAAGCCCTTGCCCTCGGGGTTGTTCCACCCCAGGCCCATGTCCTCCATGGGGGCGATCTCCGGCGGCGGGCCGATCTTGTCGGCCGCGACCTTGCCGTGGCTCTTGCCGAAGGCGTGCCCGCCCGCGATGAGCGCGACGGTCTCCTCGTCGTTCATCGCCATGCGACCGAAGGTGATGCGGATGTCGATCGCGGAGTCCTGGGGGTTGCCGTTCTCGTTCGGGCCCTCGGGGTTGACGTAGATCAGCGCCTGGTGCGACGCGGCGAGAGGCTGCTCGAGCTCGTAGTCGGCGTCGCCGGGCTCGCCGTTCCAGCGGCGGCTGCGCATCACCATGGCGTCGAAGGACTCGGGGTTGGAGTTCTCGATCCACTCCGCACCCCAGTACGTCGCGTCGTCGGCCTCCCACGCGTCACGTCGTCCGCCGGCGAAGCCGGTGGTGGGGAAGCCCATGATCTCCAGGGCGCAGTTGCCGGTGAGGATCATGAGGTCGGCCCAGGAGAGCGCGTTGCCGTACTTCTTCTTGATGGGCCACAGCAGCCGCCGCGACTTGTCGGTGTTGCCGTTGTCCCACCAGGAGCTGACGGGGGCGAAGCGCTGCAGCGCCTGCCCGGCGCCGCCGCGGCCGTCGGCGATGCGGTACGTGCCGGCCGAGTGCCAGGCCATGCGGATCATCTGGGGGCCGTAGTTGCCGTAGTCGCTGGGCCACCAGTCGACCGAGGTGGTGAGGAACTGCTTGATCTCGCCCTTCAGCTCCTCGAGGTCGATCGCGTTGAAGGCGGCCTCGTAGTCGAAGTCGCGCAGCGGGTTCGCCACGGCGCCGTCCGTGTGCAGCTGCTCGACGCGCAGCCGGTCGGGGTACCAGTCCGACAGCGTCGGCTTGGAGGTGTACGCGCCACCGACGTTGTTGCCACCGAAGGGGCACTTCCCTTCGAGCACCTCGGTGTAGTCCTCGTACGCAGTCATGGTCTTCCTCCCGGTCGGATCGCTCGGCACCGACTCCCCGGCACCCCCCATCCTTTAGCCCCCCAGGGGTCTGGCCATGCCTCCCTGGACGCACGAGAGCCCCCGGGGATTCCCCCGGGGGCTCTCGTGCGTGGTCTCAGCCGGTCAGTTCTTCTTCTTCTTGACCGGCACCGACTGCTCCGAGGACGAGCCCGACAGCTGACGTGTCTCGCTCTCGTCGTCGTGGCCGCCCTCGAGCTCGTGACGCAGGTGCTCCTGCGCCTCCTCGAGCTCGGCGCGCGTGGGGGGCTGCACGTTGTCGGCGTACCAGTAGACCGAGAGACGCTCCCGCAGCTTCTGGGCGGGGGAGAGGGGAGCACGCGTCCCGTTCTCGTCCTCCACGGCCTCGGCGCTGTAGATCTTGCCGAGGTCCTGCTCGCGGGCCGTGAGGGTGTAGGCCGACTCCAGGCCGATCGGGAGGTGCCGCTCGCTGTAGGCGCCCTCCGAGGACCGCATGATGACGCCGGACTCGTAGCCGTGCAGCAGCTTCTCCTCGTCGGCACGCTGCAGCGCGATGCACCAGCGCCGGGTGATCCAGAAGGCGATCAGCGGCAGGACGAACACCGCGACCCGGTTGAAGTAGGTGATCTCGTTGATCGACAGGCCGAAGATGACCGCGACGATGTCGTTGCCGCCCGCCATCCACAGGATGCCGTAGAAGGCCATGAAGGCGACCAGCAGCGCGGTGCGCGTCGGGTTGTTGCGCGGCCGCTGCAGCAGGTGGTGCTCACGGTTGTCCTTGGTGATCCACTGCTCGATGAACGGCAGCATCAGGACGGCCGCGAACACGATGCCGGGCAGCACGATGATCGGCAGGAAGATGTTCCAGCTCAGCGTGTAGCCGAACAGCTCGGTCTCGATGCCGGGCATGATCCGCAGCGCGCCGTCCGGCCAGCCCATGTACCAGTCCGGCTGGGAGCCGGCGGTCACCTCGGCCGGGTTGTACGGCCCGTACCGCCAGATCGGGTTGAGCTCGATGATGGCGCTCATCAGGGCCGTGAAGCCGAAGACGATGAAGAAGAAGCCACCGGCCTTGGCCATGTAGACGGGGAGCAGCGGGAAGCCGACCACGTTGTCGTTGGTGCGGCCCGGGCCAGGCCACTGCGTGTGCTTGTGGAAGACCAGCAGCAGCATGTGGGCCGAGATCAGACCGACCAGCAGCGCCGGCAGCAGCAGCACGTGGGCGGTGTAGAGCCGCGAGATGATCGCGTCGCCCGGGAACTCGCCGTCGAAGAGGAAGAACGAGCCGTACGTGCCGATCACCGGGATCGACTTCACGAAGCCGTCGGCGGCGCGGATGCCGGTGCCGGAGAGCAGGTCGTCGGGCAGCGAGTAGCCGGTGAAGCCCTCGAGGATGCCGAGCAGCATCAGCAGCATGCCGATGACCCAGTTGAGCTCACGCGGTTTGCGGAACGCGCCCGTCAGGTAGACGCGCATCATGTGCACGAACATCCCGGCGATGAACAGGTGCGCCGCCCAGTGGTGGATCTGCCGCACGAGCAGACCACCGCGGATGTCGAAGGAGATGTTGAGCGTGGACGCGAACGCCTCGGACATCTCCAGACCGCGGAGCGGCGCGTACGAGCCGTCGTAGACGACCTCGGTCATCGACGGCCTGTACCACAGCGTCAGGAACGTGCCGGTGAGGAGCAGGATGACGAAGCTCCACAGGGCGATCTCGCCCAGCATGAAGGACCAGTGGTCCGGGAAGACCTTGCGGAGCTGCTTCTTGCCGAGGGTGCCGAGGCCGAGACGCTCGTCGGCCCAGTTGGCCGCCTTGCCGGTCGGCGTGGACTTCTGGACCGCGGCTGCTTCGCGTCCGTTGGTGTTCGCGGCTGTCGTCGACATGACGGATCAGCCCCTTTCCCAGTAAGAGGGTCCTACAGGCTCCAGGAAGTCGCTCTGCGCGACGAGGTAGCCCTGCTCGTCGACGGTGATCGGCAGCTGCGGCACGGCGCGGGCAGCGGGTCCGAAGACGACCCGGCCGTTGTCGGCGAGGTCGAAGGTCGACTGGTGGCAGGGGCACAAGAGGTTGTGGGTCTGCTGCTCCCACAGCGAGATCGGGCAGCCCACGTGGGTGCAGATCTTCGAGTAGCACAGGATGCCGTCGACGCCCCAGTTCTCGCGCCCGGGAGCGGGGGTGATCTCGGTCGGGTCCATGCGCACGATGACGATCGCCGCCTTGGCCTTCGCCTGCAGCAGCTCCGCACCGTGGTAGAGCTTCTCGCCGTCGGGCCCCTCGGCGAAGAAGACCGCGGGCTCACCGTTGACGAGCTGGCCGATCTCGATGTCGCTGGGCGTGAGCGGCATGCCGGAGATGTCGTTGACCAGACGCATGCCCCGCCGCCACACCGTCTGCTCGAGCTTGTCGCCGGGCAACGGGCCCAGGTCGCGCAGCAGCACGACCGCGGGCAGACCCAGCGCACCGAGAGCGCCGAGCAGGGAGTTGCGGATCAAGGGGCGGCGGCCGATGCCGGACTCCTCGATGCCGGTGTTGAGCTTGCCCACGGTCTCCTCGCGGTCCGCGTCGGAGGACCGTGCGGGGTGACGCATCTCGACGATCTCGGCGTCGGCCATCAGCTTGCGCGACCACTGCACCGCGCCGGCGCCGATGAGGAGGAGCGCCATGCCCAGGCAGATGCCGAGGAAGAGGTTCGAGGCGTTGAAGCCGAGGACGACGTCGAGGTCTTCGCCGATGTCGAAGAAGAAGTAGGAGAAGACGAAGAGCACGGTGAACACCGTGGACAGGCCGAACATCGTGGCGACCTGACGCTCCGCACGGCGGGCGGCGTCCTCGTCGACGTCGGTGGGTCGCCAGGTGTGCGCCGGCAGACCCGGGTCGTCGACCGCGGACTGGGCGGGAGGATTCGGGTTCGGGTCCTCCGGGTGAGAGAGGGTCACGCCTGCTCCTCCTTCTTCTTGCGGTTGGTGCGGGCGGTGTGCGAGGCGATCCACACGCAGAAGGCGACCAGGCCGCCGATGCCCACGACCCAGGCGGCGAAGCCGTCGGCGACCGGACCGTACGAGCCGAGACCGAAGCCGCCGTAGGACGGCATCTCGTCGGTGTACTTCAGGTAGGCGATGATGTCCTTCTTCTGCTCCGGGGTGATCACCGCGTCGGAGAAGACGGGCATCTGCTGCGGGCCGGTGACCAGGGCCTCGTAGATGTGGACGGGCTCGACGCCGACGAGCGAGGGGGCGTACTTGCCCTCGGGGAGCGCACCGCCGCTGCCCGCGAAGTTGTGGCAGGCGGTGCAGTTGGTGCGGAAGAACTCGCCACCGCGGACGATGGCCTCCTCGCGCTCGGCCTCGGGGATCGTGTTGGGGTCGTACATCTCCTCGGTCGGGATGGCCGGACCGGGGCCGAGCGAGGCGACGTAGGCGGCCAGGGCGCGCGTCTCCTGATCGGTGTAGATCGTCTGCTTGCGCGGTGCCTGCACGCCCGGCTGGGCCATCGGCATGCGACCGGTGCCGACCTGGAAGTCGACTGCGGCGGCACCGACGCCGACCAGCGGCGGACCGTAGTTGTTGCCGGATGCCTGCTCGAGGACGCCTTCGCCGTTCTGCCCGTGGCAGAAGGAGCAGCCGTACAGATACAGCTCACGCCCCTGCTCGATCAGCTCGGTGTCGACGGTGCCCTCCGTGGCCTCGGCGGGCATCACGAACGAGGCGCCGGCGCCTGCCATCACCAGGCCGGCGAGCAGGACGGCCAGCCCGGCCAGCGGGCTGCGACGGCGGCGGGAGAGGCAGCCGGAGATGCGGGTTGCGAGAAGTCGCACTGCGGAGATCCTTTGCGTGGGGAGGTCCGGGGCGCCGGTTGCTGCAGCGCGGCTCTTATTGGATGACGTAGACCGCGGCGAACAGTGCGATCCACACGACGTCGACGAAGTGCCAGTAGTACGAGACTACGACGGCACTCACGATCTGTTCATGGGTGAACTTCTTGGCCAGGACGGTGCGCCCCAGCACGAAGAGGAAGGCGACCAGACCACCGATCACGTGGATGCCGTGGAAGCCCGTGGCGAGGTAGAAGAGCGAGCCGTACGCGGAGGCCTGGATGGTCAGCCCCTCGTGCACCAGCTCGGCGTACTCGAAGGCCTGACCGGCGACGAAGACCGAGCCCATCAGGTAGGTCAGCACGAACCACTCGCGCAGTCCCCACTTGCCCATCTGGAGCATCCCGCCGGAGCGGCCGACCTGGCCGCGCTCGGCGGCGAAGACGCCCAGCTGACAGGTGAGCGAGGAGGCGACCAGGATCGCGGTGTTCGTGGTGGAGAACGGGATGTTCAGCGCCTGGGTCTCCGCGGCCCACAGCTCGGGGGAGACCGAGCGCACCGTGAAGTAGGCAGCGAACAGGGCCGCGAAGAACATCAGCTCGCTGGACAGCCAGATGATGGTGCCCACGCTGACCATGCTCGGACGGTCGTGCTGACCGTGGAGCCTGGATGCCGGAAGGGAAGCCTGTGCAGTCGCCACACGCTCAGTATGACGTGGCTGAGGACCAGACGCACGCCCACCCGGCGCCGCAGTCGGGATCGGCACTGAGTCATCGCCCACACGACCCCCGACGCACTCGGGTGACGGCTGCCCTCGTGCCTACCCTGGGACCGTGCTCGACGTCGTGACAAGCCTCGCAACCGGCCCTGCGCGCGGCCTCGCGCTGGGTCCGCGGCTGCACCCCGGCGACGACCTCGCCCCGCTGCCCCCGCTGGAGGGTGCGCGCTGGCTGACGGGGTGGACCGTCGAGCCCTGGGTCGTGCTGGGGGTCGCCCTGGTCGGCGGCCTCTACCTCCTGGGCGTACGCCGGCTGCGCGCTCGCGGGGACCGGTGGCCGCTGGGCCGCAGCGCCGCCTTCGTCCTCGGCGGACTCGGCCTGTTCGTCGTGGCGACGATGTCGAGCCTGGCGACGTACGACACCACGCTGCTGAGCGTCCACATGATCCAGCACATGATCCTGTCGATGGCCGTGCCGATCTTCCTCGCGCTCGGGGCGCCGGTCACGCTGGCGCTGCGGACGCTGCCGCCCTCACCGCGGCGGCTCCTGCTCACGGTGCTGCACTCGCGGGTCGTGAAGGTGCTGTCCTTCCCGCCCCTGGTCTTCGCGCTGTACGTGCTGAGCCCCTGGGCGCTCTACTTCACCGGCTGGTACGACGCGACGCTGCACTCGGTGCTGGTCCACGAGCTGATGCACATCCACCTCGTGGTGGTCGGCTCGCTGTTCTTCTGGCCGCTGCTGGGCCTGGACCCGGTGCCGGGACGGGTGTCGTACCCCCTGCGCCTGCTGCTCATCTTCCTGACGCTGCCGTTCCACGCCTTCCTCGGCGTGACGATCATGGGTCAGTCGACGCTCGTCGCGGGGCAGTACTACCCGACGCTCCCGATGGCGTGGCTGCCCGACGCGTACGACGACCAGCGCTTCGCCGGCGCCCTGCTGTGGGGGTCGGGCGACCTGGTGGCACTGCTGCTGTTCGCCGTCTTCTTCACCCAGTGGGTGCGGTCGTCCATGGCCGAGGCCCGCCGCGAGGACCGTCGGCTGGACCGGATCGAACGCCGCGAGGCCGCCGCGGCGCGGGGGCCGGGACCGGGAGCGGGGTAGCCCGGTAGCATCCCGCGGGTGAGTAGAGCGCTGCGCATCCTGGTCTACAGCGACGACATGACCGTCCGCGAGGACGTCGTGCTCTCCCTCGGCAAGCGACCCCACCCCGACCTGCCGGAGCTCGAGTTCGTCGAGGTGGCGACCGAGCCCAAGGTGCTCCAGCACATGGACGGCGGGTCGATCGACCTCGCGATCCTCGACGGTGAGGCCGCCCCGACCGGCGGCATGGGGGTCGCGAAGCAGCTGAAGGACGAGATCTTCCGCTGCCCGCCGCTGCTGGTGCTGCTCGGTCGACCGCAGGACGCCTGGCTCGCCACCTGGTCGCGAGCCGACGGCGCCGTCGCGCACCCGATCGACCCGGTCCAGCTCACCGACGCCGTCGTACGCCTGCTGCTGCCCGCCGAGGCCGGCGACGCGCGCGGCAGGCCGACGGCGCGCTGACCGTGGCAGCCGGCCACAGCTGGCCCGACCTGCTCTCGCGGCTCGTCGCCGGCGAGGAGCTCGACGGGGCGAGCACGGCGTGGGCGATGGAGCAGGTGCTGGGCGGCGCCGCGACCCCCTCGCAGATCGCGGGCTTCGTCGTGGCCCTGCGCGCCAAGGGCGAGACCGTCGCCGAGGTCGAGGGTCTCGTCGCCGCGATGATGGGCCACTGCGTGCCGCTCGAGGTGCCGGGGCGCTGTCTCGACGTCGTCGGCACCGGCGGCGACCGCTCGATGTCGGTGAACATCTCCACGATGGCCGCGATCGTCGCCGCCGGCGCGGGCGCGCGGGTCGTGAAGCACGGCAACCGCTCCGCCTCCTCCAAGACCGGCACCGCGGACGTGCTCGAGCACCTGGGCATCGGGCTCGACCTGCCGGCCGCGGCCGTGGGACGGCTGGCGACGGAGGTCGGCATGACCTTCTGCTTCGCCGCGGCGTTCCACCCGGCCATGCGTCACGCAGCGATCCCGCGTCGTGAGCTGGGCATCGCGACGACGATGAACTTCCTGGGGCCCCTGGCCAACCCGGTGCAGCCGGCGGCCCAGGCGATCGGGTGCGCGGACGCGGCGATGGCGCCGGTGATGGCCGGGGTGCTGGCCCGCCGCGGCGTCGACGCCTGGGTGTTCCGCGGCGACGACGGTCTCGACGAGCTGACCACGACCACCACGTCACGCCTGTGGGTCGTCGAGGACGGTGTGGTGAGCGAGACCGTGGTCGACCCGGCCCGCCTCGGCCTGCCACCCGCGACCGCCGAGGACCTCCGCGGCGACGACGTCGCCTTCAACGCCGAGGTCGTCCGCCGACTCGTGGCGGGTGAGCGGGGTCCCGTACGCGACGCGGTCGTGCTCAACGCCGGCGCCGCCCTCGCCGTGCACGCCGCCGATCAGGAGTCGGCCGCGACCCAGGACGTCGAGGAGCGGCTGCGGCACGGCATGGCCAGGGCCGAGAGGTCCCTCGACGACGGAGCCGCCGCGGACCTGCTGGCCCGCTGGATCACCGCGAGCCGCGCCGCCTGAGCCCGTTCGGTCGGGCTGTCAGTCCAGGCCGAGGGAGAAGGCGGCCTCCAGGTCGGTGCGGGAGTACGCGCGGAACGCGATGTGCGTCTCGGTGCGCTCCACGCCGTCGACCTTGTCGAGGTGCTCGGTGATGACCGTGGCGATCTCGTCGTGCTCACGGACCCGCACGATCGCGATCAGGTCGACCCCGCCGGTGACCGAGTAGACCTCCGAGACCCCCTCGATGCCGGCGATCGCCTCGGCCGTCTCCGGGACGCGCCCGGACCGGGCCTGGACGAGGACGATCGCGGTCATCATGGGAGCAACCTAGCGTCCGCCGATCAGCTGTCCGGCCGTGCCGTACCGTCCGAGAGCCTCAGGAACTCCAGGTGGCGCTCGTACTGGTCGAGGACGTCGTCGATGAGCTGCGTGCGGCTGTAGCCCATGACGTCGTAGCCCTGTCCGCCGTCGTGCAGGTGCACCTCCAGCCGCGAGTAGGTGTCGTCGCCGCGCGGCACCATGCCCCCGTAGGAGGGGATCGGTGCCGAGGAGTGCTGCACGGCGTACTCGAAGGGCTGCTCGCCGAGTCCCGCGCGCAGCCGGATCGCCGGCTGGTCGTGCTCGTCGACCACGCTCTCGACGTCGACCTCGACCCCGGTGGCGCGGAGCTCGCTCGCGACCTGCTCCAGAGCGGGCGTGACCGTGCTCGCCAGGAAGTCACCCGCCTCGGCCTGGGTCGGGAAGGACATCGCGCGACGCAGTCGCGTCTGCCACGGGATGCCGGGACGCTCGGGCTCACCGACCACGGTGCTGCGTCCCGACAGGGCGCTGGGCAGCGACCCCGCTCTGCTGTCGGCCATGCGCCCCTCGACCGAGAGCGCCTTCCACAGGCCCCACATCACGCCGAGCATCACGATCGCGAACGGCAGGCCCACGATGATCGTGGCGTACTGCAGCGCGTAGATGCCGCCGACCGACAGGATCGACAGCGTCAGGACGCCGGTCGCCACCGCCCAGAAGATGCGCAGCGGGGGGCCCGAGTCCGTGTTGGCGGTGCGCAGCGTGCTCGACAGGTTCGCCATCACCAGCGCACCGGAGTCCGCGGAGGTGACGTAGAACAGCAGGCCGATGAGGATGAACAGCGCGGCGACCACGCCGGAGGCCGGGTACTGCTCCAGCAGCGACCACAGCGCCGTGTCGGGCCCCGAGGCGTCGTTGACGATGGAGGCGAAGTCGCGGTTGCCGGAGCGCAGCTGCTCCAGTGCCGCGTTGCCGAAGACCGTCACCCACATGACGATGTAGCTGAACGGGATGATCATGGTGCCCGCGACGAACTGCCGGATCGTGCGACCGCGCGAGATGCGTGCCAGGAACAGGCCGACGAAGGCCGCCCAGGCGATCCACCACGCCCAGAAGAACAGGGTCCACAGGCTCATCCAGTCGCCGGTGTCGGTGTAGGCGAACGTCTCGTTGGTGAGTCCGGGGAACATGCGGACGTAGTCGCCGACGTTCGAGACCAGCCCGTTGAGGAGGTAGGCGGTGCGACCGGTGACCAGGATGTAGAGCACCAGGGCGATCGCCAGCAGCACGTTGAACTGCGAGATGCGCTTGATGCCCTTGTCGACGCCGGCGACCGCCGAGACCGTGGCGATCGCGATCGCCAGCACGATCAGGGCGATCTGGGCCGGCAGCCCGACCCCGATGCCGAAGATGACCTCGAGGCCGACGTTGAGGCTCACGACCCCGATGCCGAGGGAGGTCGCGACGCCGAAGATCGTGCCGAGGATGGCGGCGGTGTCCGCAGCCGTGCCGATCGGCCCGTCGATGCGCTTGCCGATGAGCGGGTAGAGCGCGGAGCGCACCGCCAGCGGCAGCCCGACGCGGTAGGCGAAGAACGCGAGGCTCATGCCCATCAGCGAGTACATGCCCCACCCCGAGATCCCGTAGTGGAACAGCGTCCACACGGTCGCCTCGCGGGCCGCCTGTACCGTGCCGCCCTCGATCACCGGCGGGTTGAGGTACTGGTACGCGGGCTCGTACACGGCGTAGAAGATGAGGTCGGTGCCGATGCCGGCAGCGAACAGCATCGCCGCCCAGGCACCCGTGGAGTACTGCGGCCGCGAGTGCTCGGGGCCGAGCCGCACCGAGCCGTACCGGCTGAAGCCCAGGAAGATCACGAACAGCAGCACCGAGGTCGTCAGGGCGATGTAGTACCACCCCAGTCCGCTCGAGACCCAGCCGACGACGGCACCCAGCGTCGACTCGGCGTTGTCGGGAGCGCTGACGCACCAGATCGTGACGGCGAGGGTCACGGCCGCCGCGGCGCCGAAGACCGCGCGGTTCAGGGTCCAGTCGGGGCCGTCGTCCTCGGCCGGGAGACCGCTGAGGGGGGTCTCCTGCGTGGGTGCGCTCATGCTTCCTCCTGGTGGGTCAGCCGATGTGGACGGTGCCGGGTCGTGCGTCGTTGCGCGGGTCGCCCTCGGGCCACAACGGCATGCCCGCGCCGTGGCGGTAGAAGGGCGCGTCGAGCGCCGGGAGCGGGGTGTTGCCCGCGATCAGGTCGGCCGCCTTCTCGGCGAGCATCATCACCGGCGCGTAGATGTTGCCGTTGGTGACGTACGGCATGGAGGACGCGTCGACGACCCGCAGCCCCTCGACGCCGTGGACACGGAGCGAGGCGGGGTCGAGCACGGCGTCCTCACCCGTGCCCATCTTGGCGGTGCAGGACGGGTGCAGTGCGGTCTCGGCGTCCTGGGCGACCCAGTCGAGGATCTCCTGGTCGGTCTCGACCGAGGGACCGGGGGAGATCTCTCCCGCGGAGAACGCGGCGAACGCCGGCTGGGCGAGGATCTCGCGGGCGGCCCGCACCATCTCGATCCACTCCCGGCGGTCGTTCTCCGTGGAGAGGTAGTTGAACTGCATCGCGGGGTGCTCGAAGGGATCGGTCGAGCGGATCCGCAGCCAGCCGCGCACATCGGAGTACATCGGACCGATGTGCACCTGGTAGCCGTGCTCGGCCGCGGGCTGGGACCCGTCGTACCGGATGGCGATCGGCAGGAAGTGGAACATCAGGTTGGGGTACGCCACGTCGTCGTTGCTGCGGATGAATCCGCCCGCCTCGAAGTGGTTGGAGGCGCCGACCCCGCGCCGCGGGAAGAGCCACTCGGCACCGATGCGCGGCTTGTGGTGGTGCTTGAGCCAGGGGGCGATCGAGACCGGCTGCTTCGCGGCGTGCTGGACGTACACCTCGAGGTGGTCCTGCAGGTTCGCGCCGACGCCCGGGAGGTCGGCCTTCACCTCGATGTCGAGGCGCTTGAGCAGCTCGGGGTCACCCACGCCGGAGAGCTGCAGCAGCTGCGGGGAGTTGATCGCGCCGCCGCACAGGACGACCTCGCCGGCCTCGACGCTGCGCTGGACCTTGCCGGCGCGCACGTAGTCCACGCCGGTGACGCGAGGCGCCGGACCGCCCACCGCAGGCCGGTGACCTGGCTGAGCGTGTGGACGGTGAGGTTGCTGCGGCCGCGGACCGGCGCGAGGTACGCCTGGCTCGCCGAGAGCCTGCGACCACGGTGCACGTTGCGGTCGAAGGGTGCGAAGCCCTCCTGGCGGTAGCCGTTCACGTCGTCGGTGAGCGGATGACCCGCCTGCTGGACGGCCTCGAAGAACGCCTGGAACAGCGGGGAGGTGGCCGGTCCCCGCTCGAGGGCGAGGGGTCCGGACCCGCCGCGCCAGGCGTCGGCGCCGGCCAGGCAGCTCTCCATGCGCTTGAAGTACGGCAGGCAGTGCGCGTAGTCCCAGGCCTCCATGCCCGGGTCCGCGGCCCACCGCTCGTAGTCGAGGGGGTTGCCGCGCTGGAAGATCATGCCGTTGATCGAGGAGGACCCGCCGAGCACCTTGCCGCGGGCGTGGTACACGCGTCGGCCGCCCATGTGGGGCTCGGGCTCGGACTCGTACTTCCAGTCGTAGAGCCGGTTGCCGATCGGGTACGGCAGCGCCGCCGGCATGTGGATGAACGGGTCCAGCTTGGTGTCGGGCCGACCCGCCTCCAAAAACGAGCACCGTTGTGCCGGCGTCGGAGGACAACCGGTTGGCCAGGGCGGAGCCGGCGGACCCGCCGCCGACGATCACGTAGTCGTAGCGCTTCACGCGTCCTCCTCCGGTGCCGCTGCGGTGCTCGTCCCGCTCCCGAACCAGCCCGTGGGCGCCGGTCGGGTGTTGTGCCAGACGTGCTTGGTCTCGCGGTACTCCGCGAGCCCGGCCAGGCCGAGCTCGCGGCCGATGCCGCTCTGCCCCATCCCGCCCCACTCGGCCTGCGGGACGTAGGGGTGGTAGTCGTTGATCCAGATCGTGCCGTGGCGCAGCCGGGCCGCGACGCGCTCGGCGCGACCGGCGTCGGAGGTCCCCCCCGCGCCGGCGAGCCCGTACACGGTGTCGTTGGCGATCGCGACGGCCGCGTCCTCGGTGCTCTCGTCGTCGACGCCGGAGAAGGTCTCGACGGTCAGCACGGGGCCGAAGGACTCGTCGTGGACGCAGTCCATCTGCTGGGTGCAGCCGTCGAGCACGGTCGGCCGGTAGAACCAGCCCTTCTCGTACGCCTCGCCGTCGGGGCGGCACCCGCCGGCCCGGAGGGTGGCGCCCTGCTCCAGGGCGCGGGCGACGTACGCCTCGACCTTCGCCCGGTGGTCCTCGCTGATCAGCGGCCCGGTCTCGGCCTGGGTGTCGAAGGGGCCGCCGAGGCGGATGCGGTCGGCGCGCTGCGCCAGCTCGGCCACGAACTCCTCGGCGATGGACTCCTCGACGACGAGGCGGGCGCCGGCGGAGCAGACCTGGCCCGAGTCGAGGAAGATCGCCGTCAGGGCGTTGTCCAGGGCCGCCTCCCGGTCGGCGTCGGCGAAGACGACGTTCGGGTTCTTGCCGCCCAGCTCGAGAGCCACGCGCTTCACGCCCTCGGCGGCCGAGGCCATGATGCGGCGGCCGGTGACGAGGCCGCCGGTGAAGGACACCAGGTCGACGGCCTCGTGACCCGTGAGCGTCGGGCCGACCCGGTCGCCCGCGCCGAGCACGAGGTTGGCCACGCCGTCGGGCAGGCCGCAGTCGGCGAGCGCCCGGACCAGTCAGATGGCCGAGCTCGGGGTGAGCTCGCTCGGCTTGAGCACGAAGCTGTTGCCGGCGGCCAGCGCGGGGGCGACCTTCCAGGAGGTCTGCAGCAGGGGGAAGTTCCACGGCGTGATCAGCGAGCAGACGCCCACGGGCTCGTGGACCACGCGGCTGCGGACGTGGGGCATGCCGGTGTCGACCACGCGGCCGGCGTCGGCCTGCGCGACCGAGGCGAAGTGCCGGAACACCGAGACGACGTCGGCGACGTCGATGCGTCCCTCGGCGAGACGCTTGCCGGTGTCGAGCGACTCCAGGCGGGCGACCTCCTCGGTGTCCGCCTCGAGGCGATCGGCCAGGCGCAGGAGCAGCGCGGCGCGCTCCGGGGTGGGCGTGTGGCGCCACGGTCCGTCGTCGTACGCGGCGCGCGCGGCGCGGACGGCGGCCTCCGCGTCGCTCGGCGACGCCTCTGCGACCACCGCGACGACCTGGTCACGGTCGGCCGGACAGCGGATCTCCCGGGTCTCGCCGTCGGACGCGGCGCGCCACGTCCCGTCGATGCACAGCGTCTCGCTCACACCAGCATCCTGGTGCACTCGTCACCGCAAAGCGAGAGGGTGACGCTTGTCTGCGCCTCACCGGGCCGGCTGGTGGGCGACCGGCAGACGACGTCGCTCGTCGAAGGGCACCAGCTGCTCCTTCGACGCCGCGGCGGCGTCGAGCGAGGCGAGGTGGCGGCCGCCGCCGGTGACCGGGGAGGTCCAGTCGCCGTCGACGGACACGAGGCGTACGCCCTCCTGCTCGAGCCAGCGCAGCAGGCGCTCGCTCTCCTCGGCCGTCGCGGCCGGCGTCGGACCGGGCCCGGGCCGCACGGTCTCGGCGGACGCGCGCAGGTCGTCGACCCAGACCGTCGCGTCGACGGCGCCGCGCATCACGCCGGCCGCGCAGAGGCGCCCGTGGCGTACGACGTGCACCTGCCAGGCCCCGTCGGCCTCGCGCCGGGCGCCCACCAGCTCGGGCAGGCGGGTCAGCGCGACCAGCCGCTGGGCCCGCGAGGTGGCGCGCACGAAGGCGAACAGGCGGTCGCGCTGGGCTGCGGCGTCCTCGAAGCGCTCCTCGGCGGCGAGGTCGCGCATGCGGTGGGTCAGCCGCTCGACCACGGCGTCGCCGCTGGCGGCCAGGGCGGTGCGTACGCCGTCGACGACCTCGGCGTACGCCTCCGGTGACGTCGACCCGTCGCACGGCGACAGGCAGCGTCCCATCTCGGCCAGCACGCACGCCGACCCCGAGGGTCGTCGGGCCAGCCGCCCGGTGCACTGCCGGATCGGGAAGGTCTCGTGCAAGGACCCGGCCACCGCCTCCGCGGCGCGCCGGTTGCGGAACGGGCCGAGGTAGGTGCCGCCGTCCTCGGCGACCGTGCGCACGTACGACAGGCGCGGCCAGGCCTCGTCGGTGAGCTTGAGCCAGGTGACCTTCGTCGGTCGTCGCGACCGCCGGTTGTAGCGCGGCTCGTGGGCGCCGATCAGGCGCAGCTCGCGCACCTCGGCCTCGAGCGCGGTCGCGCACTCGACGTGGTCGACCCGCGAGGCCACCGCGACCATCTCGCCCATGCGGGACCGGGTCTCCGAGGCGGTGAAGTAGCTGCGGACGCGGGTGCGCAGGTCCTTGGAGGTGCCGACGTAGAGCACCTCGTCGCGGGTGTCGCGGAAGAGGTACACCCCCGGGGCGTGGGGGAGGTGCTCGGCGAGGTGCCGCTTGCGGCGCTGGGCGGCGGAGACCTTGGCCGAGAACGTCGAGAGCTCCTCCATCGTGTGCACGCCGAGACCCCCGAGACGGTCGAGCATGCCGTGCAGCACGTCGACGGTCGCGCGGGCGTCGGACAGCGCCCGGTGGTTCGGTGTCGTCTTCGCGCCGAAGTAGCCGGCGAGGGTCGACAGCTTGCAGTTCGGTGTCTCGTCACGATGGAGCACCCGGCGCGCCAGCTTGGCCGTGTCGAGCACCTCGAAGGCCGGCCACGGCAGCTGCTGCACGCCGGCGAAGTGCTTGAGGAACCCGACGTCGAAGGGCGCGTTGTGGGCGACCAGCACGCAGCCCTGCGCGAACTCGAGGAAGGCGGGCAGCACCTGCTCGATCGTCGGCGCCGTCGCGACCATCTCGTCGGTGATGCCGGTGAGGACCGAGATGAACCGGGGGATCGGCTCACCGGGGTCGACGAGGCTCTGGAGCTCGCCGAGCACCTCGCCGCCCCGCACCTTGACGGCACCGATCTCGGTGATCATCGCGCCCTTCGCCGCCGAGCCGCCGGTCGTCTCGAGGTCGACGACGCAGAAGGTCGTCTCGCGCAGGGGGCGCCCGAGCTCGTCGAAGCTGCGCTGCTGGCCCCAGCTGGGGGTGCGGGTCGGTGCGGTGGTGCTCATGGGCCGGGACGCTAGGCGCGGCCACCGACAACCGGGTCCCGCCACGCGGGCCGGGCGGTTCTGTCGGTGGGCGGTGGTCTGCTGCTGCGCGTCCCTGGTTCGCCTTCCCCGACCTCCTGGAGGTACCGATGTCCGTCCACATCGACTGCGACAGCTGTGTCGTCCGCGGGCTCGCCTGCTCCGACTGCGTCGTGAGCGTCCTGCTCGGCATGCCCGACGCCGCCGGCGCGGGCGGCACGGGCGGGACCGGTCCCGACGTGATCGCCGACGACGAGCTGCGGGCGCTCGACGTGCTCGCCGACTCGGGCCTCGTGCCGCCGCTGCGCATGGTGGCGGCCCAGGATCCGCCGCAGGGGCTCCGCGTGGAGTCGGCGTAGGGCGCGGCCGCCTACGATCGACGCCGTGCAGCCGGACAGGACGCGGGCCCCCCTCCTGGTGGGAGTGCTCGCCCTGCTGCTCGTGGTCGTGGCCGCGGGCTGGTGGACGCTGCGCGACCCCGCGACGACGCTCGACGTCGACGCCCTGGATCCCGGCCGGGGCGGTGGCAGCAACGAGGGCGCCGCCGCGACCGGCGACGTCGGTGCCGGTCGCGCCGCGGCGACGACGAGCCTGCTCGAGCGTGTCGAGCAGGCGCTCGAGGACGGCGACGACACCGCGTTGGGCGGACTCGCCGCGGGGTCGTCGCGGTCCCGGGCGGTGCTCGACCGGTGGGCCGACAACGTGGCCGCCATCGGGCTGGAGGACGTACGGCTGCGCTACGTCGCGGCGACGCTCGACGCGCCGAGCCGGTGGACCGCCGAGGTCGAGGTCTCCTACCGCGACCCCTTCGCGGGGGCGCGGCGCGTACGGGTGGCCGCCGCGGTGTCGTTCGCCGACGTGGGTGGGCAGTCGGACGCGGGCGCACCACAGGTCGCGCTGGTCGGAGCGGGCGCCGCGGGCGCACGGACGCCGCTGTGGATGAGCGCCGACCTCGCCGTACGCACCGTGGACCGCGTCTCGGCCCGGGTGGACGAGGCCTCGACGCTCGGCGTGGAGCGCGTGCTCGCCCTGGGGCGCACCGCGGTGCGCGAGGTGACCCGCACGTTGCCGGCATGGGACGGTCCGCTGGTGATCGAGGTGCCCGACGACACCGTCGAGGTCGCGCACGTGCTGGGGGAGCCCGAGGGCGCGTACGACGCGGTCGCCGCGGTGACCACGACCATCGACGGCAGTGCCTCGCCCGGGGCGCCGGTGCACGTCGTGGTCAACCCCGTGGTGCTGGGCACGCTCGGCAACCGTGGTGAGCAGGTGGTGATGACGCACGAGGCCGTGCACGTCGCGACCGACGCGTCGACCTCGCCCGAGCTGCCGCTGTGGCTGATGGAGGGCTACGCCGACTGGGCCGCCCTGCGTGTCACGGACCTTCCGGACGACGTCGCCGCGGGCGCGATCCTCGAACGGGTCCGCGAGCAGGGCCCGCCCGGACGGCTGCCGGGCGAGCTGGAGTTCGACCCGGCGGGTGAGCAGTTCGGCGTCTCCTACGAGGCGGCCTGGCTGGCGGTGCGGCTGATGGCGGAGCGGTACGGGCCCGCAGCGACGATCGCGTTCTACGAGCAGGTCGACGGTGGGGCCCCGGTCGCGCAGGCGTTCTCGACGCTCGGCACCACGGAGCGGCAGTTCACGCGGGCGTGGCAGCGCTACCTGCAGCGGCTCGCCGGAGTGCCGGTGGGCCGGGGGCTCGTCAGCTCGTGAGCACCGCCGGACAGCCCAGGGCACCGGGCAGGGTGCTGGTCGTCACCAACGACTTCCCGACGCGACGCGGCGGCATCGAGACCTTCGTGCTGAACCTGTGCCGCGGCCTCGAGGCGCTCGCGCCGGGGTCCGTCGTGGTGCACACGGCGTCGATGGACGGCGACGCGGCGTACGACGCGCAGCTGCCGTTCCCCGTCGTGCGCGACCCGACGTCGATGCTGGTCCCGAGCCCCGCGGTGCGGCGCCGCGTCGTCGGGACGTTCGAGGCGTACGGCTGCGACCGCGTGCTCTTCGGGGCCGCTGCGCCGCTGGGGCTGCTGGCTGACGCGCTGCGCACGGCCGGGGCGGAGCGGATCGTCGGCATCACCCACGGCCACGAGGTCTGGTGGGCGCGGGTGCCGGGCAGCCGGGCGATGCTGCGACGCATCGGCGCGGGCTGCGACGTGCTCACGTACGTGAGCGAGTGGTGCCGCGAACGGATCGCCGCCGCGCTCGACGACGAGGCCGCGGCCGCGATGCGGGTGCTGCGGCCGGGCGTCGACCTCGACCGGTTCCGCCCGGGCTGCGGCGGGGACGGCGTCCGCGAGAGCCTCGGGCTCGCCCCTGAGGTGCCGGTGGTGGTGTGCACGGCACGGTTCGTGCGGCGCAAGGGGCAGGACCGGCTGGTCGAGGCGTGGCCGGAGGTGCTGCGTACGCACCCCGACGCCGTGCTGCTGCTGGTGGGTGACGGGCCCGACCGCGAGCGCGTCATGGGGCTGGTCGCCGACCGCGGCCTGCAGCGCTCGGTGCTGATGCCCGGCTCCGTGCCGTGGGAGGAGGTGCCGGCGTGGACCGACGCGGGCGACGTCTTCGCGATGCCCTGTCGTACGCGGCGGCTCGGGCTCGAGGCGGAGGCGTTCGGCATCGTCTACCTCGAGGCCGCCGCCTGCGGGCTGCCGGTGGTCGGGGGACCGTCGGGCGGGGCGCCGGAGGCCGTCGAGCTGGCCGGGGGAGTCGTGGCGGTGCCGGGTGAGCTGGCGCGGGTGCTCGTCGAGGAGCTCGGTCGGCGCGGGAGGCGTGAACGGGGTGAGGGCTTCGATCCGCCCACGTGGAGCGGGGCGACGGGGCAGGTCGCGGGACTGCTGGGGCTCGTGAGGGCCTGAGAACGACGAAGGGCCCGTCCGCCGAAGCGAACGGGCCCTTTCGTGAGTCTTGGAATCAGCTGCAGGTGCCGGTGATAGCGGTCGACTGGGTGTCGATGGACGTGCAGGTCGACGAGAAGATGCCCTTGACGAAACCGCCGAAGAGAAAGACGACGGCGACGATCAGCGCCGCGATGCCGGCGACGAGCAGGCCGTACTCCACGGCGGAGGCGCCACGCTCGGACTGGCGGCGGGCGTTGAGCATGTTGAGCTGGATGACGAGAAACTCGAGCATTGGGTGGTCCCCCTCAGGATTCGGTCCGGGGTGGGCTCCCAGACGCTGGTCGGTACAACAAGGGTGCGCGTGACGTAAGGCCTTAAGTCCGTGAACGGACATTCCTTAACCAACGGGCCCGACTCTTTACCGAGCCGGCCGTGACCTCGACGAGGTCACCCGTCACATACCGCCGAAGCTGTCCATGATCGAGATGCCGGCGGGGCCGAGCACGACGATGAACAGGCATGGCAGCACGCAGAAGATCAGCGGCACCATGATCTTGACCGGCACCTTCTGGGCGGCCTCCTCGGCGGCCTGCCGGCGCTTGACGCGGATCTCCTTGCTCTGCACCCGCAGCACGTTGCCGATGGGGATGCCGAAGGCGTCGGCCTGCACCATCGCGGAGACGAACGAGCGCACGTCGTCGGCGTCGACACGTTCAGCCATCGCCCTCAGTGACGCAGAGCGGCCGTTGCCGATCTGCATCTCGTGCAACACGCGCGCGAACTCCTCACCGATGGGTCCGTCGGTATTGCGCGCGACCTGCGCGAGCGCGGCGTCGAAGCCGAGCCCGGACTCCACCGAGATCGTCAGCAGGTCGATCGCGTCGGCGAGCTCGCGCTGCAGCTTGTGCCCGCGGTCGTACGCCAGCTGGTAGAGGTAGAGGTCGACCGCCTGGTAGCCGATGACCGTCGCACCCACGACCAGCACGAGGGTCACCGGAAAGCTCAGCCCCATGAGCCGCGTCAGCAGCAGTGAGACCGTCAGGAAGGCGAACAGCCCGATGACCTTCATCGAGGTCACCCGGTCGACGGTCAGCCCCTCGGGACTGCCGGCCTTCGCCAGCTTGGTGCGGATGCGGTCACCGTGGTCTGCCGGCGTGAGTCGGCGGCCGAGCGCCAGCGACCTGCCCAGCAGCGGCTCCCAGACCCGGTCCTTGAAGCCGGTCTCGGGGTCCTGGCCGGTGGTCGACGTGGCCGACCCGGCCATGCTGTCGACCAGGGAGAGCGTCTTGTCCATCCCGCGGTCGTTCGCGGCGAACCCGCCCTGGGCGATGACCAGCACGAGCAGCGCGCCGAGGAACAGACACAGGAGTCCGACGACCAGTCCGGTCGTGCCGAGGGTCGTCATCACAGCTCCACGTCCACGATCTTGCTCATCCAGAGCATGCCGACGGCCAGCAGCACCACGGCGCCGCCCATCATCAGCCAGCCCAGTTGCTCGGTGAACATGACCGAGACGTACTCGTAGTTGGTCAGGGTCAGGTAGAGCAGGAACACCGGCGGCAGGCCCGCGAGCACGTACATCGAGAGTCGTCCCTCGGCCGAGAGCGCCTTGATGTGCCGGCGCAGGAACTCCCGCTCGCGCAGCGTGCTCGCCACGGTGACGAGCAGCTCGGAGAGGTTGCCGCCGACCTCGCGCTGGATCCGGACGGCCATGACGACCCAGCCGAAGTCCTCGGACTCCATGCGCTCGGCGACCTCCTCCATGGCGTCCTCGATCGCGATGCCCAGGCGGGACGCGACGAGCACCCGGCGGAACTCGGAGGTGATCGGCTCCTGGCCCTCGCGCACGACGGTGTCGATCGACTGCGCCAGCGACTGGCCGGCCTGCAGGCTGCCGGCCATGAGCTGCAGCGTGTCCGCGAGCAGCGCCGAGAAGGCCGCGCGGCGACGTCCGGCCCGCAGGCGCAGGTAGACGGGCGGGGCCACCGCACCGAGCACGCCGAACAGCAAGGCGACGAGGATGCTGAACCCGCCGACGAGGAAGCCCAGGACAGCGGCGACCAGCGCGACGCCGGCGTGCACCAGCACCCACTCCGACGGCTTCAGGCCCGACCCGGCGGCGTCCAGCCGCTGGGCGATGCGGGCCTCGCGGTCCTTGTCGGCCGAGACCGCACGCTGGGCGAACTGCTTCGCCGAGGTCGCGAGGCTCGCGGTCGAGGCAGCGCCGCCGCGACCGGCGGCCGACTCCTGGCTCTCCGGCGCCAGCTGTCCGGCGATGCGTTGCTCGAGGGAGAGGCGACGGCGCCGGGGTCCGCCCGCCGAGGCCAGCACCGGGCTCAGGAACGCCAGCAGGATACCGACGCCGATGGCCGCGACGGCTCCCAGCGCGACCGCCCGCGGCACCTGCCACCCGGCGCCGACCACCTCGTAGGAGGCGGGCCCGGCCGACTCCGGCTCGACGTCGGCGACCGGCCCCTGACGCACCAGCGTGAGGGCGCGGTCCTCGTACGTGGTGCCGTCCGCGACCAGCGACACCTCGACCGAGACCTCCTCGGCGGCCGGGTCGGGGAGCGGAGCGGCCAGGGAGACCTGCTCCCGCAGGGCGTCGCCGCTCGCGGCGAATGCCTCGGCGAGCGAGGAGGGGTCGGCCTCGAGCACCTCACCGGAGCCGGCGCGGGCGAGCTTGCCGAGCAGCGTCGCCGGCTGCTTCTGCTGCGAGGGACCACTGAGCGCGACGACGTCGACGCGTACGTCGTCCGCGTCGAGGCTGGCGAGCAGCTCGCCGACCGGCAGTCCGGTGGTGTCCTTGCCGTCCGAGAGCAGCAGCACCTGCCGCTGGCCGGCCGATCCGACGACCTCCAGCGCCTGCTCGGCGCCCTCGATGAGCCGGGTGTCCCTGGAGAGCTCCAGGTCGGCGACGACCTCGCGTACGCGGTCGGGGTCGGCGACCGGCTCCAGCAGGGTCTCGACGGTGTCCGCGAAGGAGACCACGCCCACCCGCAGGTCGGCCGGCGCGGCGTCGAGGAAGGCGGAGACCGCGTCCACGGCCGCGGCGATCTTCGCGCCACGCATGGAGTTGCTGCTGTCGATGAGGAGCACCGCCGTGCGGCGTACGCCCGGCTCCTCCTCGGCGTCCTCGACCGTGACCTCGACCGGCTCACCGTCGACCTGCACGACGACCGAGTCGGGGTCGACAGCCGCGCCGTCGGTGGAGACGAGCAGACGGACGCCGTCGGGCCCGGCCTCGACGTAGTCGATGAGACCCCCGGCGTCGGGAGTGTCGGCCGCCACCACCACGCCTGCCGGCGCGAGGGCGAGCAGGAGCGTCGTGAGCAGGGCCGCCGGCGCGCGGCGCAGCGAACCGGGCAGGGGCCGCACGGTCAGATCACCGCGTCCGGGGCGAAGGTCGAGGCGTCGACCGTGACGTTGCTGTGGGCCATCTTCTCGAGGAACTTCGGCCTAAGGCCGGTGCTGCGCAGACGGCCCATGCTGCGACCCTGGGCGTCGAAGCCGGCGGAGTGGTCGTAGACGAAGACGTCCTGCAGGGTGATGACGTCGCCCTCCATCCGCTCCACCTCGGTGATGTGGGTGATGTGGCGCGAGCCGTCTTTCAGGCGCGCCTGGTGCACGATCAGGTCGACCGCCGAGGCGACCTGCTCGCGGATGGCGCGCATCGGCAGGTCCATGCCGGCCATCAGCACCATGGTCTCCATGCGCGAGAGCGTGTCGCGGGGCCCGTTGGAGTGCAGCGAGCAGATGGAGCCGTCGTGTCCGGTGTTCATCGCCTGGAGCATGTCGAGCGCCGAGGCGTCGCGCACCTCTCCGACGATGATGCGGTCGGGCCGCATGCGCAGCGAGTTGCGCACCAGATCGCGGATGCTGACCGCGCCCTTGCCCTCGATGTTGGCGGGCCGGGACTCCAGGCGTACGACGTGCTCCTGCTTCAGCTGGAGCTCTGCCGCGTCCTCGATGGTGACGATGCGCTCGTCGGCCGGGATGAAGGAGCTCAGCACGTTCAGCGTTGTGGTCTTGCCGGCACCGGTACCGCCGGAGACGATCATGTTGAGGCGTCCGCGGACGCACGCGGCGAGGAAGTCGGCGGTCGCAGGACTCAGGGAACCGAAGGAGATGAGGTCGTCGACCGTCAGCGGGTCGGCGGCGAACTTGCGGATGGTGAGCGCGGAGCCGTCCAGGGCCAGGGGTGGCACGACCGCGTTGACGCGGCTGCCGTCGGGGAGACGGGCATCGACCATCGGGCTCGACTCGTCGACGCGGCGGCCGATCTGGGAGACGATCTTGTCGATGATGCGGCGCAGGTGCGCCTCGTCCTTGAAGCCGGACTCGACCTGCTCGAGACGGCCCCTGCGCTCGAGCCAGATGCTGCGCGGACCGTTGACCATGACCTCGGAGACCTCGTCGTCGCGCAGGTACTCCTCGATCGGCCCGTAGCCGAGGATGTCGTCGGATATGGCCTGGGTGATGACGGCCCGGTCGTTGCCCGAGAGCGGGGTCTCGGTGCGTCGCATGACGTCGCCGAGCACACTGCGTACGCGACCCTCGAGCTCGGTCTGGTCCATGCCGGCCTCGTAGAGCTCGGGTCCCAGCATCGAGAGCAGCTCGCGGTGCACCTTGTCCTTGATCTCGACGAGCCGGTCCTTGGCCCGGGTCGCAGACGCGCTGGCGCGGGCGGCGGCCGCGTCCTGCTGGGCCGTGGCCTGGGCCGCCTGGGCCGCCTGGGCCGCCTGGGCCGTCCCCTGCGCAGCCGCCTCAGGCGACGCCTGGGCAGGCACCTGGGCCGCGGTCGACCGCTCGGCCGCCTCGACGTCCGCCGTGGTCGCGGTCGCGGCGTCGGGGCTCGTCGGGGACGAGGCGCCGTCGGCTTCCGGGGTCGCGGGGCCGGGACGGCGTGCGGTCGTCCGCGTGGCGGCGGCGATGCGGTCCGAGAGGCTGCTCACCGGCGGCCCCCGAGCAGCTTGCCCCACCGGCTGCGTGCGGTCGGGGTCTCGGTGCCGTCCTGGGTGCCGACCGCGCTGAAGCGTCCGGCCAACGCGCCGAAGGCCGCGGTCACCGGGTGGTCGAGCCGACCGGAGAGGCGGTCGTCGCCCTCGTTGACCGAGCGGACGACGTCGGGGGAGACGGGCACCTCGACGGTGACCGACTGCCCGAGCAGCGCCTCGACCTTGTCCTTGGGGACCCCGTGCAGCTGGTCGGCCTTGTTCAGCACGAGCCACCGGTGTCCCGGCGCGATGTTGAGCAGGTCGAGCGTCTCGAGGGCGACCTTGAGGTTCTTCAGCGCCAGCACGTCCGGGGTGGCGACCAGCAGGCACTCGTCGCAGTCGTCGAGCGCCTGCAGCACCTGCTCGTCGAGCAACGGTCCGGTGTCGACGACGACGAAGTCGAACTGGTCCTTCAGCGTCGAGATCACCCCGGCGACAAGACGCGCGGAGATCTGGTCCTTCGCGTCGAGGCGCGGCGGGGCCGCCAGGACCGCGAGGTGGTCCGAGACCTTGGTCAGCAGCGGCTCGACGAGGTTCCAGTCGACGTGCGCCTCGGCGAGCACGGCGTCGAAGAGAGACCGCGTGGGCAGCTGGCCGAGAGCCAGCGCCACGTCGCCGAAGGACAGGTCGAGGTCGAGCACGACCACCCGCGACCCCGACCCGGCGAGCGCGGTCGCGACACCGGTGGCGGTGGTCGTCTTGCCGACCCCGCCCTTCGGCGAGTAGACGGTGAGGACGCGACCGGACCGTAGAGCGCGCTCGGAGCTCGCGCCGTGCAGGGAGGCCCACAGCGCCCGCGACCGCTCGACGGCCCGTTTGAGACCCGGGACGTCCTCGGTCTCGACGACCTCGCGGATGCCGGACTGCATGGCACCGGCCAGGGTGCTGGTCAGCGCGGACTCACGGACGAGCACCACGCTCAGCGCAGGACGCGAGAGGCGCAGCGAGTCGGCGAACATCATCGCCGCGCCCATCTCCAGGCCCGGCCCGAGCACCACGCAGTACTCGTCGGGCCGCTCCGAGAGCAGCGACAGTGCCGCGTCCAGCTCGTGGAGCACCGGGGCGCCCATCGGGAGGCCGGCGGACAGGGATGCCGCGACCGGCTTGGCGGGTTCGACCAGGATCGGCACGGTTCAGCCCCCCTCGGTCAGGGTCTCGTCGGAGGAGGCCGGGTCCGTGCCGGCGGCCTCGGTGTCGGTGTCGGTGTCCGTGTCGTCCTCGGTGTCGCTCTCCTCGCCCGCGGTGTCGACCGGTCCGAACCTGCCGCTGTCGCGCTTGGAGACCCGGAAGACGTTGTCGGAGTCCACACCCGAACCGGCCTCGACCTCGGAGTCCTCCGCGAGCAACGCGAAGGCCAGCTCGCCCATGCCCTGGGCGAACAGCAGCGTCTCGGCCTGGTCCTGGTCGACCGACAGCGTGAAGAGCGTGCGCGGCAGCTGCTCGGTCGTCGTGGCGCCGGTGCCCTCGGCGGTCACCGTCTGGGAGACCAGGGTGGTGGCGCCGACGGCCACGACCTCGACGTCGGGCAGCAGCAGCCGCGAAAAGCGCTCCCCGGTGTCCTCGGTGCCGGTGAGGAAGACGGCGACGCGGGCGCCGGGGTTCACGAAGCCGGCGACGCGGCCGGTGTCGGAGAGGTTCAACGAGATGGCGACGTGGCCGTCGCTGAGGGCCAGGCCGTTGCTCGTGGCGGCCGTCGTCGCGAACTTCGAGGCGAGGATCTGCTCACCGGGCGCGATCGGCACGACCGCGACCTGCCCCGACAGGGACGTCACGGCGTCCAGCGCGCCCGGGACGACCTGTCCCACGGGCACGGTCGAGCGCTGCACCTTGCCCGCGGTGACGGCGGCGTCGACGCTCTCACCGACGGCGATGGTGTCGACGGCCTTGAGCACCTGCACCTGCTCGAAGCCGGCGGCGGCACGGGCGTCGGCGCCCTTGACGTAGAGGAAGATCAGCAGCGTGCCGGCTCCCGCGATCGTCGCGGCGACGAGCATGAGGATCTTGCGACGGTCCATGGTGGCCTTCGTGGACGGAAGAGACCGACGGGTCTGCCGGTCCGGGACCTCCATGCTGAACGCGGAGCGCTGCGGCCGGGGGGAAACGACCGAATCGCCCCTGGCACGCGGGTAAAGATTCGACGGACCGCTGCCGGGGGCCCGGGTCGGCTCAGGGTGCGAAGAGCGCCTCGACCTCGGCGCCGTGGGCCTGGCTCACCCGCGTACGCCGCAGCTTCTGGCTGGCCGTCAGCTGACCGCCGTCCTCTGACCAGGTCACCGGCAGCACGGTGAAGCGGCGGACGGCCTCGGCCGGGGAGGACTCGGCGTTGAGCTCGTCGATCGCGCGTTGCAGCTCGGCGCGCAGCTCGGGTCGGCGCACCAGGTGTCGACGTCTGGTCGGCAGGTCCCGCTCGCGCGCCCACGCCACCACGGCGGGCTTGTCGAGGGTGAGCAGGGCGCCGAGGTAGGGGCGGCCGTCGCCGACGACCAGGCACTGGTCGACCAGCGGGTGCTGTCGCAGCTGGGACTCGAAGGGCTCGGGGGAGACCTGCTTGCCGCTGGCGAGCACGAGCAGCTCGCGGCGCCGACCGATGATGCGTACGTGCCCCTCGTGGCCGATCTCGGCCAGGTCCCCGGTGTGCAGCCATCCTGAGGACAGCACCGCGGCGGTGGCCTCCTCGTCGTGCCAGTAGCCGGCGAAGACCTGGGGGGCGGCAACGAGGAGCTCGCCGTCCTCGGCGACCCGCACCCTGACGCCCGGCAGAGGTCGGCCCACGGTGCCGATCCGCACGTCGCCCGGCACGTTCGCCGTCACGGCGGCAGCGGTCTCGGTGAGGCCGTACCCCTCGAGCACGGTGATGCCCGCGCCGTCGAGGAAGCGTGTGAGCCGCTCGCCCAGCGGGGCGCCGCCGCACAGCGCCCACCGGAGCCTGCCGCCCAGTGCGTCGCGGAAGCCGCTGAAGACCGCGCGCTCGTACCAGGCCTCGCGCCCGCGCAGCCACAGCGGGACCTCGCCGTCCTCCCGCGCCCGTGAGACGTCGATGGCGACCTGCACACCACGGTCGAAGCGACGCCCGTGACCGTCGGCGGTGGCGCGCTGGGAGACCGTGGTCACCAGGCGCTCGAAGAGGCGCGGGACGCCCAGCAGGAACGTCGGCTGCAGCGTGGCGAGGTCCTCGACGAGGCGGCGCACGTCCGAGAGGTGGGCGACAGGGGTGCCCGTACGCAGGGCGACCAGCTGCACCGTGCGGGCGAACACGTGGGCCAGCGGCAGGGCGATGACCGTCGCGGCCTCCGGGCCGGTGAGCGCCTCGAACTCGGCCGCCTGCACCTGCACCGAGGCGCACAGCTGCCGGTGGGTCAGCACGCACCCCTTGGGCGATCCGGTGGTGCCCGAGGTGAAGATCAGCGTCGCGACGTCCTCGGGGCGTACGGCATCGCGGCGCCGGTCCAGCTCGGCGTCGTCGAGCGGGGTCACCGCGACGTCGCGCTCCAGCCGCCCGGAGTGCCAGGACCAGCGGGAGAAGTCCGGGAGCGCCGAGGCGCCGCCCTCGGCGTCGAGCGTCGCGCTCCGGGAGGGGTCGTCGACGATCACGGCCCGCGCCCCGGTGCTCCTCATCACCGACGCGATCGTCGCGGCGTCCGCGGTGTCGAAGACGGCGACGGAGACGGCGCCGAGGTAGGACAGCGCCAGGTCGGCGACGGCCCAGCCGTAGCTCGCCCGTCCCCAGACCACGACGCGGTCCCCGGCGTCGATCCCGGCTCCGCCCAGCAGGGAGGCCGCCGCACGCACGTCGTCGTGGAAGGCGCGGGCGGTCACCTCGCTCCACCCGCTCGGGGCGGGGCGGCGGTAGAGCACCCGGTCCGGTGTCGCGCCCGCGACCAGCAGCAGGTCGTCGTGCACCCGCGCCCGCTGGTCGACGGCGGCGGTCTGGGGGCTGGCGAACTCGCGCACGCGGGCGCTCCTGGTCAGGTGCGGGGCGGGACGTCGGCCGGTCCGGTGCCGGGCCGGCCCGCCGAGATTAGCGGGTTCGCAGGCCTACGAGCGGGCAGGAAGGCAGGGACGGGCACGAGTTCTGCGTGGCGCCCCGGTGGCGTCCACGCGGCGTCCACGTGGACTAGGCTCCTGCCCCATCGATCAGGCCCGGACTTCACGCCCAGACTGGAGGCAGCACGTGGCTGAGCAGACGACGTCGAGCATCGTCATCGACGCGCCGCCGGAGGCGGTCATGGACGTCATCGCCGACTTCGAGTCCTACCCGCAGTGGGCGCACGGGGTGAAGAAGGCGGAGGTCGTCGAGCCCGGCTCGGACCCCAGCCGCCCCGACCGCGTCTACTTCGAGCTCGACGCGACCGCGGTGAAGGACCAGTACACGCTGTCCTACGACTGGTCCGAGCAGCAGGTCACCTGGCAGCTCGTCGAGGGCAAGATGCTCAAGGCGATGGACGGCGCGTACGTGCTGCGGCCCCGTGGTGAGGGCTCGGCGCAGAGCACCGAGGTGACGTACCGGTTGAAGGTCGACATCTCGATCCCGATGATCGGCATGATGAAGCGCAAGGCCGAGAAGGTCATCGTCGACACCGCTCTGAAGGGTCTGAAGAAGCGCGTCGAGGGGCGCGGCTGACCGGCGTGCGCACCATCCTGTTCACCGGCAAGGGCGGGGTGGGCAAGACCACCGCAGCCGCCGGCGCGGCCGCGCTCGCCGCCGAGCGGGGCAGCCGTACGCTCGTGGTCTCCACCGACGCCGCGCACTCCCTGGGGGATGCGTTCGGCTGCTGCGTGGGCCCGGAGCCGCTGCAGGTGGCGCCGGACCTCTTCGTGCAGCAGATCGATGCGCAGTCACGCTTCGAGCGGTCATGGGCGGAGGTGCAGAAGTACCTGCTCGCCGTGCTCGACGCCGCAGGCGTCGACCGCATCACCGCCGAGGAGCTGACCGTCATCCCGGGCGCCGAGGAGGTGCTGGCGCTGCTGGAGGTGCGTCAGCACGCTGTCTCCGGTGCGTGGGACACCGTCGTCGTCGACTGCGCCCCGACCGCGGAGACCCTGCGCCTGCTCGCGTTGCCCGAGGCGCTCAGCTGGTACATGGACCGGGTCTTCCCCGCCGAGCGCCGCCTGGTCAAGGCGCTGCGCCCGGTGCTGGTGAAGGCCACCGGGGTGCCGATGCCGGAGGACTCGGTCTTCGACGCCCTCGAGCGCCTCCACCGCGACCTGGAGCAGGTGCACGCCCTGCTGACCGGGCCCGACTCGAGCGTACGGCTGGTGCTGACCCCCGAGAGCGTCGTCGTCGCGGAGGCCCGGCGGGCCTTCACCTCGCTCTCGCTGTTCGGCTACCGCGTCGACGGCGTCGTGGCCAACCGCGTCTTCCCCGCCGACGGCGCCGACCCGTGGCGTGCCCGCTGGGTCGACGCGCAGCGCACCGTGCTGGAGGAGGTGCGGCAGTCCTTCGGCGGGCTCCCGCTGTGGAGCAGCCCCTACCTGCAGGCCGAGCCGTTGGGCGCCGAGGCGCTCGCGGACCTCGCACGCACCGTCTACGACGGCGGCGACCCGTTCGTGCCCGCCGGGCCGAGCCCCCTGGGCGTACGCAGGTCCGAGGGCGGCGCGGAGCTGCGCCTGGCCCTGCCCTTCGCCCAGCGCGGCGACGTCGACCTGGCCCGGCACGGCGACGAGCTGGTCGTGACGGTGTCGGGCTACCGGCGCCTGCTGACCCTGCCGGCCTGGTTGTCCAAGCAGCGCATCGTCGGAGCCGGGGTGGAGGGCGGAGCCCTGCGGGTTCGCTTCACCGAGGACGCCGCCGCTCCTCCGCGGGCGGCCGACGAGGGGAGGCCGGCGTGAGCGACGGACCCCCCGGACCGGACGGGACCGAGCACCCCGAGGTCGGCTCGGTCTCCGAGGAGGCCGCCAAGCTGATCGGAGCGCTCGGCGACTGGGCGAAGGACCATGGCAGCACGTACGCCGGTGCCGCGGCGGCGGGCGCCGGAGGCATGGGCGACGCGCTCCGCGAGGTCGACAGGCACCTGGCCACCGGGGCCGAGGAGTGTCGCTACTGCCCTGTCTGCCTCGTCGTCGCCAAGGTGCGCGCGACCTCTCCCGAGGTGCGCGAACACCTCTCCAGCGCCACGACGTCGTTGCTCGCGGCCGTCGCCGGGATGCTCGCCACCCCGGTCCCCGAGGACGCAGGCCGCCGGGGACCGGTGGAGAAGATCGACCTGGGCGGCGACGTCGACGGGAACGACGGGGGCGACGACTCCACAGGCCGTGACGGTGCGCCCTGGTGGGCCTCGCCGGGCACGAGCCCGCACGAGGAGGACGAACCGGGGCGACCGCCCACGCGACGGACGCGTCGAGCCTGCACCGACGAGGAGGAGTCGCCGTGACCGCCATCGGTATCGACGTCGGGGGCACGAAGATCGCCGGTGGCCTCGTCACCGCCGACGGGCAGGTGCTGGCCACGGGCCGCCGCCGCTCGCCGGCCAGTGACGTCAGCGCCATCAGCGACACCATCGCGGACCTGGTCCGCGAGCTGACCGAGCAGACCGAGGACGACGTCGTCGCGGTCGGTGTCGCGGCGGCCGGCTTCGTCGACCGCGACCGCACCACGCTCGTCTTCGCGCCGAACCTCGCCTGGCGGGACGTGCCCCTCAAGCAGGAGATGCAGGACCGGCTCGGGTTGCCCGTGGTGCTGGAGAACGACGCCAACGCCGCGGCCTGGGGCGAGTTCCGCTTCGGTGCCGCCGAGGACGCGGACGACCTGCTGCTGCTCACCGTCGGCACCGGTGTCGGCGGTGGCATCGTGCACGACGGTGTGCTGCTGCGCGGGGCGCGTGGCTTCGGCGCCGAGGTCGGACACGTGCAGGTGGTGCCCGAGGGGCGACCGTGCCCGTGCGGCGTACGCGGCTGCCTCGAGCAGTACGCCAGCGGATCCGCCCTGGTCACCGGGGCTCGCACCCGTGTCGCGGCCGGAGGGGACGGAGCCGCGGAGGTGATGTCCCGGCTCGCTCCCGGCGAGTCGCTGGACGGACCGTTCGTCACGACCCTCGCCCACGAGCGCAACCCGCTCGCGCTGGCGGCCTTCGACGACCTGGGTCACTGGTTGGGCGTCGGTGCCGCGACGATCGCGGCTGTGCTCGACCCGAGCGTCGTCGTGATCGGCGGGGGCGTCGTCGAGGCGGGCGACCTGCTCCTCGACCCGACCCGGCGAGCGCTGGCGTCACACCTGACGGCGTCGGACCACCGACCGGCCATCGAGGTGCGGCCGGCGACCCTGGGCAACGACGCCGGTGTCGTGGGCGCGGCGGACCTGGCCGCACGCAGCACCGACGGCTGAGCCGGGGCCGGGGCCGGGGCCGGCGGCGTCAGTCGATCAGCCGGACGATCGTCGGCAGGCCCGACTGCAGCGGGGCGGTGCCGTAGCGCTCCTCGGGTGCGATGGCGTACGGGCTGAAGATGAACGCCTGGATGCGGTCGATGGAGTTGCAGTTGCCGCCCTTGCCGTTGCAGGCGACGCCGTTGGTGCTGTCGAGGCTCAGCGAGACCGTGGCCCCCAGCGCGCTGACGCCGAGCACCTCGCTGGTGATGAAGGCGGGCACGAAGCGCAGCACCGGCTGCCAACCGTTGGACTTGTCGGGCACGACCGGCATCCAGATGAAGCGCGGTGAGTTCACGATGTCCTGGTCGAGCAGGGCCGGGCTCGCGAGCACGTCGTTCGTCAGCTGCTGCAGCGCGACGCCGTCGCTCAGGGGGTTGCCGTTCAGGTCCAGGCCGGTGAGGTAGCAGGAGAGCAGGTCGTTGTTCAGGGTGTGCCCGCCCAGCACGATGTTGGTGCCGCCGTTGCAGCCTGGTTTGGTGTCGCGCCGGGCCGCGTTGATGCGTCCGGTCAGCGAGCTGCTCCCGAGCAGGCCGTCGGCCACCTTCGGACCGTCGTTGCCGTTGCCGGACTTGTCGCCGGTGATGCAGTTGTTGCCGTCGCGTGGGGTGTCGTCGAGCAGCTCCCCGACGCGCGGGGTGGGCAGGCAGGTGAGGGCCGCGTACGCCGGGCCGAGCGGGTCGATGCGGTGGTCGAGTCCCTCGGAGATGTTGATCGGGAACGCCTTGGGGCCGTTGGACTCGTCGCGGCGGGGAGAGTTGAGCTGGCCGAAGTTGCCCTGGACCTGACCCAGGCAGGAGGTCGGGCGCGGGCTGACCACGAACTCGACGGGGTCGGAGACCGAGAAGGACGCGTTGCTCGCGATCGGGACCACGCGCACCTGCCAGGACCCGGGGACGTCGATGACGTCGCCGCCGGGGACGAGGGTCGCGGCGGGGCCGGTGAAGGGACCGTACTCGCGCACGGTCGCGCCCAGGGTGAAGCGCAGGCGGTAGGCCTGCCCGCCGGTGCCCGAGACCACGGCGACCACGGGCGTGCCGACGCCCTGCAGACCCGTGGGCGGAGTGAGGGAGACCAGGGTGGCGGGGCTCGGAGCGGGGGCGGGCGGGGTGGTCGGGTTCGGGGTCGGGCTGGGGGTCGGGCTGGGCGTGGGGCTCGGGGTGGGTGTCGGTGTGGGACGGGGCGTGGGAGACGGGGTCGGTGTCGGGCTCGGCGTGGGGGTCACCGGGGCGGTCACGGCCAGGGTGGCCGAGGCCATCGGCAGCAGCCCGGGGACACCGAGGTCGGAGACGCGGTAGACGTGCACGTCCCAGACGCCGGCGTTGTCGGTGACACGCCGGGGAACCGCGATCGTCTGCGACTCGCCGTTGTTGCCTCGCGCCTCGTAGGTGTTCGTCGCCGACGGGTAGACGGCGTCGCTGAGCAGTCCGCGTCGCAGGACGATGCGGTAGTTCTCCTTGTTGCCGAGCCCGTCGATGTCGACCTGGACCGAGGGCGTCGACCCCTGAGGCACGGACGCGGGCGTCACCACGACGCTGTCCCCGGCAGCGGCTCGGACGGCCCAGGCGGGCGCCGCCCGGTTGAGCCCGACGCCGACACCCAGACCGTCGCCGAGCCCCCCGAGGATCCCGCCGGCGAGGCCCTGGGCGCCGAAGATCGTCGTGGAGCCGTACCCGCAGCCGTCGGGCACCCAGAACGGCACAAGGGTGTCGCCGGGCGGCACTGCGGCGAAGGCCTGCACGGTGGCGTCGGCGGCGACGTCTGCCCCCGAGGAGCCGGCGACGCGGGCGAAACCGAAGTCGACCCGCGCCTGCGGGCTGCTGACGTGCATGACCTCACCGTTTGCGGTGAACCACACCGCCCCGCGGTCCCGCAGGGCCGTCGTCTGTCCGTTGGTCAGCAGCTCGGCGCCGCTGAGGTCGGTCTGGCCGGTCACGTCGTTCTCTGCGCGCGAGAGGTACTCGGCGACCTTGTTCGCCATCGCCGTGCGGGCGGCCGACGTGCGTGCCGGGAAGACCGCGGGCCGCTGTGCCGCACCCCATCCCGCCGCGGAGATGGCGGCCACGTCCACCTGAGTCTGTGCGCGACTCTGCCGCGACCACATGTTGCCCAGGTCGACCACGAGAGCGGCGACGACGAAGAGCAGCGAGGCCAGGATGGCGACGAACACCGCGACGGCGCCGTGCTCGTCGGAGGCTCGTCGCCCGCGGAGGTGGTCTCTCGCGTGTGCGCGAGCGGTGAGCCGATGGGGCATCAGCAGTTGCCGATCGTCGAGTCTGGCACGTAGTCGACGCGAGCCGAGGCGCGTTGGGTGATGCGGCCCCCGTCGATGAACGGGACGACCGGGATGTTGAGGTCGTGGCTGTCGAAGGCGACCCGGACGACCACGTTCGAACCGGGCTGGGGAGGCACGGTGGAGAAGGTGCGGCTGATCGTCGCGTCCCCGGATGTCAGGCCGTCCAGGTTCGCCGACACCGCGTTCGCGAAGGCGACGCAGGACGTCGGTTGTCCGACGGAGGCCCGGCGGGCGGCTTCGCGAGCCGCGGAGGCGCCCCCCTGCAGCGACCAGAAGTAGAAGCCGTACTGGATCATCCCGAGCACCAGCAGCAGCAGCAGCGGCACGATGAGGGCGAACTCGACCGCGGCCGCACCGGTCTGGTCCGTCCGTCTGCCTGCCCATGTCCCTCGCACACAACCCATCGTCGGAGGCGATTCGTCCGGGAGGCGCGGAAATTTCGATTCTTTACCGGGCATCCCGTGCCGCCGGTCGGCGCTCTGGGAGGGTGAGCCCCGTGAGGAGGGCGGGCGGCGCGGGGAACGGGACCGCGAGCGACGGAGTGGTCGTCGGCGTCGACGTGGGCGGCACCAAGACACTCGCCGCCGTCGTCGAGCCCGACGGACGCGTCGTACGCCGGGTGCGGGTGCCGACCCCGGCACGCGACGGTGACCCGGCCGAGCTCGAGGAGGCCGTCGCCGGTGCGGTCTCCGCCGTACTCGACGGTGAGACGTTGCTCGCGCTGGGGCTGGCGGTGGCGGGATTCGTGGACGCGCAGGGCGAGACGGTCACTTTCGCCCCTCATCTGAGCTGGCGCGACGCCCCGGTGCGGCGCACGTTCGAGCGGCGCTTCGCGGTGCCCGTACGCATGGACAACGACGCCAACGCCGCCCTGTGGGGCGAGCACCGCGTCGGGGCCGCCGCCGACGTCGCCGACGCGGCCCTGGTCGCGCTCGGCACCGGGATCGGCGCCTCCCTGCTGCTGGGCGGCCGTCTGGTGCGGGGTGCGGGTGGCATGGCCGGGGAGCTCGGGCACGTACGACTCGTGCCCGAGGGACGGGCGTGCCCGTGCGGGCTGCGGGGCTGCTGGGAGGAGTACGCGAGTGGTCGCGCCCTGCAGCGCGTGCACGGCGAGCGCACGGGCTTAGCGCTCGAAGGACCCGAGGTGACCGACCTCGCCCTGCGGGGCGACCCGGCTGCGGTCGCGGCGTTCACGGAGATCGGCGAACGCCTGGGTGAGGGCCTCGCGGCGCTCGTGGCCGCGTTCGACCCGGGCCTGCTGGTCATCGGCGGCGGTGTCTCAGCAGCCGGTGAGCTGCTGCTGGAGCCGGCCCGTCGTCGGCTGCAGGAGTTCCTGCCGGGTGCGGCACACCGTTCCCAGCCACGCGTGGTGGCCGGTGGCCTCGGGTCCGAGGCGGGTTGCGTCGGGGCGGGGCTCGGGGCGTACGCGCTGCTCTCCGGGACCTGACCGGTCGGGCTCAGACGCGGGCGCCGTCGTCCCAGCCGTCGCCCGGGTCGTCGCGCATCGTGCCCACGAGGTAGCCGAACGAGCCGATGAACCACAGGAGCAGCAGCAGCCCGCCACCGGAGACCAGGCGTACGTCGAGGATCGTCAGGACCAGGAACAGCAGCGGGACGCCGATCACCCCGACCCACGCGAAGCCCTTGGCCCCGCGAGGCCGGGGCAACGGTGGCGGTTCGGGCGGCACGTAGCGCTCGTCGGACTCGTCGTGCTCGGGCGGGCTGTCGTCCTCGGCCCTGCGGCCGGCGTGCTCATCGGGTCGACCTGTCTCACGACCGGTGTCACGGTCGGGACGGCGCAGGCCCGCGTCGCGGCGCCAGGCACGGCGCGCGTCGTACGTCGGACGGTCGAAGATCGTCAGCCGGTCGGCATCGGCCCCGGGGGTGCCGGAGGCAGCCGGGCCGGCAGGGGGAGTGGGCTCGTCCTGCTCCACCGGGTCGTCCTCGGGGTCGCCGAGCACCCGGTCGCCGTAGCCGGCGACGATGGCGGCCCAGGCGGCGTCCTGGTCGAGGGCCTCGTCGGAGGTGCCGTCGACACCCTCGACGCTGTCGTCGGCGCTGTCCTCAGGACTCATCGCGGGCTCCCGACGGTGCTCGCGCCCCGGTGGGCGTCTCGGTGGGCGTCTCGAGGGGCGTCTCGAGGGGCGTCCCGAGGGGGGAGCCGGTCACGCGGCGTACGAAGTCCAGGCTCTGCTCGAAGATCGTCGGGGCGTCGTGGTCGAGTGTCGCCACGTGGTAGCTGTCGCGCAGCAGCACCTCGCGGGTGTCGTCGCTGCCGACCGACTCCAGGATCAGCCGCGCCGAGCTCGGGTCGACGACGTGGTCCTCCACGGACCTGAACAGCAGCACCGGGCAGGTGACCTCCGGCAGCAGCGCCCGCACCTGCGGCCAGGCCCGCACCATCGAGTCCAACGACCGCAACGGGGTCTTGGCGTACCCGCCCTCGTCGCCGCCGGCCTTGATGTCGTTGCCGATGCCGGGGAAGGCGCGGACGACATGCTTGAGCACCGGAAGGGCCTTCAGCTGCTTGTTCGTCGAGGCGACCGCGGGGTTCACGACGACGACGCCCGCGACCTCGTCGGCCCGGCGAGCAGCGAGCTCGAGGGTCAGGCAGCCGCCCATCGAGAGTCCGCCGACCACCACCACGTCGCACCGGTCCCGCAGGTCCGAGAAGGCCCGGTCGACCTCCTCGCGGTAGTCGTCGTACCGGGTCGGGATCATGTCCTGCCACCGCGTGCCGTGCCCCGGCAGGAGCGGCACCGAGACCGCGAGCCCGGCCGTCGCCAGGTGCTCGGCCCAGGGCCGGATCGAGACGGGTGAGCCCGTGAAGCCGTGGCTGAGCAGGACGCCGACGGTCCTGCCGTCCGCGCCGGGCCGACCGGGACTGGACCAGGCGGAGCGGGCGGAACCGGGGTGGGACGACGTCACCACCTCATCGTCGCACGCGCCCGGTGGAGGGGCTAGGGTCTCCCTCGTCCTGGGTCCGGCCGGTACGGGAGGAGCCGCGTTGTTCTACTGGCTGCTGAAGTTCGTGCTCCTCGGGCCGATGCTCAAAGTGGTCTTCCGACCTCGTGTCGAGGGTCTGGAGAACGTCCCTGGTGAGGGTCCCGCGATCCTCGCGAGCAACCACCTCTCCTACGCCGACTGGCTGTTCGTGCCGCTGAGCCTGCGGCGCCGCGTGACGTACGTGGCGAAGGCCGAGTACTTCACCTCGCCCGGTCTGAAGGGGTGGCTGCAGAAGCAGTTCTTCACCGGCGCCGGTCAGGTGCCCATCGACCGCGGCTCGGCATCGGCGGCGGAGGGGGCGCTGGTCAGCGCGCGGCGCATCCTGGGTGAGGGAGAGCTGTTCGGCATCTACCCCGAGGGCACGCGCAGCCACGACGGCAACCTCTACCGCGGCCGCACCGGCGTCGCACGCCTCGCTCTGGAGACCGGCGCCCCGGTCATCCCGGTCGCCGTGCTGGGCACCGACGACGTCGCGCCGCCCGGCAAGACCTTCGGCCGCGTCGTGCGCCCGGTGGTGCGCTACGGCCGCCCCCTGGACTTCAGCAGGTACGAGGGGATGCAGGACGACCGCTACGTGCTCCGGTCGATCACCGACGAGATCATGTACGAGATCATGACGCTCTCGGACCAGGAGTACGTCGACCTGTACGCCCCCACCGCGAAGGCGCGCGCCGAGGAGACCCGGCGCCGCGAGGGTTCAGCCGGCCCTTCATGACGATCCACGGCGAGCACCCCTTCGCCGACGCAGGCGGCGAGAAGGACCCTGCCCGGCGTCTGCGCGGCCGGCTCGCCGGCAGGGTGACGCTGTGGACCAGCGGCGCCACGGCCCGGTCTCCTGACCGGGCGGGACTGACGATGTCGTCGGTGATGGTGGCCACGGGCGACCCCGCCGAGTTGCTCGGCCTGGTCGACCCCGACTCCGCGCTGGGGGAGTCCCTGGAGGTCGGGAGCCCGCTCGCGGTGACGGTGCTCGACTGGAGCCACCGGCAGCTCGCCGACGCCTTCGCCGGTCTCACCCCCGCCCCCGGTGGGCCGTGGCGGCTCACGAGCTGGCGCGGTGAGGACCACCCGCCGGTGCCGCACGACGCCTCGGCGTACGCCCTGGCCGAGGTCGTCGACCTGCAGGAGGTCGGCTGGTCCACGCTGGTGCGGGCACGGCTGGACCACCTGAGCGTCCGTGAGGACGCCGAGCACGACCCAGCCGAGCTGGTGCACCACCGCGGCCGCTACCGGCGGCTCGCGCCGCCCGGCGGCTCGTGAGCCGAGAGGGTCGCGCGGTGCCGCTGCGTCCGGCGACCCCCGACGACGCAGCGGCACTCACGGAGCTGGAACGGCGCACCAACACCGTCGCTCTCGCCCACGTCTTCGACCCGGCGGACCACCGCTTCCCCGTCCAGGACGTACGCCTGCGCTGGGACCGTCTGCTGCTCGGAGCCGCCGCCGGGGAGGGGGCGGTGGTGCTCGCGCAGACCGCACGCGGCGAGGAGGTGGTCGGCGTGGCCAGCACGGCCGGCGTACGCCTCGGGCACCTGCTCGTCGACCCCCGGCACTGGGGCACCGGCCTCGCGGTCGGGCTGCTGGAGCAGGGCGAGCGAGACCTCGGTGCCGCCGGCGTGCGTCGCGGCGAGCTGACCTGCCTCGTCGCGAACGCCCGGGCACGCGCCTTCTACCGACGGCAGGGCTGGGAGGAGGCCGGGGACGACGGCCGCGCGCCCTGGCCCCCGTACCCGCGTCAGCTGAGGTACGAGAAGGCGCTCGGGAGCTCCTGAGGCCTACTCGCGCGAGCCCGTGGACTCCGCGGTGAAGGGCCCTGCCGGCGTCGGCGCGCCGCGCGGCACGTCCACGACGAGGGTGACCTGCACCGGTTCGAAGACCCTGATGCGCGAGTAGCGTCGGCCGCCCGCGCGGCCCGGCTCCCAGGCGACGACGTGGAGGTCGTCGACCACCGCGGTGCCGCGCTGCACCGAGACCAGCGGGCGGACGGAGTCGGCGCCCTCCGGCGGGATCGTGTCCAGCCGCAGCACGTCGCAGGGACCCCGGGCCGAGCCGAGGGGCACCGAGTCCTCACCGACGACCGTCCCCCCGTCGAGCCACTGCAGGGTCAGGCGACCGGTCAGCGGGCGCTGCTCGGCGTCGACCGCCATCGAGACCGTCATGCCGCGCACGCGGTCGGTCGGGATCGTGCCCGCGGGGAACAGCGTGGCCGGACGGTCGCCCGCGGAGGTCATCCGGACGGCGACCGAGCCCTGACACACACTGTCGGTCTGGTCGGTCTGGTCGGTCTGGTCGGCGCGGACGAGCTCGGCCCCCGGGCTGAGGAACCAGCCGATCGCCCCGTCGGTGGCGGGGTCGGAGTCGATGTCCTCGAAGGTGCCGGTGGGGGTCAGGTCGTAGCCGGCGGTCACCCCCTGCTGGCCTGCGGGCGGCAGCCACCAGCCGCTCTCCAGCTCCAGGGGGGCGCCCTCGTCGTCGACGCGGGCGGGCACGGTGGTCTGGTCCACGGTCCAGGTGTCGAGGCTGACGACGGCCATGTCGTCGGCGAGCACCAGGGGACCGTCGTCGATGTCGGCGGCGGCGATGCGGGAGATCTCCTGGGCCAGCTCGCCGGTGACCATCGAGGGCACGCCGTTGCTCCGTGTCAGGGGCTCGGCGCTCACCGAGACGGCCTGCACGCCGTCGACGTCGGTGCGCAGAAGGAAGCCGTCACGCGTCTGCCACGCGGGATCGTCGGTGAGCAGGTCGCCGAGGCTCTGCACCGCCGTGGCGTTGCCGAAGTCCCAGACCTCCCCGGCGACGTGGGTGCCGCCGCCGACGATCACGGTGGCGCCCGCGCGGACGGCGGCCTTGACCCGGCGGGCGAAGGTGTCGCCGACCGAGCGTGCGTACGGGCGGTCGTCGCGCACGAAGACCACGACCGAGTCCGCGTCGCGACCGGCGGTGCGAATGGCCCGTTGCATGGGTCCCGGGGTGCACGGCGCCGCGCCGGCGCGGTCGCGGGTCGCCGCCCACGGGGCGTCCGCGGCCCCGACCTGGCAGCCGACGTACGCCACGCGCTGCTGACCCGCCTCGATGACGGCCGGTGCCCAGGCCCGCGCCAGGTCCGGGCCGGCGCCGGCCGCGGCGAGGCCCGCCTCGTCGAGGATCTCGAGCGTCGTGGCGACCGCCGGCCGTCCGGCGTCGAGGATGCGGTCGGTGGCGAGGTTGACGACGTCGACACCGGTCGTCGCGAGCGCGTCGGCGAGCCTGCCGGAGCTCGCGTCGCGCTGGTCGCGCCAGGGGTCGGGCAGGAGGGGGCCGGCCAGGGTCACCGCCGAGGCCTCGGCCATCGAGAGCAGGGGCTCGACACCGGCGAGGGCGCCGACGTAGGCCTCGGTGTCCGCCGAGCGGGGCAGCAGCGAGCGGCCCGTACGCACCTCGCCGCCGAAGCGCAGGGTGTCGGCGGTCACGGGCGCGGGGTGCACGGTGACCTGCAGCGGCTCGCTGCCGTGCGCGTCGACCGGGGTGTAGCCGTACGCGCCGGAGGTGGTGACCACCGCGAGCCCGTCCCGCGCGGGACGGTCGAGGACGAAGCGTCCCTCGGCGTCGGAGACGGCGCCCGCCCCGCCCAGGGCCACCCGCGCACCGAAGACGGGATCACCGGACTCGGTGAGGACGGTGCCCATGACCTGGTCGGGCCCGGGCGTCCCCGTCGACGAGCCGGGCGTGCCCGTGGGGGCCTCGTCGGCCGGTCCTTCGCCCAGCAGAGAACACGCCGGCAGACCCAGGAGCAGGGCAGCGCCGAGCACCAGCGCAGGGGCGGAGCGGCGTGGCGGCACGGTGTTCCTCGATCGGTCTGGTCCGCCCGTGGGCCCGGGACGGGGCGAGGGACGGGCGGGACGGGTGAGACGTCGAGGCTACCGACCCGACAGGTGCCGCGTGGCACGGTTCGGCCGGATTGCGCGCGACTCATAGGATGTCGAGGTCGCAGCGTCGGACCCGACGTCGTCCCGAGCGCAGGAGAAACCGTGCCCCTCGTCCCGTCCGGTGTCATCGGAGTCATGGCCGCCGAGCAGTCCTCCGGGGGCCTGGGGCCCTCGGTCGGCACCCCTGTCCTGTGGGGCGGCCTGATCATCGGCGTGATCGTGCTGCTGGCCCTCGACTTCCTCGTCACCCGCAAGCCGCACGAGGTCTCGATGAAGGAGGCGACCTACTGGTCGATCTTCTACATCGCGCTGCCCCTGCTCTTCGGGGTGTTCCTCTGGGTCGACCTCGGCAGCCAGATCGGCCTGGAGTTCCTCACCGGCTACGTGGTCGAGAAGTCGCTGAGCGTCGACAACCTCTTCGTCTTCATCCTGCTGCTCAGCGCCTTCGCGGTCCCGAAGGAGCTGCAGCAGCGGGTGCTGCTCTACGGCATCATCGGTGCGCTCGTGCTGCGCGCGATCTTCATCGCGCTGGGCGCGGCCGCCCTCAGCGCGTTCGACTGGGTCTTCCTGGTCTTCGGCCTCATCCTCGTGGCGACCGCGATCAAGGTGCTGCGCGACGCGATGAGCGATGACGAGGAGGAGGTCGTCGTCGACGAGATGCGGGTGGTCAAGGCCGTCCGCAAGGTGGTGCCGGTGACCTCGGACTACGAGGGGCCGAAGGTCCTCGGCAAGGTCGACGGCAAGCGCGCCATCACTCCCTTCGCGCTCGTGTGCATCGTGGTGCTCGCGACGGACGTGGTCTTCGCCGTGGACTCGGTGCCGGCCGTCTTCGGCATCACCGGCGACGCCTATCTCGTCTTCGCCACCAACGCCTTCGCCCTGTTGGGACTCCGCGCGCTCTACTTCGTGCTCGAGGGTGCGCTGAGCCAGCTGGTGCACCTCGGCTACGGACTCGCCGCGATCCTGGCCTTCATCGGCGTGAAGCTGGTGCTGCACTGGGGCCACCTGGTCAACCCCTCGGTGCCGGAGATCCCGACGCTGGCGTCGCTGCTGGTGGTGGTCGGCATCCTGGTGCTCGTCACCATCACGAGCCTGATGAGCAACAAGCGCCGCGACGCGAAGGTCGAGGAGGGCGAGGCGCTGCCTCGCTGACCTCTCCGCCTGTCCACAGGTGGTTCCGCCGCGTCCGCGACGGTCGGTGCCCGCCCCTACTGTCGTAGCCATGACGACGGACACGGTGCGAGGGACGACCCGGGGCGACGCGCCCCGACTCACCGACGAGCGGGCCGCGGTGGCCCGCCGGCTGGTGCAGTCGATGGCGGGGCCCGAGGCCGAGCTGCGCGAGGACCAGGCGACGGCCGTCGCCGCCCTCGCCGAGGCGGGCGCGAGGGTGTTGGTCGTGCAGGCGACGGGGTGGGGCAAGTCGGCGGTCTACTGGGCGGCCACCGCCGTACGCCGCGCCGAAGGTGCCGGGCCCACGCTGGTGGTCTCCCCGCTGCTGTCCCTGATGCGCGACCAGGTCGCTGCCGCCGGCCGGGCGGGACTGCGAGCGGCCACGTTGAACTCCGGCAACGTCGACGACTGGCAGGCGATCGAGTCCTCGCTGCGCGACGGCGACATCGACGTGCTGCTGGTGAGCCCCGAGCGGCTGGCCAACCCGACCTTCGGGGCGAGGGTGCTCGACGGGCTCTCCGGGCGGCTCGGACTCGTGGTCATCGACGAGGCGCACGCGGTCTCGGACTGGGGTCACGACTTCCGTCCCGACTACCGCCGCGTCTCCGACGTGCTCCAGCGCCTCGACCCCGGCACCCCGGTGCTGGCCACCACGGCGACGGCCAACGCCCGCGTGACCGAGGACGTCGCGGCCCAGCTCGGCGAGGCCACCCTGGTGCTGCGGGGTCCGCTGGCCCGGCGCTCGCTGGCGCTCGCCGTGGTCGACAGCCTCAGCCCGCTCGAGCGGTACGCGTGGGTCGTCGACCACCTCCCGCGCCTGCCTGGCGCCGGCATCGTGTACGCGCTCACCGTCGCCGACGCCCACCGCCTCGCCGACGTGCTCACCGCCGCCCACGGCGAGGAGCTGCGGGTCGCGGCGTACACGGGTCAGCTGTCGGCCGACGAACGCGCCCGCCTCGAGGACGACCTGCGGGAGAACAGGTTGAAGGCCCTGGTCGCGACCTCCGCCCTGGGCATGGGCTACGACAAGCCCGACCTCGGCTTCGTGGTGCACCTGGGGTCCCCGCCCTCGCCGGTGTCGTACTACCAGCAGGTCGGCCGCGCCGGCCGGGCCATCGACCACGCCGTGGCGGTGCTCCTGCCCTCGGGCGCCGACTCGGGGGTGTGGGACTGGTTCGCGACCGCCTCGATCCCCCGGGAGGAGGAGGTGCGCCGGGTGCTCGCCGAGCTGCCGCGCGACCCCGATGCCGCGATGAGCGTGCCGGCGCTGGAGGCCCAGGCCGGGGTGCGGCGCACGCGCGTGGAGCTGCTGCTCAAGCAGCTCGCCGTTGAGGGTGTCACCGAGCGGCTGCCCGGCGGCTGGGTCGCCACGGGGGAGCCGTGGGCGTACGACGCCGAGCACTACGACGGGGTGCTCGCGACCCGGCGGCGCGAGGCCGACTTGATGCGCGACTACGTGGCCGGGCGGCGCTGCCTGATGCAGGTGCTGCAGGAGTCGCTCGACGACCCGGCGGCCGAGCCCTGCGGACGGTGCTCGGTGTGCCGGGAGGCCCTGCCGGACGGGCTGTCCTCGCAGGCCTCGACCGAGACCGTGGCCCGTGTGACCGGAGCGCTGCGCGGCGAGGTCAGCGAGGTCGAGCCGCGCAAGATGTGGCCCGGCGGTGAGTTCGGCACCCGGGGCCGCATCGACCCCGGCGAGATGGTCGAGGTCGGCCGGGCGCTCATCGACCGCGACGCCCCGCAGTGGCGCGAGGAGGTCGCGACGATGGAGCGCGGCGACGCCGAGGTGGCCCCGGCGGTCGCCGAGGGCGCCGTACGCCTGCTCGGGCAGTGGAAGTCGTCCTGGCGGGGGCGTCCCGAGGTCGTGGTCGACCTCCCCGCGGCCGGGCGGTCGCGGCTGGTCCGCAGCCTCGCCGACCACCTCGCCGAGGTCGGGGGTCTCGGGCGTGCCGGCCTGGCGGTGGCCGAGCCGTTGCTCGACACCCGCGAGACCTCGTCGGGCGCCGAAGCGGCGCACTGGCAGGCGCAGGTCCGGCAGAACCCGCCCCCGGAGGTGGCGGGCCGTCGGGTGCTGCTGCTCGTCGACGCCACGTCGAGCCTGTGGCCCGTCACGGTCGCCGGGGCGATGCTCCGCCAGGCCGGCGCGAGCGCCGTGATGCCGCTGGTGGTGCACCGCCGTCCGTGAGGCCCACGGGCGCCCGTAGGCTTGTTCGGTGAGCACCTCGATCCCCGACCTCGCCGCGCTGCACGCGATGGGAGCCAAGCAGCAGCCGACGTATCCGGACACCGAGGCCGTCGACAAGGCCGTCGACACGCTGCGCGCGCTGCCGCCGCTGGTCTTCGCCGGCGAGTGCGACGACCTCACCGCGAAGATCGCGGCCGTGACCCGGGGCGAGGCGTTCCTGCTCCAGGGTGGCGACTGCGCCGAGACGCTCGCCGGGGTGACCGCCGACAACGTCCGCAACAAGCTGCGGGTGCTGCTGCAGATGGCCGTCGTGCTGACGTACGCCTCCTCGGTGCCGGTCGTGAAGCTCGGCCGGCTGGCGGGGCAGTACGCCAAGCCCCGCTCCAGCGACACCGAGACCCGGGCCGGGGTCACGCTGCCCGCCTACCGCGGCGACGCGGTCAACGGCTTCGAGTTCACCGAGGCCTCGCGGGTGCCGGACCCGCAGCGGCTCGTCGACGTCTACAACGCCTCCGCGGCCACGCTGAACCTCGTCCGCGCCTTCGTCACCGGCGGCTACGCCGACCTGCGCCAGGTGCACACCTGGAACACCGACTTCGTGCGCGACAGCCCCGCGGGCGCCCGCTACGAGAAGCTGGCAGGCGAGATCGAGAAGGCGCTGACCTTCATGCGCGCCATCGGTGCCGACCCCGACGAGTTCCACCGTGTGGACTTCCACTCCAGCCACGAGGCGCTGGTGCTGGAGTACGAGCACGCCCTGACCCGCATCGACTCGCGTACGGACCGTCCGTACGACGTCTCCGCGCACTTCCTGTGGATCGGTGAGCGCACCCGTCAGCTCGACGGCGCCCACGTCGACCTGCTCAGCCGCATCGCGAACCCGATCGGCTGCAAGCTCGGCCCGAGCACCTCACCGCAAGACGCGATCGACCTGGCGCGCAAGCTGAACTCCGACAACATTCCCGGCAAGCTGACCTTCATCACCCGCTTCGGGGCGAAGAAGATCCGTGAGGGGCTGCCGCCGGTCGTCGAGGCCGTCCGCGACGCCGGCCTGCAGGTCGCGTGGGTGACCGACCCGATGCACGGCAACACCTTCGAGGCGTCCTCGGGCTACAAGACACGGTCCTTCGACGACGTGCTCGAGGAGGTGCAGGGCTTCTTCGACGTGCACCGCGAGCTCGGCACCTGGCCCGGGGGTCTGCACGTCGAGCTCACCGGCGACGACGTCACCGAGTGTGTCGGCGGCGGCGAGATGCTCGACGAGGAGTCGCTGGCCAACCGCTACGAGTCGGTCTGCGACCCGCGCCTGAACCGGGTGCAGTCGCTCGAGATGGCGTTCCTCGTCGCCGAGATGCTCGGCAAGCACTGACGAGAGGGCACAGAATCACGCCCAGAGGGCACAGATTCACGCCCAGAGGGCACACAATCACCGGACGTGCGGTGATTGTGTGCCCTCTCGCGGTCATTCTGTGCCCTCTCGGCGTGGTAGGGATGGTGGGTGACTTCGTCAACCGATCCTCTGCACGACCTGGCCTCGTACGTCGCGCTGCCGCGACTGTCCGGCCTGGTGCTCTCGCCCGACGGCACCCGTCTCGTCACGGGCGTCTCGGAGCTGAGCCCTGACGGCGCCGCGTACCGCACCGCCCTGTGGCAGGTCGACACCGCGGCCGAGCAGCCAGCCCGTCGACTGACCCGCGGCGCGAAGAGCGAGAGCGCCGCCGCCTTCACCCCCGACGGGGACCTGCTCTTCACCTCGGCCCGCCCCGACCAGACGGCCGAGGCCGCCGACGGCGACACCCCCGCAGCGCTCTGGCGGCTGCCGGCGAGCGGCGAGGCGTACGTCGTGGCCACCCGCCCCGGTGGCGTCGGTGGCATCCGTGTCGCCTCGAGCTCCGGTCGCGTGCTGCTGGCCTCGGACACCTTCCCGGACTCGACCGACGCCGAGCGCGACCAGGAGGTGCGCACCGCCCGCAGCGACCGGAAGATCTCCGCGATCCTGCACGACGCCGCCCCCGTGCGGCACTGGGACCACGACCTCGGCCCGGGCTGGCCGCGGCTGTTCCTCGCCGACAACACCGACGACGCCGACGACTCGGGCGCCCCGGGCACCGACGAACGACTGGACCTGCACGACCTGACGCCGACGGCCGGGCGCGCCTTGCACGAGGGTGGCCACGACGTGAGCCCCGACGGTGCCACGGTGGTGACCACCTGGAACCTGCCGGAGCCGGGCGGGTACCGCACGGTCGTCGTCGCGATCGACACGAGCACGGGGGAGCGCAGGAGCCTCGCGGGTCAGGATGACCCCGAGGTCGAGTACGGCAGTCCGGTCATCAGTCCCGACGGAGCATGGGTCTGCCTGACCGAGCACGTGCGCTCGCGTCCGGACCGCACCTACGACGTGCAGCTCGTGGTCGTGCCGATCGACGGGTCGGCCTCCCCGCGGCGCATCGCGGAGGACTGGGACCGCTGGCCGTCCGGCCCCGTCGCGTGGACTCCCGACGGCTCGGCCCTGCTGGTGCCGTGCGACGAGGACGGTCGCGGCCGCATCCACCGGATCCCCGTCGACGGCGGCGACCCCGTGCGGCTGACCGGTGACGACGCGACGTACACCGACGTCTGCGTCTCGCCCGACGGGCGTACGGCGTACGCGCTGCGGACCTCCTACGCCGCCCCGGCCCACCCGGTGCGGCTCGACACGACCACGCCCGACCAGACCCCGGTCGCCCTGCCCGCACCGCACCCCGACCGTCTCCTGCCCGAGCTCCCGGGCACGCTCACCGAGGTGGAGACGACCGGCGAGGACGGAGCCCGGGTCCGCAGCTGGCTGTGCCTCCCTCACGGTGCGAGCGCCGCGACGCCGGCACCGCTGCTGCTGTGGATCCACGGCGGCCCGGTGGGCTCGTGGAACGCGTGGTCGTGGCGGTGGAACCCGTGGCTCGCGGTCTCCCGCGGGTACGCCGTGCTGTTGCCCGACCCGGCCCTCTCAACCGGGTACGGCCGCGAGTTCGTGCAGCGCGGGTGGGGGCAGTGGGGCGGCGCGTCGTACACGGACCTGATGGCGGCGACCGATGCCGCCCTCGAGCGCGACGACCTCGACGCCGAGCGCACGGCCGCCATGGGCGGCAGCTACGGCGGCTACATGGCCAACTGGGTCGCCGGCCACACCGACCGCTTCGACGCGATCGTCACGCACGCCAGTCTCTGGGCCCTGGACCAGTTCGGTCCGACCACCGATGCGCCCTTCTACTGGCGCCGTGAGATGACCGAGCAGATGGAGCGGGCCAACTCTCCGCACCGCTTCGTCGATGACATCGTCAGCCCGATGCTGGTGATCCACGGCGACAAGGACTACCGCGTCCCGATCGGTGAGGGGCTGCGCCTGTGGGCCGAGCTCGCCGCCCGGGCCGAGCCGGACGGCACGATGCCGCACCGCTTCCTCTACTTCCCCGACGAGAACCACTGGATCCTGACGCCGGGCAACGCGCAGGTCTGGTACGAGTGCGTCTTCGCGTTCCTCGACCAGCACGTCCGCGGGGAGGCGTGGCGTACGCCCGAGCTGCTCGCCTGAGGGGCGCAGTCGACCGGGCCCGCGCGGTCCGCGTGGTCCGTCGTGGACAATGGTCGCGCCGACGACCCTGCAACACCCCGAAACAGGGCCACGACGTCGGCGCCCCCCAGCCCGAGGAGCCTGCGTGAGCCGCGAGACGCCGCGTCGTCCCGACGCCGACCCGGCTCCGCTCGGACCCACGTTCGAGCCCGTCGACGAGCCGCTGCCCACCCGCGCGCGGGAGCGGCGGCAGCTCGGCTTCCTCGGCGCGACGGTCGTCGTGCTGCTGGGCATCGGGGTGCTGCTGACGATTCTCTACCTGGCGACCTCCCCGCCCGTCGACATCCCGCGGCCGCAACCTCCCGCGTTCAGCTCGGACGACGACGACGCCCCCGCGCCGGCCGACGTGCAGTGGCCGCGGCTCGTGCCCGGCGACAGCGGCCGTCCGGTGCGCGCGGCCCAGCTGCTGCTGCGCGCCTCGGGCCAGGAGCTACCGATCACGGGCACGTACGGCAGTGCCACCGGGGCCGCCCTCAACCGGTTCGTGGCGCAGCGAGAGCTCGACACCCGCACCCTCGACGGGACGGTGTGGCCCTTCCTGGCCCAGCCGTTGGGACCGCGGAGCGAGGGTGCCCGGGTCCGTGCGATGCAGGTGCTGCTGCGCGGCAACGGCTTCGACGTGGCGACCGACGGCCAGTTCGGCGGCGCGGTCCGCGGTGCGATACGGCTGTTCCAGGTGCAGAGCGGGCTCCCGGGCTCGGGCATCGCGGGGCGACCGACGTGGAAGCTGCTCGCGGTCTCCGCGGAGCCCTTCGACGCACCTCGGATCGGACGCTGAGGGTCGCTGTTCCTAGGATCGGTCGAATGGTTGCCACGATCGACCTCCGCTCCGACACCCTCACCGCTCCCACCGAGGCGATGCGGCTCGCGATGAGCCGTGCCGAGGTCGGCGACGACGTGTACGGCGAGGACCCCACGGTGCTCGCACTCGAGGAACGCGTCGCGGGTCTGCTGGGGCACGAGGCCGCGCTGTTCACCCCGACGGGGTCGATGGCCAACGTGCTGGCCGTCCGCAGCCTCGTGGGCCCCGGTCAGGAGGTGCTGTGCGAGGCGCGCGCGCACATCGCGCGCGCCGAGCTGGGCGCGCACGCGGCGTACACGGGGCTCACGATGCGTACGTGGAGCCGCGAGGACGGTCTGGTCGACCTCGGCCAGGTCGCCGACATGTACGCCCCCGACATGGGCCCGTTCTTCGTGCCCACCGCGGCGATCTCGGTCGAGAACACCCACAACTTCGCCGGCGGCACCGTCACGCCGCTGGGCGAGCTGCAGGCGCTGCGCTCCTGGGCCGACGAGGTCGGCGTCGGGGTGCACCTCGACGGTGCGAGGCTGTGGAACGCCCACGTCGCCACGGGAACGCCGCTCGCCGCGTACGGCGCGTGCGTCGACGTCGCGGCCGTGTGCCTGTCCAAGGGCCTCGGCGCCCCGATCGGGTCCCTGGTCGTCGGCTCCGCCGAGACCGTCGCCGAGGCACGGGTCTGGCGCAAGCGGATGGGTGGCGGCATGCGACAGGTCGGGGTGCTGGCCGCTGCCGGTCTCCACGCGCTCGACCACCACGTCGACCGCCTGGCCGAGGACCACGACCACGCGCAACGTCTCGCCGGGGCCTGCGGGCTCGACCCGGAGGAGGTGCACACCAACATCGTCGCCGTGCCCCACCGCGACGCCGCCGCTGTGGTCGCCGCGGCGGCCGAGCACGGCGTACGCATCAGCGCGGTCGGTCCGCGCACCGTACGCCTCGTGACGCACCTCGACGTCGGCCCCGAGGAGGTCGCCCGGGCGTGCGAGGTGATGGGACGCGTGCTGGAGCAGGTCCCGGCCGCCTGAGATGCCGGAGCTCTGGGCCCTCGTACGCTGAGGGGGTGTCAGAGCGCCCAGGAGCCCCCGATGGTCACGGGTGCGACCCTGCCGACGTCGACACCCAGGTGGCGGGGCCGTCGGAGCACACCGCCCACGCCGACGCGCTGCACCGCGACCGCTCCGACCCCATGGTCGGCATGGAGGTGCTCGGCTGCCGCCTGCTGGCCCCCGTCGGGTCCGGTGCCTCCGGCACGGTGTTCCGAGCGCGCCAGCTGCGGCTGGACCGCGACGTCGCCGTGAAGCTCGTTCCGGCCTCGTCGGCCGGGGTCGCCACCGTGGAACGGTTCCGTCGTGAGGTGCGCGCGATCGCCGCTCTGGACCATCCCAGCGTGGTACCGGTGCACGACGCGGGGGAGGAGGACGGACTCCTCGTCCTCGTGATGAAGCTGATCGACGGGGTCGACCTCCGTGCCCTGGTCGCTGAACGCGGTGCGGTCGACGCGGGGGCCGCCGTCGCCGTCGTGGCCCAGGTCGCAGATGCCCTCGACGTCGCCCATGCGGCAGGTCTGGTGCACCGGGACGTCAAGCCGGCCAACGTGCTGTTGAGCCGGGGTCGGGACCGCCGTGCCTACCTGGCCGACTTCGGGCTCGCCCGCTCGCAGCACGCCGAGGACACGGTCACGGCCGAGAGCAGCTGGGTGGGCACGCCCGCGTACGCCTCACCGGAGCAGCGGGCGGGGGCCGAGGTCGGGCCGGCCTCGGACCGGTACTCCCTGGCCGGCCTGCTGGCCTTCCTCGTCACGGGGGCCGCTCCCGGCGCCGAGGTCGACCGGGATCTGCTGGACCCGACGGCCGCGGCGGTGCTGCGGGTCGCCGACCGCGGGATGGCCGCAGCGCCCGCCGACCGCTTCGACTCCGCTGCGGCACTGGCCCGGGCGGCGCGCGCGGCGGCGGAGGAGGCAGCGGCAGGGGTCGAGGTCACCAGCACGCTGCCGAGGCCGCACGACGCACATCCCGTGGACGCGACGGACGCGGCGCACGAGGCGCGCGACCAGCGCAGGCTGACTGCTGCGCTCGTCGTCGCCGTCGTCCTGGTCGGTGCGGGGTTCGCCGCCGCGGTCCACGGACTCGTGGCGCCCGACCGCCAGGCCGACGATCCCGCCGGCGACCCGTCGGCGGCGGTGCCGACCGCCTCCGCGAGTGTCTCGTCGGGCCCCTCGCCGGCCCCGGGGTCGGACCCGGGGTCGGACCCGAGGCCGTCGGACAGCACCACCGCTGCCGCGGACGAGTCCCGTCTGCCGCCGGTGGCGGTCGGCGACGAAGGACCGGTCGTACGCGCCGCGCAGCTGCTGCTGCAGGCCCGCGGCCTGCAGGTCGCGGCCACCGGCACCTGGGACGCCGCCTCGGCCGACGGGCTCTCGCGCTTCACAGCGGCCCGGCTCGGCGTGCCGGCGGAGTCGGTCGACGACGCCGCCTGGTCCGAGCTGCTGCTGACGCAGGTGCGCGGTGACACGGGTCCGGCGGTGCAGGCGGTGCAGGAGCTGCTCGTCGCCTCCGGCGCCGCCCTCGAGGTCGATGGCCGCTACTTCGACGCCACCGAGGCGGCCGTGGAGTCCTTCCAGGCAGAACGCTTCCTCGAGACCGACGGCGAGGTCGGCGACAACACCTGGGCGGCGCTGCTGCAGGCGGCCGTCCCGGCCGGGGGATAGTGGGCACCGTGCCGTCCGACGTACCCCCCGCCCCGCTGAGCCCGCGCGAGGGCGCCGCCCTGCTGGCCGCGACGGCGGAGGGAGACCCGTTCGTGGTGTGGCGCGACGGTGACGGGGAGCTGCAGCTCCTCGGTCTCGCCGATCGCCAGGAGCCGCTCACCGTCGGACGGCACGGCGACCTCCCGGTCACCTGGGACTCGTTGGTCTCGCGCGTGCACTGCCAGCTCGTGCCGGTCGGGTCGGAGTGGACCGTGCACGACGACGGCCTCTCCCGCAACGGCACCTTCGTCAACGGCGAGAAGGTCACCACCCGTCGTCGCCTGCGTGACCGGGACGCCCTGCGGGTCGGGGGGACGGTGCTGCAGTTCCGCCGGCCCGAGGCGGGGTCCGGTGAGACCGAGGTCGACGCGGTGGCGGCCCAGGGTCAGGTGGCGGTGACACCCGCGCAGCACGACGTACTGCGGGCCCTGTGTGCCCCGTTCGACATCGCACGCGGGGTGCCACCGGCCAGCAACGAGGACATCGCGGGCGCGCTGTTCCTCTCCGTCGACGCGGTCAAGGCGCACCTGCGACAGCTGTACGCACGCTTCGACCTCACGGAGCTGCCACCACACCAGAAGCGGGACCGCCTCGCCCGCGAGGCGCTGCGCAGGGGGCTGGTCTCGACCGGCTGAGCCCGGGGACCCGGTCCGGGCGACACCTCGGTGTCGTACGCGCTCACCCCGGTGCCGACGACGACACCCGCGGCACCTCGTGGCGCGAGCGGGAGACACGGATGCTGGAGGGGTCAGCCACGTCGAGGAGGCAGCATGTCGTACGGCCGCTTGTCCACCACGAACCGTGCGCTGACGGTCCTGCTCGCCGTGCTGGTGGCGCTGACGATCGGTGCGACAGCGCTGCTCGTCGGTGGCGGGGGCGACGGGAACCGGGCGACCGACCCGCCCCGGACCGGCAGCGAGGGCAGCGCCCCCGTCGAAGCCGCCCGCCCGTCGACTCCTGACCCGGCGCCCCCGGACCCCCCGGACCCCCCGGACCCTCCGGACCCGTCGAGGACGCCGACGTCCTCCTCTGCACCCGAGGAGACCTTCGGTGAGCCGACCTTCGGCCCACGCGCGTACGTCGTCGCGTCGCGCGACGGAGTCGTGCGCCGCGTCGACGGCTCCGACACGACGGTGACGGACGTCGCAGCACGCGTCGCGCACGGCGTCGACGACCTGGTCGCGTACGAGACCGCCTCGTCACCGTCGAGCGACGGTGGGGAGGTGCGCGTGTGGTCGCCGCGCGAGGACCGCCGGGTGGCGCTGCCCGACGACGCCTCGGTGGCGCGCCTGCTCGGCGCCGGCGGCCTCGACGGCCGTCCCGTGGCGCTGGTCGCCGAGGACGTGCCGGGCGAGACCCGTACCGACCTCACCGACCGCCTCGTGGTCATCGACCTGCGCGACGGCGGGCGCGCCGTCCTGGACGAGGGCCGGTCCGCCTTCGAGGCGGGGTGGCTCTCCGCGCACCTGCTCGACGACGGGGACGTCGCGGCCGAGCGGCAGTCATCCGTCGTCACCACGCTGCACCGGCTCGACCCCGGCCGCGGCGAGCTGTGGAGCGTACGCGTCGCCGAGGACCAGGCGTCCACCTTCGCCGCGATCGGCGACCGGCTCGCAGTGGTGATGCCGCAGAGGGGGCCGACCCGGGCCCTCGACCGTCTGCGGGTGCAGACCTACGCCCCCGACGGCAGCCCGAAGAACTCCTCGCGGATCACCCTGGATGCGAGGGTGAGCGCTCGGCTGGAGTGCCCCGACTGGTACGACGCCGACCGGCTCGCGTGCACCACCGGACGAGGCCCCCGAGCGGTCACGGTGCGCGGTGACGACATCGGAGCCCTCGAGCAGCTTCGCGGCCCACCGGACGCGGTGGTGACCGCGGTCGCGACGAGCGGCTGAGCGCTCACCCGGGTGTGGGTGCTCACACCTCGGTGCTGCAGAACGAGCCCGAGGACGCCTGGAGCCGGGCCCGGGTCGCCGGGAGAGTCGAAGACGTCAGACAGACACCCGATGCCCACCTGAGGAGCGACCATGAGCGCCACCCGCACCCGCACCACCAGCACCACCAGCACCCGCACCGCGGCCGTGACCGTGGCCCTGGCCGGCGCGACCGCCGGACTGACCGCCCTGGGTACGTCGCCCGCCGCAGCCGCCGGGAACCCCGCGGCGTTCGTCGGTGACCGCGGCCTCGTCGTCGCCGGCGACCGCCACATCACCGTGCGTGAGCCCGGCGAGGGACGCACCGTGGTCCAGCGGAACGGTGCGAGGGTCGCGTACGCCGCCGGCCAGCGCGTCGTGTGGGAGACCGACGACGGTCGCGTGCTCACGCGCGACCTGGAGAGCACTTTCCGGCTCGAGCCCGGTCGCGGCGTCGACAACCAGAAGCTGCTCGGCCTCGGCCAGGTCGGACGCAGCACCATCGCCGTGTTGGAGGAGGAGCGGGTGCCCACGGACCGGGGCGACGCCGGGGCCTACCGCTCGGACCTGGTCACCTACGACGTGAACACGGACGAGCGCACCGTGCTGCGGCGCGGCCTCTCGTCCTTCGAGGGTGGCTACACGAACGCGCACGTCTTCGACGACGGGTCGGTGGTCGCGAGCAGCTTCCAGTCGGTCGCCATCGTTCTCGAGCGGTACGCCGCAGACGGCGCCGAGCTGTGGACCAAGCGGGTCGGCTCGGACGAGGTCGCCGAGCTGGCCGTGATCCGCGACCGGGTGACCGTCATCCGCACCCGTTCCCGCGGCGGCGACACGTTCCTGCGGATCGTCCGGCTCGACGCCGCCACCGGCGAGCGCCGCAACGCCCGCGGCGTGCGGGTGCCGGACGCGGCTGCCGTGCCGTTCTGCCAGGACTGGCGCACGACGCAGCGACTGCTCTGCCAGAGCGCTGCCGGCCCCGTCGTCATCGACACGATCGGCTCGGACGCCGGCGACGTCGTGAACCGCGTGAGGGCGCCCCGCGGCGCGTTCGCGTCCGTCATCGGCGGGCGCTGACACCAGGGCGCCGCCGGCCGGTCGCCAGGCCGCGTCGAGGGCGTCGCTCAGGCCGCGCGCAGCTGCTGCAGCAGCCGCACCTGGGCGGCCTCCTTGTTGCTGTCGGGCGTCTCCAGCACCAGCGGCACCCCGTCGGTGCTCCGGTGCGCCAACAGCTCGGTGAAGGCTCCGACACCGATGGTGCCCTCGCCGATCCGCTCGTGGCGGTCGCGCATCGAGCCGCGGGGGTCCTTGGAGTCGTTGGCGTGCACCAGGACGAGCGGCACCCGGACTCCGTCGCGTGCGGTGACCTCCCACAGGCGGTCCAGGGTCGCGGTGGTGCCGCCGACCTCGTCGAGCGGTGCGCCCGCGGCGTACACGTGGCAGGTGTCGAGGCAGATGCCGAGCGCGGGGTGGAAGTCGAGCGCCTCGAGGTACGCCCCGAGGTCCTCGACGCCGGCGCACAGCGAGCGGCCCTGGCCGGCGGTCGGCTCCAGCAGCAGGCGGGGGACCCCGGGGGTCCCTGCCGAGGCGTACGCCCCCTCGCGGTCGGCCTGCCCGGCGAGCGTGTCGAGGAGCGGCAGGAGGCCCTCGCGCACCTGCCGCAGCCCGGACTCGAAGCCGCCCTCGGCGACGCTGGAGCCGGTGTGCACGACCAGTCCCTCCGCCCCGATCGCCGCGGTGCGCCCGAGGTTGTGGGCGACCGCACCGACGGACTTCTCGTACGTCGCGGTCGTCGGTGACCCGAGGTTCACCAGGTACGGCGCGTGCACGAAGGTGCGGACGCCCGCCTCCCGGGACGCCTGCGCGTACGCCGCGTCGACCGCCGGGTCCCCGGCGGAGGCCTTCCAGCCGCGAGGGTTGCCCAGGAAGACCTGCACCGCCTCGCAGCCGAGGTCGGCGGCGGTGCGCAACGTGCCCTTGACCAGGCCCGCACCGACGGGGACATGACTGCCGATCGGGTTCCTCACCGGTCCACCCTGACAGCCGGCTCCCTCAGACGAGGACGAGGGTGATCAGCGACCCCCGAGGCGCCATCGAGCCCTCGCCGGGGTCGGTGGAGAGCACGTACTGCAGGCCCACGTAGACCGCGCTGTTGCGGGTCGCCACGCGGAAGCCGGCGGCCTCCATCTCGGCCCGCGCGTCGGCGACCCCGGCGCCGGTCACGTCGGGGACGGCGACCAGCTCGGGCCCGTCGGAGACCACCAGAGCGACCTCGTCGCCGCGGAAGAGCGTGCCGTCGGCAGGGGTCTGGCTGATGACCTGGCCCCGCGGCACGTCGTCGTCGTTCTGGCGGGTGGTCGTGGCGGTGAGGTTCGCGTTGTCGATGCGCCGCTCCGCGCGCTGCTGCGGCAGGCCGGTGACATCGGGGACGTCGATGGGCCGCTGCCCGCGCGAGACCACGAGGTCGACCGCCGACCCGGGGCGCAGCGAGGTCAGGACGACGGGGTCGGAGCTGATGACGACGCCCTCGGCGACACGGCCGGAGAACCGCTCGGTGACCCCGCCGACCTGCAGGTTCGTCTCCTCCAGCAGCGCGGTCGCGTCGGCCTGCTCGAGACCGGAGAGCTCGGGCACGAGGTAGCGCTCGGGGCCCCGGGAGATGACCACCGACACCCTCTCGTCGGACAGGGCGCGGTCGCCGGCGCCCGGTGTCTGGCGCAGCACCTGACCCGCGGGCACGGTCTCGGACCAGTCCCGGCCCGAGACCGTGAAGGACAGCCCGGCCTCCTCCACGCGGTCCTCCGCCGCAGCGGGCGTCAGCGTCACCAGGGCCGGGGTGGTGGTGTAGCGGCCGAGGCCGAACCACCAGGCGAGCCCACCGACGACCATCGCGAGCACGAGCGCGACGGGCAGCAGCGCCCGGCGACGCCGGGAGCGCCGCGCGGCCGAGGTCACGGCCGACGACGCCTGAGGGGTCGTGGGAGAGGTGTGCTCCGCGACCCGGCGTACGTCGCTCGTCGACAGCGTCGTGGTGAGCTCACCGTCGGCCGCGGCGTCGGCCGGAACGCCCTCGGACACCGCGACGACGTACCCCTCACGGGGGAAGCGCGTCGGTCGGTCGGCCTCCTCGAGCTCGTCGGTGGCGTCGGGTCCCTCGAGCGCGTCGCCGAAGCCGTCCTCGACCGGCACGACGTCGCGCACCGGGGAGAGGTCGGCGGTCAGCTCGCTGTCCTCGGCCAGGCCGTGGGCGAGCGCGTTGCGTACGCGACGCAGCTGGTGCAGCAGCACGGACGCGTCCGCCGCCCGGGCGTCGGGGTCGCGCGCGGTGGCCCGGGCGACCAGGGCGTCGACGTAGTCCGGCAGGTCGGGGACGAGCCGGGAGGGGGCGGGGACGTCCTCGTGCACGTGGCGCCACGCCACCTGGATCGGGGAGTCGCCCTGGTGCGGCTTGACGCCGGTCAGCAGCTCGTGGAGGAGGACGCCCGCGGCGTACACGTCGGCACGGGCGTCGCCCTTGCCGTCGGTCAGCAGCTCGGGGGCCAGGTAGGAGACGGTGCCGATGAGCACCGCGCCCGTGGCGGTGTGCTGGGTCTCGCCCGAGACGGTGCGAGAGAGTCCGAAGTCGGCGACCTTGAGCTGGCCGTCGTCGGAGATCAGCACGTTCTCGGGTTTCACGTCGCGGTGCACGACGCCGGCGCGGTGGGCCGCGGCCAGCGCCGAGAGCACGGGCTCCGCCAGGGCCAGGGCCTGCTTCGGACTCTGCGCCCCCTGGCTGCGGATGAGGTCGCGCAGGGTGCGACCCGGCACGTACTCCATGACGAGGAAGAGGGTGCCGTCGTCCTCGCCCTGGTCGAAGACCGCGACGACGTTCGGGTGCACCAGCCGGGCGGCCGAACGGGCCTCGCGGTTGAAGCGGCGTACGTAGTCGGCGTCGTCGGCGAGGCCGGCGTGCATCACCTTGATCGCGACGGGACGGTCCAGGCGCAGGTCCAGGCCCTCGTAGACCGTGGCCATGCCGCCGCGGGCGATGCGCATGCCGACCTCGTAGCGGCCGTCGAGGACACGCCCGGTGACGGGGTCGTCCAGGGTCCGCTCCACGTCGTCTCCTCACCGTCCTCGGCGCCGGCGACCGTGTCCCTCACGCCCCGGGAACGGGACGAGGTGGACAGACCCCGACAGCGCGATCTTAGGTCGGCGTACGCAGCAGGCGGCCCTCCCGGGCCCGGCGTGGCGCGCAGGAACGGCGATGCGCAGGTCGGGAGACGCCTGGCAGAGTGGCGCCGTGAGCGACGCAGCAGACCCCCAGGCAGACCTTCAGGCAGACCCTCAGGCGCACCTGCACGACGGCGAGAACCCGGCCGAGGGTGTGCCGAGTGCCCTCGGGGCCTCGGACGCCGTCGACCCCTCCGCCCGGGGACGTGCCTCGGAGGACCTCGGTGCGCTGGTCGGGCAGTGGTGGACCTGGGGCGACGTCGCCGACGAGCTCGGCATCCCCGCCACCCGCGTACGCCAGCTCGTCAAGGACCACCACCTCGCAGCGGCGGTGCCGGAGGCCGGCGCCGGGCAGCAGGTGCCGGCGCTCCTCATCGACGGCGACGAGATCGTCAAGGGCGTGCCGGGCCTGATCACGATGATGCACGACAACGGGTTCGACGACCGCGAGATCCTGACCTGGCTCTTCACCGACGACGACACCCTGCCCGGTCGCCCGATCGATGCACTGCGGGAGAACCGGGGTCGCGAGGTCAAGCGGCGGGCGCAGGTGATGATGGCGTTCTGAGGTCGGTCCGGGGCCGCTCTGGTGATGGCCGGTCCCGGTCAGCTGGTGCGCTGGGTCGTCGCGACGAGCAGCTCCTCGAGCACCCCGCGCGCTGCATCGCCGATGCGCGGCGATCCGAGCGCTGCGCGCGCCTGGCGGGTGAGGTCGCCGATCATCGCCTCGACGCGGTCGGCGGCGCCGGAGTCCAGCACCACCCGACGCAGCCGCTCGACCTGCTCGGGGGAGAGGGCGGTGCCCAGCCCCGCGTCCAGCGCCGCGGCGTCCTCGGGTCGGGCCTGCGCGATCGCGTACGCCACCAGCACCGTGCGCTTGCCCTCGACGAGGTCGTCCCCGGCGGGCTTCCCGGTCACGGCCGGGTCGCCGAGCACACCGAGCAGGTCGTCGCGCAGCTGGAACGCCTCGCCGGTGGGGAGGCCGTACGCGCTGAGGGCCTCGAGCTGGTCCGGTGTGGCGCCGGCGAGCGCGGCACCGACGTGCAGGGGCCGCTCGACGGAGTACTTCGCGGACTTGAAGCGCACCACCCGCATCGCGGCGCCGAGCGGGTCGGGGTGGTCGCCGCCTTGTGCCTGGGCCGAGACGTCGAGGAACTGGCCGGCGACGACCTCGCTGCGGGTGAGGTCGAAGAGGTCCAGGGCGGCGGCCCCGCGGTCGGCGGGCAGGCCGCAGCGCCGCAGCAGCTCGTCGGCCCAGGTCAGCAGCAGGTCGCCCAGCAGGATCGCAGCGGACGCGCCGTACGTCTCGGGGCTGCCGCGCCAGGCCGCCTCGCGGTGGCGGTCGGCGAAGGCGACGTGCGTGGCGGGGCGACCGCGCCGCGTGGCCGAGGCGTCCATGTAGTCGTCGTGCACCAGGGCGCTCGCGTGCAGCACCTCGAGCGCCGCGCAGGCCCGCAGCAGGCCCGGCTCGTCGGCCGGGTCGACCCCGCCGTGGACGCTGCCGCCGATGCTGCCGCCGACGGAGACGTACCCCCACCAGCAGAACGCCGCCCGCAGCCGCTTGCCGCCCGCGAGCAGGGCCCGCGCCTCGTCCACGAGCAGGGCCACGTCAGGGCCCAGCGGGGCCAGGCGCCCGGCGAACTCGTCGAGGGCCTCCGTCAGCGTCGCAGCGACGCGGTCGCGGAAGGCGGCGGCGTCCCAGCTCGAGGTCACCGGGCGAGCCTACGGCCGGGTCGGGTTCGTCTCATCCGGCGGTCGGGAGGTCCAGTCCGCGGACCGCGCGCCTATCGTGGAGCCCATGACGGTCCTGGATGCCTCGGATCCCACGCGGCCCGCACGGCGCTCGTTCTCCTTCGAGTTCTTCCCCCCGAAGGACGAGGCGGGCGAGGAGCAGCTGTGGACGGCGATCCGTGAGCTCGAGCCGCTGCAGCCCACCTTCGTCTCCGTCACCTACGGCGCCGGTGGCACGACCCGTGACCGCACCGTGGGCGTGACGGCCCGCATCGCGCGCGAGACCTCGCTGACGCCGATGGCGCACCTGACCTGCGTCGGCCACTCCGTCGAGGAGCTGCGCACGATCCTGGGGCAGTACGCCGACGCCGGCGTACGCCACGTGCTCGCCCTGCGCGGCGACCCGCCGGAAGGCCCCGGTGCGGAGTGGGTGGCTCACCCCGAGGGCCTGCAGTACGCCACGGAGCTGGTCGAGCTGGCCAAGGAGGTCGGCGACTTCCACGTGACCGTGGCCGCGTTCCCCGAGAAGCACCCACGCTCGGAGTCCCTCGCGCGCGACGCCGAGGTGCTGGCCGCCAAGGCCCGGGCCGGCGCCGACCTGGCGATCACGCAGTTCTTCTTCCGAGCCCGCGACTACGTCGAGCTGGTCGACCGCGTCCGCGACCAGGGCGTCGACATCCCGATCATCCCGGGCATCATGCCGGTGCTCAGCCTCCGCTCGGTCGAGCGCATGGCCGAGCTCTCGGGCGCCGAGATCCCCGCCGAGGTGCGGGCGCGGCTCGCGCCCCACGAGGACGACCCGAAGGCGCTGCGCGCGGAAGGCATCGCCATCGCCACCGAGCTGTGCGAGGAGCTGCTCGCCGGCGACGTGCCCGGCCTGCACTTCATCACGCTCAACCGCTCGACGGCGACACGCGAGATCTGGTCCGGACTCGGCACGCTGGTCTGAGCGGGTGCCGTCCCCGCGCCGGGGCTTTTCGTACGCGCTCGTGGGTGGAATGGTCGGGAGGACCCCCCGAGGACGACTCGGGCCCGACCGGAGGAGCGACCCAGCATGGCGACCCAGCACGACGAGTCCGTGATGATGGCCGACGTCGAGGGCGTGAACGCCACCGAGCAGCCACAGCGTGATGTCATCCCGTTCGTCGGGGGCCTCGTGCAGGCGCTCGAGCGTGACGGGGCGCTGGAGGAGCTGGACCTGCCGCGCGCCGAGTCCTGAGACCTGCCACGTGAGGTGGCGGGCTGCCCGTTAGGTTGCCCGCATGTCTCGCGTCGTCGTCATCGGGGGCGGGCTGGCAGGGTGCGCCTCCGCCGCGCGGCTGGCGAAGCTGGGTCACGAGGTAGTGCTGCTCGAGCAGTCGCCACGGCTCGGCGGGGCGATCGGCACCGTCGTACGGCCCGGGTTCCGGTGGGAGGCCGGACCGCGGACGACACTGCTGCCCGCGGTGCTGCGCGACCTGTTCCGCAAGTCCGGGCGGCCGTTGGACCGTGAGCTCGAGCTGGTGCCGCTCGATCCGCCACGACGGCACCGAGCCGTCGACGGCACCTGGTTCGAGCTGCCCACCGGCAACCGGTCGGTCCAGCACCAGGCGCTCGCGGGGACGCTCGGGGAGCGGTCGGCCGACGCGTGGCTGGCGTGGACCGCGTCGTACGCCGAGACCTGGGAGCGGCTGCGTGACGCCTGGTTCGAGCACGTCTGGGACCCCGACCACGTCGACCCGGCCACGCGCCGGCTCCTGACCTCCCGGGTCGTGCTCGACCGCGCGACCCGCGGCGCGTTCCGCGACGACCGGTTGCGCGCGTTGGCGCTGTGGTCCTTCGCGATGGACGGCCAGTCCGCCCGCGACGTGCCGGCCTGGTGCGGGCTGCGCGACTACCTCGAGCAGCAGCTGGGCGTGTGGACGGTGCCCTGGTCGGCCGGGGGCTTCGGAGCCCTGGCGGGCGTGCTCGCGGCACGGCTGGAGCAGCGCGGTGTGCAGGTGCGGCTCGGGGAGGTCGTCCGCGACGTCGAGGTGGTGGGCGGGCGGGCGGTCGGCGTACGCACCGACGACGAGGTGGTCGCGGGCGACCACGTGGTGCTGTGCGTGGACCCCCGGTCGATGCCCGCCACGGCGCCCCTGGTCAGACGCACCTCCCCGGTGGTCCCGCCGTTCGTGGTGCACCTCGGCCTCGAGGGCGACGTGCCGGACGTACCGCCCCAGACCGTGCTGCACGGCGACCCGCTGCTGGTCCTCACCCGCGGGCACGCCGCCGGGGAGGACGAGGGCGGCGACCGGCGGGCCTGGACCGTGCAGGCCCGCGGCGCCGGGACGCTCGAGGACGTGCTGCGACGCCTCGACGAGCTCGACCTCGGGGTACGCGAACAGATCGTCACCACCGTCGTGCGGAGTCCGGTGGACCAGGTGCGGGACCTGCGCGGATCGGCGTACGGGGTGCAGTGGCAGGGCCGCGCGACGCTGCGGCACCGGCTGGTCACGCGGACCCCGGTGCCCGGTCTGCTCGCCGCCGGCGCCCATGCCGGTCCGGGGTCGGCGACGCCGTTCGTCGGTCTCGGTGCCGCCCTCGTGGCCCAGGAGATCGGCCGGGCCTGAGGCGCCGACCCAGCCAGTCCCGGCCCAGTCCCGGCCGCCCCAGGCGTCCCTGAACGCCCGCGTATGCGGGCGTTCAAGTGCTCCTGCGGTGCTGCAAGCCCGCGCAAGCACGAGGACGGCCGCACATGCGGGCGTTCCGGGGGGGGCGCGTACGCGGGCGTTCCGGGGGGGCGTACGCGGGTGTCCGGGAGAGGGCGCGGCGTGTCGCGGAGGCGAATCGCCGGAACCCCTGGCGGTTGTCGGTGGGCGGGGTTACGTTCTCCCGTGTTCGAACAGGTGTTCGAACACGGTCCTCCGGGGAGGACCTCTGACACCGACACGAGGAGGGGCCGACAGTGAGACGGTACGACGAACCGGTCGAGGTGCGGAAGAGCGGACTGGGCGAGACCGGTGGCACCGGGCAGCTGGACAGGGTCCCGGGGGTCGGTGGCGAGGCGGCGCCCGCCCAGTTCCTCCTGCGCGGGCGGCTGTGGCAGGTGCGTCAGGTGGTCGCGCACTGGGTGGAGACGGGCGCCTGGTGGCAGGGGGCCGAGGCCCAGCAGGTGCTCGGCCACGACACCGGCCGTGCCGAGGGGCAGGTGCTGGCCCGCGACCTGCTCTGCGAGCAGGAGGTGTGGCGGGTCGAGGCCGTCCGCGGTCGCGCGGCCGCCCTGGCGACGCTGGCCGGCTGCGACGGGCAGGACCCGGGCCTCGGTGTCTTCGATCTCGTCCTCGACCACGGCACCGGGCGCTGGCGCCTGGCCGGCTGCTGGGACTGAGCGCGATGACGACCCCGATCCAGACCTCGAGCCAGACCTCGGCGCCGTCCGGGCTCCTCCGCGACGCCCACGACGTGCTCGAGCGCGCCCGGCTCGAGCCCGGCACCAGCGCGCGGCTGGCGCTGTGCCAGGTCGCCGCGGTGCGTGCGGCCGGGGCGGTGCTCGCCTCGCGTGCCCGCCCCGTCGCCGTCGGCACCCGTCGCCGGCAGCGCAGCGTCTGGGAGGTGCTCGCGCGTCGGGCGCCCGAGCTGGGTGAGTGGGCCGACTACCTGGCCGTGCCCGTCGACCTCGGCGCGGCCGCGGCCGGGGAGGCGTCGCCGGTGCGGGTGGCCGACGACCGGCTCCGTGACGCCGAGCGGTTCCTCGCCGCGGTGGAGCGGGTCGTGGCACGGCAGGCCGGACGCGGTCGGGGCGCCCCGTGAGCGACGCCTTCGTCCACCTCCACGTCGCCTCGGGCTACTCCCTGCAGCACGGCGCCTCCTCGCCCGCCACGCTGGTCGAGCGGGCGGTCGAGCACGGCATGGACACCCTCGCGCTCACCGACCGCGACGGCACCTACGGGGCGGTGAAGTTCGCCAAGGCGTGCCTGGCCGCCGGGGTCCGGCCGGTGCTGGGCGTCGACCTCGCCGTGGCCCGCACGATGCCCTGGGACGCCGAGGGGCGTCGCGTACGCCCCGGCGGCGTGCAGACCGCCCCGGCCCCGGTGCGCGGCGGCGCCTACCGCGACGACCGGCTGCCCCGCGTCACGGTGCTGGCCGCCGGCCGTGCCGGGTGGGGTGCGCTGTGCCGGCTGGTCTCCGCGACCCACCTGACCGGGGAGCGCGGCACCCCCGTCGCGACGCTGGCGACGATCGCCGAGCACGCGGCCGACGGCGACCTGCTGGTGATGGTCGGTCCCGCCTCCGAGGTCGGGGAGGCCGTGACCCGGCGCCGCGCCGACCACGCCGAGGCGGCTCTCTCGCCGTGGCTGGAGGCGCTGCCGCGGGAGTCGGTGCTGGTCGAGGTCGTCTCCCACCGGCTGCGCGGCGACGGGCCGGGGTCGACCACCCACGCCGCCCGCACCCTGTCGCTGGCCCACCGCCTGGAGGTGCCCTCGGTGCTGACCAACGTGGTGCGGCACGCCGACCGCCGCGACGCCCCCACCGTCGACGTGCTCGACGCCGCCCGGCGGCTGGTGGCCCTCGACTCCCGGCACGTCGACCGCGGCAACGCCGAGGGGTTCGTGAAGTCGGGCAAGGAGATGGCCGACGTCGCCGAGGACGTCGCGATCGCGAGCGGGCTGGAGCCGCGGACGACCGCGCAGCGGCTGCTCGCCCGCACCCGGCTGGTCGCCGACCGCTGCGCGCTGGACCCGCGCGCCGACCTCGGGCTGGGTGAGGTGCACTTCCCCGAGTTCGAGCTCGCGGCCGGTCCGCCGTACACCGGCCCGGGCGCTCCGCCGCCGGCCTGGGGCGCTCCCGCCGACGTCGCGCTGCGGCTGCGGTGCGAGGCCGCGGTCGGCGACCGGTACGGCTCGGTGCCCCGGCAGCGCATCTGGAAGCGGCTCGACGACGAGCTGGAGACGATCCGCACGCTGGGGTACGCCTCCTACTTCCTCACCGTCGGCGACGTCACCGACCTGATCCGCGACATGGGGGTGCGGTGCGCCGCGCGCGGGTCGGGTGCCGGGAGCCTGGTCACCTACCTGCTCGGCATCTCCGGTGTGGACCCGCTGCGCCACGGGCTGTTGATGGAGCGCTTCCTCTCCCCGCTGCGCCAGGCGCTGCCCGACATCGACGTCGACGTGGAGTCCGCCCGGCGCACCGAGGTGTACGAGAAGATCCTCGCCCGCTACGGCGGGGAGCGGTGCGTGTGCGTGTCGATGATGGACACCTACCGCGTCCGTCACGCCGTCCGCGACGTCGGCGCCGCGCTGGGCATGCCGCCCGGCGAGGTCGACGCGATCGCCAAGGCGTTCCCGCACGTCCGTGCCCGCGACGCCCGCACCGCGCTGGGGGAGCTGCCCGAGCTGCGTGCCTCCGGTCTGGCCGAGCGTCGCCTCGACCTCTTCTTCGACCTCGTCGAGCGGCTCGACGGGCTGCCCCGCCACGTCGCGGTGCACCCCTGCGGGGTGCTGCTCTCCGACGCCACCCTGTTGTCCCGCACCCCGGTCGAGGCGAGCTACGCGGGGTTCCCGATGAGCCAGTTCGACAAGGACGACGTGGAGGACCTCGGCCTGCTCAAGCTCGACGTGCTCGGCATCCGCATGCAGTCGGCGATGGCGCACGCCGTCGAGGAGGTCTCCCGCGTCGAGGGCGAGCGCATCGACCTCGACGACGAGTCCCAGGTGCCCTTCGACGACCCCGCGACGTTCTCGATGATCTCCGCGGCCCGCACCCTGGGCTGCTTCCAGATCGAGTCGCCGGGCCAGCGCGAGCTGGTCGGCAAGTCCGGCATCGACTCCTTCGCCGACATCGTCGCCGACATCTCGCTGTTCCGTCCCGGCCCGGTGAAGTCGGACATGATCACGCCCTACCTCGAGGCCAAGCAGGGGTGGCGGCTGCCGTCCTACCTGCACGAGGACCTCCGTCCGATCCTCGAGGGCACCCAGGGCGTCGTGGTCTTCCACGAGCAGGTCATCGAGATGATCGCGACCCTGACCGGCATCACCAACGCCGAGGCCGACGAGGTGCGCCGCTCCCTGGGCGACGCCGAGGGCATGGCCGAGGCCGAGCGTTGGTTCATCCCCCTGGCGCTGGAGCGCGGCTACCCCCTGCCCGTGGTGGAGCGCGTCTGGTCGGTGCTGCGGTCCTTCGCCTCCTTCGGGTTCTGCAAGGCTCACGCCGCCGCGTTCGCGCTGCCGACCTACCAGTCGGCGTGGCTCAAGGCGCACTGGCCGGCGCACTTCCTCGCCGGGGTGCTGACCCACGACCCGGGCATGTACCCCAAGCGGCTGATCCTCGACGACGCCCGCCAGCTCGGCGTCACCGTGCTCGGTCTCGACGTCGACGCCAGTGAGCAGCACTACCGCGTCGAGCGGCTGCGCACCGGTGCGGAGGTCGCCGAGCTCGACCCGGCGACCCATCCCGGGGAAGGACTGCCCGACGGCCGCGCCTGGGGCATCCGGATCGCGATGTCGGAGGTCAAGGGCATCTCCGAGGCCGAGGTCGCCCGCATCGTCGCGGCCCGGCCCTACGACTCGCTCACCGACTTCTGGCAGCGGACGCAGGTCTCCCGGCCGGTGGTCGAGCGGATCGTGCTCGCCGGCGGGTTCGACGGCGTGTACGCGATCGGCTCCGCGGCCGGTGTCGGCCGTCGCGCCGCGGTGACCCGACGTGACCTGCTGCTGCAGGTCGCCGAGCTGGACCGTCGGTCCCGTGTCGACGCCCGTGCCTCCCGGGGCAGGGCGCGCGGGCTGGCCGGGATGCGTGCCCGCAGCGCGCCGACGCCTGCCTCCGTCGCAGCGCAGCGGGCGGGCGAGGCCGCCGAGCGGTGCAGCACCGAGGCCGGGATCAGGGAGCGCGCCGCCGCACAGTCCCGTGCGACCCGGCCGGTGGTGCCCGTGGACTCGGTGCAGCTCGCGCTCGGGCTGGGCGACGACCCGGTGGACCGGGACCCCGACGCCGACGCGTCCTCCGTCGAGGGCGCCGGGCAGGCGGGGTCGGTCGGTCTGGGTCACGGCCTGCCCGAGATGGACGCGGCGGACCGGGTCGGCGCCGAGCTCGAGATCCTCGGACTGGACGCCAGCGAGCACCTGCTGACCTCCTACGCCGACTTCCTGGCCGCGCTCGGCACGACCGGCTCCCAGCAGCTGCTGCAGCGCCGCAGCAAGGCGGAGCTGCTGGTCGCCGGGGTCAAGGTCGCCACCCAGACCCCGCCGATCCGGTCGGGTCGCCGCGTCATCTTCCTGACCCTCGACGACGGCACCGGTCCGGTGGACGCGACCTTCTTCGAGGACGCGCAGGGACCGTACGCCGCCACGGTCTTCCACTCCTGGCTGATGGTGGTGCGCGGTGAGCTCCGGCGCACCGGCAAGCGGGGGGTGAGCCTGCGCGCCACCGGCTGCTGGGAGCTGCCCGCCCTGCACCGGCTCTGGGAGTCCGAGGGCATGGACGCCGTGCTCGCGGTGATGGCCGAGCGGCCCCTCGGCTTCGCGGCAGGCCCCGGAGAGATCGACCCCGAGGCGGTCGCAGGGGCCGCCAGCAGCCGCAGTCCCCGCCCGGTGATGGCCTCGCCGTCGGCGATGGGTCGCCACGACCGCAACGGTCTCCCGCCCGGCGCCGGCGGCTCACCCGAGCAGCGGCCCGCCGCCGGCGGGATGGGTCGGCGTCGGGTGCTGGTGCACTCCAACGGTTTCAAGGTCTCCCCGTACGCCGACATCAAGCCGGCCGGTGAGTCCACCAGGTCAGCCCCCCGCAAGCTGTGGCACTCCTCGGGCGGGAGCGCGGGCGCATGAGGGACCGGGCGACGCGCCCCCGGGGCGCCGTACGGGGGTCCGGGGGTGACCTAGGGTGGCGCCCATGGCTGACGGCCCAGAGCACCCAGAGCGCCCGGGGCACGCAGGACTCACCCCGTCAGGGCGCCGCTACGCCGCACGCACCGCGGTGCTGTGGGACTCCCTGCTCGCCGCGGTGGCCGCTCGCGGAGCCGGGCCGTGCCACGTCGTCGACGTCGGCGGCGGCACCGGACAGCTGGCGGTGCGGCTCGCCGAGCAGGGGCACCGGGTCACCGTCGTCGACCCCAGCCCGGACGCCCTGGCCGCGTTGGGTCGTCGGGCCCGTGAGGCCGGCGTCGACGACCGGGTCACCGGTCGGCAGGGCGACCTCGTCGACACCCCCGACCTGGTCGCCGCGGGCGACGCCGGTCCCGCCGAGGTGGTGCTGTGCCACGGCGTCCTCGAGATCGTCCGCGACCCTGCTGCCGCCCTGGACACCCTGCGCGCCACCGCCGGCGACGACGGGCTGCTCAGCCTCCTCGTCGCGCAGCGCCACGCCGCCGTGCTGGCGCGGGCGATGGCGGGTCACCTGCAGCAGGCGCTGTCCCTGCTCGACGAGGTGGGTCCGGTGCGAGAGCTCGCCGAGGGCGGGCGTACGCCGCAGCGCCGGTTCACCGCGGAGGAGATCACCACGCTGCTCACCGACCACGGTTTCGCCGTGCATGAGGTGCACGGCGTCCGGGTCTTCGCCGACCTGGTCCCAGGGGCCCTGCTGGACGCCGAGGCCGGAGCGACCGAGTCGCTGCTGGCGCTGGAACGGGCCGTGGCGCACCGCCCGGAGTTCCACGCTGTCGCGACCCAGCTGCACCTGCTCGCCCGACCCGTCTGAGCACGCCGGGCCCGCGGGAGCGGTCCGGTGACCGGTCCGACCCGGCCAGGTGCTGTGGACACCGCACGCCGGGTGCTGCTGCACGTCGACATGGACGCCTTCTACGCCTCGGTGGCCCTGCGGGACCGCCCCGACCTGGTGGACACGCCCGTCGTCGTGGGCGGAGGACAGCGCGGGGTGGTGCTCTCGGCGAACTACCTGGCCCGGGAGCGCGGGATCTCCTCGGCGATGCCGATGACCCGGGCGCGGCGGCTCTGCCCGGGGCTGGTGGTGCTGCCGCCGGACTTCGCTGCGGTGGAGGCGGTCTCGGCGTCGGTGATGCAGCTGTTCGAGCGCTACACCCCGGCGGTGCAGGCGATGTCGCTGGACGAGGCGGCCCTCGACGTCACCGGGTGCCTGAGGTCGCGCGGCCCGCGTGAGATCGCCGAGGAGATCCGTGCCCGCGTGCACGACGAGCACGGCATCACCTGCTCGGTCGGGGTGGCCTCGTCGATGACGGTGGCGAAGATGGCCAGCAACCTCGCCAAGCCCGACGGGGTGGTCGTCGTGCCGCCGGAGCGGGTCACCGCGTTCCTCCACCCCCTGGAGGTCGAGCAGCTGTGGGGGGTGGGGGAGAAGACGGGCCAGGCGCTGCGTCGGCTCGGGCTGACCACGGTCGGCGCCGTGGCCCACACGCCGGTGGAGACGCTGCGCCGTGCCCTGGGGCCGGCCCAGGGCGGCCAGCTCCACCGGCTGGCCTGGGGGCGGTGCGACCGCCGGGTCGAGCCGCGCCGTGTCGACCACGCCCCCGACCGCAGCATGGGAGCCAACGAGACCTTCGGCCGCGACACCGACGACGCCGAGGTGGTGCTGCGGGAGCTGCTGCGGCTCTCGGGCAGGGTCGGGTCGAGGATGCGTACGGCCGGGGTGGTGGGGCGCACCGTCACCCTCACGGTCCGATTCGCCGACTTCACCACCATCACGCGGTCACGCACTCTGGCCGAGCCCACCGACGTCACCCGCGAGATCCACCACGAGGCGAGCAGGCTCTTCCGCGCGCTGGGTCTGCAGCGGGCCCGGGTGCGACTGGTGGGGGTGCGGGTCGAGAGGCTGCGTCCGCGGGAGGGCGCCGACCGACAGCTGCTGCTGGGGGAGCGGGAGCAGGGCTGGGCCGAGGCCGACCAGGCGGCGGACCGGGTGGTGCGACGGTTCGGTCGCACCGCACTCACCCCGGCGAGTCTCCTGGCGGGCGACCCCCGCCGGCACGGGCTGTCGCGTCCCGTGGCGTGAGGCACCGGTTGCGCGTGGAGACTGAAGGTCGGGGAAGAATTGTGATCGGCGCTACCGCGCTACCCGGGGCCCGCCTAGAATCGGCAGCACCACGCCCGGGACGGGCGACACGAGTGGGAGGAGGAGCCGTTGCCACTGTCGGAGGAAGAGCTGCGACTGCTCGACCAGATGGAGCGCGCGCTCGCCGCTGAGGACCCCAAGTTCGTCTCCACCATCCGTGGCACCTCGGTGCAACGGGCGGCGCGCCGTCGTGCGTACGCCTCGGGAGCGGTCCTCGTCGTCGGCATGGGCATCCTGCTGCTCGGCGCGGTCATGTCGACCTCGCCCGACTCGGGCACCAACCCGGTCGGCATCGCCGTGGGCGTCGTGGGCTTCGCGATCATGGTGGGCGCGACGTACGTCGGGCTCACGGCGTGGCGCAGCCAGTACGAGACCCCGGCCCAGGACGACGAGCAGGGCTCCCCGGGCGCCGAGGAGGCATTCGGGTTGAACCTCATCCAGGGCGGCAAGAGCGCCCGGTCCGGCAAGTCCGGCAAGTCCGGTGGCAAGGCGCCGAAGCGTCCTCGTTCCCGTGGTGCGGGTTCGTCGGGGGGCAGCTTCTTCGAGCGCATGGAGCAGCGCTGGCAGCGTCGTCGCGACAACGGCGACTTCTGACCGCACGCTCGCGCACCCCGGCCCAGCCGGACGTGCGGGTCAGCTCCTCAACGACGCCGGCCACCACTGCGCCCGACGCTGCTGGCCAGGAGTCGCCCGGTCGGTGAGCTCCTGCGCGGCGGTGTCGAGCGCAGCCAGCAGGCCCGCACCGTCGGCGGTGCGCGCGCCGGGCGCGTAGCGCGCCCGCTCGACCTGACGCGCGAGGTGGTCGACGGCACCCGCGACGGTCGCCGGTGACGCAGCCTCGGTGATCACCGCCGTGCCGCCTGTGCCGCCTGTGCCGCCTGTGCCGCCCCCGCCACCGGCGTACGGCGGCAGCCCGAGCCCGCGTCGCAGCTGTGCGGCGTTGTGGCGCACCGTGGCCGTGGGCTGCACGGTGACGCCCAGGTCGACGGCGTGGTCCACCAGCTCGGCCCACGCCGCCTCGACGTCACCCGCGGCGGCCGCGGCACGTCGCGCCGTACGCCGTCTGCGACGCAGCAGCGCCGGCGTCGCGGACGCGAGCAGGAGCAGCACCACGAGTCCCGCGACCACGAGAGCGGCGGTGTTGCGCTGGGCCCAGTCCCCGAGCCGGGTCAGCAGGGCCGGCTCCGGCTGCGCGGCAGGGTCCTGCTCGGGCAGTGCACGAGTCGGCGAGGGCTCCGCCGGCGTCGGCGAGGGGGCGGCCGAGGGGGTCGGCTCGGCGGTGGCGGACGGCGCGGGGTCCGGTGCGGCCCGTCCGATGCCGCGCGTCCACGGCGGGGCCGCAGCGGTCTGCTCGGCCGGGGTCGGCTCGAAGCGCACCCAGCCCGACCCCGGGAAGTAGAGCTCGGGCCACGCGTGCAGGTCCTGTCCGCTGAAGCTCCACACCCGGCCGCGGCCGTCGTACGTCGCGCTCTGGGTGCCGCGGAGGAAGCCCACGGAGACCCGGGCGGGGATCCCCAGGGTGCGCGCCATGACCGCCATGGCGGCGGAGAACTGCTCGCAGTACCCGATGCGGGAGCCGGGCCGACTGGCGTCGAGGAAGTCGACCAGCCCGTCCTCGCCGGCACCCTGCGCGGCGCTGAGGTCGTACTCGAAACCACCGTCCTCGCGGAACCATCGCTGCAGGACCGCTGCCTTGTCGTAGTCCGAGGCGTCGGCGGGGAGGTCTCCCACCACCTCCTGCGCCTTCTCGGCGACGAAGGGGGCGACATCGTCCGGCAGCGCGGTCCACCGCTCGGTCAGGGGCACCGACGGCAGGCCGGCCTCGCGCATCCGGGCCGCGGACCACCCGGGACGCAGGGCCGTCGCGGACCAGCTGGTGCCGGCGACCGTGCCGCCCTCCCGAGGTGTCACGGCGTCGAGCGTCGACTCGTCGTAGACGAAGCCCGGGTCGCCGGCGGTGGCGCGGAGCGCGGGGAACGGGAGCGGCAGCCACGGCGAGTAGAGGTCGCCGGCTCTCAGCTCCCAGTCCTGCGGGTCCGTGGGCACCGAGTCGTACAGGCCCTGGGGCTCGGGGAAGGGCCCATCCACCCGGTTCTCGGTCGGCAGCTCGCGCTCGCCCGGCATCCAGGTGTCGCCGTCGTACACGTCGAGCACGGTGGTGCGGACGTAGCTCGGCTGGTCGCGCGGGTCGGTGCTGTCGACGGTGATCGTCAGCACCTCCTCCGAGGAGCTCTCGAGCAGGTCGCGACGCAGGTCGACGATCGGGTTCCCGAGGTCGACCCGGGGCCCGCCGCTCGAGCGCGGCGCCGAGAACCCTTCCTCGCGGGCCGGCACGACGGGCGTCGCGACGACGGCCACCGCGATCGCGACGGCCGAGACGAGCACCGCGGTGCCGCCGCCGGCGGCCACGCCGCGGCGCACGGCCGGCCCCGAGGCCCAGTCGGCGACCTCGCCGACGTGCTGGGCGGCGAGGAGGGCCGCGTACGCGAGCGCCGTGAGGACGGTGGGAGCCAGCGGCAGCGGCCCGTCGAGGACGGCGACCGGCACCGTGAGCACGACCAGACCGGGGAGGGCGACGAGTGCGGGCCGCCGGAGACCGACGGCGAGGAGGTCTGCCAGCAGCAGGGCGACGACGCCCAGCGCGAGCGGGAGCGCGGGGAAGCTCATGGCGTCCACCGACACCGGCGAGGCGTACAGCTGGGACTCGCCGGCCGCCCGGTCCAGCAGCGCGTACGCCGTGCTCAGCGTCTCGGGCGTCGGCACCAGCCCGAGCACCGCGGTGCCGGGCGCCCACCGGGCGGACAGGGTGACCGTCACCGCGACCAGCTGGGCCAGCAGCACCAGGGCGAGCGGCACCCTGAGGGCCCGCAGCAGGACCGCGGGCACGATCACCACGGCAGCCAGCAGCAGCTGGGGCACCAGGAGCCGGGACTCGTACGCGTCCAGCAGCGGCTGCCAGCTCGAGAACGCGGCCAGCACGACGAGGGCGGCCAGGCACGTCAGCACGGTGTCGCGCCACCACGACCGATCGAGTCGGCGCTCGCCGGTCACCGGGCCGCCCCCGCGACAGCGGCTGCCCGGTCGGTGTCCTCGAGCCAGGTCGGGCGCAGGTCCTCGGCGCCGCGGAGCGTACGCACGACCCAGCCCTGGTCGTCCAGCGGCGAGGTGTCGGCGGTGCGGGCACCTCGGGCGCCGGCACCTGCTCCCGTCGCGAGGGACGAGACCCGGTCCACGTCCTCGGCGACCAGTGCGAGCGCACTGCACCGGCTCGCCACGACCGGCAGCGACGAGGCGAGACCCCGGAGGTCCGCGCCGCTGCGGGTGCAGAGCACCACGACGTCGCCGCCCCCCAGTCGCAGCGCGGCCCCGGGGGAGGCGGAGAGTGCGGTGGAGGCGTCGCCGGCCTCGATCGAGGACAGGCGGGCGAGCAGGTCCGCGGGCGTGGCGCATCGCATCGTGGCGAGCACCTCGCGGCCGTCGTGCAGCGCGAGGTCGAGGTCGTGGTCGAGGGAGAGCAGGTGCGTACCGACGGAGGCCGCCAGGTCGACCGCGGCCTCGAAGCCCGGGCCGGGCGTCCGCGACACGTCGAGCACGACGATGCTGCGCGGCACGCGCAGGTCGACGCCCTCACGCACCTGCAGCTCCCCGCGTCGGGCCGAGCTCCGCCAGTGCACGAGCCGCAGGTCGTCGCCGCGGCGGTAGGGACGCACCGACGCGTCCTCGGTGGGCGCGCTGCCCGGACGCCGCGGCCGGTGGCCTCCGACGGAGCGGGGCTGACGCAGGCCGCGGGCCACCGGCAACGGCACGACCCGGGGCGTGACGACGACGTCGGTCGTGCCCGGCACGGCGACGCGTCGGTCGCACAGTCCCAGGGGGCTCAGTGCGCGGGCCCGGACCGGGCCGAGCGAGATGGTGCCGCGTCGCAGCGGCACCAGGGTGTACGTCACCTCGGCGGTGGCCCGGGAGCCGCCGAGCAGCATGCGCGGCGGGCCCGTCCGGCGGGAGACCCCCGGCGGGAGGAGGTCCTCGGCCAGCACCGTGCCGCCGCGGGCGCCGTGTCGCGTCAGCGTGAGGCGGACGGTGACCGGCGTGCCCGTGGCGACCTGCGGCGGGTCGACGTGGCGGTGGACGACGAGGTCGCCGAGGCGGCGCTCGGCTCGCAGCAGGGTCCACGCCAGGGACGCCAACGGCAGCGCGGCGACGAAGATGCCCATCCGCAGCAGGTCGGGCTCACCGAGCACCGCGGCCGCCAGGGCCGCCGAGGCGCCGCCGGCGAGCAGCACGACGCCGCGGGTCGACCACAGTCCTCGGGGTCGGCGCTCCGAGGGCCCGGATGGCTGCGACACGGTCAGCGCGGGCCGGGCACGGGGACCGACGCGACGACCTCGGCGAGCACCTCGCGGACGTCACGCCCCGACGCGAGCACCCGGGGGGAGACCGAGAGCCGATGCGCGAGCACCGGGACGACGAGCGCCAGCAGGTCGTCGGGCACGACGAAGTCGCGGCCCTCGAGCGCCGCGACGACCTTGGCGGCACGCACCAGGTGCAGCGTGGCGCGCGGTGAGGCGCCCAGCACCAGGTCGGGCGTACGCCGCGTCGCCGCCACCAGCTCGACGGCGTGCTGCCGGACGGCGGCTGAGACGTGCACACGGCGTACGACCTCGCACAGGTCGCGCACCTCCGCGGGGTGGGAGACGGCCACGACGTCGGCGAGCGGGTCGGAGGAGGCGTGCACGTCCAGCATCCGCGCCTCGGCGGCGGCGTCGGGGTACCCGAGCGAGAGGCGCGCGAGGAACCGGTCCCGCTGGGCCTCGGGCAGCGCGAAGGTGCCCTCCATCTCCACCGGGTTCTGTGTCGCCACGACCAGGAACGGCGGCGCGAGGGGGTAGGTCTCGCCGTCGACGGTGACCTGCTGCTCCTCCATGCACTCCAGCAGCGCGGACTGGGTCTTGGGGGAGGCGCGGTTGATCTCGTCGCCGAGCACGACGTGGTGGAAGACGGGGCCGGGACGGAACTCGAACTCACGCGTCTCCGCGTCGAAGATCGACACGCCGGTGACGTCGGAGGGCAGCAGGTCGGGCGTGAACTGGATCCGCCCGACGTCGCAGCCGAGTGCGGCGGCGAGCGCCTTCGAGAGCATCGTCTTGCCGACCCCGGGCACGTCCTCGAGCAGCAGGTGACCCTCGGCCAGCAGCACCACGAGGGCCAGCCGCGCCACGTCCGGCTTGCCCTGCACGACCTTCTCGACCTCACCGAGCAGGCGACCGGTCACCCCGCCGACGTGTGCGAGCTCGTCGGGCGACGGGGTCCCCGGTGCGACTCCTCCGGTCTCGAGGTCGGTGGTGCTCAGGGACACGGCTTCTTGCTCCTGGGTCGTGGGGTGCGAGTGCTCAGCCTCGCACGACCGGCCGAATCGAGGGCCCCGCCGCGGGCTGACGGCCCGGCGACCCGCGCGCTCCCTCCGTCCCCCACTTCCCCCCACGATCGGCCACCCGAGGGCCTGGCGGGCCCGGATCCGCCCGGTGGCGCGGCCTCCGGCGCGACGCCCAGGACGTACGCAGATGCGCCACACGCTGCACGAATACGCGAACATGGTTGCCAGGGGCGGCTGGTGGAGTAGAGTGGGGGACAGTGGAGGACGAGGGGACTCCTTGGAGCGGGACGCGGAATGAGGTGGGCCGATGTTCTTCGGCACCTTCACGCCGCGCCTCGACGACAAGGGCCGCCTGATCCTCCCCGCGAAGTTCCGGGAGGGACTGGGCGAGGGACTCGTGGTCACGCGGGGGCAGGAGCGCTGCCTCTACGTGTGGTCCGCGGAGGAGTTCGCGCAGTTCACCCGGCAGCTCCAACAAGCACCGATGACCGTGAAGGGATCACGGGACTTCGTCCGCATGCTGTTCGCCGGCGCGTCCGACGAGCAGCCCGACAAGCAGGGCCGCATCACCATCCCGCCGATGCTGCGCGACTACGCCTCCCTCGGGCGCGACTGCGTGGTCATCGGGGCGATGAACCGGATCGAGATCTGGGACGCCGACGCCTGGGCGCGCTACACCGCCGAGCAGGAGTCGCAGTTCTCGAACCTGTCCGAGGAGCTCTTCCCCGGGGCCTGAGCACCACCAGCAGCACCCAGCACGACCCGCAGGACCGCACGACCTGGTCTCACGCCCGCCCGACGTCACTCTGGCGCACCTTCCCCGGTGCCAGATGGACGACTTCCCCCCCTCGGGCGGGCGGGGACCAGGACGTACGGCCCGGCAGCGCACGAGACCAGCCGAGACCAGCCGCGATCCGCGCACGATCACAGGAGGCCCGATGAGCAGCATCGCCGGGCTCCCCGACTCCCGCGCCGACCAGCTTCCCCCGCGCCGCGTACGCCACGAGGTGCGCGACGGCGCCGTGCTGATGGCCTTCTCCGCCGCCGTGTCCTGCGGGGCGGCCGGCGGGCTCCTGCTGCTCTCGAAGGTGCTGGGCTGACCCGTGGCCGACGCCGACCTCCACGTGCCGGTGATGCTGCAGCGCATGGGCGACCTGCTGGCGCCCGCGCTGGAGCGACCCGGCGCCGTGTACGTCGACGCCACGCTCGGCCTCGGCGGTCACGCCGAGTCGATGCTGCAGCGTTTCCCGCAGGCGTCCCTGGTCGGCATCGACCGGGACCCCGAGGCGCTGACCCGCGCCGGTGCCCGCCTGGAGCCCTTCGGGGACCGGGTCAGCCTGGTGCAGGCCGTCTACGACGAGATCCCGGGCGTGCTCGACGACCTGGGGCACGGCAGCGCCGACGGCATGCTCTTCGACCTCGGTGTCTCCTCGATGCAGCTCGACGTCCGCACGCGGGGCTTCGCGTACGCCGTCGACGCCCCGCTCGACATGCGCATGGGCGACGAGGGCCCGACGGCCGCCGACGTGCTGAACACCTACGAGGCCCCCGCGCTGGCGCGGGTGCTGCGGGAGTACGGCGAGGAGAAGTTCGCCCGACGCATCGCCGACCGGGTCGTGGCGGCGCGCGAGGTCGAGCCCTTCACCACCTCCGCGCGGCTGGTGGAGCTGCTCTACGACGCGATCCCGGCCCCGGCCCGGCGTACGGGCGGCCACCCGGCCAAGCGCACGTTCCAAGCGCTGCGCATCGAGGTCAACGACGAGCTCGCGGTGCTGCGCCGAGCGGTCCCCGCGGCGCTGTCGCGGCTCGCGGTCGGCGGCCGGGTCGTCGCGATGAGCTACCACTCGCTCGAGGACCGCATCGTCAAGCGCGCCTTCGCCGAGGTCACCACCCTCGACGTGCCCCCCGGTCTGCCGGTCGTGCCCGAGGAGGCGCAGCCGAGCCTGCGGCTGGTCACCCGCGGCGCGGAGAAGGCCGACGAGGCCGAGGTCGCCGCGAACCCGCGCGCCGCCTCGGTCCGCGTCCGCGCCGTCGAGCGCACCGCCCCCGACCGACCCGACCGCCCCGGTCGCTCGCGCAGCGCCGGCGCCACGCGTACGCCCCGCGGCGGCGGCCGTCGCGGATCGCGTCGCGGCGTCGAGCCGCACCACCCGCTCGACCTCCTCAGGCCGAGCCACTCGTCACCGTCCCACCCGATGTCCCACCCGCGAGAGGTCGTCGCATGAGTGCTGCACAGCCCGGACCCGTCCAGGACGAGCCGCGCGAGGCCACTCGCGTCCAGCAGCTCGCCGACGCGCTCAGCGAGCACGTCGCACCCCGCGTGCCTCTTCGTCTCGCCCCGCCCGCGCGGCGTCGCGCACCCCGGGTGCCGTTCGTGGCGCTGGTGGGCTCGGTGCTGCTGGCCGGCATCGTCGGTCTGCTCCTGTTCAACACCTCGATGCAGCAGGGGTCCTTCACCGCGTCGTCCATGGAGACGCGGGCGGCGGCCCTCGAGGCGCGCCAGCAGACCCTGCAGATGCAGATCGAGGACCTGCGCAACCCCCAGCGCGTGGCCCGGCAGGCGCGACGCCTCGGCATGGTCAGCGCCGGCAACCCGGCGTTCCTGGACCTCTCCGACGGGTCCGTCCTCGGTGACCCCGAGGAGGCCGCCGCGGTCGACGGGCTGCGCATCGAGCCGAAGCGGGCCGCGGTGCCCGAGGCCCTCCAGCCCGAGCGGATCGTGGTCGTGGACAAGTCCCTGGTCGAGGGCGCGGCGTCCCGCCGTGGGGACGCGGCGGGAGGTAGAACGGACCAGCGCGGCGACGAGGGGTCGCCGCAGGCCCGCGAGGGCGACGAGGGACAGGACGTCGACGAGTGACTCCAGAGGCGAGGGGCACCGATCCGCGCCGACGCGTTCCCGCCCGCCGCCCGCGGGCGGTCGTCTCCACCGCGGTGCGGGCCCGGTCCACCACGCGACTGCGGGCAGGTCTGCTGCTGGTGGCGATGGTGCTGTCGCTGTTCGCCGCGCGGCTGATCCAGATCCAGGGCATCGACCCCCGCTCGTACGCCACGATGGCCGCCGAGGCCGGTGTCGTCACCGAGCCGCTGCCCGCACTGCGCGGCCGCATCCTCGACCGCAACGGCGTGCCGCTGGCCGACTCGGTGGCCGGCAAGATGATCGTGGCGGACCCGGTGCTGACCGTCACCAACGCACCCGAGATCGCTCGCATCCTCACCGACACCGTCGACGCCAACTACTTCGAGGTGCTGACGGACCTGCGCGACACCTCCACCCGCTTCCGCTACCTGGCGCGACGCGTTCCCGCCCCGCTCGCCGACAAGGTCGTCTCGCAGCTCGAGGAGGCCGAGTACGACGGCGTCGTCGCGATGGACGACCCGGTGCGCGACTACCCGGCCCGCGACATCGCGGCGAACCTCGTCGGTGTGATGGGTGACGACGCCGACGAGGACTTCGGTGCCGGGCTGGAGTTCGCCTTCGACGACCAGCTCAGCGGTCGCGACGGGCGCGCGACGTACGAGGCGGGCTCCGGCTACCGCTTGCCGCTCGGGGACACCTCGGTGACCGAACCGGTCGACGGGCGCGACCTGCGGCTGACCATCGACCGCGACGTGCAGTGGTTCGCCCAGCGTCGGCTGCGGCAGACCGTGGACGCGAGCCGCGCCGAGTCCGGCTCGGTGGTGGTGCAGGACGTGCGAACCGGCGAGATCCTCGCGCTGGCCGACTACCCGACCTTCGACGCCGCCGACCCCGCCACCGCCGACCCCGACGACATCGGTGCCCGGTCGGTCTCCGACGTGTACGAGCCCGGCTCGGTGCAGAAGGCCCTCACCGCGGGGGCGCTGGTCGACGCCGGCCTGGTCACGCCGTACACACAGCTCACCGTGCCGAACGAGCTTCCGGTGATGGGGGAGTCGATCGGCGACTGGTTCGACCACGGCCGGCTGCGGCTGACGATGGCGGGCGTGATCGCGAAGTCCTCCAACATCGGCACCGTGCAGGCCGCGGAGCAGATGACCCCGAAGCAGCAGTGGGAGTACCTGCGCGCGTTCGGTCTCGGCAGCAAGGACAGCACCGGTCTCGCCGGCGCCTCGCGCGGCCTCGTGCCCGACTGGTCGACGTGGACCGATCTCTCCCAGGCCACCATCAGCTACGGCCAGGGCATCTCGGTGACGGCGCTGCAGATGGCGACGGCCTTCAACACGATCGCCAACGGCGGCGTACGCGTCTCGCCGAGCATCGTCGAGGGCAGCGCCACGACCCGCACCGGGCAGAAGGTCGGCACCGACCACACGACGCGGACGCGCGTGATCTCACCCGAGGCGGCCTCCTCGACGACCAGCATGCTCGAGCAGGTGACCAACCCCGAGGGGGGCACCGCGCCGTCCGCGGCGATCCCCGGCTACCGCGTCGCGGGCAAGACCGGCACCGCCAACCGCGTCGGCGAGTCCGGCTCCTACGACAGCTTCACCGTCTCCTTCGCGGGCTTCGCCCCCGCCGACGAGCCGCGCTTCACCGTCTACTGCGTGGTGCAGGCCCCGCAGAACGGCGGCGGTGGCGGCTCGACCTGCGGGCCCGTCTTCCACGACGTCATGAGCTACCTGCTGCGCAAGTACAGCGTCCCTCCGACGGGAGCCGCCCCGGCGTGGCTGCCCATCGAGTGGCGGCCCTAGAGTCCCGGTCGTGGTGAGCCCAGGACCGACCCCGTCGTTGCGGCCGGACCCGCCCCCGCGCGTCGGCCTCGAGGCCGTGCGCGACCTCGCGGCGCGGGTGGCACGCGACGTGCTGGGCGACGCCGCACCCGCCGCACGACTCACCGGCGCCGACGCGTCGGGCGTCGCGGTCTCCGGCGTCACGCTGTCCTCCCAGCGGGTCCGGCCCGGCGACCTGTACGCCGCTCTCCCCGGCGCCCGCACGCACGGGGCCACCTACGCCGCGGGCGCGGTCGAGGCCGGTGCGGTCGCGGTGCTGACCGACGAGGCCGGGCTGACGCAGCTGGACGGGGCCGGTGCGCCCGGGGGCGTGCCGGTGCTCGTCGTGCCCGAGCCGCGCCGCCTCCTCGGGCGGCTGGCCGCGGAGCTCTACGACCACCCCGCCCGCCGCCTCACCGTGATCGCGGTGACCGGCACGCAGGGCAAGACGACCACGACCAGGCTGCTCGACTCGGCGCTGGCAGCCGCGGGCACACCCGCCGCCGTCATCGGCACCGTCGGCACCCGCGTGCGCGGACAGGACCTCGCGACCAGCCTCACCACCCCCGAGGCGCCGGACCTCCACGCCCTGTTCGCCGCGATGGTGCAGACCCGGGTGGAGGTCTGCGCGATGGAGGTGTCCTCCCACGCCCTGGTGCTGGGACGCACCGACGGGCTCGTCGCCGACGTCGCCGCCTTCACCAACCTCGGCCGCGACCACCTGGACTTCCACGACACCGTCGAGGACTACTTCGCCGCCAAGGCCTCGCTCTTCACCCCCGCCCGGAGCCGCCGCGGGGTGGTGAACTCCGACGACGAGTTCGGACGCCGACTGCTCGCCGAGGCGAGCGTGCCGTGCGTACGCTTCGCGCTCGACGACCCCGAGGCGGAGTGGCGGGCGGTCGACGTGCAGCTCGGTCGGGCCGGGTCGACCTTCACGGTCCTCGGCCCCGGCGGCGTACGCGTCGAGACCGCCGTCGGCCTGCCCGGCCGGTTCAACGTCGCCAACGCCCTCTGCGCGATCGCCGTCGCCGGCGAGGCCGGCCTGGACGTCGCGCGCATCGCGGAGCACCTGGGCGAGGCCGGCGTGCCCGGCAGGCTCGAGGAGGTGCCGGCGGGCAGGGACCTCGGCGTGCTCGGGGTGGTCGACTACGCCCACAAGCCGGACGCCGTCACGGCGGCGATCGAGGCGCTGCGCACGGTGACCGTCGGGCGTGTCATCACCGTCATCGGCGCCGGCGGCGACCGGGACCGCGGCAAGCGCCCCGTCATGGGCCGCATCGCCGCGTCGCTCTCCGACGTCGTCGTGGTCACCGACGACAACCCGCGCAGCGAGGACCCGGCCACGATCCGTGCCGAGGTGCTCGCCGGCACCCGGGAGGCCGAGGGAGCCGAGGACCGGGCGGTCGAGGTGGTCGAGGTCGGGGACCGCGCCGAGGCCATCGCGTACGCCGTCTCCCTCGCCGCCGCCGGCGACACCGTCCTCGTCGCGGGCAAGGGCCACGAGACCGGTCAGCTGGTCGACGGCACCACCCACCCCTTCGACGACCGTGACGTGCTGGCCCGTGCCTTCCGTGCCGCGGCGACCGACCGGGGTGCCTCGTGATCGCTCTGACGCTCGGCGCGATCGCCGACGCGACGCGGGGCACCGTCGTGCCGGCCGACGCCACCGACCTCGTCGTCGACGGACCGGTCGACGTGGACTCCCGACGCCTGGGAGCGGGCGGCCTCTTCGTCGCGGTCGCGGGTGAGCGTGTCGACGGCCACGACTTCGCGGATGCCGCCGCCGAGCGCGGCGCCGTGGCCGCGCTGGGGTCGCGTCCGCTCGACCTGCCCACCGTCGTCGTCCCGGACCCCGTGGTCGCCCTCGGGGACCTCGCTCGCGAGGTGCTGGCGCGCCGTCGCGCGGGCACCCAGCCGATCCGGGTGCTGGCCCTGACGGGGTCGGCGGGCAAGACCTCCACGAAGGACCTCATGGCGGCCGTGCTCGCCGACCCCGACCCCGGACCCGACCACGCGGCGTCGGCCGTGGTCGCGACCGCCGGCAACTTCAACAACGAGATCGGGGTGCCGCTCACGGTGCTCCGGTTGACCGACCGCACCTCCCACCTGGTGCTCGAGATGGGGGCCCGCGGCATCGGGCACATCGCGATGCTCTGCCGCATCGCCCGCCCCGACGTCGCCGCCGTGCTCAACGTGGGCAGCGCGCACCTGGGCGAGTTCGGCAGCCGGGAGGCGATCGCGCAGGCCAAGGGCGAGATCGTCGAGGCCCTGCCCCCGGCCGAGCAGCAGGGCGTCGCCGTGCTCGCGGCCGACGACGTACGCGTCGCCGCGATGGCCCCTCGCACGCGTGCCCGGGTGCTGACCTTCGGCCGTGACGCCGCGGCCGACGTACGCGCCGTGGACGAGCGCGTCGACGACGTCGGCCGGGTCTCCTTCACGCTGACCCACGGCGCGGAGAGCGCCGAGGTGGCGCTGCGGGGGCCGGGTCGCCACCAGGTGCTCAACGCCCTCGCGGCGGCCGCCGCGGCCCTCGCCGTGAGCGTGCCCGTGCCCGAGGTCGCCGCCCGGCTCTCCGAGGCCCGCGGTGGCTCGCCGTGGCGCATGGAGGTGACCGACGTCGACGGCATCACGGTCGTCAACGACGCCTACAACGCCAATCCGGAGTCGATGCGCGCCGCCCTCGACGTGCTGGGCGGTCTGGGAGGTCGTCGGGCCGTCGCGGTGCTCGGGGCCATGGGCGAGCTCGGCGACGACGCGCCGACGGCGCACGCCGAGGTGGGGGCGTACGCCGTGCCCCGCGTCGCGGCCCTCGTGGTCGTGGGCCCCCAGGCGCGGCAGATCGCCGAGGGCGCACGCGAGGCCGTCGCGCGCGGCGCAGGGGACTGTGAGGTGGTCGAGGTTCCGGACCACGCCGCGGCGCTGCACTGGTTGCGCACCGAACTGCGAGACGATGACGTCCTGCTCGCCAAGGGGTCCCGCAGCGCCGGCATGGAGGTCGTCGCGCTGGACCTGGTCGAGCACGGGTGGAGGGGCGCGCCGCAGGCGCCCGGGCACGGACGAGCAGCGGAGGACGACGCGTGAAGGCCATCCTGATGGCGGGCGGGGTCTCGCTGCTGCTGACCCTGTTCGGCACCGCGTGGGCGATCCGCCTCTTCGTCAAGCAGGGCTACGGCCAGCTCATCCGCGACGACGGGCCGACGACCCACCACACCAAGCGCGGCACCCCCACCATGGGCGGCCTGGTGATCGTGCTGGCCGTGGTCGTCGGCTACTTCACCGCGAAGCTGGTCTTCCTCGAGACGCCCAGCGCCTCGGCGCTGCTGCTGCTGTTCCTCTTCATCGGGCTCGGCTTCGTGGGGTTCCTCGACGACTTCATCAAGATCCGCAAGCAGCGCAGCCTGGGGCTGCGCAGCAAGGCCAAGCTCGTCGGCCAGACCGGGGTGGCGTTGGTCTTCGCGATCCTCGCGCTGGGTCCGTGGCTGACCGACGACCGCGGTCAGCGGCCCGCGTCCAACGCGATCAGCTTCCTGCGGGACATCTCCTGGCTGAGCCTGCCGCTCGCGCTGGCCGTGGTGTTCATCCTGCTGATGATCGCCGGCGCCTCGAACGGCGTGAACCTCACCGACGGCCTCGACGGTCTCGCCACCGGCGCCTCGGTGATCGTGTTCGGCGCCTACCTCCTGATCAACATCTGGCAGAACAACCAGGCGTGCGAGGTGGCTCCCTCGGCCGCCTGCTACGAGGTGCGCGACCCCCTCGACCTCGCCGTCGTCGCGGCGGCGATCTGCGGTGCCTGCATCGGGTTCCTGTGGTGGAACGCCTCGCCGGCGAAGATCTTCATGGGTGACACCGGCTCGCTCGCGCTCGGCGGGGCGCTCGCCGGCTTCGCGATCCTGACCCGCACCGAGCTGCTGCTGATCATCCTCGGCGGCCTGTTCGTCATGCAGACGGTCTCGGTGATGCTGCAGGTCGGCTGGTTCCGGCTCTCCGGGGGCAAGCGGCTGTTCCGTATGGCGCCCCTGCACCACCACTTCGAGCTGAAGGGCTGGGACGAGATCACCGTCGTCATCCGCTTCTGGATCATCACCGGCCTGTTCGTGGCCGCCGGGCTCGGCATCTTCTACGCCCAGTGGGTGGCGCGGGTATGACCGACGTCGAGGGGCTGGGCCGGCACAGCGACTGGTCGGGCGTGCGCGCGGTGGTCGCGGGCTTCGGCGTCTCCGGCTTCGCCGCCGCCGACACGCTGGTGCACCTCGGCGCGCAGGTCGTCGCCCTCGACGAGAGCGAGGCCGGGGGCCGCGGCGACAAGAGCGAGCGCGCCGAGCTGCTCACCGTGCTCGGGGCCGACGTACGCCTCGGCCCCGGCAGCACCGCGACGCTGCCCGAGCACGTCGACCTGGTCGTCACCTCGCCGGGCTGGCGCCCGGACGCGCCGCTGCTGGCCCAGGCCGCGGAGCGCGGGGTGCCGGTGTGGGGCGAGATCGAGCTCGCCTGGCGCGTCCGCGACCTCGCCCGCCCCGCGCCGTGGCTCGTCGTGACCGGCACCAACGGCAAGACCACCACCGTCCGCATGCTCGCCTCGATCCTCGAGGCCGCCGGGCTGCGGGTCGCCGCGTGCGGCAACGTCGGGCGGCCGGTGCTCGAGGCCGTGATGGACCCCGAGCCGTACGACGTGCTCGCCGTCGAGCTCTCCAGCTTCCAGCTGCACTGGTCGAGCTCGGTCGCGGCGGAGTCGGCGGCGGTGCTGAACGTCGCCGAGGACCACGTCGACTGGCACGGCACCTTCGAGGAGTACGCGGCCGCCAAGGGCAAGGCGTACGAGGGCGTGCAGCGCGCCTGCGTCTACAACGTCGCCGACGCCCGCACCGAGCAGCTGGTCCGTGACGCCGACGTCGTCGAGGGGGCCCGCGCCGTCGGCTTCACCCTCGGGGTGCCGGCTCCGGGCATGGTCGGGGTCGTCGAGGACGTGCTCGCCGACCGTGCCTTCGTGGCCGCGCGCCGGGACTCCGCCGCCGAGCTGTGCCAGATCGGCGACCTGTTCTCCCCGGCGCCCCACGTGGTCGCCGACGCCCTGGCCGCGGCCGCCCTGGCGCGCGCGCACGGGGTCGAGCCGGTCCACGTACGCGACGGGCTGCGCTCCTTCCGCCCCGACGCCCACCGCATCGCCCTGGTCGCCGAGCAGCACGGCATCACCTGGGTCGACGACTCCAAGGCCACCAACCCGCACGCGGCGTCCTCCTCGCTGGGCGCGTACGAGCCGGTCGTCTGGGTCGCCGGCGGGTTGGCGAAGGGCGCGACGTTCGACGAGCTCGTGGCCACGCACGCGGCCCGCCTGCGGGGCGTCGTGCTGCTCGGTCGCGACCGCGCGGTGGTGGCCGAGGCTTTACGACGACACGCTCCCGACGTCCCGGTCTTCGACACCGGCGACGGCGAGGATGGGGTGATGGAGCGTGTGGTCCGGGCCGCGGCCGACCTCGCCGAGGCAGGTGACACGGTGCTGATGGCCCCGGGCTGCGCGTCCATGGACCAGTTCGCCGACTACGCCGACCGCGGCACCAAGTTCGCGAGCGCCGTGCGGCACCACCTGGGTGTCGCGGGCGACCCGGGAGCCTCAGGAGGGACGTGACCCGTGGCCGAGACTGACGCCACCACCACCCGGGCTCCGAGGGCCGGCCGCGGTGTGCTCGCTCCGGTGCGCACCTGGTCGGCCTCCACGCGGCGTACGCTCGACCACCCGCTCGCGTCGTACTACCTGCTGCTCGGGTCGACCGGCCTGCTGCTCCTGATCGGGCTGCTCATGGTGCTGAGCGCCTCGAGCGTCGCCTCCTACCGTCTCTACGACACGAGCTACTACTACTTCACGCGGCAGTTCACCTGGGTCCTCGTCGGGCTGCCGCTGGCGTGGGTGGCCACGAAGCTGCCGCAGGTGCTGCTGCGCCGGTTGGCGTGGGTCGGCGTCGGCGTCACCTTCGCGCTCATCGTGGCCTCGACCACTGGCCTCGGCGTCGAGGTCAACGGCAACACCAACTGGGTGGCGCTCGGGCCCGTCCAGCTGCAGCCCTCGGAGATCGCGAAGTTCACGATGGTCGTGTGGGCGGCGGACGTGCTCGCCCGCAAGGAGCCGCTGCTGGTCGACTGGCGCCACACGCTGGTGCCGGTCGTGCCGGTGATGCTGCTGCTGACTGCCATGGTCGTCGTCCTCCAGCAGGACCTCGGCACCGGTCTCGTGCTGTTCGCCATCACGCTCGGCGTGCTCTGGGTGGCGGGCGCCCCGGGCAAGCTCTTCGCGATCGCGATGGGCACGGGCGCCGCGGCGGCCATGACGCTCGTCGCGACGGACCTGGAGCGCATGGAGCGCCTGACGACCTTCGTCGACCCCTTCAAGGACTTCGAGGGCGGCGGGTGGCAGGCCGCCCACGGCCTGTTCGCGATGAGCTCCGGCGGATGGTTCGGCAAGGGCATCTCGGCGAGCCAGCAGAAGTGGGGAACGCTCCCCGAGGCGCACACCGACTTCATCTTCGCCGTGCTGGGCGAGGAGCTCGGGCTCGTCGGCACCCTGCTCGTGCTCGGCCTCTTCGGTCTCATCGCCTTCGCGGCGGTGAGGCTCGCGGTGACCACGGCCGACCCGTTCGTGCGCTACCTGACCTCGGGCGTGATGATCTGGCTCCTGGCCCAGATGATGATCAACGTCGCGATGGTGCTGACCCTGCTGCCGGTCATCGGCATCCCGCTGCCCCTGGTCTCCTACGGCGGCTCGGCGCTCGTGCCGACGCTCGTCGCTCTCGGCCTGCTGGTCGGGTTCGCCCGCCGCGAGCCGCGGGCCCGTGCAGCGCTGGCCCTCAAGCGCGCTGCGCGCACCGAGCGCCTGCGCGAGCTGCGTCGTCAGCGTGGCGAGGCGAGGCACCAGGTGTCCACGCAGGGGCCGACCCAGCCGCACGCCGGGCACGCGCAGGAGGAGCCCGTGGGGGCCGGCCGCTGATGCGCGTCCTGCTCGCCGGCGGCGGCACCGCCGGCCACACCTCACCCCTGCTGGCGACCGCGGACGCGCTGCGTCGGCTCGACCCGAGCACGCAGGTCACGGCCCTGGGCACGCCCAAGGGGCTGGAGACGCGCGTGGTCCCCGAGGCGGGCTACCCCCTCGAGCTGGTGCCCCCGGTGCCCCTGCCGCGCTCGCTGAGCGCCGACCTGGTGCGGGTGCCGGGCCGCGTACGCCGCGCCGTGTCCGAGACCCTCGCCGTGATCGACCGGGTCCGGCCCGACGTCGTGGTCGGGTTCGGCGGGTACGTCTCGGTCCCCGCCTACCTCGCCGCCCGCCGTCGTCGGCTGCCGCTGGTCGTGCACGAGGGCAACGCCCTGCCGGGCATCGCCAACAAGCTCGGCGCGCGCCTGACCGAGCACGTCGCGACGAGCTTCCCCGACACCGTGCTGCGCGGGGCCACGTTCACCGGACTGCCGATCCGCCGCATGATCTCCACCCTCGACCGGGCGGCGCTCCGGGCGGAGGCCGCCGCGCACTTCGGGCTGGACCCGGCACGCACGACCCTGCTGGTCACGGGCGGCTCCCAGGGCGCCCGCCGGCTCAACCAGACCGTCCCGGGCGTCCGCGCCGAGCTCGCCGCCGCCGGTGTGCAGGTGCTGCACGTGACCGGCGCCCAGGGAGGCGTCGACGCCGACGCGATGGCCGCGGCCGACCCCGGCGGGCCCGCGTACGTCGTGCGCGACTACGTCGACCGCATGGACCTCGCGTACGCCGCCGCCGACGCCGTGGTGTGCCGGTCGGGGTCCAACACGGTCACCGAGGTCGCCGCCGTGGGCCTGCCCGCGGTGTTCGTGCCGCTGCCGCACGGCAACGGCGAGCAGGCGCTCAACGCGGCCGGTGTCGTGGACGCCGGTGGGGCGCTGCTGGTCGCCGACGGCGAGTTCGGCCCGACGTGGGCCGTCCAGCACCTGGTGCCGCTGCTCGCCGACCCCGAGCGACTCACGCGCATGGGCGCCGCCGCCACCGATCTCATCCCGCGCGACGCCGACGAGCGGCTCGCCGCGATGGTGCGTGAGGCCGTGACCGCAGCGGGCGCAGCGGGGACGGGACGCTGATGCGGGTCGACATCCCCGACCGCATCCTCGCCGTCGGCGAGCTCGGCCACGTGCACTTCGTCGGCATCGGTGGCGCCGGGCTCTCCGGCATCGCCCGGGTCATGGCGGCCCGGGGCGTACGCGTCTCCGGCAGCGACGGCGCCGACTCCGCGACCCTGGCGGCGCTCGGCGAGGCGGGCATGACCGTGCACGTCGGGCACGCCGCGGACCAGCTCGGCGACGCCGACACCGTGGTCGTGTCCACGGCGGTCAAGGACGACAACCCCGAGGTCGTGGCGGCCCGGCAACGCGGGCTGCGCATCTGGCCGCGGTCGGCGGCGCTGCAGTCGGTGCTGCTCGACAAGCGCGCCCTCGCCGTCGCCGGCACCCACGGCAAGACCACGACCACCTCCCTGCTGACGATGGCGCTGCGCGAGGCGGGCGTCGACCCCTCCTTCGCGGTGGGTGGCGACCTCGCCCAGCTCGGCACCAACGCCGCCGACGGCGCCGGACCGGACTTCGTGGTCGAGGCCGACGAGTCCGACGGCGCGTTCCTCGTCTACACCCCCCACGCCGCTGTGGTCACCAACGTCGAGGCCGACCACCTCGACAACTGGGGCACCGAGGAGGCGTACGCGCGTGCGTTCGTCGCGTTCCTCGACCGCGTCGAGCCCGGCGGGTTCGTCGTGCTGTGCATCGACGACCCCGGCGCCCGGGCGCTGGCGGCGCCGGCGATGCAGCGCGGACTCCGCGTGCTGAGCGTCGGCGAGGCCGAGGACGCCGACCTGCGCGCGGTCGACGTCCGCGTCACCGGGGGCCGCTCCTTCTTCACCGTGACCGCTCGGCCCGACGTGGGCGTCCCCGACGTCGCGGTGGCCCTGCAGATCCCGGGCCGCCACTACGTGCTCGACGCGCTCGCGGCGCTGGCGTGCGGTGTCGGGCTCGGCTACGACGTGGAGGCGCTCGCCCGCGGGCTCGAGGGGTTCACCGGCACGCGGCGGCGCATGGAGCGCAAGGGTGAGGCCGGCGGCGTCCGCGTCTACGACTCCTACGCCCACCACCCCCGTGAGATCACCGGGGACCTGGATGCGGCGCGCAGCCTCCTCGAGGAGGGGCAGCGCCTGATCGTCTGCTTCCAGCCGCACATGGTCTCCCGGACGCGCCTGCTGGGACCCGAGATGGGTGCTGCCCTGGGGGCCGCGGACGAGGTCGTCATCCTCGACACGTACGCCGCCCGCGAGGAGCCTGACCCGGAGGTGGGGCCGGCCCTGGTGGCCTCGGGCTGTCCGCTGCCGAGCGGGTCGGTGCACCTGGGACCGGAGCCGGCGGTCGTCCCCTCGCTGCTCGCGGAGCTGGCGCGGCCCGGTGACGTGGTGCTGACCCTCGGCGCGGGGGACGTCACGCGTCTCGGTCCGTTGGTGCTGGACGAGCTCGCCTCGACGGTGACGGGGGAGGGCGCATGACCGCGACCCGCCCGGTGCAGGCTCCTCACGGCCCCGACCACCGGCGGCGCTTCAGCCGGCGGTCGTGGCAGCGTCGGTGGCGTCGTGCCCGTCCGCTGCTGGCCCTGGCGCTGGTGCTGGCGGCCGTCGGCGGCGTGGTCTGGCTGTTCTTCTTCTCCACCACCTTCGCCGCGACGACGGTGGAGGTCGAGGGGAGCGCCGCCGTGGACGACGCCGCGATCCGGGCCGCCGCCGAGGCGCCGCTCGGCGGGCCGCTCGCCCGTGTCGACCTCGACGCCATCGAGCAGCGCGTCGCGGAGCTGCCGGCGCTCGCCGAGGTCCGGGTCAGCCGCGGCTGGCCCGACGCGATCCGTGTCGTCGTGACCGACCGCGTGCCCGTGGCGGCCATCGAGACCAACGGGCGGTGGCGCATGGTCGACGCCGACGGGTTCGTCTGGGGCCGGTCGGCGACCGCCCCGCGCAACCTGCCCGTCGTCCGCGCCGGGGGAGAGGTGCGGCAGTCGGCCGTCGCCGAGGCCGCGCGGGTGGTGACCTCCCTGCCCGGGTCGCTGGCGCAGGACGTGTCGGAGGTGCAGGTGCGCACCATCGACCAGATCTCGTTGCAGATCCAGGACGGCCCGCTCGTGCAGTGGGGCAGCGCCGAGCAGTCGCAGCTGAAGGCCGAGGTGCTCGCCACCATGCTCGGCAGCGACGAGGCGATGCTCATCGACGAGGAGCCCGCGGGCGAGGTGGACGTGTCCGTCCCCGCCCAGCCCACCATCTCCCGCTGACCGCCGAGAGGGCACAAAATCACGGCGAGAGGGCACAAAGTTCCGCCGAGAGGGCACAAGATCACGGCGAGAAGGCACAGAGTTCGGTCCCGACCGGCGGGGTTGCCCCATCGACGACCCGCGGCCATCATGGAGTCGGGCGTACGCGACGAAAGGCCAGGTCAGCGTCCTGACCAGGGCGTGATCGCAGGGACGAGCCCCTCCGATGCCTGGACCTGAAGTGCAGGTCGAGAGACAGCGGATTATCGACATCGACTCGGCGTGTCGGCGCGTGTCACATGGATGTAATTACGTGACCCGACTACCGTCCTGGGACATCGAGCAGTTGACATAACTATAACCCTCTACTTGAGGGTGAAGGTCAATGCTTCGACTTCCCCGGACAACACACCAGTCAGCAGGAGGCCGCCCAGCAGGGCGACCCGAGAGCGAGAGGCATCCGCCGTGGCAGCACCGCAGAACTACCTGGCCGTCATCAAGGTCGTGGGTATCGGTGGTGGTGGAGTCAACGCCGTCAACCGCATGATCGAGGTCGGTCTCAAGGGCGTTGAGTTCATCGCAGTCAACACCGATGCGCAGGCACTCCTGATGAGTGACGCCGACGTCAAGCTCGACATCGGTCGCGAGCTCACCCGCGGTCTCGGCGCCGGCGCCGACCCGTCGGTCGGCGCGCAGGCCGCCGAGGACCACGCCGAGGAGATCGAGGAGGTCCTCAAGGGGGCCGACATGGTCTTCGTGACCGCGGGCGAGGGCGGCGGCACCGGCACCGGTGGTGCTCCGGTCGTGGCTCGCATCGCGCGCTCGCTGGGTGCGCTGACGATCGGTGTGGTCACCCGCCCGTTCGCCTTCGAGGGTCGTCGCCGCTCGAACTCCGCCGAGGACGGTGTCGAGCTGCTCCGCGAGGAGGTCGACACCCTCATCGTGATCCCGAACGACCGGCTGCTGTCGATCTCCGACCGCAACGTCTCCGTGCTCGACGCGTTCAAGCAGGCCGACCAGGTGCTGCTGCAGGGCGTCTCGGGCATCACCGACCTGATCACGACCCCGGGTCTGATCAACCTCGACTTCGCCGACGTGAAGTCCGTGATGCAGAACGCCGGGTCCGCACTCATGGGCATCGGCTCGGCCCGCGGCGAGGACCGCGCCGTCGCCGCCGCGGAGATGGCCGTCAGCTCGCCCCTGCTCGAGGCGTCCATCGAGGGTGCCCACGGCGTGCTGCTCTCCATCGCCGGTGGCTCCGACCTCGGCCTCTTCGAGATCAACGAGGCGGCGGCGCTGGTGGCGGAGTCCGCGCACGGCGAGGCCAACATCATCTTCGGTGCGATCATCGACGACGCCCTCGGAGACGAGGTGCGGGTCACCGTCATCGCCGCAGGCTTCGACGGCGGCATGCCGAAGCGTCGCGACGAGGTCGAGGCCCGCAAGAACGCCCCGGTCGAGACGCGCGCGTCCTCCTCGAGCGCCCGTCGCGAGCCGACGGTGACCCCGGCGTCGCGTCCCTCGAGCACGCCGCGGCCCTCCGAGCGTCCGGCGGAGCGTCAGTACGCCGAGCGCTCCGAGCGTCCGGCCGAGCGCACCGAGCGCACCGAGCGCACCGAGCGCTCCGAGCGCTCCGAGCGGCCCGCCCCCGAGCGGTCGCCGGAGCGTCCCGAGCGCCAGGAGCGCCCGCTGCAGCCCGCGTCGGTGCAGCCGGCGAGCCGGCCGACCAGCTCGCCGTCCTTCGAGGACGACCTGGACGTGCCCGACTTCCTGAAGTGAGGCGCTGAGACCCCACGTCCGGCCCCGAGCCGCCCTGCTCCGGCGGTGGCGCTCGGGGCCGCGCACGTCGGAGGCACGACCGCACCACACCGCCACAGCACCACCACGGCCACAGAATCGGCCACAGCACGGGGGAGGTTCTCGATGCTCGACGTCCACACGCGTACGCCCGTGCTCGCGGCCTTCACCGACCGCGACGGCGGCGTCGCACCCGCGCCGTACGCCTCGCTGACCCTCGCGCGCCCGACGGCACCCGTCGCCGAGTCGGCGGGGGTCGATTGGGCCTCGGTGCTGACCGCGAACCTGACCCGTGTCGCGACCTCGCTCGCCGAGGAGGCGGGCGCGCCGGGTGCGCCACGGCTGGCGTTCATGCACCAGGTGCACGGCGCCGAGGTGGCCGTCGTGGACGCCGACTACCCGACCCGGGCGCCGCTCGACAGTCCCGGCCCCGAGGGGCTGCCGCACGTGGATGCACTGGTGACCACGCGCACCGACGTGGCGCTGGTCGTCCGGGTCGCCGACTGCGTCCCCGTGCTGCTCGCCGACGCCGAGGCCGGCGTGGTCGCAGCCGTCCACGCAGGCAGGGCCGGCGTGCAGGCCGATGTCCTCGGCGCGGCGCTGGACGTCATGACCGCCCTGGGTGCAGGTCAGGTGCAGGCGTGGGTGGGTCCGAGCATCTGCGGCGCCTGCTACGAGGTGCCCGCTGCCATGGCCGAGGAGGTCGCGACCGTCGCCCCGGCCGCACGGGCGACGACCCGAGCCGGCACCCCGGGGCTCGACCTGCCCGCCGCGGTCGAGGCGCGTCTGGTCGAACGCGGTGTGGGCATCGCCCACCGCTCGACCCGCTGCACCCTGGAGGACGAGACGCTGTTCTCCCACCGCCGCGACGCCGCCGCGTCCGGTCGCTTCGCCGGCATCGTCTGGCTGCACCGGGAGGTCACGCCGTGAGCGCACGGCGCGCGGAGCTGGCCGCGGGGCTCGCCGCCGTCCGCGAGCGCATCGCCCGCGCGTGTGAGCACGCCGAGCGCGACCCCGGCGAGATCGACCTGGTCGTCGTCACCAAGTTCTTCCCGGCCTCCGACGTACGCCTCCTGGCCGACCTCGGCGTGACCGACGTCGGCGAGAACCGCCACCAGGAGGCCGAGGCCAAGCACGCCGAGCTGACCGAGCTGACCGACCTGTCCGAGGCGGGGCTGCGCTGGCACTTCCTGGGCGGCATCCAGTCCAACAAGGCGGCCGCGATCGCCGCGTACGCCGACGTCGTGCAGAGCCTCGACCGCGTCAAGGTGCTGCGCAAGCTCGCCGCCGGTGCGGTCGAGGCCGGCCGCGAGGTCGAGGTGCTGGTGCAGGTCGACCTCGACCCCGGCGACGGCAGCCAGTCGGGCGACCGCAGCGGCGTCGCCCCCGGCCAGGCGGCCGAGCTCGCGACCGAGGTCGCCGGCACCGACGGCGTACGCCTCGGCGGCGTCATGGGCGTCGCCCCGCTGGGTCAGGACCCGGCCCCCGCTTTTGCACGACTGGCCGAGGTCGCCGCAGCGATCCGGTCGGACCACGCTGCCGCGACGACCCTGTCGGCCGGCATGAGCGGCGACCTCGAGGCCGCCATCGCAGCCGGGGCGACACAGCTTCGCGTCGGCAGCGCGATCCTCGGAGAGCGACCCTCTCCGCAGTAGAGTCAACCAACGACGGAGCCGCCCCAGGCGGCCACCGCTGAGCACACCAAGGACGTGGGTCATGAGCGCGATGCGCAAGATGGGTGTCTACCTGGGCCTCCTGGAGGACACCGAGCACCAGTACCGCTACGACGAGTACGACACCCCCGAGCAGGAGCCCGAGGCGCAGCGCCAGCCCGCCGCCGCTCCCGCCCAGGGCAGGGCCCCGGCTCCCGAGCACGCCGCGGCGCCGACGCGTCAGCCCGCGCCTCGTGCCGCGCAGGTGGCCGACCTCGCAGAGCGCCGGCGTCCGACGCCGACGCCGGCGGCCCCGTCGGTGGCCGAGCTCTCGCGCATCGTGCCGGTGCACCCGCGCACCTACAACGAGGCTCGCACCATCGGCGAGAACTTCCGCGACGGGTTCCCGGTCATCATGAACCTCTCGGAGATGGACGACGCCGACGCCAAGCGGCTCGTCGACTTCGCCGCCGGTCTCGTCTTCGGTGTGCACGGCACGATCGAGCGCATCACCAACAAGGTGTTCCTGCTCAGCCCGCCCAACGTCTCGGTGGCCGCCGAGGACAAGCAGCGCATCGCCGAGGGCGGCTTCTTCAACCAGAGCTGACCGTCACCCCCGCGTCCACCTCCCCGGTCCGGCCGAGCGCCGCGGCCGGGGAGTGCTGCGTATCCGCTTGCTGCGTACGCTGGAGCCGCGCCACCCTTCCCTGACCCACGAGCTCGAGGAGCAGTCATGCAGGCGATCGCCGGCATCCTCTACACGTTGCTGACGCTCTTCTTCTTCCTGCTCATCATCAGGCTCGTGGTGGGGTGGATCCAGATCTTCGCCCGTGACTGGACGCCCCGCGGGCCCGTGCTGGTGGTGCTGGAGGTCGTCTACTCGATCACCGACCCGCCGATCAAGGCCGTACGCCGCGTCATCCCGCCCCTGCGTCTCGGCGGCATCGCCCTCGACATGGGCCTGCTGGTCGTCTTCATCATCGTGTGGATCCTGCAGAGCATCCTGGCCGGCCTCGCGACCTGACGCCGAGCAGTCGTCCGCCTCCCTCGCGCGGGCGGGATCCTCGCGCCGTCGGGTGAGGAACGGGCCTCGTACGGGTGTGCATCGGGTCCGAGATCGGTAACGTGCGTACCGAGCAGCGACCGCTGCGACTTCCCGGGACCGCTCCGCCGGTCGTACGACTGAAGGTGACCTATGCCGTTGACCCCTGAAGACGTCTCCTCCAAGCGCTTCACTCCCGTGCGCCTGCGCGAGGGCTACGAGATGGGCGAGGTCGACCAGTTCCTCGACGAGGTCGAGGCCGAGCTGCAGCGGTTGATCCGCGAGAACGACGACCTGCGCAAGCAGGTGGAGGCCGCCGGTGGCGAGGCGCCGACGCAGCAGCCCGCCGACGACGAGAAGCAGAAGAAGGCCGACGAGCAGGCCGAGAAGAAGGCTGCGGAGGAGAAGGCCGCCGCCGAGAAGAAGGCCGCGGAGGAGAAGTCGGCTGCCGCAGCCAAGGCCGGCGACCGCGAGCCCCGCGTGCTCGAGGAGATCACGGTGACGACCTCCTCCGAGGCGTCCCGGGCGGCGTCCCGACTGCTCGAGCTCGCCACCAACAACGCGGAGATCCTCGTCGACGAGGCCCGCGAGGAGGCCGAGGGCATCCTCTCGGAGGCCAAGAGCGAGGCCGAGGAGATCACCTCCAACGCCGAGCGCCGCAAGAACTCCCTCGACGAGGAGACCGAGAAGCGCCGCGAGGAGCTGACCGCCGGTCTGCAGAAGGAGCAGCAGGAGCTCGACCAGCGGGTCTCCAACCTGCGCCAGTTCGAGCAGTCCTACCGCGACAACCTCAAGAACTACTTCGCCGAGCAGCTGAAGCAGATCGAGAGCACGCGCATCGAGCCGCAGGGCTCACCGTCGGCCGGTTCCAACGGGGCGGGTGCGACGACTGTCGACGTGGAGACGAAGCCGAACGGCTGAGAGCCCCGAGAGCGTCGAGAGCCCCGGCGGCCCGCGAAGGACCACCGGGGCTGCTGCGTTCTCGCGGCTGCTCAGGCGCGGGTGAGGCGCAGGCGTACGCCCAGCTTCTCGGGCTCCACGACGCCCTCGCCGGTGAGCTCGCCCGCCCCGACCTCGGTGAACGCGGTCGCGAGCACCTCCTCGGCGATCTCGCCCTGGTGGTCGCGGACGGCCCGGGCCACGTCGGCGTCCGCCTCGTCGGCCGCCCAGGTCAGCGCGATGCGGTCGGAGACCTCGAAGCCGGCGTCCTTGCGGGCCTCCTGCACAGCCCGCACCACCTCGCGCGCCAGACCGGCGCGCACCAGCTCGGGCGTGAGCTCGAGGTCCAGCGCGATCGTCTCGCCCTGCTCGTTGACCACGGACCAGCCCGCGCGCGGACGCTCGGAGACGATGACCTCCTCCGCCGTGACCTCGACGGTCTCGCCGTCGACGATCACGGGCGCCGAGCCGCCGTCGCGCAGCGCCGCCTGCAACGCCGCCGCGTCGGCCTCGGCGATCGCCTTCGCGACCACGGGCGTCTGCTTGGCGAACCGACGGCCCAGCTCGCGGAAGTTGCCCTTCGCGCTCACGTCGACCAGCTCGGCGCCGTCGCCGCCGGCGGCGCCCAGCGGCTCGAGACCGCCCAGGTTCAGCTCGGTGGCCACCTCCGCACGCAGCTCCGGGCCGAGCAGGTCGTACGCCGACCCGGCCACCAGCGCCCGGCGCAGCGGCTGACGCGTGCGCACCTTCGCCTCCGCCCGCGCGGCGCGGCCGAGCTCGACCAGGCGCCGGGCCACGCGTACGCCCGCCGCCAGCTCCCCGTCGACCAGCGACAGGTCGGCCGCCGGCCACGCCGACAGGTGCACCGAGTCGGCCGCCTCGGGGACGACGGGGCGGACCAGGTCCTGCCACACCCGCTCGGTGATGAACGGCGTCATCGGCGCCATCAGCTGGGTGACGCGTACGAGCGTGTCGTGCAGCGTCGTGAGAGCCGAGACGTCGCCGTCCCAGAAGCGGCGCCGCGAGCGGCGGACGTACCAGTTGGACAGGTCGTCGACGAACGTCGCGAGCAGCGACCCGACGCGCTGCGTGTCGAAGGCCTCGTACGCCGCGGTCACCTCGGCGGTGATGCGCTCGGTCTCGCTGACCAGCCACCGGTCGAGCACCGGTCGCGCCGCGGGGGCGGGGGCGGCCTCATCGACGCCCGGGGCCCAGCCAGACGTGCCGGCGTACAGCACGTGGAAGGCCACGGTGTTCCAGTAGGTCAGCAGGACCTTGCGCACCGTCTCCTGGATCGTCGTGTCGCCGACGCGGCGCGCCGACCACGGCGACCCCGAGGCGGTCATGAACCAGCGCACGGCGTCGGCGCCGTGGGTGTCCATCAGCGGCAGCGGCTCGATGATGTTGCCCAGGTGCTTGCTCATCTTGCGGCCGTCCTCGGCCATGATGTGGCCCAGGCACAGCACCGACTCGTACGCGCTCTTGTCGAAGACGAGCGTGTTGACCGCCATCAGCGTGTAGAACCAGCCGCGGGTCTGGTCGATCGCCTCGCAGATGAACTGCGCCGGGAACGCCGCCTCGAACTTCTCGACCGAGCCGGGCACGTGCGGGTAGCCCCACTGCGCGAACGGCATCGACCCGGAGTCGAACCACGCGTCGATCACCTCGGGCACCCGGGTCGCCTGCTCCCCGCACTGTGCCCCCTCGACCCCAGGACAGGCGAAGGTGACCTCGTCGATGTACGGCCGGTGCGGGTCCAGGTCGGACTGGTCGGTGCCGGTCAGCTCGGAGAGGTGCGTCAGGGACTGCACGCACGTCTGGTGCCCGGCCTCGCACCGCCAGATCGGCAGCGGCGTGCCCCAGTAGCGCGAGCGCGACAGCGCCCAGTCGATGTTGTTCTCCAGCCAGTCGCCGTAGCGGCCGTGCTTGACCCGCTCGGGGTGCCAGTCGGTGCGCTCGTTCTCGCGCAGCAGGGCGTCCTTGACCGCGGTGGTGCGGATGTACCACGACGGCTGGGCGTAGTAGAGCAGCGCCGTGTGGCAGCGCCAGCAGTGCGGATAGGTGTGCTCGTACGCCTGGTGGCGGTACAGCAGGCCGCGCTCGTCCAGGTCCTCGACCAGCAGCGCGTCGGCGTCCTTGAAGAAGACCCCGCCGACCAGGTCGATGCCGGCCTCGAACTCGCCCTGCGGCGTGATCGGGTTGACGATCGGCAGCCCGTACGCCCGGCACAGCGCGAAGTCCTCGGCACCGAACGCGGGCGCCTCGTGCACGACCCCGGTGCCGTCCTCGACGGTGACGAAGTCCGCGGCGAGCACGGTGTGGACGGGCCCGTCGGTGCTGCCGGCCACCGGCTCGGGGAAGTCGATCAGCTCGAAGGGTCGGCTGTAGGAGAGCCCCACCAGCTCCGAGCCCTGCATGGAGGCGACGACCTCGGAGTGCTCGCCGAGCACCTGCTCACGGAGCGCCTCGGCGAGCACCAGCAGCTCGCGCTCGCCATCGGGGTCGTCGGCGGAGACCGGCGAGGAGGCCACGACGTAGGTGACGTCCGCGTTCACCGCGGTCGCGGTGTTGGAGACCAGGGTCCAGGGCGTCGTCGTCCAGGCCAGCAGCGCGGCCTTGCCGGCCCACTCCCCGGAGGTGAGGGGGAAGCGTACGTACACGCTGGGGTCGGTGACCGTCTCGTAGCCCTGGGCCAGCTCGTGGTCGCTCAGGCCGGTGCCGCAGCGGGGGCAGTACGGCGCGACGCGGTGGTCCTCGACCAGCAGTCCCTTGCCGTGGATCTGGCTCAGCGCCCACCAGACCGACTCCACGTACGCCGAGTCCATCGTGCGGTACGGGTCGCTCATGTCGAGCCAGAAGCCCATGCGGTCCGTCAGGGTCTCCCACAGGTCCACGTGGCGCTGCACGGACTCGCGGCACCGGGCGTTGAACGCGGCGATGCCGAACTCCTCGACCTGCGCCTTGCCGGAGAAGCCGAGCTCCTTCTCCACCGCGAGCTCGACGGGCAGGCCGTGGCAGTCCCAGCCGCCCTTGCGGGTGACCTGGTAGCCCTGCATGGTGCGGAAGCGCGGGAAGACGTCCTTGAAGGACCGGGACTCCACGTGGTGGGTGCCGGGTCGGCCGTTGGCCGTCGGCGGGCCCTCGTAGAAGGTCCAGCTGTCGTTGCCGGCGTTGCGCTCGACCGATCGCGCGAAGGTGTCCTCGGCGCGCCAGAGGTCGAGGATCTCGCGCTCCATCGCCGGCAGGTCGACCTGCGGCGGCACGGGCTTGTAGCGGGGCGCGTCTGGTGCTGGGGTGCTCACGGGGACTCTCCGACGGACAGGTCTCGCCGGAGGGACGAAGCGCGTCGGCGACGCGGTCCGCGGTACCACCCTCCTTGGCAGCCCGGCACGTGCCGCGGCCACCCACTCGTACGCTCCGCGCCTGCTCGGGGGTGATCTCCGCCGCGGTCGTACCCCCGGGCTCGCACCGTCCCCGAGTCGCTCCTGGCCGTGCCGCGACGTACCTGGTCCCGTCGTCGCCGTGCGGAGCCTCCAGCGTACGCGCGTGGGTGCTTGCCGGGCCACCCGGAGGTCCCTATCCTGCCCGCGTCGAACCTCGTCCCGGCCGGGATCACCCGAGGTCGCGACAGGGCCCGATGGGGCCCGTTCCCCGCAGAGGAGAGCGCCATGGTGCGTGCCACGACCAGGGTCATCGCCGGTGCCGTCGGCGCGGCGGGCGCCGTGGCGCGGACGGCCCTCGCCGCCGCTCCGCTGGTGGGGAAGACCGCAGAGACCCCAGAGACCCCAGAGACCCCAGAGACCCCAGGGACAGAGGACGGCACCGTGACCGAGATGGCGGCACCCGAGGACCTCGTCACCCGCGAGGGTGAGGACCCGTGGACCGAGGCCGAGGTCGCGGAGGTGCACGAGGAGCTCACGCGCCGCGCCGAGGAGCTGCGTGCCGAGCTCGCCGAGCTCGACGCCGACCTCGACGGCCTGATCCGCGGCGGCGGCGAGGGCACCGGGCAGGACTCCGCTGACGTCGGGTCGGCCTCCTCCGAGCGTGACCAGGAGATCTCGCTGGTCAACAACGCGCGCACCATGCTGCACCAGACCGAGCGGGCGCTCGAGCGGCTGGCGGCCGGCAGCTTCGGTGTGTGCGAGGAGTGCGGGGAGCCGATCGGCAAGATGCGGGTCATGGCTTTCCCGCGTGCCACACTCTGCCTGTCATGCAAGCAGCGCGAGGAACGCCGCTGACCGACGGTCAGCCAGGAGACGGCTCAGGGGACGGCTCGGGGGACCGCGTACGCCCGCGACGTCGCTGGCTGCTGTTCGGGATCGTCGCGGTCGTGGCGTACGTGACCGACGTGGTCACCAAGATCGTCGCCGTCGCGACCATCGACCCGGGCGAGCGCATCGAGGTGCTCGGCCCGGTGCTGAGCCTGACGATGGTGCGCAACCCGGGGGCCGCGTTCTCCACGGGCACCGAGTTCACCATCGCGCTCTCGCTGCTCTCGATCGCCGTGCTGGTCGCGGTGCTGTGGATCTCCCGGCGCATCGGGTCGCCGCTGTGGGCGGTCGGGCTGGGCGCGCTCGCCGGCGGGGTCGGGGGCAACCTGACCGACCGGCTGCTCCGCTCCCCGGGACCCCTCGAGGGGCACGTCGTGGACTTCCTGGCCCTGCCGAACTGGCCCGTCTTCAACGTCGCCGACATGCTCATCAACGTCGCCGCGGTGACGATCGTGGTGCAGAGCCTGCGGGGCGTACGCCTCGACGGCACCCGCGACACCGGCGAGGACGACGCATGAGCGACCTGCCCGAGATCCGCAGCGTGCTCGTCCCCGACGGTCTGGCCGGGGAGCGGGTCGACGTGGCGATCGCGCGCATGTTCGGCCTGTCCCGGACGCGGGCGGGGGAGCTCGCCGCCGAGGGGCACGTCGAGCTCGACGACGTCCGCGTCGCCAAGTCCGAGCGGGTGCACCCCGGCTCGCGGCTCGACGTGCGCATCCCGCCGCCGGTCGACCCGGTCGCCGTGCGGCCCGAGGTGGTCGAGGGCATCAGCATCGTCCACGACGACGACAGCCTCGTGGTCATCGACAAGCCCGTCGGCGTCGCCGTGCACCCCAGCCCCGGCTGGACCGGCCCGACGGTCGTGGGGCACCTGGTGGCCGCCGGGTTCCGCATCTCCACCTCGGGGGCCTCGGAACGGCAGGGCATCGTGCAGCGCCTCGACGTCGGCACGTCCGGGATCATGGTGATCGCGAAGTCCGAGCACGCGTACTCGGTGCTGAAGAACGCGTTCCGGCACCGCACCGTCTCCAAGACCTACCACGCGCTGGTGCAGGGGCATCCGGACCCGATCGAGGGCACGATCGACGCGCCCGTGGGGCGCAACCCGCGTCACGACTTCAAGTTCGCGGTGATGGCCGACGGCAAGCACGCGGTCACCCACTACGCGACGCTGGAGGCCCACCGCTTCGCGAGCCTGTTGGAGATCGGGCTCGAGACGGGGCGTACGCACCAGATCCGGGTGCACATGAGCGCGGTGAAGCACCCGTGCGTGGGCGATCCGCTCTACGGCGGCGACCCGCGGCTCGCGGCGCGGCTGGGCCTGGACCGGCAGTGGCTGCACGCCGTACGCCTCGGCTTCGACCACCCCGAGACCGGGGAGCGGGTGGAGTACGAGTCCGGCTACCCCGACGACCTCGCCGCGGCGCTCGAGACGATCCGTCATGCCGTTGAGTGACAGAGCGTGGAGTGACAGGGCGTCGGTCGAGACGCTGCTGCTGCGGCCGGCGACGCCGGCGGACCTGCCGCAGGTCGCCGACGTGCTGGTCGCGAGCCGTGCCGCTGCCTCACCCTCGATGCCGCCGTTCGCACGCCCCGTGGAGGAGGTGCGTGAGGCCACCGCGGCCCTGGACCTGACCGACGGCCGTGAGGTGTGGGTCGCCGACCGCGACGGCGCGGTCGTCGGGTTCGCCGAGCTCCGGCAGGACTGGCTCGACGACCTCTACGTGCACCCCGACCACGCGGGGACGGGGGTGGGCACGGCCCTGGTCGACTGCGTCCGCGGGCTACGGCCCGGCGGGGTGTCGCTGTGGTGCTTCGCGACCAACGCGCCGGCTCGTGCCTTCTACGCCGCGCGGGGCTTCGTCGAGCTCGAGACCACCGACGGGTCGGCGAACGAGGAGGGCGTGCCGGACGTACGCCTCGTCTGGGCGGGTGCCGACCCCGTGTGGTGGCTGCGCCGGGAGATCGACGACGTGGACACCCACCTCGCGCGGCTGGTCGCCCAGCGCGTCGCGCTGACGGCGGCGGTGCAGCCGCACAAGCCCGTGCCCGGCCGGGCCGGTCGCGACCCCGAGCGGGAGGCGGCGATCGCGGCGCGCATGGTCGAGGTCGCCCCGGGCGTCGACGCGGCGGCGTACGCGCGGGTCGTGGACCTGCTGGTGGACCTCGGCCTGGAGCAGTTCGAGCGTACGGCGGGCGGCTCGTGAGCGGTCGGGGGCGGAGCGGGCGAGCACCTCGCCTCGCAGCCGTCGCGGTCATCGGCCTGACCCTGGTCGCCAGCGGGTGCAGCGGGAGCGAGGACCAGGACGGTGCGGCACCGCAGGCGTCCGCCTCGTCGAACCCCCCCTCGAGCCCGCCGGACCCGTCGGCGTCCCCGAGCCCGGCCGAGACCCTCGACCCCGACGTGATCGCACGCGCCACCGCGGTGCAGGCCGCGCAGCAGGCGCTCGGTGAGACCGGCCGCGGCACCTTCACGGTCGAGCTCGTCCGCGGCCTGCCCGCGGGTGTCCTGCCGACGGTCGAGGGGGCGTACGACTTCACGGTGCCCTCGGGGCGCTTCACCGCCAGGACCGAGGAGCCGGGTCGCACCGTCACACTGCGCTACCGCACGCGCGGCGGCCTGGCGTGGTCCCAGGTGCTCTACCCGGGTTCGCCGTTGGCGCCGGACTGCTGGTACCAGCTCGAGATCGAGCAGGGAGGCGTCGCGCTGCCCTCCCAGGCCGCGGCCCTGCTCTACCTCCGGCCCGGACCCGACCCGGACGCCGACACGGCCGTCGCCGAGCTCGGCGACGTGCTCAACGCCGTGGGACTGACCCGGCTCGCGAACCTGCTCACCGTCGACGCGGCGGCGACGCCGACCACCGTCGACGTGCTCCTGCGCGGCGAGGGCGACGACGCGAGGTTCACCGGGTGGACGGTCGACGGACAGGACGTGCTCGACGCGGTCGGCGAGGCCGACCTCGCGCCCGGCGGCCCGGGGGAGCTGGCGGCCGTACGCTCCGCGGTCGCCGCCGCGACCTGGCGGATCACGCTCGTGGACGCGGAGGAGTCCGGGGGCTCCGTCGGCACGCGACCGCCCCCGCCGGACCGCCTGCTGGTGGCCGGAAGAAGGTGCACCTGAGGCGTTCCCGACAGCCCCGGGCGGCGCGCCGAGTGCCTTTCACGGAGTGTCGGAGCGCTGTCCTAGGGTTGAGCACCTGCCCCTGGACCCGGCCATCCCGGGCTGCTCGATCGACCTCTGGTCGACCCCTCTTTTCCTCGCTCTGCGGAAGGTGAGACCACCCCCGATGCCGGCTGGCCAGCAGGACTCCTTCGTCCACCTGCACGTGCACACCGAGTACTCGATGCTCGACGGCGCCGCCCGCCTCGGCGACCTCGCGAACCGGGCCGCGGAGCTCGGCATGCCGGCGGTCGCGATGACCGACCACGGCAACGTGTTCGGGGCGTACGAGTTCTACTCCAAGTGCAAGGCGGCCGGCGTGAAGCCGATCGTCGGCATCGAGGCGTACTTCACGCCGAACTCCTCGCGTTTCGACCGCAAGGGCGTGAACTTCTACGACGGCGGTCCCGACGACGTCTCGGCGCGGGGTGCCTACACGCACATGACGCTGCTGAGCGAGACCACGGCCGGCATGCACAACCTGTTCCGGCTCTCCACCGGCTCCTGGCGCGACGGGTTCTTCAAGAAGCCGCGCATGGACCGTGAGCTGCTCGCCCGGCACGCCGACGGCATCATCGGCACCACCGGGTGTCCCTCGGGCGAGGTGCAGGTGCACCTGCGCTACGGGCAGTACGACGCCGCCCGCAAGGTCGCGGCGGAGTTCCAGGACATCCTCGGGCGCGACAACTACTTCCTCGAGCTGATGGACCACGGGCTCTCCATCGAGAAGCGCGTGCGCGACGACCTGCTCAAGCTCGGTCGCGACCTCGACATCCCGTTGCTGGCGACCAACGACTCGCACTACGTGCACCAGGCCGACGCCGCCTCCCAGGAGCACCTGCTCTGCATCAACTCCGGCTCCACGATGGACATCCCGGCCGGCGACGGCCCCGGGGAGCGGTTCGCGTTCTCCGGTGACGGCTACTACCTGAAGTCCGCCGCGGAGATGCGCACCCTGTGGGGCGAGACGTACGGGCTGCGCGAGGCGTGCGACAACACCCTGCTGATCGCCGAGCGGTGCGACGTCGAGTTCACCGAGGGCAACGGCACCTACATGCCTCGCTTCCCCTGCCCCGAGGGGGAGAACGAGGACTCCTGGATGATCAAGGAGATCGAGCGGGGGCTGCAGTTCCGCTACCCCGGCGGCATCCCCGACGCGGTGCGCAAGCAGGCCGAGTACGAGGTCGGCGTCATCACCTCGATGGGGTTCTCCGGCTACTTCCTCGTCGTCGCCGACTTCATCAACTGGGCCAAGGAGAACGGCATCCGCGTCGGCCCGGGCCGCGGGTCGGGCGCGGGCTCGATGGTGGCGTACGCGATGCGCATCACCGACCTCGACCCGTTGCGCCACGGCCTGATCTTCGAGCGGTTCCTCAACCCCGACCGCGTCTCGATGCCCGACTTCGACATCGACTTCGACGAGCGTCGTCGCGGCGAGGTCATCAAGTACGTCACGCAGAAGTACGGCGACGAGCGCGTGGCGTACATCGTCACCTACGGCACGATCAAGGCGAAGCAGGCCGTCAAGGACTCCAGCCGTATCCTCGGCTACCCCTTCGCGCTGGGCGACCGCATCACCAAGGCGATGCCGGCTGCGGTGATGGGCAAGGACGTGCCGCTGCCGAAGATCTTCGACCCCGAGCACGCGCGCTTCGGTGAGGGCGGCGACTTCCGCAACCTCTACAACTCCGAGGTCGACGTCAAGAAGGTCGTCGACACCGCGATGGGCATCGAGGGCCTCAAGCGCCAGTGGGGCGTGCACGCCGCCGGCATCATCATGAGCTCCGAGCCGTTGCTCGACGTGATCCCGATGCTCAAGCGTCCCGCTGACGGCGCGATGATCACCCAGTTCGACTACCCCACCTGTGAGGGCCTCGGCCTGATCAAGATGGACTTCCTGGGGCTGCGCAACCTCACGGTGCTCGACGACGCGATCCGCAACATCGAGGCCAACCGCGGTGAGCAGGTCGTGCTCGAGGACCTCGAGCTGACCGACCCGAAGACGTACGAGCTGCTGCAGAAGGGTGAGACCCTCGGGGTCTTCCAGCTCGACGGCGGCCCGATGCGGGCGCTGCTGCGCTCCATGCAGCCCGACGAGTTCGAGGACATCTCCGCGGTCGGCGCGCTGTACCGCCCGGGCCCGATGGGTGCGGACAGTCACAACAAGTACGCCCGCCGCAAGACCGGCCGCGAGCCCGTCGAGCCGCTGCACCCCGACCTCGCGGACGCGCTCGAGCCGATCCTGGGGGAGACCTACGGCCTGATCGTGTACCAGGAGCAGGTCATGGCGATCGCCCAGCAGCTCGCGGGCTACACGCTGGGCCAGGCCGACCTGCTGCGTCGCGCGATGGGCAAGAAGAAGAAGGAGGAGCTCGACAAGCAGTACGTCACCTTCTCCGGGGGCATGAAGGAGCGCGGCTTCTCCGACGCCTCCATCAAGGCGCTGTGGGACACCCTGCTGCCGTTCTCCGACTACGCGTTCAACAAGGCGCACTCCGCGGCGTACGGGGTGGTGTCGTACTGGACGGCCTACCTCAAGGCCAACTACCCCGCCGAATACATGGCGGCGCTCCTGACGTCCGTGAAGGACGACAAGGACAAGATGGCGATCTACCTCAACGAGTGCCGTCGCATGAAGATCCAGGTGCTGCCGCCCGACGTGAACCTCTCGGCGGCGAACTTCACCCCGGTCGGCACCGACATCCGGTTCGGCCTGACCGCGGTGCGCAACGTCGGCTCCAACGTCGTCGACGGCATCGTCGCGGCGCGGGAGGAGAAGGGCGCGTACGCCGACTTCAACGACTACATGGGCAAGGTGCCGGCGGTGGTGTGCCACAAGCGGGTCACCGAGTCGTTGGCGAAGGCGGGGGCGTTCGACTCCCTGGGCCACCGGCGCCGCGCGATCGTCGCGGTGCACGAGCGGGCCGTGGAGCAGTTCGCGGAGGCGAAGAAGAACGAGGCGATCGGTCAGGACTCCCTGTTCGCCGGGCTCGACGACGACGCCGGCGGCGGCTTCGGGGTCGGCGTGGACCTGCCCGACATCCCCGAGTGGGACAAGTCGCTGCTGCTCTCCCACGAGCGCGAGATGCTCGGCCTCTACGTCTCCGACCACCCGCTGCTGGGGCTCGAGCACGTGCTCAGCCAGCACGCCGACTGCACCGTGGGACGGCTGCTGACCGACGAGGAGCGCCCCGACGGCGCCCAGGTCACCATCTGCGGGCTCATCACCTCGGTCTCGCGCAGGATCACCAAGAAGGGCGACGCCTGGGCGACGGTCACGGTCGAGGACCTCGAGGGCGCCATCGAGGTGCTGCTGTTCCCCTCCTCCTACCAGCTCGCCGCGCCGCTGCTGGCCGAGGACGCTGTCGTGGCGGTCAAGGGCCGGTTGTCGCGCTCGAAGGACACGCCCGAGCTGATGGGGCAGGAGGTCACCGCCCCCGACGTCTCCGAGGGCCCGAGCGGTCCGGTGGTGATCGTGATGCCGTCGACGCGGTGCACCAAGCCGGTCGTCGACGAGCTCAAGGAGGTGCTGCGTACGCACCCGGGCACCACCGAGACCCACCTGCGGCTGCAGACCCGGGAGGCGACGCGCCTGATGCGACTGGGCGACAACCTGCGCGTGAGCCCCTGCCCTGAGCTGTTCGCCGACCTCAAGCACCTGCTGGGGCCCGGGTGTCTGGCGTGACGACGCCGCGACGGTCGGCGGCGACGACCTTCGTCGCGCTGGTGCTGGCGGGTGTCGTGGGCGGGGTGGTCTGGCGGCTGGTGTGGACGCCGGACGTCTACGTCGTCAGCGACGGCGCCGCCGGCCTCGGCGAGGTCGAGCTGGCGCGCACGTTCACCTCCGACGCCTGGTACCTCGTCGTCGCCGCCCCCCTGGGTCTGCTGGTCGGGCTGGCGCGTCGGCGCACGAGCAGGCCCTCGGGCATGCTCGACCTTCTCGCCGCGGTGGTCGGGTCGGCGGTGGCGGCGTACGTCATGCTCGGCGTCGGTCGCCTGCTGGGCCCGAGCGTGCTCTCACCCGCCGAGCTGTCAGGCGTCGCCGACGGCACCCGGCTGGACGGCCCGCTGCAGCTGGCGACGGCGGTCAGCAGCGAGGGCCTGGGATCGATCGTCTTCGTCGTGATGCTGGCCTGGCCGCTCGGGGTGCTCGCAGGGTGGGTCGCGGAGCTGATCATCCCCTCGCTGGAGCCGCGGGAGGTGCGTGAGCGACGCCAGGTCGGCGCGCCGGGATCTGCTGATCACGACCAGTCCGGCGCTCTATCCTGAGGCGTACGCCCCGACGCCACCTGTCGCTCGGGAACGACGCGACGCGGAGAGGCGCCAGGCATGAGCACGTACGAGGGTCCTGCTGACGAGGCTGCACCGACCGACCGCGGCACGGGGAGGCGCACGGCCTTCCTCGTGGCCGGCGCTCTCGCGCTCGTGCTCGTCGGGGGCGCCGTTGCCCTGGGGCTGCGGTTCCTCGGTGGCGGTGGCACCCAGCCCGCGGCAGTGGTGCCGGACGACGCGATCGCCTACGTCGGCATCGACTTCGACCCGCCGGCGGGCCAGAAGATCGAGGCGTACCGGTTCCTGCGGGCGTTCCCCGACCTGCGCGAGCGCGCACCGGAGGACCAGGAGGACCTGCGTCAGTTCCTCATCGAGCTGGCCCTGGACGAGGCTCCCGAGTGCGACCTGACCTGGGCCGACGACTTCGAGCCGTGGCTCGGCGACCGGGCGGCGATCGTGCTGCGTCCCGGTGAGGAGGAGCCGCAGGTGCTCGGCACGGTCCAGGTCACCGACGAGCAGGGTGCCCGCGAGACGGCTGCGGCGCTGGATGCGTGCGGCAGCGGCGCCGGGGCGGAGCCGACCGGCATCGCATTCGCCGACGGCTACGCGATCCTCGCCGAGACCCAGGCCATCGCCGACGGCGCGGTCGCAGCTGCGGGTCAGAGGTCGCTGGAGGACCTCGCGGAGTTCGACGAGATCACCGCGCTCAGCGGCCAGGACGGCATCGTCGAGGCGTGGTTCGGCAACGGCGTCGTCGAGGAGTTCCTCAAGCTGGCCGGCTCGGACCTGCCCGAGGGTGAGGAGGACTTCTTCACCGACCTCTACGACGGCGACCTGAGCGGCGCCTTCACCCTCCGGTTCGCCGAGGGTGGTCTGGAGGCGGTCGCCGCCTTCCGCTCCGACCAGCCCAGCACGGGCGCGCCCGCGGAGACGATCCGACTGGAGGACTTCCCGGCGGACACGGCGGTGGGCTTCACGGCGGGGGTCTCGGAGAACTACGAGCAGTTCCTCACCGAGCAACTCGACCTCTTCGCCGACTTCACCGGGGACCCGCGCCTGGTCGAGCGGTTCGAGCGGCAGAGCGGGCTGTCGCTGCCTGAGGACGTGCTCACGCTCGTCGGTGACGAGTTCGGTCTCGCGGTGCGTGAGGACGTCGTCTCGACGTTCTTCGAGCAGGACGTCCCGTTCTCCGAGGGCTCGGCTTCCCAGCCGCCGTCGCTGTCGCTGCCGGTGGCGCTGCTGACCAGCTCGGACGAGGCCGCGGTCTCCGACGTGCTGGACGCGCTCCGACCCCTCATCGCTCCGCTCGAGCTCTCCACGGCGTCCGGCGCGCTCGGCACGGCGTACGGTCCGGACGCGGACTGGAACGCTGCCGTCGCGGACCCGCAGGACCGGCTCGGCGACCTGGAGGCGTTCCAGGCCGTGCTGCCGGAGCTCGACGGCACCGACGGGGCGCTCTTCGTGAACTTCAACGGGGGGATCGCCGACGACATCCGCGGGTCCCTGTCCGGTCGGGACGTCCAGGAGTTCGACGACATCGTCGGTCCGCTGTCGGGCCTCGGCGTCTCGATCAGCACCGAGGGCGACGCCCAGGTGGCGCGCGTACGCCTCGGCACCGACTGACGCCGACCGACCCCGACTGATCCAGCCACTCACACCGAGGAGCCCGCATGTCCCAGGAGCAGTCCGAGCACAACGTCGAGTTCGCGACCAACGGCACGACGGCGTACGGCTACCTCGAGACGCCCGAGGGCGGCTCCGGGCCGGGCGTGATCGTGATCCAGGAGTGGTGGGGCCTCACGACCCACATCGCCGACGTCACCCGGCGCCTGGCGGGCGAGGGGTTCGTCGCGCTCGCGCCCGACCTGTACGGCAACCGCGTCGCCCACGACGGCGAGGAGGCGCAGCAGATGATGTCCGACCTCGACGCCAACGCGGCCTCGAAGATCCTCTCGGGCGCCATCGACTACCTGACCGGCCTGGACGCGACGACGTCCAGCACGGTCGGTGCGATCGGCTTCTGCATGGGTGGCGGGTTCGTGCTGTCGCTGGCCGAGCAGGCCGGCGATCGGGTCTCGGCGGCGGTCCCGTTCTACGGGTTCCCGCAGGGCGTCGAGCTGGAGCGGATCGCCGCCGACGTGCAGGGGCACTACGCGCGCGGCGACGAGGCGATCGACATCGCGGACGCGCGGCAGGCCTTCGGCCGCCTCAGCAGCCGCGACGGGGCGACGACGGAGCTCTTCGAGTACGACGCCGGCCACGCGTTCTTCAACGACGAGGACCTGATCGGCACCTACGACGCCGACGCCGCGGCACAGGCGTGGCAGCGCGCGACGAGCTTCCTGAAGGACCGCGTGCGCTGACCCCGGTGGTCGATCTGCCCCCGGTGGTCGAGGAGTGAGGCGCTAGCCGAGCTGCCCCGGTGGTCGAGGAGTGAGGCGCTAGCCGAGCCGCCCCGGTGGTCGAGGAGTGAGGCGCTAGCCGAGCCGCGAGACCCCGTGAGCCGTGAAGCAGGCCCACCCCCCCTCACCCAGCGGCGATCACCGCCACCCCCGCGCCGGTGAGACCAACGAGATCAGCCGGCCTCAACTCGACATCCAGCCCACGCCGACCGGCGGAGACGAGCACGGTCGCGTACGCCTCGGCCGAGCGGTCGACGACCGTGCGCAGCCGCTTCTTCTGCCCCAGCGGTGAGATGCCGCCGACGACGTAGCCGGTCGTACGCTCGGCCGCCTTCGGGTCGGCCATCGTCGCCTTCTTGCCGCCGAGGGCGGCGGCGAGTGCCTTGAGGTCCAGCCGGCCGGTCACCGGGACCACGGCGACGACGAGTTCACCGTCGAGGTCGGCCAGCAGGGTCTTGAAGACCCGGGCGGGGTCGACGTCGAGAGCCTGGGCAGCCTCGAGTCCGTAGTCGGTGACGGCCGGGTCGTGGTCGTACGCACGCACCTCGTGGGGGACGCCGCTCCGGGCCAGCAGGCGCAGGGCGGGCGTCGCGCCGGACTTCGCGGAGGCCATGACGTGGTCGGGGTGCCGGTCGCTAGTCCGGCACGACGCTCAGCTGCCAGGACACACCGAATCGGTCGTCCACCCATCCGAAGGGCCCGAAGCCGTAGTCGTCGAGCGGCATGTGCACCGTGCCGCCCTCGGCGAGGCCGGCGAAGACGTGTCGCAGGTCGGCGTCGGTGTCGAGCTCGAGCCACAGCGACGTCGCCGGGCTCGGACCCCAGGCGTGCTCGACGAAGCTGTCGCTGAGCCGCAGCGGGTGCCCGGCCAGCTCGAGCTCCGCGACCATCACCGACCCCTCGGGGCCGGGGCCCTCCGCGCCGTGGCGGACGTCGGAGACGACCCGGCCCGCGGGGAAGAGCCTGGTGTAGAACTCGATGGCCTCGCCGGCGTGCTGCCCCTTGCCGGCCTGGAACGTCAGGAACGGGACGAGTCGGCTCATGGCCTCTCCTTGGTGTGGTGCGCGTCGGATCCCGACGAGAAACCTAGTTGGGTGACCAGCCAGAGCGGGCGATCTCGGTCGCCGGCAGGGAGGGGAGCGCGCGCATGGAGCGCATCTCGTCGGTGAGGTAGGTGCGCAGCAGACGCAGCCGGTCCGCGGCGGTCTCGGCCTCGAGCAGCGACTGCCGGTGGTGCATCGGCAGCAGCGCTGTGGCCGAGAGGGCGTAGGAGAGGAACGACGGGTCGGACCCGAAGGAGCCGGACCGCACGATCTCGCCGCGCATCTCGGCGAGGCGGCCGCGGTACTGCTCGAAGGTCTCCAGCGCCCGGTGCGCCTCCTCGTCGGCGTCGGCGAGGTCGGGCTCGTCGTCCTCGAGCAGCTCGACCTCACCGGAGGGGAACCCGTCGGTCGTGCCCATCTGCAGCAGCTGCATCCGCTGCCGGGCGAGCACCTCGATCTCGAAGCCACCGTCGGAGTGCGGGGTGCACTCGGTCATCTGCAGCAGGACGCCGGTGGTGTGCACGGCCTGTGCGCCGTGCTCGCCGACCTCGTAGCCCGCGCGGATCGCGACGGTGCCGAGCAGCCGGTTGCGGGGCATGTCCTCGGCGAGCAGGTGGCGTACGAGCGCGCGGTAGCGCTTCTCGAAGACGTTGAGCGGCACCCGCATACCGGGGAAGACCACCGTGTTCAGCGGGAACATCGGCAGCTGCTGGGACATGCCTCTCAACCTAGTACGCCGCCGGTGGCCCACCGGTGGTTGACGGGCGAGGCGGTGACGCGGGCGCGTCTGATCTCACGCGTACGCCGTGCGGGGGCCACTCGCCGCGCACCTAGAATGAGGTCATGATCCGCCGACTCGACCTGCGCGACGCAGGACCTGACCTCGACTACCGCGCCGCGGTGCCGCGCGCCGAGTTCGACGTCGAGTCCGCCGTGCATGTCGTTCGTCCGATCTGCGCCGAGGTGCGCGCCCGTGGCGTGGAGGCGATCACCGAGTACTCCGCTCAGTTCGACGGCGTCACCCAGACCGAGATCGCCGTGCCGCGCGAGGCCCTGCGCGACGCGCTGGCCAACCTCGACCCCGACGTACGCGCCGGGCTGGAGGAGTCCATCCGCCGCCTCCGCGCCACGTGCGAGGCCGAGATGGAGCACGACACCACCACCGAGGTCGCCCCAGGCGCCGTGGTGCGCAACCGCATGGTGCCGATGGGCCGCGTGGGCCTGTACGTGCCCGGCGGGCTCTCCCCGCTGGTCTCCTCCGTCGTCATGAACGTAGTCCCCGCCCAGGTCGCCGGCGTCGGCTCCATCGCGCTGACCTCCAGCCCGCAGAAGGCGTTCGGCGGCCTGCCGCACCCCACGATCCTGGCTGCCTGCGAACTGCTCGGCATCGACGAGGTGTACGCCGTCGGCGGCGCCCAGGCGATCGCGATGTTCGCCTACGGCGCCGGTCCGTGCCGGCCGGTCGACCTGGTCACCGGCCCGGGCAACATCTACGTGGTCGCGGCGAAGCGCTACCTCAAGGGTGTCGTCGGCATCGACTCCGAGGCCGGCCCGACCGAGATCGCGATCCTCGCCGACGACTCCGCCAGCGCCCGCAACGTCGCCGCCGACCTGCTCAGCCAGGCCGAGCACGACCCGATGGCCGGGTCGGTGCTGGTCACCCCGAGCGACGACCTCGCCGCCGCGGTCGAGGCCGAGCTCGAGCTGCAGGTGCCGCAGACCAAGCACGAGGAGCGCGTACGCACCGCCCTCGGTGGTCCGCAGTCGGCGATCGTTACGGTCACCGACCTCGACCAGGGCATGAAGGTGGTTAACGCGTACGCCGCGGAGCACCTCGAGATCCAGACCGTCGACGCCGACGAGAGAGCGATGACGGTGCAGAACTCGGGCGCGGTGTTCGTCGGGTCGTTCACGCCGGTGTCGCTGGGCGACTACTGCGCGGGATCCAACCACGTGCTGCCCACCGCCGGCTGCGCGTGCCACTCCTCGGGTCTCTCGGTGCGGTCGTTCCTCAAGGCGGTGCACGTGGTGACGTACACGGAGTCGGCCCTCAAGGAGGTCGGCACCCACGTCATCAACCTCGCGCACGCCGAGGACCTGCCCGGTCACGGCGCGGCGGTGCGGGCGCGGCTGGCGCCGGAGACGTTCGACGCTGCTGCCGATCAGGCTGACGCCGGGGCGAACCAGTGACCTGGCCCCCGCTGCGGGACGAGCTGCGGGGGGTCGAGCCGTACGGGGCGCCGCAGCTCGACGTGCCGGTGCAGCTGAACGTCAACGAGAACCCGTACGCCCCCGACGAGGCGTGCGTCGCCGACATCGCAGCCTCGGTCGGTGAGGCGGCGACGACGCTGAACCGCTACCCCGACCGGGAGCACATGGGGCTGCGTGAGCAGCTCGCGGCGTACTTGAACGCCGACACCCCCGCCGGCCTGACGGCCGCGAACACGTGGGCGGCGAACGGGTCCAACGAGGTGATGAGCCAGATCCTGCAGGCGTTCGGCGGCCCGGGGCGTACGGCGGTGAGCTTCGCGCCGACGTACTCGATGTATCCGGAGTACGCCCGCAACTCGCTGACGACGTGGGTGGCGGGGCACCGAGCGGAGGACTTCACGCTCGACATCGCCCACGCGGTGGCGACGGTGAAGGAGCACGAGCCGACGGTCGTGCTGCTGCCGAGCCCGAACAACCCGACCGGCACGGCGCTCGCGCCGGAGGCCGTGGTCGCGATCGCGGAGGCGCTGGCGACGCAGGAGCTGCCGGGTGTGCTGGTGATCGACGAAGCGTACGGCGAGTTCCGTCGCGAGGGCACTCCGAGCGCGCTGGCGCTGCTGGGCGAGCACCGCAACCTGGTGGTGACGCGCACGATGAGCAAGGCGTTCGCGCTGGCCGGTGGCCGGGTGGGCTACCTGGCGGCGGCGACCGAGATCGTGGACGCGCTGCGGGTGGTGCGGCTGCCGTACCACCTCTCGGCGGTGACGCAGGCGATGGCGCTGGCGGCGCTGCGGCACGCTCCGAGCCTGCTGGGCAAGGTCGACGAGCTGCGGGCCGAGCGTGACCGCACCGTGGAGTGGCTGCGCGGGCAGGGTCTGACGGTGGCGGACTCGGACGCGAACTTCGTCTTCGTCGGCCGGTTCGAGGATCGTCACCAGGTCTGGCAGGGTCTGCTGGACCGAGGTGTGCTGGTGCGGGAGACCGGGCCGGACGGATGGCTGCGCGTGTCGATCGGCACGGGCGAGGAGATGGCGGCGTTCAAGGACGCCCTGGTGGAGGTGCTCTCATGAGCGAGCAGGCTGGCGCAGCAAAGCGGACTGCGACGATCGAGCGCGCGACGAAGGAGTCGAGCGTCTTCGTCGAGGTCGACCTCGACGGGTCCGGCAAGGGCGAGATCTCGACGGGCGTCGGGTTCTACGACCACATGCTCAACAGCCTGGCGCGGCACGCGCTGCTCGATCTGACGGTGCGCACCGAGGGCGACACCCACATCGACGCCCACCACACCGTCGAGGACACCGCGATCGCCCTGGGAGACGCGCTGAAGATCGCGTTGGGCGACAAGAAGGGCATTCGCCGGTTCGGCGACGCGCTCGTGCCGCTGGACGAGGCGCTGGTGCAGTGTGCGGTGGACGTCTCCGGGCGGCCGTACTGCGTGCACGTCGGTGAGCCCGAGGGCCAGATCTACGTCGCGATCGGCGGCGACTACCAGGGTTCGCTGACCCGCCACGTGTTCGAGACGATCGCGTTCCACGCCCAGATCGCGCTGCACATCCGCGTGCTGAGCAGCCGCGACCCGCACCACCTGGTGGAGGCGCAGTTCAAGGCGTTCGCGCGAGCGCTGCGGGATGCGGTGGCGTTCGATCCGCGTGAGGGCGGGGTGCCTTCGACGAAGGGCACGCTGGCCGACTGATCTCTGTCTTTCTGGAGGCTCTGGGATGAGCAAGCCTGATGTGGTGGTGCTCGACTACGGGTCGGGCAACACCCGCTCGGCCGTGCGCGCGCTGGAGCGCGCCGGCGCGAACGTCGAGCTGACCGCGGACCGGGACCGTGCGCAGCACTGCGACGGTCTCGTGGTGCCGGGCGTCGGGGCGTACGCCGCGTGCGTGGCGGGGCTGCTGCAGGTCAAGGCGGGTGAGGTCATCGGTCGTCGGTTGGCGGGTGGTCGTCCGGTGCTGGGCATTTGTGTCGGCATGCAGGTGCTCTTCGAGACCGGGATCGAGCACGGCGTGCGCACCGAGGGCCTGGGGGAGTGGCCGGGGTCTGTCACGCGTCTGGAGGCTGAGGTCGTGCCGCACATGGGCTGGAACACCGTCGACGTGCCGGCTGGGTCTCAGCTGTTCGATGGTGTCGAGAGCGAGCGGTTCTACTTCGTGCATTCCTACGCGGCGCGTACGTGGGACCTGGTCACCCACGGCAAGACCAAGGAACCGTTGGTGACGTACGCCGAGCACGGTGGCGACAGGTTTGTGGCGGCGGTGGAGAACGGGCCGTTGTGTGCGACGCAGTTCCACCCGGAGAAGTCGGGGGATGCGGGTGCGCGGCTGCTAAGCAACTGGGTCGCCACCCTCTAAGGTTCACCCGACAGGGTTCGGGGCCGGACGAAAAGTTCGAGTTCGCGCGCGTAGGCGGCGAGGTCGTGCGCGTCATGCTTTTCCCGGATGGCGGGGAATGACATTAAAGCGTTATAGCCGCTTGGATCCGGCCAGGTGGGTGCGAGCGACGCTCCTGACCTCGGGGTCTCGACCCACTGGCGCGCCGAACACTCGCGGGGAATTGCGGTCGGATCGTGTTCCGCGCGCTCGGATCAAAAGCTCAAAGCGTCGCTGCATGACAGCGGTTACGGGCGGCGGAGTTGGCGAAGAATGAGATCGTATTCGTGTCCTTACTCTGGACTACCGGGCTCTTCGTTGGTTTTTCCTTGAGCTAACAGAGGGTCAACTACTTGCGCCGAGGGGGGACTCACGGCGGGCTCCAGACTATCTGTCCCAGTCGACGTCGGACGAGTGCGAAGCTCACGTTCGACGAAGGGACGGATTACCGGACGGCCTGCGTCGTCTAGATCGACGAGAGCATCGAAAGCAGCTGCGCGGTCTGTCGTTGGCAACGCTTGAAAAGTTTGCCAGTCATTAGCGAGACGATCGATCACAAAACTTGGGAAGCGCGCAAGCAGCTTAGCGCCACTGTCTAGTTCGAGAATGCTTTCATATCTTCGGATCTCCTCGTCCTCGCCAGAGCCAACCGAGACGACTCCGGCTGTCTCGCGGAGCATCTCCCAGAAGGGCGCCTGCGAGTCAACGACCGCCTCTCTCATCGGTTTATGCGGACTGGGAAGCTGGCGCAGAAAATCGAGTAGGCGCCGGTAGCGAACAACTGCTCGTGCGGCGGCCCGGCTTCCCGCGTCGCCAAATGAGGCTAGGAGTGCAGCCTTGAGATCCTCAAACTGGTCCGCCAACCGGTCAATGCGCACACCCTCGTCTCGGCCCGTTCTCGACTCGGCAAGCATTCGCTGGAAGAGGCCTGCCCACTGCTTTTGTAGGTGTTCCATCACCTCTTCCATGCGATCAAAAGCAATGACCGCATTATTGTAAGATCTTCCTTGTAGAAAATCGATGAAATTGAATATATACTCTGCATTGCCTGCCTGAGCGATCGAAGGATAGACGATCTTACTGGCGAACTCAAGATTCTTGTTCCGTTGAAACACCGAGTAGTCGTGGTGCACGCCCGCCTCAACAAAGGCGAATATAGGGATTCCGCAGTTCGCGGCGGTGAGCGCCTCTGCCTGGGTGATCGAGATTTTCTGCTCGCTCGAGTCTTCGAGGAAGCGCATGACATCTTGGTCGGTCACTTTCTCCAGAGAATCAATTTGAATGTCACTTCCAAATCTCGAGCCAATTACAAGAACGACCATGTCGCAGGTTTGCACTTCTGCGATGCAACTCTTGTGGGCATGTTCTCGAGGATCGTAGACGACGTCCGAATAATCACTAAGAACGGGGTCGTAACCGAGTCCCTGAATGAAGCCCCTCAGTGCCGAGCGTAAGACTCCTAGGTCGTAAGCAGTACTAGACACGAAGACTCTCAAGTTCGCCATGCAGCTTCCTTCGCAAGATGAATATCGACGGGCCTGACCAGTGACAGTACAAGCGTGCAGTTTGACCAGCAACGGAGATGCCGTTGCGAGCGGTGGCGAGACCTTCGTCTCACCACTTCTGCGGAAACGAAGGCCCTCATGGACGTAACCATGTCGGCGTGGACAGCTGTCCTCGCCGTCATCGTCGCGATGCTCGCGGTCGACCTGTTCATGCACCGCGACGCGCACCGCATCGGCCGCGGGGAGAGTTCGCGCTCGCCGGTGCCGGACTGGAAGCCGACGAGTAGGTGCCCGCCGGGTCGCAGCACGCGAGCGACCTCGCGATAGATCGTCGGCTGCTCGGGCCGCGGGGTGTGGATGGTCGAGTACCAGAGCAGGACGCCATCGAAGGTCCCCGACCCGAACGGCAGTTGATTCAAGCTCGCAACCGAGAACGCGACGCCCGGGACGCTGCGGCTCGCCTCGGCGACCATGCCGGGGGACAGATCTATCCCGCTGGCGTCGAGGCCTCGGCCGACGAGGTGACGGCTGAGGCGTCCTGTGCCGCAGCCGGCGTCGAGCACGTTCGCGGCGGGCCCGACCGTGTCGATGAAGGCGTCGAGCATCGCCAGATCGAGCGGTGCCTCTGCCCGTAGGTCCGGCAGCCGTGCTGCGTACAGGTCGGCGACGGTGTCGTACGCCGCGCGTACGGACTCTGGCGACTGCCCCGGGACCTCTGCCATGCGCCGAGTATCGCCCGTGCGGGCGGAGGTCGATCGAGAGCGAGCCGCGAGGCCCGGACGCCTAGCTGGGGTCGGTCGACGCGCTGGACTGCACGTCGCCGCGCTTGCTCGTGCCCTCGGCTCCGCCGGTAGTCAGCGAGCGGCACAGCGCTTCGGCGACGCCGGTGAAGGTGAAGTCGTCGTCGATGAGCTCGCCGCGCACGGTGTTCTCACCGCAGACCATGTCGTGGCGCAGGCTGGCGACGAGCGCGGTGACCTCGATCTTCTCGAGTCCGCTGATCGCGGCGCAGGCGCGGCCGACGAGCTTGGCGGAGAGGCCGGGAACGAGCACGGTGCGTCGTCGGAGGCCTGCGACGACGGCGAAGGTGGCGAGCAGGTCGCGGTAGCTGAGGACCTCGTCGCCGCCGACGTCGAAGTGCCCGTCGGCGGCGGTCGATGCGATGGCGTACTCGATGAGGTGTACGACGTCCTCGACGGCGACGGGCTGGATCTTGTTGTCCATCCATCGCGGCACGGGCGTCAGGAGCGGGATGCGCTCGCTGAGGCGGCGCAGCAGCTCGTACGAGGTGGACCCGGATCCGATCACCATCGCGGCGCGCAGCACGACGGCGGGTACGGGGGAGTCAAGGAAGACCTCTTCGACCTCGAGGCGAGAGCGCAGGTGGTCCGACAGCTCGCCGTCGGGCACGAGGCCGGACAGGTAGACGACCCGAGTGACGCCGGCGGCCTCGCAGGCGCGGGCGACTCGCTCGGCGGCCTCACGGTCCTTGCGTACGAAGTCCTCGTCGTCCATGGAGTGCACGAGATAGACGACGACGTCGACGCCCTCGATGGCTGACGCGATGAGGTCCTCGTCGGCGATGTCGAATTCGCGGGTCTCGACGCCGTCGTCCCACGGGTAGTCCTCGGTGCCGGACCGGCTCGCTGCGACGACGCGGTGACCCGCTTCGAGGAGCGCAGGCACGAGTCGGGAGCCGACGTAGCCGGTGGCGCCGGTGACAAGGACCGTCTTCGGATCGTGCGTGGGCATGCGGCTCCTGCCGTGGGGGTGCGCCTCGCGGCACGGCGACTCGTCGCCCGGATCTGCAGCGTCCTCTGCATGGTGCCCGGCGGACGAGGCCGTGATGCGCCCGGGCGGTTGCTTGTCCGCGTTCACGGCTCACGCCTGATGCGGTGCCTCAACGCGGTTGATCGGACACAGCATGTGTGTCTGATCCACCGCGCTGATCCGAAGAGGAGGCGTCGCTGTCAGCTGGCTGCGGCGCGCTCCGCGTCGTAGAGCGCGTACGGGTCGTGCAGCTCGACGCCGAGCGCGTCGGCCAGCCATCCCGCGTCTCGTGCCGCCGCCCGCTGGGACGCGTCGGCCTTGCCGTCGCTGGTGAGGTTCGAGGCGAAGATGCCGGCGGCCGACTTCGGGAGGAAGTCCTCGTACACGACCGGCGCGAGCCCCGACGGCGAGTCGGGGTCGGGCACGTAGTAGGCCAGGTCGTGCTCGTGCAGGTCGCGCTCGGTCATCGGCAGGGCCTTGATGCCGCCCTCGTCGTACGCCGCCCTGCCGGCTGGGGTGAGGGCGACCCCGCGGGCCTCGACCTCCCCGAACCGCACGCGCAGCTCGCCCTGGCGTAGAGAGCCATCGGCGTCGCGGAACGTACGCGGCTCCGCCAGTGCCCGGAACGACGTCTGCCGCAGCAGCACGTCCGGCCGACCCGACTCGCGCGAAGAGGGAGGACCTTGGATGCGGTCGATCATCTCGATTCCGCGCTCGCCCATGCGGCGGTACAGCTCGTCGATGTCGAGCACCCGCGGCGTGAGGTGGTTGATGTGCGTCGAGGCGACGCCGCCGATGTCGGCGGCGACAGACGAGATGGACTCGAGGTGCGCGTACCACTCGGCGTCGACCGGTTCGGGGCTCAGCGCGAAGGCCGCCGTCGCCAGCTCGAGGAAACGCGAGCCGTCCGCGTCCGCCAGCGAGCCCCACTCGACCATCCGGTCCGCGAGACCCAGGAGCTCGCCGGAGAACAGGGTCCGCGCCCCGAGGAACTCCTCCAGCCGACCCTGTGTCGGCTCGTCGAAGAACCGCCGGTCGTCGGTGACCAGCAGCGATGTGAACACCCGGAACGGGTTCGCCGCCAGCTCGTCGCGATCGATCGGGCGGAACGCAGTCGAGACGACCGGGATCGGCGGGTTTGCCGCCCGTAGGTCGTAGAAACCCACCGGGTGCATCCCGCACGCCGCGAAGATGCGTGCCACCTGGCCCAGTTCCTCAGGAGTGCCGAGCCGGATCGCCCCGTGCCGCTCGGCCGTCACCCGCGAGAGCGACCCGAGCCGCTGCGCCGCGTCGCCCTCCCGCTCGATCACCTCAGCGTTGATCTCCTCGCAAACCTCTACCAGCGTCGTGTACGCCGGCACCTCGCCGCCGTAGAGGGTCGAGAGCGAGCGCGCGAAGGCCGCGCGGAGGTCGGTCGGCTTCCACGCGGTTGGTGATTGCTGGAATCCCGACATGCTGCCTCCCTTGCGAGTAGATCACTCGAATGCCATCTCGATCCGCCACTCTCGCGCCTCTTGGGCGCCGCCTACAACTTCCGGTCTGGCTTGTCGTGATCACGTGCAACCTCGCCGACGTAGGCATGGACCACCTGCACCTGCTGCCGACGTACGACCTGAGCTCGGTGCTTGAGGTCGACCAAGGCGACGACGGACTGCGACGTCGCGTCTTCCGGGCCGGCGTCGACGGAGCAGCAGGAATGCACCGCGGAGACCAGGGCTGACGACGGCTTCAACTGGGGCTACGACCCCTTCCACTACACGACGCCGGAGGGGTCGTACGCGACCGATCCGGACGGGCCGCTGCGCACGCTGGAGTACCGCGAGATGGTCAAGGCGGTCAACGGGCTCGGGATGCGGCTGGTGACGGACAACGTCTACAACCACACCTACGAGGGCGGACAGAGCGAGAAGTCGGTGCTCGACAAGATCGTGCCGGGCTACTACCACCGCCTGACGCCGGACACCGGTGAGATCGAGACGTCGATCTGCTGCTTCAACACCGCGACCGAGCGGACCATGATGGAGAAGCTCATGGTCGACTCGGTGGTGACGTGGGCGCGGGACTACAAGGTGACGGGCTTCCGGTTCGACCTGATGGGTCACCACAGCCTGGCGACGATGCAGGCCGTACGCGCGGCGCTCGACGAGCTCACCGTGGCTGAGGACGGGGTGGACGGTCGCTCGATTTACCTGTACGGCGAGGGCTGGAACTTCGGCGAGGTCGCCGACGACGCTCGGTTCGTGCAGGCGACCCAGGGCAATCTCGCGGGGACCGGGATCGGGTCGTTCAACGACCGGATGCGCGATGCGGTGCACGGCGGGTCGCCGTTCGACGAGGACCCGCGCGGGCAGGGGTTCGCGACGGGGCTGTTCACGGAGCCGAACGGGTCGGGCGTCGGTGGCAGTGCCGCTGATCAGGAGAACCGTCTGCTGTACCTGCAGGACCGCATCAAGGTCGGGCTCGCCGGAAACCTGCGCGACTACGTCTTCACTGACTGCACGGGGCAGCAGATCTCGGGTGGTGACTTCGATGCCACCGGGTACGCCGGTGACCCGTCGGAGACGGTGAACTACGTCGACGCGCACGACAACGAGACGCTGGCCGACATCCTGACGCTGAAGCTGAATCCGGACCTGTCGCCGGCGGAGCGGGGTCGGATGAACACGGTGGCGCAGGCGACGACGGCGCTGTCGCAGGGCGTCTCGTTTTGGCACGCGGGCACGGACTTGCTGCGGTCGAAGTCGCTCGATCGGGACAGCTACGACTCGGGGGACTGGTTCAACCGGGTCGATTGGAGCTGGCAGGAGAACACGTTCGGCAGCGGGCTGCCGGGGGCGTGGCGCAACGAGGACAAGTGGCAGTACATGCGGCCGCTGCTCGAGCGGGCTGACGAGCTGCGTCCGAGTGCGGAGGACATAGCGGCGGCGAAGGGTCGGGCGCTGGACCTGCTGCGGATGCGTACGTCGTCCCCGCTGTTCCACATCGGTGACGCGGAGGGGATCCAGCAGCGGGTGAGCTTCCCGGATGGCGGGCCGGATCAGGCGCGGGGTGTGATCACGATGCAGGTCTCCGACGACGGGGCGACGGACCTGGACCCGGATCTGGAGGAGATTGTGGTGGTCTTCAACGCGACCCCGGACGAGGTCTCGCAGACGGTGGCTGGTGCAAGGAACGGCTTCCGGCTGCACCCGGTGCAGGCGGACGGTTCGGACCCGGTGGTGAGGGGCTCGTCGGCTGAGCCCTGATCCACCGATGTCGAGTGGTGGCGTGAGCGTGGCGTAGAACGAGAATGCCCTCCTGAGCAGGGAGGATCTGGATTGCGACGTCCGATCCGAACCACTCAAGAGGGGCACCTCGTAAGTGAAACCTTCTCACACGATCCGGCCTGTGTTCGATGACCCGAACCTGGTGTCGGCAGCCGGTCTGGTCCCGGCGCTGCGGCTGGCCGAGTCGGCCGGGCTCTACGACCTTCTCGACGACCTGACGGTGGCCTCGCCGAACGCTGCTGCGAAGACCGCGTCGGTGGTCGGCGGGATGCTCGCCGGTGCGGATTCCATCGATGACCTCGACCTGTTGCGCCACGGTGGGATGGGCCGACTGTTCGCCGGGGTCCGGGCACCGTCGACGCTGGGCACGTTCCTGCGCTCGTTCACCCACGGGCACGTGCAGCAGCTCGACAAGATCAACGCCGGGCTGCTGGCCGGACTCGCGACCCGGGTGCCCGGCCTGCTCGCCGGTTCGGACGCGGACGGGATTGCGTTCGTTGATGTCGACGACACCGTCCGCGAGGTCCACGGCTACGCCAAGCAGGGAGCGGCGTTCGGGTACACCGGCCAGCGCGGTCTCAACGTCCAGCTGGCGGCGATCTCGACTCCGACCGCAGCACCAGTCATCGCCCGCGCCCGGCTCCGCAAGGGCAACACCGCTTCCGCGAGGGGCGCCGGCAGGTTGTTGGCCCAGGTGATCACGACCGCCCGCGCCGCTGGCGTGACCGGTCGGATCCTGGCGCGTGCGGACTCCGCCTACTACGGGCACGCGTTCGTCGGCACCGCCCTGCGGCACAAGACGTGGTTCTCGGTGACCGCGCGGATGACGCCGAGCGTGACCGCGGCGATCACCAGCATCGACGCAGGTGCCTGGAAGCCGATCGAGTACCCCAACGCGGTCTACGACGAGGACGAGCAACGCTGGGTCAGCGACGCCGAGGTCGCCGAAGTTCCCTTCGTGGCGTTCACCGGCCGCCGCAAGCGCGAGCACGTCCGGTGTCGTCTGGTCGTGCGCCGGGTCAAGCGACTCCAGCCCCTGGCATCGGACGGGACCGAGCAGGGCGAGCTGTTCGCGACCTACCGCCACCACGCCTTCATCACCAACAGCACACTTTCGACCGTCGAGGCTGATCAACGTCATCGTGACCACGCGCTGGTCGAGCAGGTCATCGCCGAGCTCAAGGATGGTCCGCTCGCGCACCTGCCGTCGGGGAAGTACGCGGCCAACGCCGCCTGGGTCTCCCATGCCGTGATCGCGTTCAACATCGCCCGCGCTACCGCGGTCGCTGCCTCGATGCGCACCGCCCGCTGGGCAACCCTGCGCACCCGGATCATCAACATCCCCGGCCGGATCGCGACCACCGGCCGGCGCCTCGTCCTGCACCTTCCCACCCACTGGCCGTGGGCATCGCGCTGGAAACTGTTGTGGTCGACCGCGTCCGGGCCACCAGCCCTTGTCACGACCTGACCACCCAGCCAGAGACGGCGCGACCGAGGACCTCGAAGTGGAAAAGCCGGCACCGACCGGCAGATCAGCCACGCCCCGAGACCAAGCGACGCGAAGGCTCCACCGGAATCACCGACCACAAATCAACGGTGGTGGATCCGGGCTGAGGGGAACGTGTTCACGGTGCCGTCGAGGACGGTGGCGGTGTTCGTGCGGTGATCGACCCTCAATGGGACCGATAGCCGGTAGGCGAGCTTGCGGCGGTCGCGGTCGTTGCTGCGGATATCTGGATGAGCGTCAGTCCAAGCGGAATGACGCGCCTTAGGTCGGGCGAGTGTCGGCGACCTGCGCGTTACCCAAACTGGCCGTCGGTGACCTCGGCGCTCGGGCACAACGTGTCACAGCGTGCGCTGCAGAACCGCCAAGGCTCAATGCGGTGCGATAGAAGTAACTCATGACAGTGGATGATTTTGATTGGCGTCAAGCCTTCCGTGACGCTGATGCCTTGCCCTCGACCGCGTCAGGCAAGGAGAAAGCGGCACGTGGGCGTAATTTTGAGCGCATCCTTGCGGCCATGTTCGCCGAAGAGGGCTTGGAACCGCGGTTGAGCTACCGGCCGAAGGGTGAGGAGATCGACGGTTCGATCTGGTTCCACGGCCGCACGATCCTTGTCGAGGCGAAGTGGACCGGCGACCCCCACCCGGCGTCGAGCATCTATCAGTTTAAGGGCAAGGTAGACGGAAAGCTCGTCGGCACACTCGGCCTCTTCATTAGCATTGGCGGGTTCAGTAGCGCTTCAGTTGACGCTCTTGTCGCAGGCAAGGAGCTGAACCTGATCCTTGCCGACGGTGATGACTTGCGGGCGATCATCGACCAGAAGGTGACGCTAGTAGAAGCACTTGAGCGAAAGCTGCGCGCAGCCGGCGACGAGGGGACACCGTTCCTGCCACTGACTGCACCGGTCATTGCACAGACGGCGGCTGCAGGACAGCATTTAGTCGTGGTCGAGGGCCGCTCGGACGTCCGGTTCTTCGAGTCGGTGCGTCGGGTCTACATGGCTTCGAGGCCCGTAACGTTCGTTCCTGCCTCGGGCCCCATGAACATGATTCCGGTCACGCGGCTCATGCTCGAAGTCGCCGAGTCTGTCGCGACTCTTACCGTCGTTGTGGACGGAGACGTCGAAGGGCCGCAGGCAGACCGATTGCGTGCCGACCTCGATGAGCTAGTCGCTGAATACGAAGTGTCGCTAGACAGCGTTGAGGTGATCGTGGCCCAGCCGGACACAGAGGTCGCACTGGGATTGGCGGATCCAGAGACGCCATGGCGGGACCGAAGGCACCTACGCAACGTGTCGGATGCGACCCTGGACGCCCTAGTCGCGGACGCTGACCTGCCAGGTCGAGCCGCCGCAAATCCGACGATTGCCAGGCTGCTGACCTCGATCGGCGTCCGCCACGAGTGACTGGACTCATCGCCAAGAACCGGTCCGGTGGCTAGGCAGCCAACGCGCTCGAGCTTAAGCGACCTGCAACCCAACGCCTGGGCCTCTCCGCTCGATTCCTAGCGACAAAACTCTATTGCCTTCAGCAGCGTCTGCTGGTCGCTGGTCGTTAGTGATCACGAGTGTTCCATGACTTCATGCTGGTGTGCTATCGGCATTCGGCGAATCTGTCTACCGGGTGGCTCTGCCCCCGGCGGACGGGGCACCTCGATCCGCAGTTGACGTCAACGACGCCCGTTTCTTGTATGCCGTCGGCGGCGAAAGCAAGGGCATGGAAGACCATCCGTGCCTACGTCGGCAGGCCGCCTGGGAGTTTCGGCTACCTACCGATCGGCCCTCGCAACCTCGCGCCGCGCAACGGCGCCGGGGTAGAGAGTCGGGACGCGGCGTCGACAGTCCAACGCGAGGGTTCGATCAAGACTAGCAACGGGAGCTGGTTTTAGGTCGTCCTGATACGGCTGCGGGACATAGCCGGCGGTCATCACAATCTGGTTGCTGGACAACAGCGAGATGCGCCCTGGCAGGACGAAGAAGGCTCCAGCAAGCGCCTTCATCGACTTGAATCTTTTGCTGAGACGCACGCGGTGATCCCCTTTTTCCCGCTTTGTCTCCGAAGCCCATCAGTAGGTCGTCGCGCGGCGGTGTCATCAGCTCAAGAATGATTGGCTGCATCCTGCTCTTGACCTATGCGGTCTTGTAGTCGAGCCAGGTCGCCATGTCCTCACGGAACGCGCAGGAAGTGAGGACAAAAGCGGCGGTCCGCCGTACGACCTTTGTCGCCCAATCTAGTGTGCTCAGGAAGGGGTGAGACGACCCGCGCGATGCTCTCTTCCATCCTCAGCCGAGCTGTGCGTTGACCCGGTCGAACAATTCGCTGGCCGATTGCAGCGTCGAGTCGTTCAACCTTGGCAGCATCTTCACCTGCTCACGCAGGAAGTACGCCGATGGCTTGTAGTGGTTGAGACGACCTTCGGCGATGCCGGTCTCTTTGAAGTGCTTCTCGACACGGCCAACGATGCGACCGTGCTTAGCCGTCAGGTCACCTACTTTGATCTTTGTCTTGTAGGCGCCGTTGATTAGTTCGAGGTAGAACGACGGCGTGAACAGATCCTCGACGTCGGCGTCTGGCTGCCCGGTGATCTCGCTGATGAGAATGAGCGACTTCTTCCCCAGATAGCCGTTTGCCTGCAGGCCCGCGACGCGGGCCCTATCCTTGCTGTTCGCGTCCATGACGACAACGGTGTTCAACTGGCTGCTGCCGAGCAGGCTTACGAAGGTGGATACCTTGTCAGCGCCACCAACCGGCGTGATCGTCCAGCGATCGTCCAGCGTCGTCTTCCCGGCCGCCTCGCAGGCCTGGGACAGCAACTGAAGGTAGAGCATGTCGCTCGGTCCCTCCACCAGTAGGCAGTCGGGGCCAACGAATAGCGTCTGAGCGAGGTCGTAGCCAAGGGCACCCTGAAGCGGGAACACGGTCTCGCGGTCGGTCTGGAAGACCTCCGAGGTGACCTTGGTGCCCTCGTTGTCGACATCGGTTACCGTCCGCACCCGGCCGATGCGTCGCGGGTCGATAAGAAACGGGGAGTGGGTGGTGTAGATGACCTGATGCCCCTGCTCATCGGCGAGCCGCTCTTCGATGAAGCGAAGAAAGTCTCCCTGGGCCGTGGCGTGCAAATTCAGGCCTGGCTCGTCGAGCAGGATGATCGTGGCTCGGTTTTCATCAACTTCAATGTCGGAAAAGTACGCGAAGAAGGAGAAAAACCAAACAAAGCCGCGCGAGCGCTCGTCGAACGGGACGGTGACTCGGTGTCGTGGGTTGCGAATGCGGACGTGAACCACTGGTCCGGCGTTAAGAGGCGGCTCGTCCTTCGGGTCCGAGCCTGCAACATCGATGACGACCTCAAGACCCTGGTTCTGGGACCAATACCGCATCACGTCGTCGGTGATCCCGTTGGCGGCGCCTTCGAGTTCGCGGATCAAGGCCTCGTAGTCGGTGTTTTCCAGGTCGTCTAGTTCGGCCTGCACCGTTGAGAGCAGTGCCAGGAAGGTCTCCTCGGACGGGTCGAGGGCGTCGGCGGCCATGCGAGCCTTCAGGTGCGGAAGGGAAACCTTGCCCTTCATGACGTTGTAGTCGTCGAAGTAGAAAAACCGGGGCAGCCAAGGTGAGAGGTATGTGTCGACCAGGTGTAGGCCGAACCGCAGCTCACGCCAGTCCTTGGTCTCGTCGATCAACTCAGTGACCGTGGAGTGCGGCTCCGGTACCTCCTTCAGAGCAGTCAGGAGTGACTTGAAGTCCTTCGACGCGCCGACGGTCTTCGCGGCCGCGGAGGGCAGTTCCAGGCCCTTGATCCGATGCGCGACAGCCGCGGCTTCGTTGTATCCCGAGATGTAGTTCGTCGTGCTGCCGTACCCCTTCTTCACGATGATCTCGTCGTTGTCGAGGACGTCGTTTCCGAAGTCGCGCTTGAGGGTCGCGACCTCGTCGTCGTCGAGACGAAAGGTCGCCGTCAGGACCGGAGCCGGTCCGCTCTTGTCCTTACTCCGCTTGTAGGCGGAGTAGTGGCGGCTCGGATAATCCATTACCTCGTCATAGGTTCTCTTGCCCTGGACCGGATTCAGTGGATTGAGGAGGTGGAGGGCCTGAAGCACCGCCGTCTTGCCCGACTCGTTCTTGCCGACGAGGCAGGTGACATCATCCTCGAAGAAAATCTCTCCGGAGTCCTCCACGCTGCGGTAGTTCTGGACACGCGCCTTGATTAGCCGCACGACTTTCCCCGTTCCGGCAAGTCTCGCTCGTCGAGATCCGCCTAGGTCTCGTTCTGGCCAGCACCGTACCCCCGGCAACCGACACCAGCCCGGAGTCGGGCCACCTGCCGTTCTCCCAGGCTGCAACGCAACCAGCCGCCCGACTGACTGACCCGAAGATCCCTAACAGCGGTGGAGCCGATTAGAACGGCCGAGGCCGTACGCCCACCACAAGGGCCCGAACAGGATTCGAGCCCGCATCTTGGTCGGGGTCAACGAACGGTGCCGCCGCATTCCTTCGGCACTCCGCCGCCGGAGAGGTATGCGCGCGTACCACCCGCTCAAGAGCGAGACCGGCAGGGCACTGGTGCCGCAAGGTCGTGATAAGGGTGGGGGATGCGCCTTCAGTCTGTAACCACCACGAATGTAGGCGGCTTGGTGGATGGCGTGACGGAGATTCCGTTGGAGTCTTTTGTCGCGCTGGCCGGCGGCAATGGCACCGGGAAAAGCAAACTCCTCGCGTGCATGCTGGGCCCGTGGTCCGGGTTCATCCCCACGGCTCGGGCTGGAGTCGAGGCTCGTGTGGACATCGCGTTGCAGTTCAACGAGCGTGAACAACTTGCCTTACGCGATCTTAGCGAGGCGCGAGGCTGGGGTGCAGTGGAGGTGCCGGAGGCTGCGACGATCTCCTTCACACAGCACCCGACAGCAGGAATGCGTAGAGCGAGCACCCCGAGACTCGCGGTGCTCGATCACGCTTTTTCACTGGGTGACTTTATTCAGACCCAGCCGAGTCTGAACGTTGTCTATCTGCCGGCCGAGCGGCGTCTGCTGCCGGCTGGTTCTAGCGCAATCGACTTAGCGCAGCTCAGTGAGTTGATGGCGTTCCAGAAGACCGCCGAGCCACTCAACGCTTTGCATGACTATGGCAGGTTGGATGATCAGGAATTTGAAAGCTTTGCTCGGGCTCTATGTGTTGCTGCCTCGCTTCCAAACGAGCCGGGCGAGGACGGCGAGGCGATGAGGGCGCGCGCGGACTGGGAGGGCTTCCTGCAGACCGTGAACGAGATGATCGCGCCGAAGGAACTGTTGCCGCTTACTCGACAGAATCCGGAGCAACTGCGCATACGTATTCCCGCGGGCAGTGTGCACGACGTCCAAGAACTGTCCAGCGGGGAGCGGCAGGCGCTCATCATCATCAGTCGAGTACTTCGTGCGGGAGCAGGTCACTCGCTGGTTCTTATCGACGAACCTGACGCCTACCTCCACCCTCAACTGAGCCCGGATCCACCACCGTTGATTTGTGGTCGGTGATTCCGGTGGAGCCTTCGCGTCGCTTGGTCTCGGGGCGTGGCTGATCTGCCGGTCGGTGCCGGCTTTTCCACTTCGAGGTCCTCGGTCGCGCCGTCTCTGGCTGGGTGGTCAGGTCGTGACAAGGGCTGGTGGCCCGGACGCGGTCGACCACAACAGTTTCCAGCGCGATGCCCACGGCCAGTGGGTGGGAAGGTGCAGGACGAGGCGCCGGCCGGTGGTCGCGATCCGGCCGGGGATGTTGATGATCCGGGTGCGCAGGGTTGCCCAGCGGGCGGTGCGCATCGAGGCAGCGACCGCGGTAGCGCGGGCGATGTTGAACGCGATCACGGCATGGGAGACCCAGGCGGCGTTGGCCGCGTACTTCCCCGACGGCAGGTGCGCGAGCGGACCATCCTTGAGCTCGGCGATGACCTGCTCGACCAGCGCGTGGTCACGATGACGTTGATCAGCCTCGACGGTCGAAAGTGTGCTGTTGGTGATGAAGGCGTGGTGGCGGTAGGTCGCGAACAGCTCGCCCTGCTCGGTCCCGTCCGATGCCAGGGGCTGGAGTCGCTTGACCCGGCGCACGACCAGACGACACCGGACGTGCTCGCGCTTGCGGCGGCCGGTGAACGCCACGAAGGGAACTTCGGCGACCTCGGCGTCGCTGACCCAGCGTTGCTCGTCCTCGTCGTAGACCGCGTTGGGGTACTCGATCGGCTTCCAGGCACCTGCGTCGATGCTGGTGATCGCCGCGGTCACGCTCGGCGTCATCCGCGCGGTCACCGAGAACCACGTCTTGTGCCGCAGGGCGGTGCCGACGAACGCGTGCCCGTAGTAGGCGGAGTCCGCACGCGCCAGGATCCGACCGGTCACGCCAGCGGCGCGGGCGGTCGTGATCACCTGGGCCAACAACCTGCCGGCGCCCCTCGCGGAAGCGGTGTTGCCCTTGCGGAGCCGGGCGCGGGCGATGACTGGTGCTGCGGTCGGAGTCGAGATCGCCGCCAGCTGGACGTTGAGACCGCGCTGGCCGGTGTACCCGAACGCCGCTCCCTGCTTGGCGTAGCCGTGGACCTCGCGGACGGTGTCGTCGACATCAACGAACGCAATCCCGTCCGCGTCCGAACCGGCGAGCAGGCCGGGCACCCGGGTCGCGAGTCCGGCCAGCAGCCCGGCGTTGATCTTGTCGAGCTGCTGCACGTGCCCGTGGGTGAACGAGCGCAGGAACGTGCCCAGCGTCGACGGTGCCCGGACCCCGGCGAACAGTCGGCCCATCCCACCGTGGCGCAACAGGTCGAGGTCATCGATGGAATCCGCACCGGCGAGCATCCCGCCGACCACCGACGCGGTCTTCGCAGCAGCGTTCGGCGAGGCCACCGTCAGGTCGTCGAGAAGGTCGTAGAGCCCGGCCGACTCGGCCAGCCGCAGCGCCGGGACCAGACCGGCTGCCGACACCAGGTTCGGGTCATCGAACACAGGCCGGATCGTGTGAGAAGGTTTCACTTACGAGGTGCCCCTCTTGAGTGGTTCGGATCGGACGTCGCAATCCAGATCCTCCCTGCTCAGGAGGGCATTCTCGTTCTACGCCACGCTCACGCCACCACTCGACATCGGTGGATCAGGGCTGAGTCATCGACTCGTCCGGGCGTTGGAGAAGGGCGTCGGCAGTGCTGGTCAGTTGATCGTTGCAACGCACAGCCCGGCAATTCTGGACGCACTTCCTCCATCCTCCATCGTTCGCATGAGCCACGAATCGGCACCGCGGCTCATCGCAGATGAGGCCGAGCGGCTTGAGCTCTATCGATCGGCCGGTTTTCGAGTCAGCGCACTCACTCAGGCTGATCTTCTCGTCGTCGTCGAGGGGAAGAACGACTCGCCGCTCCTAAAACTTCAGTTCTCGGAACTCGGCCGTGCATCGGTCAACAGCGCCGGCGGGCGATCGCGCGTTCTGAGGGAAGTTGAACAACTCGCCCCGTATGAACTCCCCATCATCGGCGCGGTAGACAGAGACATCGACGCCCCCCCGCCGGCAGGGTCTATCGCCGACCGCATCACGGTGTGGCCCACCGGAGATGTCGAGGGCGTCTACCTCTCTGATGACGTTGCCTTGCAAGTGATGATCGACAAAGGCCTCATCAAGGCGGAGTTCGCGCACGTTCGACAGCTGCGTGGTCTCTTGAACCAGCTAGTGGCGGGTCAAAGGGACAACGTGGTTGCTGAGATGGCGCAGCGCTGGCTTCGACAGCAAATGGCATGGGAGTGGCCAAGCCCGAAGGGGAGCGAACCGATTGATCGCCTCATGAGCGCAGTGGACACGATGCAAACGCTGACAAGATCGGATGCCGAGCGGGCCGTTAGGCGTGCAGAGGCGACCTGGGAGGGCTTGGACGAAGCCGAACTCTGGAGCGTGGTCCGCGCGAAGGCGATCACCAATCAGTTCGCCAGCCAGGCGTCGCACATGCGCTCGGGCCAAGCTCTCCTAGAGGCAGTGGCTCGAGAGCAACCTCAGCTCGACGGTTTCGCCGAGTTCGCAGCCAAGCTGTCCACCGCTCTCGCGTGATTGCGGGGCCCCGTCGCAATACAGAACTGTCGGGCCGCCTGGGTTCGGCCTCGATTGTCGAAGGGAGTGGTCCGTGGGGGAATCTGACATGGGGCCCTGAGCCAGAGTTGGCTGACTTGTGCGCGGCCGATTGGCGCTAGATCGCGCTGATCAGATGTCGCAGTGGATGGAACTGCCAGCGCGCGCACGCGGCTGATTTGCGCAAAGCCGCAATCAGCCCGTCCAGGGACGATCGACAGAAAAAATCCTCGTTGTGCCGGTCGCGGACCTCAGCCAAACGACACCCCCTGCGTCAACGGCAGCTCCGTCGAGTAGTTCACCGTGTTCGTCGCCCGCCGCATGTAGTTCTTCCACGCGTCCGACCCCGACTCTCGGCCGCCGCCGGTCTCCTTCTCACCACCGAACGCGCCACCGATCTCGGCGCCCGAGGGGCCGATGTTGACGTTCGCGATGCCGCAGTCCGATCCGGTCGCGGAGACGAACCGCTCCGCCTCGCGTACATCGAGGGTGAAGATCGAGCTCGACAGTCCCTGCGGCACGTCGTTGTGCAGCGCGATCGCCTCGTCGAGCGTCTCGTAGGTCATGACGTACAGCAGCGGCGCGAACGTCTCCTCGCGCACCACGTCGGTCTGTCCCGGCATCCGCACGATCGCCGGCTTCACGTAGCAGCCGCCCTCGACCGCGCCGTCCTTCGCGGCAGCACGCGAGCCGCCGACGATCAGCTCGCCACCGTCAGCCTGCGCTCGCGCGATCGCCTTCTCGTACGCCTCGCCGGCTGCGTCGTCGACCAGCGGACCGACCAGCGTCCCGTCCTCCAGCGGCGACCCGATCGGCAGCGTCCGGTACGCCGCCGCCAGCTTCTCGACCAGTTCGTCGGCGATCGAGGAGTGCGCGATCACACGGCGCAGCGACGTACACCGCTGCCCGGCCGTGCCCACCGCGGAGAACACGATGCCGCGGGTCCATCGCCGCAAGGCTTCATCGGAGCGCCGGCTGCGAAGATCGCAGCCATGGGGACGGAGATCACGCTGAGTCTCAACGACATCGACATTGACTACGGCAAGAACAGGTACTGGAAAAGCCACTACTGGCTGTTTCCACCCGGAAGCGAAGCGAACGTACCGACCGAGTACGTGAGCGGAGTCCGGCTCCGGCCCGGGTACGAGGCGTCGCTGGCCGACGTCCATTTCCGCCTCTGTCACCTCGGATGCTCGCATGTGGAGACCAGAGCCAAGTTCGAGACCTATGTGCACCGCTGGCAACGCACCGACGACGATCTGCAGATCACCTACGACGAGTTCCACGAGACGATGACTGGCATTAGGTTCGCAACGCTAACTTCCGAGGATCTGAAGCCATACACCTGGGATTTCAGAGACTTCGTCATCGATCGGCTCACAACGACGCAGCGCGATAAGTACATGCTCGAGGACTTTATCTACGGCCTGGACTTCCTCATCACCCTCCGCACGCTGTGCGACCGGCCAGACAACCTGCAACTGCCGGTGAGATGGCAGCCCCAAGACCTTATCGAGAGTGGATGGGTGACGCTTGAGGACCTCAAGGACATCGATCGACAGATGTATATCACCAATCACACGTTGCTGTGCGGACGTATCCAAGACCAGGTCGGCATCAACGGACTCAGAGCTTTCGACGACTGGTTGCACGCGCAAGGTCTGCCAAAAGGGACGACGTACACGCGGTCACACCCCGGCAGCAGTCCAATCCACGAGACCCTCACGCTCCCCGTCGCTGTTCGCCACAAGATCCATCACCCCGAGAACACTCACAACTCTCTCGCGGACGAAGAACTTCGAGAAAGCACCGAACTCCTCCTCGGCATCGTCAAACGACTGCCACCTCCTGGCCTTGGCCTGGCCTGACTCGGCAGACATCCGTGGACCCTTGAAGTGTCTTCATGGGGGACCGGCGAAAGCGAAACGGGCCCTCCAGTCTGCGTGAGCTCAGCGGACCCTGCTCTAGCGTCATGGCACAAGTCCCCCGCTGGTCGAGGCGAAGCCTTCGGACGAACCGCGAGCTGGTTGCGCTGACGAAAGTCATTCTGGGCGGAGTGACGCAGGAAGCCGTTCGTCAGACGCCTCGCGGCTTCACCCGAACGAAACCCCCTGCGCCAGCGGAAGCTCCGTCGAGTAGTTCACCGTGTTCGTCGCCCGCCGCATGTAGTTCTTCCACGCATCCGACCCCGACTCTCGGCCGCCGCCGGTCTCCTTCTCACCACCGAACGCGCCACCGATCTCGGCGCCCGAGGGGCCGATGTTGACATTCGCGATGCCGCAGTCCGACCCGGTCGCGGAGACGAACCGCTCCGTCTCGCGTACATCGAGCGTGAAGATCGAGGACGACAGTCCCTGGGGCACGTCGTTGTGCAGCGCGATCGCCTCGTCGAGCGTCTCGTAGGTCATCACGTACAGCAGCGGCGCGAACGTCTCCTCGCGCACCACGTCGGTCTGCCCCGGCATCCGCACGATCGCCGGCTTCACGTAGCAGCCGCCCTCGACCGCGCCGTCCTTCGCGGCAGCACGCGAGCCGCCGACGATCAAGTCGCCGCCATCGGCCTGCGCTCGCGCGATCGCCTTCTCGTACGCCTCGCCGGCTGCGTCGTCGACCAGCGGACCGACCAGCGTCCCGTCCTCCAGCGGCGACCCGATCGGCAGCGTCCGGTACGCCGCCGCCAGCTTCTCGGTCAGTTCGTCGGCGATCGAGGAGTGCGCGATCACGCGGCGCAACGACGTACACCGCTGCCCGGCCGTGCCCACTGCGGAGAACACGATGCCGCGCACCGTCAGGTCCAAGTCCGCCGACGGCGCCACGACGGCCGCGTTGTTGCCGCCCAGCTCCAGCAACGTCCGCCCCAGCCGCGCCGCGACCCGGGGAGCGACCTGCTTGCCCATGCGCGTCGACCCGGTCGCCGACACCAGCGGCACGCGTACGTCATCCGCCAGCGCCTCGCCGACCTCACGACCGCCGACGATCACCTGGAGCAGATCCGCCGGCGCGCCGACCTTCTCCGCCGCGCGACGGAACAGCGCCTGGCAGCCCAGCGCGGTGAGCAGCGTCTTCTCTGACGGCTTCCACACCACCGCGTCGCCGCAGACGAACGCGAGCGCCGCGTTCCACGACCACACCGCTACGGGGAAGTTGAACGCGCTGATCACGCCGATCACCCCCAACGGGTGCCACTGCTCCATCATGCGGTGGCCCGGCCGCTCCGAGGCGATCGTCAGCCCGTGCAGCTGACGCGAAAGGCCGACCGCGAGGTCGCAGATGTCGACCATCTCCTGCACCTCGCCGAGGCCCTCGGAGCGGATCTTGCCCGCCTCGATGCTCACCAGCGTGCCGAGATCGTCCTTGTGCTCGCGCAGCAGCTCGCCGAGCTCGCGCACCAGTGCGCCCCTCGCAGGAGCAGGCACCGAGCGCCAGGTCTCGTACGCCGCGTGCGCCGCCCCGATAGCCGCGTCGACGTCGTCGGCGGTGTGCGACCGCACAAGGCCCATTGTCGTCCCGTCGATGGGGGAGCGGCACTCCAGGTGGCCGCCAGCTGAGCCATCAGCGGCGTCGGTGAACGGGTCGCCGGCACCGAGACGCTCCAGCGCCTCACGTGCGATCTGAGCAACAGAAGCAGTGGTCATCGGGCGACCTCCTCGGCCTTGACGAACAGCGCACCTGCGCTGGTGGCGAACAGGTCGGCCAGCCCGATCTGCTCCTGACGGATGAATCCCTCACCGGGCAGCACACCACGGCTGACCAGCTCCACGACAGCCACGGCCGACGCGGCGGTCGTCCACGAAATCGCCCGCCACTCCGTCGCGCCGATCATCTGCGGGGGATAGGCCCGCACGTGGTTCTCGCGGAACGGCTGACCCGCGCGTACGCCCTCGACGGACGCGTGGATGTAGACCACGTCGTCGTTCACCGGCGGCTTCGCGTCGACCAGGATTTGTCCGACGAGCTCGGGCTTCTCGGCGAGGTTCAGCTCGTCGAAGAGGAAGTGCATCTGCTCGAAGTGCCCGGGGTAGCGCAGCGTCTTGTAGTCCAGCCGCCGCACCCGCCCCTCGTACGTCTCGCAGAGCGTCCCGAGCCCGCCGGAGGTGAGCGCCGCCTCGAGCTCGAGCCCGCCGATGACGACGCGCTCCTTCTCGGTGAGTGCCGGGACCATCTGGCGCCGGCCGCTGCGCAGCACCTCACAGTCCTTCAGGTACTCGTTCACGACGCCCTCGGCCGACCAGTTGAACGCGTACCCCAGCAGCCCCGTCGGGTTCTGCGGCAACGCGCCGACCTTCAGCTCGATGGAGCGGATCTCGTCGAAGTGGCCCGCCAGATCCGCCCCGATCATGCCGATCAGACCCGGCGCGAGACCGCACTGGGGCGCGAAGACCACCCCCGGCGTCGAGTCGGCGAGCTCGCGCACCCGGGAGGTGGTGGCGACGTCCTCGGTGAGGTCGAAGTAGTGCGTACGACTGACCGCGGCCGCCTCCGCAATGGCCCGGTTCCACGCCACCGGCAGGCATGCAACGACGGCATCGACCTTCGCGAGCGCGCCCTCGAGGGCGGCGGTGTCGGCGACGTCGAGCGCGGCGGTCTCCAGTGACCGGCCGTCGTCGGTGGCGAGGCGGCGTACGTCCCGGTCCAGGCCGAGCACCTCGAAGCCGGCGTCGGCGAGGAGGCGGGCGACGAGCTCCCCGACCTTGCCGAGACCGATGACGGCCACTGATGAGATGACGGGTTGCATGCGTGCCTCCTCCACGAGCGCCGGATCGGCGTCGATGGTGCGTACGCCGGCCGCGGGTGTGCGGCCGACGTCGGGTGGTGGTGCGGTGGGGCGTACGGATGGTCGCCCTGAGCCGCACCCTAGGGGTGGGCCAGGTCACGTCGCCAGTCGACGCACGGGGCGTACGCGCCGGTCTCGACCGGCCTGCGGGACGGCCGTCCAGCATGAACGCGGCGCCCGGGCCGAGCTGGGTGCGGTGCATCCGCCGCACTGATGCGTGCCGCGGTCGACCCGCCCCGCGTACGCCCCCCGGCTCTCGGCGAGAATGACCCCGTGAGCCAGACATCTGCCGACTCCTACCTCGAGCTCCTCCCCGCCGTCGACATCGCCGGGGGCCGCGCCGTGCAGCTCGTGCAGGGCGTCGCCGGCTCCGAGAAGCACTTCGGCGACCCCGTCGAGGCCGCGCTGGCCTGGCAGGAGGCCGGGGCGGAGTGGATCCACCTCGTCGACCTCGACGCCGCCTTCGGACGCGGTTCTAACGCCGAGCTGCAGGCGAAGATCGTCGGCACCCTCGACATCGACGTGGAGATGAGCGGCGGCATCCGCGACGACGCCTCGCTGAAGGCCGCGATGGACGCAGGCTGCCGTCGCGTCAACATCGGCACCGCCGCGCTCGAGCAGCCCGAGTGGTGCGCCAAGGCGATCGCGACCTACGGCGACCGCGTCGCGGTCGGCCTCGACGTGCGCGGCCGTACGCTCGCCGCCCGCGGCTGGACCCGCGACGGCGGCGACCTGTACGAGACCCTCGCCCGCCTCGACTCCGAGGGCTGCGCCCGCTACGTCGTCACCGACGTGAACAAGGACGGCATGCTCCAGGGCCCCAACCTGCAGCTGCTGCGCGACGTGTGCGCCGAGACCGCCGCGCCGGTGATCGCGTCCGGCGGCATCACCGAGCTGGCCGATCTCGAGGCGCTCATGGGGCTGGTGGACGCGGGCCCCAGCAGCACCGGCGGCGTCGAGGGAGCGATCATCGGCACCGCGCTGTACGAGAAGCGCTTCGAGCTCACCGAGGCGCTCACCCTGACCCGCGGCGACCGGGCGCCCCGACGCAAGGGCGAGAAGTGACCCTCGCCGTCCGCGTCATCCCCTGCCTCGACGTTGACGCCGGCCGGGTGGTCAAGGGCGTGAACTTCCAGGGTCTGCGTGACGCCGGCGACCCGGTCGAGCTGGCGCGGCTCTACGACGCGCAGGGTGCGGACGAGCTGACGTTCCTCGACATCTCCGCCTCCGCCGAGGGGCGCGGCACCACGGAGGAGATCGTCGCCGCGACCGCGGAGCAGGTCTTCATCCCGCTGACCGTCGGCGGAGGGATCCGCTCGGTCGCCGACGTCGACCGCATGCTGCGCGCCGGGGCCGACAAGGTCGGGGTCAACACCGCCGCGATCACCCGGCCCGAGCTCGTGGCCGAGATCGCGGACCGCTTCGGCAACCAGGTGCTGGTGCTCAGCGTCGACGCGCGGCGTACGGGTCAGGTCGAGGGGTCCGCCCCGACCGACTCCGGCTTCGAGGTCACCACCCACGGCGGACGACGCGGCACCGGCATCGACGCCGTCGAATGGGCCGCGCGAGCCGCGCGCCTGGGAGCGGGGGAGATCCTGCTGAACTCCATGGACGCCGACGGCACCAAGGACGGCTTCGACCTCGAGCTGCTCGGCCTCGTCCGCGCCGCCGTCACGATTCCCGTCATCGCCTCCGGCGGAGCAGGCGCGGTCGAGCACTTCGCCCCGGCCGTCGAGGCCGGCGCCGACGCGGTGCTGGCGGCGTCGGTGTTCCACTTCGGCGAGATGACGGTCGGCGACGTCAAGGAGTCGCTGCGTACGCACGGCCACCCCGTGCGCTGACCCGACGCATCCGCCCGCCGCATGTAACCCCATGTTGTGGTCGCTCCGGGCGCCGCCGGCGCCCGTCGGAGCAACCACAACACCGTCGGAGTGCAGGCTGCTCGATTCCCACCCATCGGTCGGCGCGCGAAAACCCGGCGATCGCTCCCATCATCTTCGACGGTGCTGTGGTCGCTCCGCGCGCCGCCGGCGCCCATCGGAGCGACCAGAACATGGAGTTACATGCGCGGTCAGAGACCGAAGTCGGTCGCCCTGAGGGCAGCGACGTCCTCGGGAGTCCCCTCGAGCTCGACGCGCGACTGCTCCGTACGCCCGTAGAGGAACATCGCCACCTCGCTCGGCGGGCCCGTCATCACGACCGACGGCTCACCGCCGCGCAACCGGGAGGTCGACTCGCGGTCCGTGCGCTGCACGATGATGCCGACCGGGGCGCGCCGGGTCAGCAGACGCGAGATCAGCGAGAGGGGCAACCAGATCGCCTGCTCCTCCTCCTCACTCAGGTCGCGGGGCTCCCAGCCGGGCTGGGCGCGGCGTACGTCCTCGTGGTGCACGAAGAACTCGAGGGTGTTCACCGCGAGGTCGAAGGGACGCCACCCCATCGGCGAGTACCCGGGCGGCCCCTGGCGCACCTTGTCGACGAGGTCCTCGAAGTCGTTGCGCGCACGGCTGCGCTCGGCGCGGTGCGTCAGGCCCTCCAGCGCCGGCACGAACATGCCCGGCAGCCCGGTCAGGTCGCGCTCGCGGACCAGCAGGTGCACGACGAGATCCTTGACGGTCCAGTCCCCGCACAGCGTCGGAGCATCGCCGCCCGCGGCGAGAGCGGTCTCGCACAGCAGGTCGCGCTCGGAGCGGGCCAGGATCGTCACGGCGGCAACACTAGGTGCGTACGCGCCGACGAGCCGCCTCTGCACGGCCAATGGTGACCAACCGCACGGGCGTTGAACGAACGCTCAGTTACGTTCCGTCAGCCGCCCACCCCGCGCCGCCCCCGTGCTTGTCACCGTCAAGCACGATGGACCGGTGAGCCACCACCAGTCCCGCCCCGCAACAGCCCAGACGGCGAGACTGCGTGACGGGCTGCGCGTGCTCGGCATCGGCATCCGCCGCGAGCCGCGCGTCTTCACGATCGCCGTGGTCGGGTCCGCCCTCTTCGGCGCGCTGACAGTGGCCGACGCCTGGGTGCTCGGGTACGCCACCGAGAACGCACTGACCCCCTCCCTGCGCGAGGGGGAGATCCAGACGAGCGCGCTGCTCGTCGCGTGCGCCCTCTTCATGGGCGTGGCGCTCGTCCGCGCGGTCGGCATCGTCGTACGCCGTCTCGCCGCCGGCATCATGCAGCTGCGGATGGAGGCGCACGACCGCAAGGCCGTGACCCGGCAGTACCTCGCCCTGCCCATGAGCTGGCACCACCGCCACCCCACCGGTCGGCTGCTCTCCAACGCCAACTCCGACGTCGAGGCCGCCTGGACCCCCATCGCCCCGCTGCCCATGGCCGTCGGCGTGCTGGTGATGATGGTCGTCGCGATCGGCCAGATGCTGCTGACCGACCTCGTGCTCGCCCTCGTGGGCCTGGCCGTCTTCCCGGCCGTCATCGCCACCAACCTCGTCTACCAGCGCTACGCCTCCCCGCTCCAGCGCGACGCCCAGCGTCTGCGTGGTCGTGTCGCCGAGGTCGCCCACGAGTCATTCGACGGGGCGCTGGTCGTCAAGACGCTCGGCCGCGAGGCCGAGGAGACCGCCCGCTTCGCCGAGCAGACCTCGGCCCTGCGCGACGCCCTGGTCAGGGCCGGGCGCGTGCAGGCCGTCTTCGACCCCGTGATGGAGCAGCTGCCGAACCTCGGCGTGCTCTTCACCCTCGGCATCGGCGCCCTGCGCGTGCAGTCCGGTGACGCGAACGTCGCGGACGTCGTGACGGTGGCGTACCTGCTGGTCATGGTCGGCTTCCCGATCCGCGCCATCGGCTGGCTGCTCGGCAGCTTCCCGCGCAGCGTCGTCGGGCACGAACGGGTCTCGCGCGTGCTCGCCGAGCGCGAGGACATGGGGCACGGCGTCGGACGTCTCGCCGACCGCGGCGCCTCCGGCCACGGCATCCGCGTCGAGGTCGACGCCCTGACCTACCGCTACCCCGACGCGTCCCCGGACGCCGACCCCGTGCTCGGCGACCTGTCCTTCGACGTCGAGCCCGGGCGTACGGTCGCGCTCGTCGGCGCCACCGCGTCCGGCAAGTCCACGTTGACGACGCTGCTCACCCGGCTGGTCGACCCGACCGGCGGGGAGATCCGCTACGACGGCGTCCCCCTCCCGGCCCTCGCCCGCGGCGCGCTCGCCGAGCAGGTCGCCGTGGTGCCGCAGACCGCGTTCCTCTTCGACGGCACCGTGCGCTTCAACGTCGCCCTCGACGCCGAGCACGAGCTCAGCGACGAGGAGATCTGGGACGCTCTGCGCGCGGCCCAGGCCGACGGCTTCGTCGCCGCCCTCCCGCGCGGCCTCGACACCGCGTTGGGCGAGCGGGGCACCAGCCTCTCCGGCGGCCAGCGGCAGCGCCTGGCACTGGCCCGGGCACTCGTACGCCACCCCCGGCTGCTCGTGCTCGACGACGCCACCTCCGCGGTCGACCCGGAGGTCGAGCAACGCATCCTCGCCGCCATCCGGGGTCGCGAGGGCGGCGCGACGCTCGTGCTCGTCGCCTACCGGCTGGCCACCATCGCGCTCGCCGACGAGGTCGTGCACCTCGACGGGGGCCGCGTGGTCGACCGGGGGACGCACGCCGAGCTGCTGGCCCGCGACGCCGCGTACGCCGACCTCGTCACCGCGTACGCCGAGGACGCCCCCGAGGCTCTCGACCCCGAGGCCCCGGAGGTCGTGCGATGAGCGGCGCGCGTGCCATGCCCGCCGACAGCAGCGAGGTCGACGGCCTGACCAGCCACGAGCACACCGGCGCGATGGAGGTGCTGCGTCGCGGACGCGAGATCTCCCCGCAGCTCACCGAGGGCATCCGCTGGACGCTGGTCGCCGCGGTCGTGGCCTCCCTGGGCAGGGTCGTCGTGCCGGTCGCGGTGCAGCAGACGATCGACCGTGGGCTCGGCGGGGCGGAGTCGGCCACCGCGAGCCTCGACGTGTCGTTCCTCGTGCTGATGGCGGTGCTCGCGACGCTCGCGATCGGGGTGACCGGGTACGCCTCGTACGTCATGACCGCGCGGCTCGTCGGCGCCGTCGAGACCGGCCTCGCGGTGCTGCGCGACAAGGCCTTCCGTCACGTGCACGACCTGCCGGTGCTCGCGCAGGACACCGAGCGGCGCGGCGCCCTGGTCTCCCGGGTGACCGGCGACGTCGACCAGATCAGCCGCTTCCTCTCTTTCTCCGGCATCCTCGCGGTCGTCTCGGTCGGGCAGATCCTGCTCGCGACCGTGGTGATGGCCGTGTACGACTGGCGGCTGACGCTGGTGGTGTGGCTGTGCTTCGCGCCGCTGTTCGCCTCGCTGCCACGGTTCCAGGCGAGGCTCGCGGCCGCGTACACCGTGGTCCGTCGCCACATGGGCACGATGCTCGCCCAGATCGCGGAACCCGTCGTCGGCGCGGCGGTCGTGCGCGCGCACGCCATCGAGGAGCACACCCAGCGGCGCATCGACACCGCCATCGACGACTACCGCGCCGCATCGATCTCGGCGCAGGCCACGACGGCGGTGACGTTCTCCCTCGGTGGGGTCGCGGCGGGCGTGGCGAACGCCGGTGTCATCGCCGCCGGTGTCGCCCTCGGGGTGCTCGGAGAGATCAGCGTCGGTGAGGTCATCGCCTTCGCGTTCCTGGTCAACCTCTTCGTCGGCCCCGTGCAGATGGGCACCCAGGTGCTCACCGACGCCCAGAACGCCCTGGCCTCGTGGCGTCGGGTCATCGGCATCCTCGACACCCCCGCCGACGTCGTCGATCCCGCGTCGACCGGGTCGGTGCGCGAGGACGCTGCGCGGGCGGACCTGCCGGCTGCGCCGGTCGACATCCACTTCGACACGGTGACCTACGCATACCCGGGCGGACCGCCCGTGCTGCGCGAGGTCGACCTGACCATCGCCGCCGGCACCCGTGTCGCCGTGGTCGGCGAGACCGGGTCCGGCAAGTCGACGCTCGCCAAGCTGCTCGTCCGCCTCATGGACCCCGACGCCGGTGCCGTGCGGCTCGGCGGCACGGACCTGCGCGACGTGCCGTTCGCGTCCCTGCGCCGGCGCGTGGTGATGGTGCCGCAGGAGGGCTTCCTCTTCGACTCCACCCTGGCGGCGAACCTGCGCTACGGCCGCACCGACGCGACCGACGACCAGCTGCTGCAGGCCGTCCACGACCTCGACCTGCAGGCGTGGCTGGACTCCCTGCCGTCCGGACTCGACTCGCGTGTCGGACAGCGCGGAGAAGCCCTGAGCGCGGGGGAGCGGCAGCTCGTCGCCCTGCTGCGTGCGCATCTCGCCGACCCGACGCTGCTCGTGCTCGACGAGGCCACCAGCGCCGTCGACCCGCGTCTGGAGGTGCGACTGGGGAGGGCGCTGGAGCGTGTCATGAGCGGCCGCACGTCGGTGACGATCGCCCACCGGCTCTCGACGGCCGAGCGTGCCGACGAGGTGGTCGTGGTCGACGCCGGACGGGTCGTGCAGCGGGGCCCGCACGCCGACCTGGTCGCCGAGGGCGGGGTCTACGGTCGCCTGCACTCCAGCTGGGTCGCCCAGCAGGCCGGCTGAGCCGCGGGCACAGGCGGGTGGACGTGCACAAGCCGCCGAGGTGATGGCTCACGAGCTCTTCGAGCTGCTCACGCACGTCCGTCGAACGGCGAGGGAGCCTGTGGATGACCGGAGTCCTCCAGGCGCGCCGTCGCGCATGCTGGGGTCGTGCATCCGTGCGAAGCAGTCCGCCTCCTCGGGGGTGTCGCATCGCGCTCGCAGCTGGAAGTGGTGTGCGACCCCTCCGACGTCCGGCGGCTGATCCGCTCTAGGGACCTGACGCGCGTGGCACGCGGACGCTACGCGACGGCGGACATCGACGAGGCAGGACTGACGGCAGGCGCCCTGCAGGGCGTGCTGTCCCACACGAGTGCGGCGCCCCGCCGCGGCTGGGAGGTGTTCCGCGCACCCGAGAAGCCGCACGTGACCGTGCGACGGAGCCGCAAGCTGACACCGGCGCAGCGGGCGTCGGCGACGGTGCACCACGTGGACCTGGCCGATGACGATGTCGTCGATGGAGTCACGAGCGTGCGGCGCACCCTGGCCGACTGCCTGCGGTTGCCGTTGGAAGAGGCAGTGGCGGTCGCCGACTCCGCTGTGCGCGCGGGTGACGTCGACGAGTTCACCGTCCAGAGGATCGCGGCCGATCTCCGCGGTCCCGGCGCGGCGACGGCACGTCGCGCCGCCTCGCTGGTGGATGCGAGGTCGGCCAATCCGTTCGAGTCGGTGCTCAAGGTGCTCGCCTCGCAGGTCGCGGGTTTGGACGTGACCCCGCAGGTGCCGATCGAGCTGCCCGGTCTGTTCGTACGGCCCGATCTCGTCGACGTGCGGCGCAGGATCGTGCTCGAGGCCGACTCCCACGCCTGGCACAGCACACGTTCCCAGCTGCGGCGTGACTGCGTTCGCTACACGCTGCTGGCAGCAGACGGGTGGCTGGTGCTCCGCTTCAGCTGGGAAGACGTCATGTTCCGCGCCGACTACGTGCGCGAGGTCCTCGCACGCGCCGTCGCTCTGTCCGACGAACGTGCACAACAGCGTCGAAGGGCTGCCTGACGTCGCGTCCGCACGGTTGTGCTCGTCGGTCTGACGCGACCGGGGCGGGTGAGGCGCGCCGACGTGGGAACAGGCCGCCCATGCCCATGCACTCCCTGGAGCTCCTCTGCGACCCCGACGGCGACGAGGTGGTGCGAGCCCAGTGGCAGGCGCTGCGCGACGCCGACCTGCCGAGTCAGCTCGACCACGCCGGGTCCTCGAACGCGCCGCACCTGACGGTGGTCGCCGCGCCGATCCTCGGCGAGGACGCCCTCGCGGTCGCGCGGGTCCGGCTCGGCAACCTGCTCCCGGTCACAGGACGCACCGGTGGCCTGGTCCTCCTGGGCGGCGACCCGGTGACGATCGCCCGGTCCGTCGAGCTCGACGACGACGCCGTACGCAAGGTGCTCGCCGTGCGCACGCACGTGCCCGACCGTCGTCACGACGGGTGGCTGCCGCACGTGAGCCTCGTACGCCGCCTGCCCCGCGAGCAGCTGGGCCGCGCGCTCGAGGTGCTGCACGACGTGGCCGCGGACGAAGTGGCGGAGCTGCGTTTCACCGCGCTGCGGCACTGGGACCCCGACGCCGAGCAGACGACCCTCCTCGCCGGCCCCGGCCTCTGACCGCGAGGGGTCACTTCCGGCGAGGGGTCACTTCCGGCGAGGGGTCACTTCCCGCGAGGGGTCACTTCTCGCGAGACGTCGATTCCCGCGGGAGGGCGCAATGGGGTGGCCTGGGACCATGGGCCTCGTGACCGACCGTGTGCCCGCGACCGACTCCGCGCTCGACCCCGCGATCGCCTCGCGCCTCAAGCGCGACGCCGACGGGCTCGTCGCCGCGATCGTGCAGGCGGTCGACACCCGCGAGGTGCTGATGCTCGGCTGGATGGACGACGAGGCCCTGCACCGCACCCTCACCACCGGGCGGGGCACCTACTGGTCTCGGTCGCGCGGGGAGTACTGGGTCAAGGGTGAGACCTCCGGGCACGCCCAGCACGTGCGCGAGGTGCGGCTGGACTGCGACGGCGACACGGTGCTGCTGCTCGTCGAGCAGGACGGCGCGGCCTGCCACACCGGCGACCGCACCTGCTTCGACGCCGACCTGCTCCTCGCGCAGGGCTCGCGGCGATGACCGACGCGACCCCCGGGACTCCCACGAGCGCCCCCGAGGCCGACCGGCGCCGACGTACGTTCGCGCCGGTCGTTCTCCTCGGCCTGGCCGGCGCCGCCCTGGCGGTGGCCGGCGCGACCCGCCCCTGGATCACCACGGCCGGTGACACCGGTGCCGACGCACCCGCCCCCCTGGACCCCACCCCGGGCGGGACGACGGTCGACCTCGTCAGCGGCACCCTCAGCGGCACCGACCTCAACCCCCTCGTCGGCGCACTCGCCCTGGTGGCCCTCGCCAGCTGGGGTGCGGTGCTGGTGCTGCGCGGGCGCGTACGCCGTGTGGTCGCGGTGCTGGGCGTGCTCGCCTCGCTCGGCGGTGTCGCGGCGTGGGCGAGCACCGAGCTCGACCCGGCCGCGCTGCAGACCGGCCCCGCCGGCGGCGGCACGACCACGGCGTGGCCGACGATCACCGCGATCGCGCTGGCCGTGACCGCCGTGGCCTTCGTGCTGGCGGTGCGCGACGCCGCCCGCTGGCCGAGCATGAGCAGCCGCTACGACACCCCCACGGGCGCGTCGGCACCGCAGCCGGCACGCGTGGATCCCTCCGACGAGGACCCCCGTGAGGTGTGGCGCGCCATCGAGGACGGGGACGACCCGACGGCGTGAGAAGTCCCTCGCCCCCCAGCGCCCCTGCAGCACCCCGGGTCCCTGCGGGCGCACCTAGACTGAGGACGAGACGTCACCACGGTCGCTCCCCGCGACCACGAGAGGAGCGCATCCCATGGCCCACCACGGCAGCAGCCCGGCCGCCTGGACCGCCGTCGTCATCGGCCTCGTCGGCGCGGTCGTCGCCGGTGTCGGATCGGTGATCCCCGACCTGATCATCACCCTCATCGGTGTCGTGATCATGGTCGCGGCCGGTCTCGTCGGCTACTTCATGGGCCGCATCGTCGAGTCGCGCTCGGCCGGCACCAGCACGAGCCGGACTGCACACTGACCCACGCGCTCCTGCCTCCGGTCACGTCGGGCGCTCCGCGTCCGACGTCCGGGCCGCGCCACCACGTGGGCGCGCCGCTGGCCGTGGCGGCAGGAGGCGTCGCCGGGCTCCTCGCCCTGCACCTGCGCGACCCCCACGCGGGAGGCGCCTGGGGCGTGTGTCCCGTGCTGCTGCTCACCGGCTTCAGCTGCCCGGGGTGCGGCGGGCTGCGCGCGGCGTACGACCTCTCCCACGGCGACGTCCTCGGCGCCGTCGCGTCGAACGCGTGGCTGACGGCGCTGCTGCCCCTGGCCCTGGTGGCCTGGGTGCGGTGGCTGTGGCGGGGCGTACGCCGCTCGCCGCGCCGGGGTCTCTCCCGCGTCGACCTGGCGCTCTGGACGGCGGTCGCGGTGAGCGGACTCGCGTTCGCGGTGGTGCGCAACACCCCGTGGGGCGCGGGTCTCGCCCCCTGACCGATCCCGCACCGCCCCCTGACCAGCCGGCCCGGACGCCGGGCTGGCGACGCGTGAGAACCTGACCGGTGGCCCCCGCGCACTTCCCGGCGGCCCGAACCAGAACCAGGAGCGATCCATGAGCGTGCTCGACGACATCATCGTCGGCGTCCGCGAGGACATGGCGACCAGGCAGGAGCGTACGAGCCTCGCCGACCTCGAGCGTGCGGTCACCGACGCCGGGACGCACGCCCCGCCGCTGCCGGTCATGGACGCCTTCCGAGCCCCCGGTGTCTCGGTCATCGCGGAAGTCAAGCGGGCCAGCCCCTCCAAGGGCGAGCTCGCCGACATCCCCGACCCCACGGTGCTGGCGGCCGCGTACGCCGCGGGCGGCGCCGACGCCATCAGCGTCCTGACCGAAGAGCGTCGCTTCCGCGGGTCGCTGGCGGACCTCGAGGCCGTCCGTGGGGCCGTGCGTACGCCGCTGCTGCGCAAGGACTTCGTGGTCAGCCGCTACCAGCTGCTCGAGGGCCGCGCCGCAGGAGCAGACCTGGCGCTATTGATCGTCGCGGCACTGGACCAGCCGACGCTGGTCGACCTGCTCGGCTTCACCCGCGAGCTCGGCATGACCGCGCTGGTCGAGGTGCACGATGCCGAGGAGCTGCGGCGGGGCCTGGACGCCGGCGCCGACCTGCTCGGCGTCAACGCCCGCAACCTCAAGACCCTCGAGGTCGACCAGCACGCCTTCGCACGGCTCGCGGGGCAGGTGCCGGACGGCGTCGTCCGCGTCGCCGAGTCCGGCATCTCCGGCCCCGAGGCCGTGGCCCGCCATGTCGACGAGGGCGCCGACGTCGTCCTGGTCGGCGAGGCGCTGGTCAAGCACGGCGACCCCCGCGACGCGGTGGGTCGTATGAAGTCCGCGGGGCGTCACGCCCCGGCCCGTCCGTCGATGAGCCACTCCCACAGCGAGGCCCGATGACCAAGGCACTGCCCGAGGACGCCGCCGAGATCCTGGCGAGCGCAGGACCCGACGACGCGGGCCACTTCGGCCGCTTCGGCGGCCGCTTCATGCCCGAGGCGCTGATGGCGGCCCTCGACGAGCTGACCGCCGCGTGGCGGGAGGCGATGGCCGACGAGGCGTTCACGACCGAGTTCCACGGCATGCTGCGCGAGTACGCCGGGGTCCCCAGCCCGCTGTACGACGCCGAGCGCCTCTCCGAGCACGCCGGCGCGCGCATCCTGCTCAAGCGCGAGGACCTGCTCCACACCGGCGCCCACAAGATCCGCAACGTGCTCGGGCAGGCGCTGCTGACCAAGCGCATGGGCAAGACCCGCATGATCGCCGAGACCGGCGCGGGCCAGCACGGCGTCGCCACCGCGACGGCCGCCGCGTACCTCGGACTGGACTGCGTGGTCTACATGGGCGAGGTCGACACCGAGCGCCAGGCGCTCAACGTGGCCCGCATGAAGCTGCTCGGGGCCGAGGTCGTGCCGGTCACCAACGGCGCCCGGACGCTCAAGGACGCCATCAACGAGGCCATCCGCGACTGGGTCGCGAGCGTGGACCACACGGCGTACTGCTTCGGCACGGCTGCCGGCCCACACCCGTTCCCCGCCATGGTCCGCGACTTCTGCCGAGGGATCGGTGACGAGGCGCGCGAGCAGGTGCTCGAGCTGACCGGTGCGCTGCCCGACGCCGTCACCGCCTGCGTCGGCGGCGGGTCCAACGCGATCGGCCTGTTCACCGCGTTCCTCGACGACCCGGGCGTACGCGTCGTCGGTGTCGAGGCCGGCGGCGACGGTGTCGACACCCCGCGTCACGCCGCGACGATCGGCGCGGGTGGCGTCGGGGTGCTGCACGGCGCCCGCACGTTCGTGCTGCAGGACGACGAGGGCCAGACCCAGGAGTCGCACTCGATCTCCGCCGGGCTGGACTACCCCGGGGTCGGACCCCAGCACGCCCACCTCTCGGCGACCGGTCGTGCGGAGTACCGCTCGGTCACCGACACCCAGGCCATGGACGCCCTGGCCGTGCTCGCCCGCACCGAGGGACTCATCTGCGCCATCGAGACCGCGCACGCGGTCGCGGGAGCGTTGCAGCTGGCGCAGGAGGCACCGGGCTCGACGATCCTGGTGAACCTGTCGGGTCGCGGCGACAAGGACATGAGCACGGTCACCGGCTGGTTCGACGAGCACGGGATGCCCGAGGCCCCGACGCGTACGGACGGGGAGGACGCGTGAGCGTCGCCGAGACCTTCGCGCGGGCCCGGTCCGAGGGACGCGCGGCGCTGGTGGGCTACCTGCCGGCGGGCTTCCCCGGCATCGAGGCCGGTCAGCGCGCCATCCGCACGATGGTCGAGCACGGGTGCGACGTCATCGAGGTGGGGCTGCCCTACTCCGACCCCGTGATGGACGGGCCCACGATCCAGGCCGCCGCGCAGACCGCGCTGGAGCACGGCACCCGCATCGCGGACGTGCTCCGCACGGTCGAGGCCGCCGCCGAGGCGGGGGCGGCGACCGTGGTGATGACCTACTGGAACCCGGTCGAGTGCTACGGCGTCGACCGGTTCGCGCAGGGGCTCGCGGACGCCGGCGGGGCCGGGTTGATCACCCCCGACCTGACGCCGGACTCCGCCGACGAGTGGGTCGAGGCCGCCGACGCGCGCGATCTCGACAAGATCTTCCTGGTCGCGCCGTCCTCGACCGACGAGCGCATCGCGATGACGACCAAGGCCTCCCGCGGGTTCGTGTACGCCACCGCCGTCATGGGCGTCACGGGCGCGCGTACGACCACCTCGGACCTGGCCGGTCCGCTGGTGGCGCGTACGAAGGCCGTCACCGACCTCCCCGTGGGGGTCGGTCTGGGCGTCTCGACCGGCGACCAGGCGGCCGAGGTCGCGGCGTACGCCGACGGCGTGATCGTCGGCTCCGCGTTCGTCCGCGCGCTGCTGGACGCGCACGAGGAGAAGGCCGGGCTGGACGCCCTGGCCCGTCTGACAGAGGAGCTCGCGGAAGGAGTCCGTCGTGGCTGATCACGGCAACCGTCCCCGTCGCGTACGCCGGGTGCTCGCCTCGGCCCTGACCGCCGGCGCCCTCGCCGCGACGGCGGCGTGCGGCGGCGCGGCCGCGGGCGACACGGCGATCGCCGACGACGGTCTGCACGGCACCGCGATCAACGGTCTCTACCAGCTGCCGCCCGAGCAGCTGACGGACACCGCGGGGCAGGCGTACGACCTGCGGGCCGACACCGACGCGCCCCTGACGCTCGTGTTCTTCGGCTACACCCAGTGCCCCGACATCTGCCAGACGACGATGGCCTTGCTGGCCGGGGCGATGACCCGTCTGGGTGAGGAGGACAGGGCCGACACCTCGATGCTCTTCGTCACCACGGACCCGGCCCGTGACACCGCCCCGGCGCTGCGCGCCTACCTCGACCGGCTCGACCCGAGCTTCGAGGGCGTCACGGGCCCGCTGCCGCGCATCGTGGCGGCCGCCGACGGCATGGGCGTGGACATCACCAAGGGCACCGAGCTGCCCTCGGGCGGCTACGAGGTCGACCACTCCACGCAGGTGTACGCAGTGGACGCCAGCGGCACGACCCGTGCGGTGTGGACCGCCGGCGGCCTCTCCTCCGCTGATGTCGCCGAGGACGTCGAGGTGCTGCTGGGCGACGTCCGGGCCGCCTCGTGACCGGTCTCCTCGCGGCGGGGTCGGCGCTGGTCCCGGCGTCGATCCCGAGCCCCGACCAGGGGGTCTGGTACCTCGGGCCGGTGCCGCTGCGCGCGTACGCGCTGTGCATCATCGCCGGCGTCGTCGCCGGTGTCGTGCTGGGTGAGAGGCGCTGGAAGGCGCGCGGCGGCGAGGCCGGGCAGATCCAGGACCTGGCGCTGTGGGCCGTCCCGTTCGGCCTGGTCGGCGGCCGGCTGTACCACGTGATCACCGACTGGCGCCTGTACTTCGGTGAGGGCCAGCAGCCGATCCGTGCCCTGTACGTGTGGGAGGGCGGCCTCGGCATCTGGGGCGCGGTCATCCTCGGCACGATCGGCACGATCATCGGCGCGCGGCGCATGGGTCTGCAGATCCGCCCGCTGGCCGACGCGCTCGCCCCGTCGCTGCTGCTCGGACAGGCGATCGGTCGGTGGGGCAACTACTTCAACTCCGAGCTCTTCGGGCGCCCGACGGACCTGCCGTGGGCGCTGGAGATCGACCCGGCGTTCCGGCCCGACGGTTACGCCGACGTCGCGACGTTCCACCCGACGTTCCTGTACGAGTCCCTGTGGGGTCTGGCGGGGGTGGCCCTGCTGTTGTTCCTCGACCGTGGGCAGCGGGTCGGCGGCGGGCGGCTGTTCGCGGCGTACGTGATGATCTACACCGCTGGCCGTGCCTGGATCGAGTACCTGCGCATCGACGACGTGCAGCTCGCCGACGTGTTCGGGCTGCGCCTGAACGTGTGGACCTCCCTGGTCTTCTTCGCCCTCGCCCTCGCGTACGTCGTCCTCACCCGACGCCGCGACCGGGCCGAGGTCGCCGAGCGGCCTCGTTCTGCAGCGAAGGAGACGAGGGAGCCTGCGACCGAGTCGACGAGCGAAGAACGAGGCTCAAAGCGAGGCGGGCCTCGGCCCAATTAGCAAAGCCTTTCCTTCGGTGAAATCGGCCTGATCCAGGCGTACTTTCACCTCCATGACGCTCGACGCCCACCCTGCTCCGACACCGGATCGTCCCGGCGCCCCGATCCGCACGGCGAAGGACGGCCGGCACGGTGCGGGCGAGGGTCACGAGCACGCTGATGTGACGGGCGGCTGGCTGCGTCCGGCCGTGTTCGGTGCGATGGACGGGCTGGTCTCGAACGCATCGCTCGTGGCGGGTGTCGCAGGCGGTGCTGCCGCGACGGCGTCGGGCACGAACCCGGTGGTGCTGGCGGGTCTTGCGGGGCTGGCGGCGGGTGCGTTCTCGATGGCGGCGGGGGAGTACACCTCGGTGGCGAGCCAGGCCGAGTCGGCGCAGCACGAGATCGACAAGGAGCGCCGGGAGATCCTGGCGCACCCCGACCACGAGACGGCCGAGCTGGCGGCGATGTACGAGGCGAAGGGGCTGGAGCCGGCGCTGGCCCGGCAGGTCGCGGAGCAGCTGCACCGCGACGTGGACCGCGCCGTGGCGGTGCACGCCCGGGAGGAGTTCGGGGTGGACGCGGAGGACCTCGCCTCACCGTGGGTCGCGGCGGGTGCGTCGTTCGTGTCGTTCGCGCTGGGCGCGGTGGTGCCGTTGCTGCCGTACTTCCTCGGCGCCACGAGCGTGCTGCCGGGCATCGCGCTGACGCTGTTGGCCCTGTTCGTGTGCGGCGCGGTGGTCACCTCGGTGACCTCGAAGCCGTGGTGGTTCGGCGGTGGGCGTCAGCTGGTGCTGGGTGCCGCCGCGACGGCCCTGACGTACGCCGTGGGCTCGGCCGTCGGCGCCGGGATCGGGTGATCCTCGCCCCACCGCCGCCCGGTGGGCTGCCCCGTCGGGGCATGTAAACTCAGGGCCACGCAGGCCAACGTCGTCCTGCGGCATCGCACAACGATCCGCACCGTTCGTCCCTCCGCCCACGGGCGCCCTCCCCGTGAGGCGCTCCGAGGGCACGGTCCAGCAGTCGAGGCCGCGGGCCGTCACGGTGCTCGCAACGACGGGAGATCCGCCATGGACGCGTACCCAGCGGCTCAGGGGCTCTACGACCCGGCCTTCGAGCACGACGCCTGTGGTGTCGCCTTCGTCGGCACGCTGACCGGTGAGCCGAGCTCGCAGATCGTGCAGCAGGCGCTGACCGCGCTGCGCAACCTCGAGCACCGTGGCGCCTCGGGCGCCGAGCCGGACTCCGGTGACGGCGCGGGCATCCTGCTGCAGGTGCCGGACGCGTTCCTGCGTGAGGTCGCGGGCTTCGAGCTGCCGACGCAGGGCGCGTACGCCGTGGGCACCGCCTTCCTGCCGGGCGGGCCGGGTCAGGTGTCCTCGACGGTCTCGAAGATCGAGCAGATCGCGGCGGAGGAGGGCCTGGAGGTCCTCGGCTGGCGCGAGGTCCCCACGGACCCGTCGGTGCTGGGTGTGACCGCCCGTTCGGTGATGCCGACCTTCCGTCAGCTCTTCGTGGCGCCCGGCGAGGGGTCCGACGTGGCCCCGTCTGGTGACCAGGCGGGCGACCAGATGGTCCTGGAGCGTCTCGCCTTCTGCCTGCGCAAGCGGGCCGAGCGGGAGACCGAGGTGTACTTCCCCTCGCTGAGCAGCCGCACCATCGCCTACAAGGGCATGCTCACGACCGCGCAGCTCGACGAGTTCTTCCCCGAGCTGCGTGACGAGCGGGTCGCCTCGGCGATCGGCGTCGTGCACTCGCGGTTCTCGACGAACACGTTCCCGAGCTGGCCCCTGAGCCACCCGTTCCGCTTCATCGCGCACAACGGCGAGATCAACACCGTCAAGGGCAACCGCAACTGGATGCGGGCCCGTGAGGCGTTGCTGGCCAGCACCGAGATCCCCGGCGACCTCGAGCGGCTGTTCCCGATCTGCAGCCCGGAGGCGTCGGACTCCGCGTCGTTCGACGAGGTGCTGGAGCTGCTGCACATGGGCGGCCGTCCGCTGCCGCACGCGGTGCTGATGATGATCCCGGAGGCGTGGGAGAACCACGACGCGATGGACCCGCAGCTCAAGGCGTTCTACGAGTTCCACGCCTCGATGATGGAGCCGTGGGACGGTCCTGCCTGCGTCGTGTTCACCGACGGCACCCAGGTCGGCGCGGTGCTGGACCGCAACGGTCTGCGTCCCTCGCGCTACTGGGTCACCGACGACGGCCTGGTCGTGCTGGCCTCCGAGGTCGGCGTGCTCGACATCGACCCGGCGACGGTCGTCCGCAAGGGCCGGCTGCAGCCGGGCCGCATGTTCCTGGTCGACACGGCCGAGGGCCGCATCGTCGAGGACGAGGAGATCAAGGGCGAGCTCGCGGCCGAGCACCCGTACGCCGACTGGCTCGAGCAGGGCCTGCTGCGGCTGCCGGACCTGCCCGACCTCGAGCACGTGGTGCACACCCACGCCTCGGTGACCCGCCGGCAGCAGATCTTCGGCTACACCGAGGAGGAGCTGCGCATCCTGCTCACGCCGATGGCGAACACCGGCGCGGAGCCGATCGGCTCGATGGGCACCGACACCCCGGTGGCGGTGCTCTCGGAGCGACCCCGGCTGATCTTCGACTACTTCACGCAGCTGTTCGCACAGGTCACGAACCCGCCGCTGGACGCCATCCGCGAGGAGCTCGTCACCTCGCTGAACGGGTCGATCGGCCCCGAGGGCAACCTGCTGGAGCCCACCGCGGAGTCGTGCAAGCACATCACGCTGCCCTTCCCGGTCATCGACAACGACGAGCTGGCCAAGATCCGCCACGTCAACCGCGACGGGTCCCACCCGCTGTTCCAGGCGTACGTCGTCCGCGGCCTCTACCCCGTCGCCGGTGGCGGCGAGGCGCTGCGTGAGCGGCTGGACGAGATCCGCGTCGAGGTCTCCCAGGCCATCGCCGACGGCGCCCGTGTGCTGGTGCTGTCGGACCGTCACTCCACCGCGGAGATGGCGCCGATCCCGTCGCTGCTGCTCACCGGAGCGGTGCACCACCACCTCGTGGCCGAGAAGACGCGTACGCAGGTCGGCCTGCTGGTCGAGGCCGGCGACGTGCGCGAGGTGCACCACGTGGCGCTGCTGATCGGCTTCGGTGCCGCGGCGGTGAACCCCTACCTCGCGATGGAGACGGTCGAGGACCTCGCGCGCGACGGCTCCTACGTCACCTCCGAGCCCCAGCAGGCGGTGCGCAACCTCGTGTACTCCCTGGGCAAGGGCGTGCTGAAGGTGATGAGCAAGATGGGCGTCTCCACCGTCGCGTCCTACACCGGTGCGCAGATCTTCGAGGCGATCGGGCTGTCCCAGGAGCTGGTGGACGAGTTCTTCACCGGCACCACCTCCAAGCTCGGCGGTGTCGGGCTGGACACCATCGCCCGCGAGATCGCGTCGCGGCACGCGACGGCGTACCCGCGCGGCGGCATGGCGCCGGCGCACCGGGGCCTCGAGATCGGCGGGGAGTACCAGTGGCGCCGCGAGGGCGAGCCGCACCTGTTCAACCCCGAGACCGTCTTCCGGCTGCAGCACGCCACGCGGCAGGGCCGCTACGACGTCTTCAAGGACTACACGAAGCTCGTCGACACCCAGTCCGAGCAGCTGATGACGCTGCGTGGCCTGTTCCGTCTCAAGGGCGCCGGGGAGACCGGGCGGCAGCCCGTGCCGATCGAGGAGGTCGAGCCGGTCTCGGCGATCGTGAAGCGGTTCTCCACCGGCGCGATGTCCTACGGCTCGATCAGCCAGGAGGCGCACGAGACCCTGGCGATCGCGATGAACCGGCTGGGCGCCAAGTCCAACACCGGTGAGGGCGGCGAGGACCCCGAGCGGCTGTACGACCCCGAGCGCCGCAGCTCGATCAAGCAGGTCGCCTCAGGTCGCTTCGGTGTCACCTCGGAGTACCTCACGAACTCCGACGACATCCAGATCAAGATGGCCCAGGGCGCGAAGCCCGGCGAGGGCGGCCAGCTGCCCGGTCACAAGGTCTACCCGTGGGTGGCGAAGACCCGGCACTCCACGCCGGGCGTGGGCCTGATCTCCCCGCCGCCGCACCACGACATCTACTCCATCGAGGACCTCGCGCAGCTGATCCACGACCTGAAGAACGCCAACCCCTCGGCGCGGGTCCACGTGAAGCTGGTCTCCGAGGTCGGCGTCGGCACGGTCGCGACGGGTGTCTCGAAGGCGCACGCCGACGTGGTGCTGATCTCCGGTCACGACGGGGGCACCGGCGCCTCGCCGCTGACCTCGCTGAAGCACGCGGGCGGGCCCTGGGAGCTCGGTCTGGCCGAGACCCAGCAGACGCTGCTGATCAACGGGCTGCGCGACCGCATCGTCGTGCAGGCGGACGGTCAGATGAAGACCGGCCGCGACGTCGTCGTGGCGGCGCTGCTGGGCGCGGAGGAGTTCGGCTTCGCGACCGCACCGCTGGTGGTCTCGGGCTGCATCATGATGCGCGTGTGCCACCTCGACACCTGCCCGGTGGGCGTGGCGACGCAGAACCCGGTGCTGCGTGAGCGTTACTCCGGCAAGGCCGAGTACGTCGTGAACTTCTTCGAGTTCATCGCGCAGGAGGTGCGCGAGATCCTGGCCGAGCTGGGCTTCCGCAGCATCGACGAGGCCGTCGGTCGGGTCGAGGTGCTCGACCGTGAGGCGGCGGTGGACCACTGGAAGGCCTCGGGCCTGGACATCGCGCCGATCCTGCACATGCCCGAGTTCGACGAGTCCGTGCAGGACCGTTACTGCACCAAGGTGCAGGACCACGGCATCGACAAGGCGCTGGACCAGCAGCTGGTCAGCCTGTGCAAGCCGGCTCTGGAGTCCGGCGAGCCCGTACGCGCCCGGCTGCCCATCCGCAACGTCAACCGCACGGTCGGCACGATCCTCGGTCACGAGGTCACCAAGGCCTACCGCGGCGAGGGACTGCCCGACGGCACGATCGACCTGACCTTCACGGGCTCGGCCGGTCAGTCCTTCGGTGCCTTCGTGCCGCGCGGCGTCACGCTGCGCCTGGAGGGCGACGCCAACGACTACGTCGGCAAGGGTCTCTCGGGCGGCCGCCTGGTGGTCCGTCCCGACCGGTCCGCCGGCTTCGAGGCCGAGCAGCAGATCATCGCCGGCAACACCATCGCGTACGGCGCGACCTCGGGGTCGATCTTCCTGCGCGGCCAGGTGGGCGAGCGGTTCGCCGTACGCAACTCCGGTGCCGACCTCGTCGTCGAGGGGGTGGGCGACCACGGTTGCGAGTACATGACCGGCGGCCACGTCGTCGTGCTCGGCCCGACCGGCCGCAACTTCGGTGCGGGCATGAGCGGCGGCATCGCCTGGGTGCTCGACCTCGACCCCGACGACGTCAACAAGCAGCTCGTCGAGCTGAACCCGGCGGACACGATGGACGCCGACGTCCTCGAGCGCATGGTGCGTGAGCACGCGGAGGAGACCGGCTCGCCGGTCGCCGCAGCGCTGCTGGAGGACTGGGAGGCGGCGACCACCCGTCTCACCTGCGTGATCCCGACCGACTTCCGCAAGGTCCAGGAGGTGAGGGCGAAGGCCGAGGCCGACGGCCTCTCCGAGGACGACACCGCCCGCGCGATGATGGAGGCACTCCATGGCTGATCCCAAGGGATTCCTGAAGCACGGCCGCGAGGTCGCGACCCGACGGGTCGTGGAGGAGCGCGTCAACGACTGGAACGAGGTCTACCCCGACGGCATCGGCCGCGCGCTGCTGCCGATCATCGACACCCAGGCGAGCCGCTGCATGGACTGCGGCATCCCGTTCTGCCACCAGGGCTGCCCGCTGGGCAACCTGATCCCGGAGTGGAACGACCTCGTCTACCGCGACGACTGGGACGAGGCCATCGAGCGCCTGCACGCGACGAACAACTTCCCGGAGTTCACCGGGCGGCTGTGCCCCGCGCCGTGCGAGACCGCGTGCGTGCTCGGCATCAACCAGGACCCCGTCACGATCAAGAACGTCGAGGTCGCGATCATCGACCGCGCCTGGGAGGAGGGCTGGGTCAAGCCGGCCCCGCCGGAGTGGCTCTCGGGCAAGACGATCGCCGTCGTCGGGTCCGGCCCCGCAGGCCTGGCCGTCGCCCAGCAGCTCACCCGCGCCGGCCACACCGTCGCGGTGTACGAGCGCGACGACAAGATCGGCGGTCTGCTGCGCTACGGCATCCCCGAGTTCAAGATGGAGAAGCGCCACGTCGAGCGTCGCATCGACCAGATGCGCCGGGAGGGCACCGTCTTCCGGGCCGGCGTCGACGTCGGCGGGGCCGGTCTCAGCGGCAAGCAGTTGCGCGAGCGCTACGACGCGGTCGTGATCGCCACCGGTGCCACCCTCGCCCGCGACCTCGACGTCGAGGGTCGCGACCTGGAGGGCATCCACCAGGCGATGGAGTTCCTGCCGCAGGCGAACCGCACGGCGCTCGGGGAGGAGGTCGAGGGTCAGATCACCGCCGAGGACAAGGACGTCGTCATCATCGGCGGCGGCGACACCGGCGCCGACTGCCTCGGCACCTCCATCCGACAGGGCGCGCGGTCCATCACCCAGCTCGAGATCATGCCCCGGCCCTCCGAGGAGCGTCCCGAGGCGCAGCCGTGGCCGACGTACCCGATGACCTACAAGGTCTCCTCCGCCCACGAGGAGGGCGGCGACCGGGTCTACGCCGTGTCCACCGAGAGGTTCCTCGGCGACGACGAGGGTCGCGTACGCGCCCTGAAGCTCGTCGAGGTCGAGATGCGCGACGGCCGGTTCGAGCCCGTCGAGGGCTCGGAGAAGGAGATCCCGGCCCAGCTGGTGCTGCTCGCCATGGGCTTCACCGGCCCGCAGCGCAAGGGCCTCGTCGAGCAGCTCGGCGTCGACCTCGACCAGCGCGGCAACGTCGTGCGCGACAAGTCCTACATGTCGAGCGTCCCCGGGGTCTTCGTCGCCGGCGACGCGGGCCGCGGCCAGAGCCTGATCGTCTGGGCACTCGCCGAAGGACGTGCATGCGCGGCCGGCGTCGAGAAATACCTGACCGGCTCGACCAAGCTGCCCGCGCCGATCCCGCCGACGGCGCGTCCCCTCACGGTCTGACGGCAGCCCTCCGCTGCGCGTCGGGCTGCGTGCCACCCGCGGCTCGATCATCTAGACCGAGGTGACTGGCTGTTCTTGCGTACGGTTGTTCCCATGCCGCGCGCGAAGATCGTCTGCACCCTCGGGCCCGCTACGTCCTCCTACGAGCAGATCCGGGCGCTGGTCGACGCCGGGATGAACGTGGCCCGGCTGAACTTCTCCCACGGTGACCCTGCGGACCACCAGGCCGTCTACGACAACGTCCGCAAGGCCTCCGACGACTCCGGCAAGGGCGTCGGCGTGCTCGTGGACCTGCAGGGCCCGAAGATCCGCACGGGACGCTTCGCCGACGGGCCGGTCGACCTGGCGCACGGCGACACCTTCACCATCACCACCCGCGATGTCGCCGGGGACCAGCAGATCGTCTCGACCACCTACGAGGGCCTCCCCGGCGACGTCTCGTCCGGCGACGACATCCTCATCGACGACGGCCGCGTACGCCTGCGCGTCACCGAGGTCGACGACACCGACGTGACCTGCGAGGTCGTGGTGGCCGGCACGGTCAGCAACAACAAGGGCATCAACCTGCCGGGCGTCGCGGTCTCGGTCCCGGCGATGACGGAGAAGGACGTCGCGGACCTGCGCTTCGCGCTCGGACTCACCGCGGACTTCGTGGCCCTGTCGTTCGTGCGCTCCGCCGACGACGCCGAGGAGGTCCGCGCGGTGATGCGCGAGGAGGGCGTCTTCCTCCCGGTGATCGCGAAGATCGAGAAGCCGCAGGCGCTGGAGAACCTCGACGCCGTCATCGAGGCGTTCGACGGCGTCATGGTCGCGCGCGGGGACCTCGGGGTCGAGTGTCCGTTGCAGGACGTGCCCTTCCACCAGAAGCGCGTCATCGAGGCGACCCGTTGCGCCGGCAAGCCCGTCATCGTCGCCACGCAGATGCTCGACTCGATGATCCACTCGCCCGCTCCCACCCGCGCCGAGGCGACCGACGTCGCCAACGCGGTGCTCGACGGTGCCGACGCCGTGATGCTGTCGGGCGAGACCAGCGTGGGGGAGTACCCCGTACGCACCGTCGCGACGATGCAGTCCATCCTCGACGCCGCCCACCACCAGGGCCGCCACGAGGTGGCCGGCATCGACTGGGACCCCACCGAGCGTCCCGAGGTGATCTGCAAGGCCGCCGTCGAGGTCGCCGAGCGGGTGCAGGCGAAGTACCTCGTGGCGTTCACCCAGTCCGGCGCCTCGGCGCGACGGGTCGCCGCGTTCCGCTCCCACATCCCGGTGCTGGCGTTCACGCCTGTCCCCGCGGTGCGTTCCCAGCTGGCGCTCACCTGGGGCACCGAGACGTTCTGCACCCAGCAGATGTGGGAGACCGACGAGATGGTGCGCGACGTGGACGAGACGCTGCTGCGCATCGGCAGGCTGGCCGAGGGCGACCTCGTCGTCATCGTCGCCGGCAGCCCTCCCGGCATCCCGGGCTCGACCAACGCGCTGCGCATCCACTGCATGGGCGACGCCATCAACGCGGTCGCCAAGGCGTACGAGCGGGACTGACCCGGCGACGGCGCCGACGGCGGTGCGTACCCCGGGTCGGATTCGAACCGACACTGGACGGTGTTTGAGACCGTTGCCTCTGCCATTGGGCTACCGGGGCGGGTGGTGCGAGCTGCGGGAGGACCGTCACGACCAGATGACGGCGGCGTCACGCTACCCGTTGCGGGGCGCGCCGGGCTCGGACCCCTAGTAGCGTGCCGCCGGTGAGTCCCGCCCGCCGTGTCGTCATCGCCGAGGACGAGGCGCTGATCCGCCTCGATCTCGCCGAGATGCTCGCCGAGGAGGGGTACGACGTCGTCGGCCAGGCCGGTGACGGCGAGCAGGCCATCGCGCTCGTGCGCGAGCACCGTCCCGAGGTGGCCGTGCTCGACGTCAAGATGCCGCGCCTGGACGGCATCAGTGCCGCCGAGGTGATCGCCGAGGAGCGGCTGGCGGCCGTGCTCATGCTGACGGCGTTCAGCCAGCGCGAGCTCGTCGAGCGGGCGCTCGGCGCGGGCGCGATGGCGTACCTGGTCAAGCCCTTCACCCAGTCCGACCTGGTGCCCGCCATCGAGATGGCGGCGGCTCGCTTCGCGCAGATCCGGGCGCTGGAGGCCGAGGTCGACTCCCTGGGGGAGCGGCTCCGCGCCCGCACGATGGTCGACCGCGCCAAGTCGGTGCTGCAGCAGCAGCTGGGCCTGACCGAGCCCGACGCGTTCCGCTGGATCCAGAAGACGGCGATGGACCTGAGGCTCTCGATGAGCACCGTCGCCGAGTCCGTCGTCGAGCACGGACCAGCGGCCACGACGCGCCGTGACACGGGTGAAACCGATTGCCCCTAAGATGACGCGACCGTTCGACCCCTGCGAGGAGGATCACGTGCCCGAGCGTGTTTCGAGGACGCCCCACCGCGTCAGCGCCACGACCGTTCTGCTCGGTCTGCTGCTCGGGGTGATCGCTCCGCTCGCGGCGCTCACCTCCCCGGCGTACGCCAACGAGTCGAGCGCGGCCGAGGACCTGCCCCCCACCGCGCTCTGCTCGATTTCACCGGAGGCCCAGTGCCTCACCGGCACGCTGCGCACGGAGGAAGGCGTCGTGCCCGGCGTGAACCTCGCGATCACCGGGCCCGGCACCGACGAGACCGTGACGACCGCGGCCGACGGCAAGTGGGCCTTCAGCGTCGAGCAGACCGGCGACTTCGTCGTCGAGGTCGTCCCCGAGGGCCTGCCCGACGGTGTCGTGCCGCCGGCGCAGCCCACCACGGTGAACGTGACCGCGCTGGGCTCGCTCAGCGCCGTCGTCGTCCCGGTCCGCACCGGCGACTACGACGCGGAGCTGAGCAATGCCGACTACATCGCGCAGAGCCTGCTCTCCGGCGTACGCCTCGGGCTGCTGCTCGCGCTGGCCTCGGTCGGCCTGTCGCTGATCTACGGCACGACCGGCCTGTCGAACTTCGCGCACGCCGAGCAGGTCACGCTCGGCGGGATGCTCGGCTACGGCCTGGTCAACGTGGCCGGGCTGCCGCTGCTGGTCGGCGGTGCGATCGTGGTGGCGCTGTGCGCCTTCTCCGGCTGGTTCCAGGACCGCATCATGTGGACGCCGCTGAGACGGCGCAGCCTGAACCTCACCCAGATGCTGATCGTCACCATCGGGTTGTCGCTGGCGATGCAGTACGGCTTCCAGTACTTCGTCGGTGCCCGCACGGTGCGCGTCGTGCAGGACAACCCCGAGGTCGTCTCCTTCGGCCCCTTCACGCTGACGATCCAGTCGATCGCCGCGATGGCGATCTCGGTCGTGGTGCTGGCCGCCGTCGGCTTCGCGCTGCTGCGTACGCGCATCGGACGCGCCACCCGTGCCGTGGCGGACAACCGGGCGCTGGCCGCGGCCTCGGGCATCGACGTCGACAAGGTCATCCGGCTGGTGTGGACGGTCTCGGCCGGCCTCGCCGGCCTCGGTGGCCTGATGTACGCGCTCGTCGTCAACGGGATCAAGTGGGACTCGGGTCTGCAGATCCTGCTGCTGCTCTTCGCCGCCGTGACCCTCGGTGGCCTCGGCACCGCGTTCGGCGCCCTGGTCGGAGCGCTGATCATCGGGCTGGTCGTCGAGGTGTCGCCGGCGCTGGGCATGCCGGGCGACTTCAAGTACGCGACGGCGCTGCTCATCCTCGTCCTGGTGCTGCTGGTGCGGCCCCAGGGCATCCTCGGACGCGCCCAACGAGTGGGCTGAGAGGCAGACATGGACATCTGGACAAACATCCTCACCGGGATGCTGCGGGAGGCGATCTCCCCGCAGACCGCCGCCGTGGCCATCGCCGTCATCGGACTGAACGTGCACTTCGGCTTCACCGGCCTGCTCAACATGGGCCAGGCCGGCTTCATGCTGCTGGGGGCGTACGGCTTCGCGATCTCGCTGATCCAGGGCGCCCCGCTGATCCTGGCGATCCTGATCGGTCTGGCCTGCTCGATCGTCTTCTCGATCCTGCTCGGCATTCCCACGTTGAAGCTGCGAGGGGACTACCTGGCGATCGTCACGATCTCGGCGGCGGAGATCGTCAGATTCGTCGGACGGTCGTCGCTGCTCACCGACGTGACCGGCGCGGCGCAGGGGCTCCCCGGCTCGGAGTACCGGGACTCCTTCACCTCGCTGTCGTTCTTCGGTGACGGCAGCACCTCGGTCGGTCCCCTCAGCTACTCCAACACCGGTGTGAACGGCTGGTGGGTCCGCGCGGTCGCGTGGGCGCTGGTCGCGGTGTGCGCGGTCGGCGTGTTCCTGCTGGCCCGCAGCCCGTGGGGCCGCGTGCTGAAGGGCATCCGCGAGGACGAGGACGCCGTGCGCAGCCTCGGCAAGAACGTCTACCTGATCAAGATGCAGGCGCTGGTCATCGGAGGCACCCTCGGCGCGCTCGCCGGCATGATCTTCGTGCTGCCCGCGTCGGTGCAGCCCGACGCCATGAGCAAGACCCTGACCTTCTTCATGTGGACGGCCCTGCTGCTGGGTGGAGCCGCCACCATCTTCGGACCCGTGCTCGGCACCATGCTGTTCTTCGCGATCCGGGTGCTGGTCAAGGGAGGCGCCGACGTGGTCGTGCCCGACGCCATCATGAGCACCCAGCAGACCGAGCAGTTCTCCTGGGTCGTCGTCGGCGTCTCACTGATGCTGATCGTGATCTTCAGACCGCAAGGCATCCTCGGCAACAAGAAGGAGCTGGCGTTCAATGCCTGAGACCCCGGCGACGCAGAGTCGCAGCATGGCCGACCCGGCCGCCCGGCGCGCTCTCGTCGACGGCCTGGCCCCCGAGCCCGGCTCCTCGAAGCCCGACGCGATCCTCGAGGTCGACAACATCGAGCGACGCTTCGGCGGCATGACCGCGGTCGACGTGGACCACCTCGAGGTGCAGCGCGGCATCATCACCGCGCTCATCGGTCCCAACGGGGCGGGCAAGACGACGTTCTTCAACCTGATCACCGGCTTCGACACCCCCACCTCGGCCAAGACCGGGGCGTCGTGGGCGTTCGAGGGCAAGAAGCTGTCGAGGACCGGCGCCTCCAAGGTCGCGCGTGCCGGCATGGTCCGCACGTTCCAGCTCACCAAGGCGCTCAGCGCGATGACGGTGATGGAGAACATGATGCTCGGCGCGACCGGGCAGTCCGGGGAGAGCCTGGCGATGGCGCTGCTCTCACCTCTGTGGCGCAAGCGCGAGAAGGAGATCGAGCAGCAGGCCGAGGAGCTGCTGCACCGCTTCAAGCTGTGGGAGAAGCGCGACGACTACGCCGGGTCGCTCTCGGGCGGTCAGCGCAAGCTGCTCGAGATGGCACGCGCGCTGATGACGAACCCGACGATGATCATGCTCGACGAGCCGATGGCAGGGGTGAACCCAGCGCTGACCCAGTCGCTGCTGGGCCACATCCAGAGCCTGCGCGACGAGGGCATGACGGTGCTGTTCGTCGAGCACGACATGCACATGGTGCGGCACATCTCCGACTGGGTCGTGGTGATGGCCGAGGGCCGCATCATCGCCGAGGGCCCCGCGGACTCGGTGATGAGCAACCCTGCCGTGGTCGACGCCTACCTCGGCGCGCACCACGACACCGACCTCGGTGACGACGCGCTGCTCGAGGACGAGTCCCTCGCCGCGCTGCAGCGTGAGGCGCAGGCAGAGGCCGAGGCCGACGCAGCCACGAAGGAGACGCGATGAGCACGAGCACCAGCGCCAGCGGCACGGCCACGCCGGCCCCCAGTGGCACCCCCGTGGTCGAGGCGACCGACGTCGTCGCCGGCTACCTCCCCGGCGTGAACATCCTCAACGGCTGCTCCCTGGTGGCGCACCCGGGCGAGATGATCGGCATCATCGGTCCGAACGGCGCCGGCAAGTCGACCCTGCTGAAGGCGATGTTCGGCCTGGTGAAGGTGCACAGCGGCACCGTGCGCCTCAACGGCGAGGACATCACCAACCGCAAGACCAACCACCTCGTCGCCGACGGTGTGGGATTCGTGCCGCAGAACGACAACGTCTTCCCGAGCCTGACGATCGAGGAGAACCTCCGCATGGGTCTCTTCCTGAGGCCCAAGAAGGTCGAGGAGCGCCTCGCCCGCATGTGGGAGCTCTTCCCGGTGCTGCACGAGCGTCGCCACGGCCGGGCCGGCGGTCTGTCCGGCGGCGAGCGGCAGTCGCTCGCCATGGCCCGCGCCCTGATGATGGAGCCGTCGGTGCTGCTGCTCGACGAGCCGTCCGCAGGTCTCTCGCCGGTCCGGCAGGACGAGACGTTCCTGCGCACCCGCAAGATCAACCAGACCGGCGTCTGCGTCGTGATGGTCGAGCAGAACGCGCGCCGCTGCCTGCAGATCTGCGACCGCGGCTACGTGCTGGACCAGGGCCGCGACGCCTACACCGGGACCGGCCGTGAACTCGCGAACGACCCGAAGGTCATCGAGCTCTACCTCGGCACGCTCGCCCAGGACGTCGACAAGAAGTAGCCCGGCCCCCGCGAGCCTCTCCCGAGAAGCTCGGCCGGCGGCGGACACGCGGAGGGCCCCGGACCGTTCGGTCCGGGGCCCTCGCTGCTGCGTCAGGCGGTCAGGACGTCACTCGGACGAGCCCTCCTGGGTGGTGACCAGCTGCGGCGCGTTGTCGGCGTCGAACTGGTAGATGCCGATGAACGCCGAGGACGGGTCGTTGTCCTGGTTGATCGGGCCGATGCCGGAGGGACCGGCGTACCGGATCTCCTCACCGTTCGCGATCAGGTCGGCGCAGTCGGCGTACGTGGTGCACTCGGTGCCGTCGGTGGCCCCGGAGACGGCCGCGAGGTTGGCCTGGACGGTCGCCGAGTCGGTGGCGCCGCCCTTCAGCGCCGCGAGACCCGCGAGGATGGCGGCGTCGTAGGACTCCGCCGCGTACGCGAAGTCCGACAGGCCCTCGCCCTCGGCGGACTGGTACCAGCCGACGAGACGGTCCTTGAACTCCTGGGCGGCGTCGGCGCCCGGGATGGTGCCCTTCGCGCCCTCGAGCGTGCCCGCCTCCAGGTCCTCGCTGTAGTCCGCGGTGTTGCCGTCGGAGTAGTAGGTCTTCGCCATGTCCCAACCCTGCGCGGCGAGCTCGGGCACGATCGCCTTCGTCTCGTCGAACGCCAGGATGATGATGGCGTCGGGGTTGGTGTTCAGCGCGGCGCTCACGTCGGAGGAGAACGTGGTCTGGCCCGCGGGGAACTCGTCGCCGTCGCCCCGGCCGCCGTACACGACCTCGCCACCGGCGGCCTCGATGGCCTCCTGGGTGAAGTTGCGGAGGCCGGTGCCGTAGGTGTCGTTGAAGACGAGGAAGGCCACGCGCTGGAAGCCGTCGGAGGAGACCAGGTTGCCCAGCGCGTTGCCCTGGATGGTGTCCGGCGGTGCGGTGCGGAAGTAGTAGTCCGAGTAGCCGGACAGGTCCACCGCGGTGTTCGCGGGGGAGATCTGCACGATCTCCTCGTCGGTGAAGGTGTCGACGACGTTCAGCGAGACGCTCGAGGACGCCGCGCCGATGACCACCGACGGGTCGCCCGCGACCAGCGTGCCGGCCGAGGCGGTGGAGACGGACATGTCGGTGGAGTCGCCGGAGTCCTCGATGGCGTGGCACGCCTCGGTGCCGTCGACGCCACCCGCGGCGTTGATGTCGGAGACGGCCAGGCCGACGCCCGCGATCTCCGGCGGGCCGAGGAAGGCGAGGTTGCCGGTCAGCGGCAGGATGCCGCCCACCTTCAGGAAGTCGGCGGAGGTGGCGTTGGCCGAGCACTCGTCGTTGGTGAACTCCTCGGAGGAGCCACCGTCGGAGGAGGCGGAGTCGGAGCTGCTGGGGCTCGAGCTCTCGCCGCCGGCCTCGGGGCTGCTGCCCGAGTCGCTGCCGCAGGCGGTGAGGGACAGGGCCAGCGCTGCGCCGGCTGCCATCGCCTTCGCCCACGTGGTGGTGGGACGTGAGGTCACGTCGGGTTCCTCTCGTTGGGGTCCGGATCGGACCGTCGGTCGTGCTGTCCCGCATCCGGGGCCCGCAGAGGGCATGAATAGTCGGTGACAGTGCAGGGAATAGTGGGCGATGCGTGTAACGGCGTCAATGCAGCCACGCGACAAACTCGCTAACGATCGGGGCGAGAACGAACGCGGGAAGCAGATCGACGACCGAAATGCGGCGAATGTCCAGCAGGCGCAGCGCGACCCCGACCAGCAGCACCCCGCCGGTGGCCGTCAGGGCGGCGATGGCCGCCTCGGAGAGCACGTTGCCGATCACCAGCCCCAGCAGGGTGAGCGACCCCTGGACGGTGCCCACCGACAGGGCCGAGACCGCCACGCCCCAGCCGAACGCTGCCGCGAAGGCGATCGCGGCGAAGCCGTCGAGCACGGCCTTCAGGTAGAGCGCGTCGGCGCCGAGGCCCAGCCCGTCGTACAGCGAACCGAGCACGGTCAGCGGCCCGACGCAGAAGACCAGGCTGGCGACGACGAAACCCTCGGTGAAGCGGTCGTCGGAGCCGCCGAGGCGGCGCCGCAGCCGGTCCCCGAGGCCCTCCAGACGCTCCTCGAGCCGCAGCAGCGAACCCGCGATGCCGCCCAGCAGCACGCTGAAGAGCACGATCAGCATCGGTGCCGCCGTGCCGACCGCCGCCTCGAGCGCGGGATCGGCGACGGCAACCATCGCGCTGCCGGCGATCAGGAGCGTGACGAGCCCCAGCCCGTCGGTGACGACCCGGCGGGTGCGTTCGGGCATCCTGTGCCCCGCGAGCACGCCGAGGCCGCTCCCGAGCAGCACGGTCGCGATGTTGACCAGGGTGCCGAGACCGGGGAACACCGCCTCAGCCCCGGGACGGCGGCGAGCTCGGGGGATCGATCAGCGCGCAGGTGAGGCGGGCGGTGCACACGCGCCGGTCCTGGTCGTCGCGGATGACGACCTCGTAGCTGGTGCTCGACCGGCCGAGATGGGCCGGCGTCGCGGTCCCGGTGACCAGCCCGGACCGTGCGCCGCGGTGGTGTGTGGCGTTGATGTCGACGCCCACCGCGATCTTCCCGAACTGCTCGGCGTGCATGAAGGAGCCGATGGAGCCCAGCGACTCCGCGAGCACGACCGAGGCGCCGCCGTGCAGCAGGCCGTACGGCTGGGTGTTGCCCTCCACCGGCATGGTCGCCACCACGCGCTCGGCGCTCGCCTCGAGCACCTCGATGCCCATGCGGTCGTCCAGGGCGCTGCTCAGGGTGCTCAGGTCACGGGGCGTGTCGTCGCTCATGGGGCGATCATGCCCCCTGCAGGCCCTCCGCCTGCCGTCGGCCGGGCGCGGGATGTCCGCGGGTCGGGCTAGTGTCGGCGCGTGCCTGATGCCGCCGCCGAGACACCCGTACGCCTCCTCCTGCTCGACGGCCACTCGCTGGCCTACCGCGCCTTCTTCGCCCTCCCGGTGGAGAACTTCGCGACGTCGACCGGGCAGCACACCAACGCGGTGTACGGGTTCACCTCGATGCTCATCAACGTGCTGCGCGACGAGGAGCCGACCCACGTGGGCGTGGCCTTCGACCGGTCCCGGCAGACGTTCCGCCTCGAGGAGTACCCGGAGTACAAGGCGAAGCGCAACAAGACCCCCACGGAGTTCTCCTCGCAGCTGCCGCTGATCAAGGAGGTGCTCGACGCGCTCCACATCCCGCACCTGGACGTCGAGGGCTTCGAGGCCGACGACATCATCGCCACGCTGACCACGCAGGCGCTCGACGTGGGCTACGAGGTGCTGATCCTGACCGGCGACCGCGACTCGGTGCAGCTGGTCACCGACCGCTCGACCGTGCTCTACCCCAGCCGCGGCGTCTCCGACCTGGCACGGCTGACGCCGACGGCGGTGGAGGAGAAGTACCTGGTCACCCCGGCCCGCTACCCCGAGCTGGCCGCGCTGGTCGGCGAGACCTCCGACAACCTCCCGGGCGTGCCCGGGGTCGGTCCGAAGACCGCTGCGAAGTGGCTGGGCCAGTACGACGGCCTGGAGAACGTCATCGCCAGGGCGGACGAGATCAAGGGCAAGGCGGGGGAGAACCTGCGCGCCCACCTCGGCGACGTGATGCGCAACCGCCAGCTCAACGCGTTGGTGCGTGACCTGCAGCTGGAGGTGGCGCCCGCCGACCTCGTGCGCCGCCCGTGGGACCGCCAGCAGGTGCACACGCTCTTCGACGGGCTGGAGTTCCGGGTGCTGCGCGACCGCCTCTTCGCCACGCTGGAGAGCGAGGAGGAGATCGACGACTCCGGCTTCGAGCTGGACGGCGCACGGCTCGGCGACGGCGACGGCCTGGTGCCGGTCGCCGACTGGCTCACCGAGCACGCCGGCGGCCCGGACCGCGTCGGCCTCACGGTGCAGGGCACCTGGGGCGCCGGCTCCGGCGACGTACGCAGCCTCGCGCTCGCCACGGCCGACGGGTCCGCGGCGTACGTGGAGGTCGAGGGTCTGGGCTCCGACGCGGAGCAGGCCCTGGTCTCCTGGCTCGGTGACGCCGAGGTCCCCAAGGTCCTGCACGACGCCAAGGGCCCGCTCCTCGCGCTGCACGCGGCGGGGTGGCCGCTCGCCGGCCTGGTGCGCGACACCGCGCTCGCGGCCTACCTCAACAAGCCCGACCAGCGCTCCTTCGACCTGGCCGACCTCGCCGTGCGCTACCTCAAGCGCGAGCTGAAGGCGGCCGAGAGCACCGCCGGTGCGGACGAGCAGCTGAGCTTCGAGGAGGTCGACACCGAGGTGAGCGCAGGCGAGCTGCCGATGCTGCAGGCGCGGGCCGTGCTCGACCTCGCCGAGGCCCTCGACGAGCAGCTCGAGGAGCGTGGCGGGTCCGCCCTGCTCGCCGACGTCGAGCTCCCCCTGGTGCACGTGCTGGAGCAGATGGAGCGCACCGGCATCGCGGTGGACGTGGAGCACCTGGAGTCGCTGCGGGACCACTTCGACACCGAGGTCACCCGGGCGGCGCAGGACGCGTACGCCGTGATCGGCAAGGAGATCAACCTCGGGTCGCCCAAGCAGCTGCAGATCGTGCTCTTCGACGAGCTCGAGATGCCGAAGACCAAGCGGACGAAGACCGGCTACACCACCGACGCCGACGCACTGGCGACGCTGTTCGAGAAGACCGAGCACCCGTTCCTGCAGCACCTGCTGCGCCACCGCGACGTGATCCGGCTGCGGCAGACCATCGAGGGGCTGCTGAAGACGGTGGCCTCCGACGGGCGCATCCACACCACCTTCAACCAGACGATCGCCGCCACCGGCCGGCTCTCCAGCACCGAGCCGAACCTGCAGAACATCCCGATCCGCACCGAGGAGGGTCGACGCATCCGCGAGGCCTTCGTCGTCGGCGAGGGCTACGAGTCGCTGATGACGGCCGACTACAGCCAGATCGAGATGCGGATCATGGCGCACCTCTCCGCCGACGAGCTCCTGACCGAGGCGTTCGGCTCCGGGCAGGACTTCCACTCCATGACCGCGAGCCGGGTCTTCGGCGTCGACGCCGACGCCGTGGGTGTCGAGCAGCGGGCCAAGATCAAGGCGATGAACTACGGCCTGGCGTACGGGCTCTCCGCCTTCGGTCTCTCCGGCCAGCTGCGCATCAGCACCGGGGAGGCGAAGGAGCTGATGGAGGAGTACTTCGAGACCTTCGGCGGCATCCGCGACTACCTCGCGACCGTCGTCGACGAGGCCCGTCGCACGGGCTACACCGAGACGATCATGGGCCGCCGCCGCTACCTTCCCGACCTCACCAGCGACAACCGGCAGCGCCGCGAGATCGCCGAGCGCATGGCCCTCAACGCCCCGATCCAGGGGTCGGCGGCCGACATCATCAAGGTGGCGATGCTGAAGGTCGAGCAGGCGCTGGCCGACTCCGCCCTGCAGTCGCGCATGCTGCTGCAGGTGCACGACGAGCTGGTGCTCGAGGTGGCACCGGGCGAGGCCGAGCCCCTCGAGGCGCTGGTGCGCGAGCAGATGGCGGCCGCGGCCGAGATGACGGTGCCCCTGGACGTCTCGGTCGGCACCGGTCGCAGCTGGCACGAGGCGGCGCACTGACGGTCGACCGCGTGGCCTCGCGCCGCGGCGGCGGCCTCGTCGCCGCGCTCGGGGCGTACGCGGCGGTCAAGGTCGCGGCCCTCGCCGCCGTCGCGGTCGCGATCGCGCTGCGGGACCCCGACGGGGTCCCCGCCTCCCGGGGACTCATCGCGACGCTGCTGGCCTGGGACGGGCAGTGGTACGCCGGCATCGCCCGTGACGGCTACGGCGACGTGGTGGTGGCGGCCGACGGCCGGGTCCTCTCCGACTACGCGTTCTTCCCGCTGCTGCCCGCGCTCGAGAGGGTGCTCGGCGACCTGCTGGGCCTGCCGTACGCCCGGGCGGGGCTGCTGCTGGCCGTGCTGTGCGCGCCCGTCGCAGCGGCCGGCATCTTCGTGCTGACCCGCCGCGTCCTCTCGCCCCGTGCGGCGACGGTCGCGGTGCTGCTGTGGGCCTGCCTGCCGAGTGCTTCGGTGCAGACGATGGCGTACACGGAGTCGCTGTTCACCGCCGTGCTCGTCTGGTCGGTGTGGTTCGTGCTGCGGGGTCGGCTCCTCCCGGCGGCGACGCTGGCCGCGGCGGCGGTGCTGACCCGACCCACAGGGGTCGCCGTCGCGCTGGCGGTCGGTCTCGTCGCCGTGCTCGCCGTCGCAGGACGTACGACCAGCCCGTGGCCCGAGGCCCGTCGTCCTGGTCGTCCGGAGGCCCTGCTCGCCGGGCTGCTCCTGGTCGTCGCGACGCTGGCCCACCCGGCGTACGTCGCGGGGCAGGTGGGGCAGCCGCTGGGCTACCTCGAGGTGACCGAGGGGTGGCAGAACTCCTTCGACGGAGGGCTGGCCTACGTCGGGTTCCTCGGGGAGCGGTTCGCGGCGGGTCCCGCCGGTGTCGCCGTCGCGGTGGTCCTCCTCGCCGCGACGCTGGCGGTGCTCGTGCTGACGGCGAGGCTGGCGCGGCCGCCGTACCCGTGGCCCCTGCTGGTGGTGACCGCGGTGATCGTCGTGCTCGCCTTCACCACCTCGGGCTACTTCGGCTCCAAGCCGCGCTACCTGATCCCCGCGGTGGGGCTCCTCCTGCCGCCCGCGGCCTGGCTGGCGACCCGACCAGGGCGTACGCGATGGGCCGTGCTCGGTGCGGTCGCCGCGGCCCACGTCGCCTACACGGCCGTCTGGATGACCGGCACCGGCCCGCCGTGAGCGACGTCCCCGGCGCCCGCGCCCGGTCCGGCGGGGCCTCCGCTCACTCCTCCGAGGAGCGGGGAGCCGCCGGCGCAGGCTCCGGCTCGGGGGCCGCCGGGGCGCGTACGCGTCCGTGCTCCCCGCCGCGCGGCGGGGCGTCGGCCCGCACCACCAGCACGACCAGCAGCGCCAGCAGCGCCACGTCGACGCCCGTCACGAGCGCCACGAGTCCGGTCACCCCGCCGGCGGTGAGCGCGGCTGCGGGCGTCAGCACGGCGACGGCGGCCCAGATCAGCAGCACGCGACGGTGGGACCGCTGCGCCAGCACCTGGTAGACGATCAGCTGCAGCATCGCCAGCACGGTGCCGAGCGCCGCGAAGAGCCAGAGCAGGCCGCGCAGGTCGTCGTACGCCCCGCCGCCGACGAAGGTCACCGCGAGTCCCGGCAGCGCGAGCACCCCGAGGGTGGTGACCACCCCGATCCCGAGCACGGCGGTGAGCGCGGGCAGGAAGAGCCGTCGTCGTGACGCGGCGTCGGTCAGCGACGGGAACACCACCACGACGACGAACTGCGGCAGGAACAGCACCGCCTTGGTCATGATGAGGCCCGCGGCGTAGAGGCCGGAGAGCCGGTCGTCCAGCACGGCCCGCGCGATCACCACGTCGAGGTTGCTCAGCACGAAGAACGCGAGCAGGGCGTGGGAGGACTGGGTGATCTCGACCAGCACCTCGCGCGTCGCGGGGGGCTCTCCCGAGGGTGCGGCGTCGGCCTCGCGTGGCTGCCGCGCACGCAGCCCCCACCAACCCACGGCGACCGGGGCGAGCCCGCCCAGCGCGACGCCGGCCATCGCGCCTGCCGTGGTGCCGGTCAGCGCGACCCCGCCGAGCCCGAGCACCAGCCGGCCCGTGCCGGCGGCGACGTAGAGGAAGGACAGCGGCGCCCAGCGCTTCTCGCCCTGCAGCAGGCCCGCCTGACCGCCCATCACGGTGAGCGGCACGGCCGCCGCGGCCAGCAGCACCGCGCTGAGCGGGGTCTCCAGCCGCAGCAGGCGCTCCACCAGGGGGCTGACCACGAGCAGCGCGACGCCGAGCAGGGCGGCGGCCCGCCAGGTGGCGCGAACTACGGCGGACTCCAACGGGGCCGCCTGCTCGGGGTGGGCGGCGAGCCGTCGTGCGGCCGTGGCCTGCAGGCCGAGGGAGACGACGCTCAGCACCAGGAGCAACCCCATGAGGGAGCCGAGCTGGCCGTACTCCTCGGGCCCGAGGAAACGGGCGGCGAGCACGGTGAAGCCGTACGTCGTGAGGTTCATGACCGCGATGGCGGCGGCGATGGCCGAGCCCCCCACGAGCCATCGCCTCACCGCGGCGAGCGAGGGGGGAGCGGGGCGGGCGGGCACGCGCGCGAGCATACGGAGGAGACCGGCCGGCGCCGGGTGGCGGGACTCAGCGCCGCAGGTCGGCGACGAAGATCGCCGTGCCGGGGACTAGCGCCCCCCGCGTGGGCCCCCAGCCACCCCACTCGCGGTCCAGGCCCTCGGGCCACTCCGGCTCCACCAGGCGCAGCAGACCGAAGCCGTGGTCGGCCAGCAGGGCGACCCAGTCCCCGAGGGTGCGGTGGTGCTCGACGTACGTCGGCCGCCCCTGGTCGTCGGTCTCGACGTAGGGCGTGCGGTCGAAGTAGCTCATCGTGACGCGGAGGCCGTCGGCACCGGGGTCGTCCGGCATGGCCCAGCGGGTCGGGTGGGTCACGGAGAAGGCGAAGCGTCCGCCCGGTCGCAGCACGCGGGCCACCTCGCGCACCGCGGCGTCGGCGTCGGCGACGAACTGCAGCACCCCGAAGGCGGAGAAGGCCGCGTCGAAGGTCCGGTCGCCGAACGGCAGGTGGGTGCCGGTCGCCTCGACCAGCGGGACGACCGTCCCGGTCGCGTCGTCGAGTCGACGCGCATGCTGCAGCTGACGGCGTGAGAGGTCGAGCCCCACGGCGTACGCGCCCTGGTCGGTGAGCCACCGCGCGCACTGCGCGGCACCGCACCCGACCTCGAGGATGCGCCGGCCGGCCATCTCCGCGCGCGGTCCGAGCGTGCCGAGCTCGGCCTCGGTCACCCCCTCGGGCGACCACACGAACCCGGCGTCGCCGAGGAAGGGTCCGTGGAGCTGCTGGTACTCGTCGGCGTAGGCGTCCCACTCGCTGCGGTTCGCCCGCCGCGAGGTGGGCTCGTCGACGTCGGTGCGGGTGGCGTGGCCCGAGGGGGCGTACGCCTCGCTGCTGCTGCCCAGGGGGGTGCCCGGTGGGTCGCCGGGGGCCATCGGGACCGACCCGTCAGTCGCCGACGGCCTGCGGGCGTCGGCGGCTGCCCGGCAGGCGGTTGGCCAGGTCGCCGAGGGGGCCCACGGAGCGGCTGAGCACGTCGACGGAGTGGTGCAGGTCGGGGATCATCTCGGTGATCGCGTCGAGCTGGGGCTGGACGGCCTCGATCTTCTCGCCGAGCGCGACCAGCTGGTCGAGGGTGCCGCCCTCCGCGGTGAGCTTCTCGGCGAAGCCGTCCTCCTCGAGCAGGCGCTCGACGAAGCCACCGGGCTCGAGCAGCCGGTCGAGCAGGCCGTCGCGGGCGGTGATGCGGTCGAGGGCGCCGTCCTCCTCCAGCAGCCGCTCCAGGGGGCCGTCCGGGGCCATGAGGCGGTCGAAGGCGCCGCCCGGCTGCAGCAGCCGGTCGAGGGCGCCGCCCTCGGCGAAGAGCTGCTCGATCGTGCCGCCGGGCTTGATGAGGCGCATCAGGGTGCTGTCCTCGTCGAGGAAGTTGTCGAGCAGCCCGCCCTCGGCGATGAACTCGCCGACCGGTCGACCGGGCGCCAGGACGTCCGCGATCGTGTTGGCCAGGCGCATCGGACCGTTCGCGTCGGTGACGACCTGGGTCAGCTGCTCGAGCAGCCCGCCGCGACCGATGACGAGCATGGTGCGGTCGGCGTACCCGCCCGGACGACGGATCGGCCCCTCGGGCGCCGCGAGGGCGCCGAGCGCCAACGTCACGTCGCCCACGGCCCGTCCGACGCGCAGCGGCATCAGGGCGTAGTCGCGCAGTCGCGCGGGTGCCGTGGGACGCCGGTCCTCGGGGAGCGTGGCGGGGCGTCCGCGTGCGGGGGTGGCCATGGGCAGAGGCTATGCGACGGATCGTCCCGGCGCACCGGTCTGACCGTGCCCGCGCGGGGCCCGGGCGGCGTGCCAGCATCGCCTCCGTGGACGCGACGATGACGCCGATGCCTGCCGGCGAGAGCGGCGAGACCTTCCTCGCCGACGCGGGTGGCGTGCGCAGCGTGGTCCGGGTCTACGGTGCGGCCTCGGCGAGCAGGGGCCCGGAGGCGCCGCTGGTCGACGCCGCGGTGCTGCGGCTGGTGCGGGGACCGGTCCCGGTGCCGGAGGTCCTCGAGGTGCGTACGCCCGTCCCCGGCGCCCCCGGGCTGCTCGTCACCGGGGAGCTGCCCGGGACCCCCGGCGCGCACGTGCTGGACACCCTGGCGGGCAGCGAGCACGTGCTGCGCGCGGCCGGTGAGCACATGGGCGGGGCGGCGGCGCGCATCGCCGGGGTTCCCATGCTCCGGCGCGGCGTCTTCGCCGACGGCAACCTGCGGCTCGTCGACTTCCCGGACGGGACGGCTCCCGGCGAGGTCGTCGCGGCGGTGACGAGCGCGTACGAGCGCGGGGCGCTGAGCGACTGGCCGTCGGCACGGTTGCGCAGCCTCGGTCGCCTGGCCGGCAGGGCCCAACGGCTGCTCGAGGGCGCCGAGGACCACCTGGGGGGAGCAGCGTGCCTCTCCCACGGGGACCTCACGCCCGCCAACGTGCTGCTCGACGCCGCGACCGGCGACCTCACCGGGGTCGTCGACTGGGAGGCCGCCCACGCCGGCGTGCCGTGGAGCGACCTGGGCGCCCTGCTCCGCCAGACCGAGGGACCCGTCGCCGGCGCGTACGCCGAGGGCGTGCTGACCTCCTGGCGCGGCACCGTCAGGCTGGTGGACCCGCCCGGCGCGACGGAGCTGCTGGACCTCGCCCGCGCCGCGGACCTGGCGGCGCTCGTCGGTCTCGCGGACCCGGCGAGCCCCGCGGGACGGACGGCGTTGCGGCTGCTGGAGTCGATGGCCGGGACCGAGGACCTGCACGCGTCACCGCCCGCGCGGCCGCGCTGAGTCGGCGCTGAGCCGGCGCTGAGCCGGCGTCGAGGACGCCGGTTGGACTGCGGCCACCTGCGGACGTACGCTGGCTGGTGCGCCAGAAGTCTGCGCCGCCCCAGACGTAGGGGGCAGCGCTCTCCGTGCGGACCGTCTCGTCCTCCCGCTCAGCAGCAGCGGGAACGACGGGTCCGCCTCGTGCGGTGAAACCGACGCTCGGGCGCGCACGTACGACTCCATCCACCCTCGAGGACCATTCACTCCATGACGAGCACCCTCCCCACCTCCGACGCTCCGCAGGTCGCGATCAACGACATCGGCAGCGAAGAGGAGTTCCTGGCGGCGATCGACGCCACCATCAAGTACTTCACCGACGGCGACATCGTCGAAGGCACCATCGTGAAGGTCGACCGTGACGAGGTCCTCCTCGACATCGGTTACAAGACCGAGGGCGTCATCCCCTCGCGCGAGCTGTCCATCAAGCACGACGTCGACCCCAACGAGGTCGTCGAGGTCGGCGACGCCGTCGAGGCGCTCGTCCTCCAGAAGGAGGACAAGGAGGGGCGCCTGATCCTGTCCAAGAAGCGCGCACAGTACGAGCGCGCGTGGGGCACGATCGAGCAGATCAAGGAGGAGGACGGCGTCGTCACCGGCACCGTCATCGAGGTCGTCAAGGGCGGCCTCATCCTCGACATCGGCCTGCGCGGCTTCCTCCCGGCCTCGCTGGTCGAGATGCGTCGCGTGCGCGACCTGCAGCCGTACGTCGGCCGCGAGATCGAGGCCAAGATCATCGAGCTCGACAAGAACCGCAACAACGTGGTCCTGTCGCGTCGCGCCTGGCTCGAGCAGACCCAGTCCGAGGTCCGCCAGAACTTCCTCAACCAGCTGCAGAAGGGCCAGATCCGCAAGGGTGTCGTGTCCTCGATCGTCAACTTCGGCTCCTTCGTGGACCTCGGTGGCGTCGACGGCCTCGTGCACGTCTCGGAGTTGTCCTGGAAGCACATCGACCACCCCTCCGAGGTCGTCACCGTCGGCGACGAGGTCACCGTCGAGGTGCTCGACGTCGACATGGACCGCGAGCGCGTGTCGCTGTCGCTCAAGGCCACGCAGGAAGACCCGTGGCAGCACTTCGCCCGCACCCACCAGATCGGCCAGATCGTTCCCGGCAAGGTCACCAAGCTGGTGCCCTTCGGTTCGTTCGTCCGCGTCGAGGAGGGCATCGAGGGCCTGGTGCACATCTCCGAGCTGGCCGAGCGCCACGTGGAGATCCCCGAGCAGGTCGTGCAGGTCAACGACTCGGTGATGGTCAAGATCATCGACATCGACCTCGAGCGTCGCCGCATCTCGCTGTCGCTGAAGCAGGCCAACGAGACCGCCGTCGCCACCGACGTCGACGAGTTCGACCCGACGCTCTACGGCATGACCGCCACCTACGACGAGCAGGGCAACTACGTCTACCCCGAGGGCTTCGACCCCGAGACGGGCGAGTGGCGCGAGGGCTTCGAGGAGCAGCGCGCGACCTGGGAGGCGGAGTACGCCACGGCGCACGCCCGCTGGGAGCAGCACGTCCAGCAGCAGAAGGACGCCGCGAAGGCCGAGATCGAGGCCGGCGAGGCGACGTCCTACAGCTCGGGCGGCGACAGCGGCAGCACGAGCGAGCCCGAGTCGGGCTCGCGCCAGGCCTCCAGCTCCGGCTCGTCGTCCTCCAGCGAGGGTTCGCTGGCGACCGACGAGGCGCTGCAGGCGCTGCGCGAGAAGCTCACCGGCGGCGGTTCCTGAGCCACCAGCAGCACCTGAGCACCACCGTCCGCGGGGCGGCACCCACCCGGGTGCCGCCCCGCGGCGCGTCCGGGCCAGGCGGTGCGACTCAGTCCGGGAGTGCCAGGTGCGTCGGCAGCTGTGCTCGCTGCACCTTGCCTGTCGGCGTACGCGGGAGCTCCGCGACCCGGTGCCACTCCTTCGGCCGCTGCGCGGCGGCCAGACGCGTCCGCGCGTACGCCGTGAGGTCGCCGGCGTCGGCGTCGCCGACGTACGCCGCGCACACCCGCTGCCCCCAGCGCGCGTCGTCCCGTCCGAAGACGGCCACGTCGCTGACGCCGTCGTGCTCTCGCAGCGCCGCCTCGACCTCGGCGGGGTAGACGTTGACGCCCCCGGAGATGACCAGGTCCTCGCGGCGAGCGTCGAGGAACAGCCAGCCGTCCTCGAGCCGGCCGAGGTCGCCGACGGTGAAGGCGGGCCCCTCGGGAGTGTCCTTCCATGCCGCGGCCGTCTTCTCGGGGTCCCCGAGGTAGCTGAAGCGGGCGTGCTCGGGCACCGCGCACCAGACCACGGCGTCCTCGTCGACGCTGAGCGTACGGCCGGGCCGGGCGCGCCCCACGGTGCCGGGTCGCTCGAGCCAGTCCTCGGAGCGGCAGGCCGTGAACTGTCCCTCGGTGGAGCCGTAGAACTCCCAGGTCGAGCCCGCGGGGAAGGTCGCGATCAGCCGGCGCTTGACGTCGGGCGGGCAGGGCGCCCCTGCGTGGGCGAGCAGGCGGAAGCCCGACAGGTCCGGCGGCCCGTCGGGGAGCGCGTCCCAGTGCTCGAAGAGGCGCTGCAGGTGCGTGGGCACGCAGAAGACCGTCGAGGGACGGTCGCTCTCGATCGTGGCGGTGACGGCAGCAGGGTCGAAGCCGCCGCGCGGCTTCGGCGCCACCACCACGCGGCCGCCCGCCAGGGCGGTGCCGACGGCGAAGCGCAGCGGTGCGGAGTGGTGGAGCGGGGACACGACGAGGTTGACGTCGTCGGCCGAGAAGCCCCAGGTCTCGCGCTCCTCGGCGACCAGGGCCCGGGCCGCCTCCTCCTCGAGCAGGCCGGACCAGACGCCCTTCGGCACGCCGGTGGTGCCCGACGTGCAGTGCATCGGACGGTTCAGGGGGACCGGCGCGACCGCTCGCGCCCGCGCGGCGGCCAGCACGGCCGGCACGACCGCCGGGTCGTCGAGCGTGAGCACGGGACGGGTGACCTCGAGACGTACGCGCCGCTCCGCCTCGGGCATGACCGGGTCCAGCGGCACCGGGACGAGTGCCGCGCACTGCAGCGCCAGCACGAGGTCGACGTACGCCGCGCCGCAGCTCGGGCCCTGCGCGGGACCCGATGCGGCGGGCAGGTCACCCGGCAGCAGCAGCGCGACCCGGTCACCCGGCTCGAGGGCGGCGACGAGCGCGGCAGCATGCGTGGGGGTCACGCCCGCACGCTAGATGACCAGCCCCAGCGCGAACGGGCCGATCGTGACGGTGGCGAGTGTGATGAGCAGGACGCCGACGACGTTCAGCACGGCGCCGCCGCGAGCCATCTCGCGGATCGTGACCGCCCCCGAGCCGAAGACGATGGCGTTCGGCGGCGTGCCGACCGGAAGCATGAAGGCGCAGGTGGCGGCGAGCGCGGCCGGGATCAGCAGCGTCGTCGGGTCGACCCCGATGCCGACGGCCACACCGCCGAGCACCGGCACGAACGTGGCGGCGGTGGCGGTGTTCGACGTCATCTCGGTCAGCAGCAGCACGATGACCACCACTGCGGCCAGGATGAGGACGACCGGCAGCGCCTCGAGCCCCTGCACCTGCTGCCCGAACCACTCGTCGAGCCCCGTCGCGGCCACAGCGGCGGCGAGGCTGAGGCCACCGCCGAAGAGCAGCAGCACACCCCAGGGCAGGCCGCGCTCCGCGTCGGACCAGGCGAGCAGCCGGCGGCCCTCGCTGTCGCCGGGGATCAGGAACAGGGCGACACCGGCGGCGATGGCGACGACCGTGTCGTCGACCTGACCGAGCACGGGCGCGGCCTCGGCGAGACTGTCGACGTTGGAGAGCAGCCCGGGCACGATCCAGAAGAACGCGGCGCCTGCGAAGACGGCGAGCACGCTCTTCTCCCCGCGGCTCATCGGACCCAGCTCGGTGAGCTGTCGGTCGATCAGCTCCGCCCCGCCGGGCAGGGAGTCCAGCCCGAAGCGGTACAGGACCCGCGTGATCAGCAGCCACGCCAGCAGGAGGAAGACCACGACGAGCGGGACGCCGAGCAGCATCCACTGCGCGAAGCCGACCGGCTTGTCGAGCTCGCTGGCCAGGTAGCCCGCGACGATCGCGTTGGGCGGGGACCCCAGCAGGGTGCCGAGACCGCCGATGGACGCGGCCCACGCCACCGACAGCACGAGCGCCACGCCGAAGACGCGGACGTCGGGGTCGGAGACGACCTCGCGCACGGCCTCGCCGTCCTTGATGCGCGACCCGGCGTCACCGTCCTCCTCCGCGGCGGAGTTGTCGATCACCAGCGTCAGGACCGACAGGGCGATGGGCAGCATCATCAGGGTGGTCGCGGTGTTGGAGACCCACATCGACAGGAACGCGGTCGCGATCATCATGCCGAGCACGATCCGGCGCGGGGCGGTGCCGACCCGCCGCAGGGTGAGCAGCGCGATCCGCCGGTGGAGGTCCCACTTCTGCATGGCGATGGCGATGAGGAACCCGCCGAGGAAGAGGAAGACGATCGGGTCGGCGTACGGCGCGGCGGAGTCGTCGATGGTCTGCTGCGTCAAGGCCGGCACGACCACCAGCGGGAGCAGGGCGGTCGCGGCCAGCGGGATCGCCTCGGTCATCCACCACACCGCCATCAGCACGCCGAGGGCGGCGGTGACGCGGGCGCCGGGGCTGAGGTCGGCCCCGAGCAGCGCGGCGTACGTCGCGCCTCCGAGGAGCACGCCCAGACCCAGGAGGCCGGCGGTCAGCACGGGGGAGCGGCGGTCCTCACCGGAGGTGTCCTGCCCGCCGTCTCCGTCACCGTGCTCCCCGGCGGGCGTGCGGGCCGTGGTCGTCTCGCTCATGGGTCCTCCGACGGGTCTCCGCACGTGGTTCCGCGCCTCCTACCCACCGCGGCGAGGGTGATGCGCCTCACCCGTGAGGGGGTTCGGAGCACCTGTGCCGCCAGGGCCGGGGCCGGCCGTCCCCGGCGTGCAGTCCTAGGGTCGGACCATGCGCATCGGACTCACGGGCGGCATCGCCTCGGGCAAGAGCACCGTCTCGGCCATGCTGGCCGAGCACGGGGCGTACGTCATCGACGCCGACCAGCTCGCCCGTGAGGCCGTGGCGCCCGGTACCGCCGGGCTCGCGGCCGTGGTCGAGGAGTTCGGGGAGCAGGTGCTCGACGCGGACGGCGCGATGGACCGTCCGGCGGTCGGGCGGATCGTCTTCGGCGACGAGGACGCCCGGCGACGGCTGGAGGCGATCATCCATCCTCGCGTCCGGGCCCTGGGCGCCGAGAAGGCGCGCATGCGCACCGACAGCGACCCCGGCGCACTGGTCGTGCACGACATCCCGCTGCTGGTGGAGACGGGCCAGGCGGGAGACTTCGACGCCGTGCTCGTCGTGGACGTCGACGAGGCCACCCAGGTGCGGCGCATGGTCGAGAACCGCGGGTGGACCGAGGACGAGGCCCGGTCGCGCATCGCCGCCCAGGCCTCCCGCGAGGAGCGTCTCGCCGCGGCGACGCACGTCATCGACAACTCCGGGACGTACGACGACCTCCGTCACCGGGTGACGGAGGTCGTCGCGGAGCTGCAGGGCCGGCACTGAGACCGGCACCCGGGGACCGGGCTGCTCAGGCCGCCAGGTCGGGGTCGGCGAACCCGCGCAGACGGGCCAGGGCCTCACGCTCGAGCTGGCGTACGCGCTCGGCGGAGATGCCGTGCTTGGCGCCGATGTCCGCCAGCTTGTGCTGGCGACCGTCACCGAGGCCGTAGCGGGACCGGATGATGTCGGCCGACCGCTCGTCGAGCTGGTCCACCAGCGCGTTGAGCCGGTCGCGGGACTCGGTGTCGAGCACCGCGAGGTCCGGCCCGGGCGAGGCGTCCTGGGCGATCAGGTCACCCAGGGAGGTGTCACCGTCCTCGTCGACGGGCGTGTCCAGGCTGACGTGGTCACGGCCCCAGGCGAGCAGGTCGAGGACCCGGTCGATGTCCATGCCGAGCTCGGCCGAGATCTCCTCGGGGTCCGGCACGTGCCCGAGCTGACGCTCCAGGGTGCGGCGCACGGCGTTGACCTGGTTGAGCTCCTCGACGACGTGGACGGGGAGCCGCACCACGCGTGCCTGCTGCGCGATGCCGCGGGTGATGGCCTGACGCACCCACCACGTGGCGTACGTCGAGAACTTGTAGCCCTTGTTGTAGTCGAACTTCTCGACCGCGCGGATCAGGCCGGTGTTGCCCTCCTGCACCAGGTCGAGCATCGGCATGGCCGAGCGGCCGTACTTGCGGGCGATCGACACGACCAACCGCAGGTTGGCCTCGATGAAGCGCTGCATGGCGCGCTCCCCCTCGGCGGCGACCCACTCGAGCTCCTCGCGGGTGGCGCGCTTCGGTGCGCCGCCCTTCGCGCGGCCGACGCGGCCGGCCTCGAGCAGCTTCGCGGCGAGCAGGCCCGCCTCGATGGTCTTCGCGAGCTCGACCTCGGTGATGGCGTCGAGCAGGGGGGTGCGGGCGATCTCGTCGAGGTACAGCCCGACGCTGTCGCGACCCTCGATCTCGCGCTGTGTGCTGGCGCCCGCGGTCTTGGAGGCGCTCTGGGTGGCGGTGCTGGTGGCAGTGCTGGTGGCCACGATGCTCCCTTCTCGGTGGAGCGACGCCCGGGGGAGTGTTCGACCGGCACGCGCTCCTGCTGTGCACAACGCTTCGGGAAACCACTGGATTCCCGCCTCGTCCTTGCCCGCTTGAACGGTCGGGCATGCTGGATCGTTTCGGGTTCCGGGAACTCTCAGGGAGTTCTCATCGAGAGGGTCGACGGCTCACCCGGGCGTGTCCACACACCGCCTCACGTCGTGGTCGGCGCCGAGCGGGTCAGCGGTGCGAGAGCCGGGTCGTCCAGGGCGAAGGTCCGGACGGGACCGGGCCCCGTCAGCGCGGTCTCGAAGCGCACCGTCACCCGTCCGAGCCCTGACCCCCACACCCAGCCGGGGCCGTGCTCGTCGTGCACGACGTCGGTCCCGGGCGCGTACGCCGGTTCCTCCGTCGGCTTCACGGACTCCTCCGCCGTTCCGGCGGGGGCGCCCGCGGGCGCTCGTGTCTCGTCGGCCGCCACCTCGGCCGGGACGGGGTCCGGCTCGGGCCCGGTGGCGAACAGCTCGTCCTGGATCCAGTCGGCGAGACCGGAGATGCCGACCCCGAGCAGCCGTACGCCGGACGCGGTCTCGACCTCCCCGAGCAGGGCCCGGGCGTGGCGGCTGATGACGTCGGGGTCGTCCGTGGGCGTCGCGAGGGTCTGGGAGCGGCTGTGCACCGAGAAGTCGTGCAGCTTGACCTTGGTGGTGACCGTCCGGCCGGAGATGCGCTTGGCGCGCAGCCTCGCCGCGACCCGGCGGGCGTGCTGGTCGACGAGCCCGGCCAGCACCCTGGGATCGGCGATGTCGGTCTCGTAGGTGTCCTCGTTGCTGACCGACTTGGCCTCCCGGTCGCTGACCACCTCGCGGTCGTCGCGGGCCAGCGCCAGGCGCGCGAGGTTGTGCCCGGCGGCCTGTCCCAGCAGGGCCACGAGGTCGTCCTCGGCGGTCGCCGCGAGGTCCCCGATCGTGACGACGCCGGCGCGGCGGAGCCGGTCGGCCGTCGCCGGTCCGACGCCCGGCAGCGCCGTCGCGGGCATCGGTCGCAACAGGTCGATCTCCGTCCCAGCCGGCACCACGGCCAGCCCGTCGGGCTTGTCGAGCTCGCTCGCGATCTTGGCGACCAGCTTCGAGGAGGCGATCCCGACCGAGCAGGTGAGACCCCCGGTCACCTCGGCGACATCGGCACGCAGCCGCTCCCCGACCTCCACCAACGCCGAGGCGCGCGTGACGTCAACCCCGGCCGCGGCGAGGTCGACGAAGGCCTCGTCGAGACTGAGCGGCTCGACCAGGGGCGACATCGCGCGCAGGACGCCCATCACCTGCGCGGAGGCCTCCCGGTAGACCTCGAAGCGGCCCCGCAGGTAGGCCGCGTGCGGGCACCGTGACCGTGCCTCCCGGGTGCTCATCGCGGACCGGACCCCGAAGACCCGGGCCTCGTACGACGCCGTCGCCACGACGCCGCGACCGCCCGTGCCGCCGACCACGACCGGTTTGCCGCGCAACGAGGGCTTGTCGCGCTGCTCCACCGCGGCGAAGAACGCATCGAGGTCCACGTGCAGGACCGAGGGCACCGGGCGCACGTCGGCATCGTGGCACGAGGGCGGGGAGTGCCGGGCCGGTTGTCCTCCCGGGAGCCACGCGGCGGGGGTTCTCCACCGCTGCCCGGGCGGACGGGTGCGTCGGGGGTTTGCCCGTCCGAGAGTCCTCGGCATGACCACAGACGACATGTCCCTGTCCGCCTCGACCCCCGTACGCATGACGGTGCGCAACCCGACGGACGCGCTCGCGCTGGCACCCGTGGTGCTGGGCTTCCACCCGGAGGACTCGGTGGTCCTGCTGACCTTCGGGGGTGAGGGCTTCCACGCCCGTGTCGACCTCCCGCTCGACCAGGCGGGCCGGGACGACGTGGTCGCCGTGCTCACCGACGCCCTGCACGCCAACACCTGTCGCGCCGCGATGGTGCTGGCCTACAGCGAGGACCCCCAGGCGGTGCAGGCCGTGACCGAGGCGCTCCTCCCGGCCCTCGTCGACGACCTCGGTCTCGTCGTCGTCGACGTGATCAGGGCAGATGGCCGGCGGTGGTGGTCCGTCGTCCCCCACGGTGAGGCCGGGGAGGTGGGTGAGGCCGGCGAGGGCACGGCGTACGACCTGCGCTCCCACCCCTTCACCGCGGACGCGGTGCTGCGGGGCAGCGTCGTCCGCGCCTCGCGCGAGGCCCTGGCCGAGCTGCTCGACGCGTACGACGCCGACGCGGTGGAGGCCGTCCAGCGTGCGCTCGACTCGCAGCCGTCGACATCGGAACCGGCCCGGGGCCCGGCGCGCCGGCTGGTCGCGTCCTGGCTGCGACGCACCGTCGAGCGCTGGGTCGACGACGGCGAGCCGGGTCCGGCCGACGAGGTCGCGCGGGTGCTGCTGCTCGTGGAGATGCCGAACCTGCGCGACATCGTCTGGGGCGGAGTCCCGCGCGCCGACGCACCCCGACACCTCGAGGTGTGGCTGCAGGTGCTGCGGCGCACCCCCTTCGAGTGGTCGGCGTCGCCCGCCGCGCTGGTCGCGCTCTTCGCCTGGCTCAACGGCGACGGCGCCCTGGCCTGGACCGCGGTGGAGAAGTCGCAGCACAGCGACCCGGACAACTCGCTGGCCGACCTCGTCGCCGAGGCGCTCGACCGGGCCGTGCCCCCGTCCTCGTGGCAGCCGTGGTCGGGCGAGCAGCTGTTGGAGGTGCACGGCTGAGCGGCGATACGCCACGAGCGTGCAGCAGGCGCCTACGCTGCGGCCATGGGCGCGGACGTCGAGCAGCAGCACTTCACGCGCGCCGATCGTGCGAGGCACCGCGCCAAGGTGCGTGCCTGTCTGGCCGCACTGCGCCTGATGGTGGCCGAGGACCGATTCGCCGTGGACCCGTGCACGGGCCTGGAGATGGAGCTGAACCTCGTCGACCCCACCGGGGTGCCGGCGCTGCGCAACGAGGAGGTCCTGCACCGCCTCGAGGACCCGGACTTCGTGACCGAGCTCGGCCAGTGGAACCTCGAGATCAACGTGCCGCCCCGCCCGATCGAGGGCGGTGGGCTGCGGGCGTACGAGGACGGGATGCGCGCCAGCCTCAACCGCGCCGAGGCCCACGCCGCCGAGCTCGACGTGCACCTGGTGACCATCGGCATCCTCCCGACGCTGGGCGAGGAGCACGTCGCGGGCACCACGATCTCCGCGAACCCGCGCTACCGCATGCTGAACGACGCCGTGCTCGCCGAGCGCGGCGAGGACGTGATCCTCGACATCACTGGCGCGGAGACGCTCCGGGTGACGTCGGAGACGATCATGCCGGAGGCGGCCTGCACCTCGGTGCAGGCCCACGTGCAGGTCTCACCGGCGCAGTTCGGGGACTACTGGAACGCCGCCCAGACGATCTCCGGCGCACAGCTGGCCGTGGGCGCGAACTCGCCGTTCCTGCTCGGTCGTCAGCTCTGGGCCGAGTCACGCATCCCGCTGTTCCAGCAGGCGACCGACACACGGTCCGAGGAGCTGCGGGTGCAGGGCGTGCGCCCGAGGGTGTGGTTCGGCGAGGGCTGGTGCGAGGGGGTGATGGATCTCTTCGACGAGAACGTCCGCTACTTCGCGGGCCTGCTGCCCGTCGTGGAGGAGGAGGACCCCCACCAGGTCCTGGCCGAGGGCGGCGTGCCCGGGCTCGGGGAGCTGCTCATGCACTCCTCGACCGTGTGGCGCTGGAACCGGCCGGTCTACGACGTCTCCGACGGTGAGGCACACCTGCGGGTGGAGAACCGGGTCCTGCCCGCCGGTCCCACGGTCATCGACACCACGGCCAACGTCGCCTTCTTCTTCGGACTCACCCGCGGCCTCGTGGACCTGCCGCGGCCGCCGTGGTCGCGCATGCCGTTCGCTGCAGCGGAGGAGTCCTTCAACGCCGGGGCCCGGCGCGGCATCGAGGCCGAGCTCTACTGGCCCGGTGTCGGAGACCTGCCTGCCACGGACCTGGTGCTGCGGCGACTGCTGCCCATCGCCCACGACGGCCTGCGCGCCTGGGGGGTCGACCGGGAGGTGGCCGAGCGCTACCTCGGTGTCATCGAGGGCCGCTGCACGACGCGCACCAACGGTGCGTCTTGGTTCGTCGCCGAGGTCGCGGCCGCGGAGCGGCGCGGGGTCGGGCGCGCCGACGCCCTGCGAGGTGTGCTCGAGGACTACCGCGCCGCGATGCACTCGAACGAGCCCGTCCACACTTGGGCCTGACCGGGCTCGACGGGACCGACAGGGCCCGGACGCGGCTACTCCGGCGGCAGGACGAGCCGCAGGCGGTTCCACCGCTGACCCGCGGCGCCGCCGACGTGCTGCCACCCGGTGCGGGTGACCACGAAGAGGTCGGGTGCCGGGAGGTCGTGGGCGCGGGCGGTGCCGCGCAACGTCGCCAGCCAGTCCGCGTCGAGATGGTCGGTGTCGGCGCTGCCGGGACGGGTCAGCCACACGTGGGGCGAGCAGGGCGTACGCCGGTCGAGCAGCAGGGCATCGGCGACGTCGACGGCCAGGTCCCGCGAGGGCACCCGGGGGACCTCGCAGGCGTGCACCTGCGCCGGCCAGGTGTCGAGCCGCCCCACGCGCAGGTGGCAGGGGAACTCCGAGCGGCGCGCATCGTCGCGCAGCATGCGGTACGCCTCACGCCGCAGGCCGCGGACCGTCGCACGGGTGGGCTGACAGATGGAGGACACCGTCCGATGATCCCCCGGTCACCGGGGTCCCGCGGTCCGTCATCCACAAGCGTCCGCGCGGCCGGACGCGGGTATGCCCGACTCCAGACAGCACCTGCCGGCCCGCGGCGGGGACGACCAGGAGGACCACCCGTGACCCGTACGCCGACCCGCCGCGCGCCGGTGTCGCTGACCTGCGCCGGTCTCCTCCTCGCCGGCACGGGCTGCAGCCTCGCCGAGGAGGTCAGCGAGGACTCCGCGAGTGCCGGCACCACCGCCGGCCCGACCCCCACCGCCGGTCCGACACCCAGCGCCGGCGCGACCGCGAGCGCCGGCGCCGGCCCGACGGAAAGCCCCACCGCGAGCCCCAGTGCCAGCCCGACGCCGACCGCGACGGCGACCGCGACGGATTCTCCGTCGCTCGAGCCGACGCCGTCCGCCACCGCGAGCGCGTCCGCGTCGCCCACGGGGGTCCCCGCGGCCGACGAGCAGCAGACCGACGACGAGGCAGCCACCGAGACGCGTCTGGCGGCACTGCGTCCGGGGGAGTTCTTCGTCGACGACACCCGTCTCGCGATCAGGGCGGTCTGCCGGACCGGCTCGAGCTCGTTCGAGCTCTTCCTCGCCGACGGGTCGCGCTTCTACTTCGACCTGCTGCGTGACGGCTCGGCGATCAAGGACGGTCGCGTCTTCGACCCCTCGAGCTACGAGGACGTCCGACAGGTGGCGCCCCTGGACGAGAACCGCGGGGAGGCGCCGCGGGTTCGCGTCGCCGGTGTCGAGATGCGCTCCGACACCGGTGACACCTTCGACGCCGCGTTCCTCGTCCAGACCGCCGACAGGCCCTTCTGTGGCGCATGAGACGAGCCTGAGGGGTTGCTGAACGCCCCGCGAGGAGCCCGCGCCCAGCCCCGTGGCAAGATTGCCGCTGCGGCTGTTGACGAGTCCCGGGTTTGTCGCGCCCGACTGCGATCACCACGAGAGGTCCTGCGTGTCGAACACCCCACGCCGACTCCCTGACGAGGCTGTCGCGCACCCCGCGGTCGCCTCGCTCCTGGACACCGGACGCCACGACGGCTTCGTCGTCGCGCACGACGTACGCGCTGCGGCCGAGGCCGTCGGGCTGGCGGGTCGAGACCTGAGGCTGCTGCTCGAGCTGCTGGCCGAGCAGGGCGTCCACGTCGAGGTCAACGCGCAGGCCCAGCGCGCCGTCGCGGCCGCACGGACGCGCACCGGCGTGAGCGCCGACGCCGCTCCGGCGAAGAAGGCCGCGACGAAGAAGGCGGCGACCAAGAAGGCCGCGACGAAGAAGGCCGCCTCCACGTCCACCGCGAAGAAGAGCGCGGCGAAGAAGGCCGCGCCCGCGAAGGACGAGGAGACCATCGAGGTCGTGGTCGAGGCCGGTGCGGCCGAGATCGGTCCCGACGGCAAGAAGGTCCTCCCCGACATCCCGGACGAGCAGTTCGAGAAGGACGTCAAGGCCGACTCCTCCATCAAGGAGGACGAGAAGCAGGCCGGCACCTTCGTGGTCTCGGCAGCCGACGACACCGACGAGCCCGAGCAGAAGGTCATGGTCGCCGGCGCGACCGCCGACCCCGTCAAGGACTACCTGAAGCAGATCGGCAAGGTCCCGCTGCTGAACGCGGAGATGGAGGTCGAGCTCGCCAAGCGCATCGAGGCCGGCCTCTTCGCCTCGGAGAAGCTCGCCAAGGGCGGGCGCCTCTCGGCCAAGACGGTCGAGGAGCTCGAGTGGATCGACCAGGACGGCAAGCGCGCCAAGAACCATCTGCTGGAGGCCAACCTCCGCCTCGTGGTCTCCCTCGCGAAGCGCTACACCGGCCGCGGCATGCTCTTCCTGGACCTGATCCAGGAGGGCAACCTCGGTCTGATCCGTGCGGTCGAGAAGTTCGACTACACCAAGGGCTACAAGTTCTCGACGTACGCGACGTGGTGGATCCGGCAGGCGATCACCCGCGCCATGGCCGACCAGGCGCGCACCATCCGCATCCCCGTCCACATGGTCGAGGTCATCAACAAGCTGGCGCGCGTGCAGCGCCAGATGCTGCAGGACCTCGGTCGTGAGCCCACGCCCGAAGAGCTCGCCGTCGAGCTCGACATGACGCCCGAGAAGGTCGTCGAGGTCCAGAAGTACGGCCGCGAGCCGATCTCGCTCCACACGCCGCTCGGCGAGGACGGCGACTCCGAGTTCGGTGACCTCATCGAGGACTCCGAGGCGATCGTCCCGGCCGACGCAGTCTCGTTCACGCTGCTCCAGGAGCAGCTGCACGCGGTGCTCGACACGCTGTCCGAGCGCGAGGCCGGTGTGGGGTCGATGCGGTTCGGCCTCACCGACGGCCAGCCCAAGACCCTCGACGAGATCGGCAAGGTCTACGGCGTCACGCGCGAGCGCATCCGCCAGATCGAGTCCAAGACCATGAGCAAGCTGCGGCACCCGTCACGCTCGCAGGTGCTGCGCGACTACCTGGACTGAGGCTAGTAGCGCCTAGCGGGTGAAACTGCAGGCCAGACCCGGTTTCCGGTGCCTGGCGACACGCACGCTACACCCGTACAGCGCTCTTAGTCCAGATATCGGCTAGGGTGAGTCGCGTGTCGACCCCTCCAGCCGCGCTCTCCGTGGACGAGCTGCGCGGCCTGGGGGAGTCCTGGCAACTGGCCCTGCGCGCTGAGCGGAAGAGTCCGCAGACGCTCAAGACCTACGGCGACGGCTTGCGGATGTACCTGGCGTGGTGCGAGAGCAACGCCGTGCCGCCGCTGGCGAAGTCGAGCCTGAACCTCTGGACCGCGCACCTGCTGGATGAGGGCGCGGCAGCGGCGACCGCGCGCGCCCGGCAACTGGCCGCCCGACGGTTCTCGGCGTGGCTGACCGACGAGGACGAGATCGCCGTCGACCCGTTCCTCGGCGTGAAGTCACCCAAGTTGGACGAGCAGGTGGTCGAGCCGCTGAGTGAGGACGAGATGCGCCGGCTGCTCAAGACCTGCACCGTCGAGCGCGGCACGTCTGCCAACGTCGCGTTGCGTCACCGTCGCGACGAGGCACTGCTACGGCTGATGTTCGAGACCGGCATGCGCGCCGGGGAGGCCGTGGCGCTCACCGTGCCGGCGCTGAACCTCGCCGACGGGCTGATCACCGTCGAGCGCGGCAAGGGAGGCAAGGGGCGCGTCGTCCCGGTCGGCCCCGAGATCGTCGCTGCGATCGACCGCTACCTGCGCGCGCGTCGTACGCACCGGCTCGCTGATTCCGACGTCCTGTGGCTGGGGGACCGCGGCAAGCGGTTCTCCTACGACGCCCTGCACAAGTCCTTCCGCGACCGCGCCGACGCGGCCGGGGTCGCCGGCTTCCACCCGCACCGCCTGCGACACACCGCGGCGCACCGCTGGCTCGAGAAGGGCGGATCGGAGACCGGTCTGATGGCCGTCGCCGGATGGACCCGGCCCGACATGCTGATGCGCTACACCAAGGCCCAGGCATCCGCCCGTGCGGCCGAGGAGGCCCGGCGTCTGAACCTGGGCGACCTCTAGGCGCGACACGCCGTGGTGAGCGTCGTACCGGCACAGCGTTTGGTAGCGTGTGTGTCACATCAGAACATCGAGTCGCTAGTCGGCTGAAAGTCTGCGCGCCCCAGGTGGGTCGGAAGGTCCGCAGACGAGTAGAGCCGGCGAACGGGCAAGAAGTCCCCAGGTGGGCCGCGCCGAGCAACGGGAGACCTAAGACAGGTCTGTCGTCTGCTCGGCGTTCGTGTTTCATCGGAGACGAAGATGTCCGACAGCGAGCTGTCCATCCTCGGTCGCATCGGCGCCCACGCATCGTGGGCGGCGACCCCTGACCGTGCCGCGCGCACCGCACCTGCCCGGGCCGCGCTCGACCAGAAGTTCCTCGACGAAGCCGGCGGCGATCCCGTTCGCGCCGCTCACCTTCGCAAGGCGTACTACGCCCGGCTGGCGCTCAAGTCCGCGCAGGCCCGACGCGCCCGTCGCCTGACGACCGCCGGCGGTGATGCCGCATGAGCGCACCCCCCACCAACGAACGCCGCCCCCGTCGGCTGCACGACGAGGGCGACAAAGAGATTCAGGCGGGCGGCCGGGTCTCTGCTGTCGATTCTACCCCGATCGGCCTCTCCGTCGCCGACCTCGACGCGTGGTGCCTCGATCTCGCCGGCCGCATCGTCGTGCAGGTCGTCGTCGACTCTGAGCGTGACCTGCGACGGACCTACCTGTACCGCTCGACGGGCGCCGCGCAGAACTGTGTGGCTCGAGCCCGCGAACGCGGACAGGTCGCGCACGTCTCTCTGGTGAAGCTGGTCCCGGTCGGGGTCATCACCGGCATGGAGGTGGGCCGATGACCGCTTTCGAGACCATCGTCGCCTCGCTCCGGGCCGCCGGTGTCGACGTGAAGCTGACCAAGGGGGGCGCCCGCGCACAGTGCCCAGTCCACAACTCCCGCGGCCTGACGCTGTCGGTTCGTCGAGGGGACGGCCGGGTGAGTGTCTACTGCTTCGCCGGTTGCGAGGACGTCGAGGTGCTGGACGCCCTCGGTCTCGTCGTCCGCGACCTGTTCGACGAGCCGCGCACGGACCGGACGTACGCGCCGCCTCCGACGCGGACGCCGTGGGAGCAGGCGCTGAAGGACGCCGGACTGCACGACGGGCCGAGCCTGGATCACCTGCTCGCTCGGATGCTGACCGAGCAGGCCAAGGAGCGCAACGCCGGCGGATCGGGGGACGCGGCATGAGCGAAGACGTCACCCTGGACTACCTCGACGAGCTGGCCGAGCTCCAAGCACAGCCGGTTCAGCCGGTTCAACCGGTTTCGCCGGTTCCCCAGAGAGGGGCGGGGGCCGCAGGACGGGCACTGAACAACACCCGCGCGTGGTTCGGCCGCTTCGTCTCGACCGTGCAGGACTCCGACCTGGATCTGCTGACCCTGTGGGCCGCGCACACGCACCTCGCCGTCGAGACGTACTCGACGCCGCGGCTGCTGATCGACTCTCCCGTGCCGGGGAGTGGGAAGACGACAACGCTTGAGCACCTCGAGCGTCTGTGCCTCAATCCGGTGCAGATGGCCACGGTCTCCTCGCCCGCGATGATCGTGCGTCTGCTCGACGCCGGACTGCGGACGATCCTCATCGACGAGGCCGACCGGTCGCTCTCGCCTGACAAGGAGGGCATCGGCGACCTGATCGCCGTCCTGAACTCCGGCTACAAGCGCGGCGCCACCAGGCCGGTGTCGGTGCCGTCCAAGGAGGGTGGCTGGCGCGTCGCGGAGATGTCGACGTTCTCCCCGGTCGCTATGGCCGGCAACCAGCCGAACCTGCCCGAGGACACCCGTTCTCGCTCGCTGCGGGTGCTGCTGATGCCCGACAACGAGAACCAGATCGAGGAGTCGGACTGGGAGTGGATTGAGGACGAGGCCCGCGGGATCGGCAAGCAGCTTGCCGCGTGGGCCGACACCGTCCGCGACGAGGTGCGTACGACGCGGCCGACCCTTCCCGAGAAGGTCCGAGGCCGAGCCCGCGAGCGCTGGGCGCCGCTGATGCGCGTCGCCGTCGCCGCCGGCGGTCGCTGGCCGGCGCTGGTCGAACGGCTGTCCGTCGAGGACGTCGAGGAGCAGGAGATCGCCCGCGAGGAGGGTGCAGTGAGCCAGAAGCCGCACGTCGTACTGCTGCAACACGTCGCCGAGGTCTGGCCGCCAGGGCAGACGTTCGTCACCGCGGAAGAGCTGATCGACGCTCTCGTCGCCGAGCATCCCGACATGTGGGGCGATTTCTCCACCTACGGCAAGCGACTCACGCCGCAGCGGATGGGACGGATGCTGAGCAACTACCGGGTGCTCACCTCACGCCCCGGTGGCCGAGAGCGCGGGTACACCGCCGCGACCCTGGCGACACCGCTGCGTCGGTTCGGTCTCGCCCTCCCAGGTGAACCGGCGAAACCGGCAACTACGGCCGAACCGGCTAGGTGCGCCGGCTGTCACGAGCCGATGCGCGACCTCGGCGACGGCGCCACCACGCACCCTTCCTGCGAGGCGGTCGCATGAGCACCGCAGGACAGATCGCACCCGGCGCGCTCACCGCCTGGCACGACCTCACTGCACGACTGATCGTCCTGGACGACGAGGGAGTGATGACGCCGTGCGCGGCTGATCCCGAGGCGTTCATCGGCGAGGACCGCGGCGACCGGGAGCACGCCGCCGAGGTCTGCCGGCGCACCTGTCCCGCACTCGACGCCTGCGCTCGGTTCGCTGACGCGCAGGGCGAGACATGGGGCGTGTGGGGCGGCACCGACCGCACCACCTACCCGTCCGGCCGAAAGGCCACCACGAGCACGACCACCACCGAGAGGACACCCGCATGACGCACCTGGACACCCGCGAGACCCGAGGGCTGTGGACGCAGCTCGAGGCGCTCAACCTGACGCAGCACCTCGACGCCACCGTCGAGACCTACCTGGACCGTGCCGACGCGCTTAAGGTCGCCTCGCAGACGATCGACCAGACCTTCGAGGGCGCACGGGATGGCATCGTCACCAAGCTGGCACGCGGCGAGCTCACCGAGGCCAAGGCCCGCGAGGCGCTGGTCAAGGCCCGCAACGCCGCCGATCACAGTGGGCTGACCTCACGCGCCCTGGCCGACGCCTCCCGCCGTGCCGGCGCCCTGGCTGGTCGGACCCTGGCCCGTGAGCGTGACGGGCTAGTGACCCGAGTCCTGGCACCCGAGGGTGAGCGGATCATCGAGCGGCTGCGTGAAGCCGACGCCACGCTCGGTCACATCGACAACGGCGACGCCGCGATCAGCGCCGGCGAGGACACCGCCACCGCATGGGTCGCGGTCGTGCAGTGCCACGAGAGGTGGGAGGCGCTGCTGCGGATCGTCAAGGCACTGCGACTGGCCGAGGTGCTGGACGGCCGGGCGGGTGATGACTTCCTCTACTACGGCGCACCCGAGCTGCGGCAGCCCACGCTCATCCAGTCTCTGCGTGCGGGTGCCGCACCGCGTCTGGTCACCGAGGCTCAGGCGCAGGAGCAGTACCGCGAGGCGCAGGAGGAAGCAGCACGGCAGGCCGAAGCAGCACAGGGTGTACGCCGAGTCGGAGGCCGTCACGACTGGGGCACCATCGACAGCCGGCGATCCGCACTCGACGCCGACGCTGCCGAGATCATGCGGCGCGAGGCGGTGGCGACCGATGCCTGAGTCCCACGTCTACGACGGCGAACGCTGGCGCATCGACTTGCGAGGCGGCACCGATCCGACCGAGCACCGCGAGCCGAGCCTGAGAGAGATCGCGGCGTCCATCCCGCGCGATGGCATCGGCACCCTGCCGGCGCGTCAGGCGGAGGACTACGAGACCCGGCCGCCTCCCCGATGAACTCCCACCGATCTCGGCGCGTGTCGGGTGCCCTGTGTCGCCACGGCGTGGCATCCGCGTGGCCTCGCGCCGGGGTCGGTGGGCCTGGGGGGCGACCCCCGACCCCGCACACCACCAAAACCGACGGAATAGCAGTCGCCACCATGCGTGCGCCGATCTGCTCGTTTTCCCACCGACTTACTAGACAAAGGATCACCGGAATGACCACCACATCACCCGCCGTGACAGCGGCAACCGACCAGCTGGTCGCAGCACTGGCCTCGACGAAGTCGCTGCGCGGCTTCCGCGTGGGACTACTGACGACCGTCGCCTACACCGAGCAGCACGCCGACCCGGCAGACCCGGCGCACGCCGAGGCGCTGGACGTCCTGAGCGTCTGGCAGGCGCTGGACAACCTCGCCGCGATGGTCGAGATCGAGGGAGGTCTGATCAATGGTTGATCGCGCTGTCTCCGTCAAGCTCCGCGCCGACGTCTCGGCATTTCAGCGGGGCATGCTCACCGCCTCTGCCTCCACCAAGGCGTTCGTGAAGGAACTGGACTCCGCCGACACCCGCCTGAGCAACGTCTTGCAGACCTCGCTAGCCCTCGGTCCGGCGCTGGTCCCGCTCGGCGCCCAGGCCGTCCCGATCATGGCCGGTCTCGCCGCCGGCACCGGGGCTGCCGCGGGTGCGGTGGGCACCCTGGCGCTGGCCTTCACCGGTATGGGTGACGCGCTCGGCGCCGTGAACGACTACAAGCTCGCACCGACGCAGGCGAACCTCGAGAAGATGCGCGAGGAGTTGCAGGGCTTCTCCGCCGAGGGCGCGTCGTTCGTGCGGTTCCTGTCCAACGCGGGGGAGGAGCTGTCGACGCTGCGCCTGACCGCTCAGGACAACATGTTCCCCGGCATGCGCGATGGCATCGTCGACATGCTGACCCTGCTGCCGCAGTTCGAGCGGATCGTCGCCACGATCGCCGGGACGCTGGGCGACCTCGCAGCAGACACCGGTGAGGCGTTCACCGAGGGGTCGTGGCTGGAGTTCTTCGACTACATCGAGCGCGAGGCCCGTCCGACGCTGGAGGCGATGGGTGCCACGTTCGGCAACTTCGGCACCGGTCTGGCCGAGATGATGATGGCCTTCGACCCGCTGGCCGACGACTTCTCCGCCGGCATGGTCTCGATGTCAGAGTCTTTCGAGCGGTGGGCGTCGGGGCTCTCGGAGTCCGAGGACTTCGCCGAGTTCGTGTCCTACATCCAGCGCACCGGCCCGGACGTGATGGACACCCTCGGCGCGATTGTCGACGCGTTCGTCGCCTTCACCGAGGCGGCCGCACCGGTCGGCGCTGCGGTGCTGCCGGTGATCGAGGGTCTGGCCGATGCGTTCGCCTCCGTGGCGCGCTCGGATGCCGGCCCCGTCCTGATCGGTGCCGCTGCGGGTCTCTCTGCCGTCAGTCGTGCCGTGGCCCTCTACAACGCCGCGAACGGCACCGCCCTCGCCGGGCTGCTCGGTGGGCTCAGCAAGCGCCCCAAGGGCGCCCTGACGGGTCTCAAGGCCGACGCCGCCGCGCTCACCGCGTTCGGGTCCGGCCTGGACTCCTGGGGGCAGAAGGCCGGCACCGTCACGACCACGAACGAGCGTCTGCGCCGGTCTTTCGGGCGCCTCGCGTTCGGTGGCGCCGCGGTCGGCGGTCTGGCGCTGATGCTCTCCGATCTCGACGACCAGGCCGGGCTGACCAACACCACGATGCTCGGTCTGGCCGGCACCCTCGCCGGACCCTGGGGTGCGGCCGCCGGTGCCGCGGTCGGCTTCGGCATGGACGTCGTGGACTCCAACGACGACATGTGGGAGTCCCTGGACCGTCTGGGCGAGGCTGCGCGGGACGCGAGCATGGCGCTGAAGGATCAGCAGGAGATCCTGCGGGCCACCCGTGAGGGCTTCGGTGACTGGTCCAAGGACATGGAGCTCTCGGTCGAGTCCAACCCCTTCAAGTGGTTCCTCGACCAGTTCAGCGTCGACAACTTCCGCGAGGTCAAGAACCTCGTCGAGGGCATCCTCGGCGACTCCGACGTCGAGGAAGCCGCCGCTGAGATGGAGTTGTACGCACGGCAGATCAACGGCGTGCGCGAGAGCAGCCTCCCGGCCGTCGAGGGTCAGCGTGCGCTCTCAGAAGCCGCCCGAGATCAGGCCAACGCAGCTCGAGAGGCTGCTGCTGCGAACCGTCGCGAGGCTGCTGCGCTGATGGAGACCGCGAACGCCGCACTGGCCGCGTTCGACGCTCGCACCGCCTACAAGCAGGCGCTCGCGGACGCGACCCGTCAGGCCCAGAAGAACACCGCCGGGGTCGACGCCAACACCGCCGCCGGTCGTAACAACCGCGAGGCGCTGTCACAGCTCGCAGCGGCATGGAACCGGCAGACCGAGGCAGCCGGCGCCACCGACGCCGCACAGGAGCGTGCTCGAGCCGCGTTCACCAAGACCGCCGTGCAGATGGGCGTCACGCGAGAGAAGGCGGGGAACCTCGCCGAGCGGCTGCTCGCGATCCCAGACGACGTGGAGACCAAGGCCGACCTCGACGACGCGCAGGCGAAGAACAAGACCCGCAGCCTGACCAAGGACATGCTGGACCTGGCATCGCCCCGCCTCGGGCTACCGCCAGTATCCACCGATCTACCGGAAGGACTGCGCGCATGACCATGATCGCCGTCTCCCACCAAGGAGACCACGCCCTCGTCTGCTCTGACACCCTCGCGGTCGCACGCAACATGACGCAGGTCTCGACCAACGTCGACAAGGTGCACCTGTTCCCCGCCCGCGGGATCGCGGTCTCGATCAACGGCAACGTCCGCAGAGGTGCCGAGGTGCTTGGATGGATGCACGTAGCTGCCGCGACCGGCGAGCACGAGCGGTTCGACGAGTTCTGCGCCTTCGCCTTCCTCGCCGCCGCGCGGGCGGCACCGAGCGAGTCAGGGGACAACTCCTGCGGCGTGTTCATCACAGGCCCCGACGACGACACGGGGCGCTACGTGACCGCCTACGCCGACGACACCAGCGACTTCACCGAGGTCGTCCGCACCGAAGATCACTTTTGCACGCCCTCACCGATCCGCCACGCACCGAGCGCCATCGAGGACCAGTGGCTCTCCACGGGCGAGGCGTACTCAGCCCCCGACGTCCGGCAGGCGCTGGACGACGGGCTCAGGGTTTGGCGCCGGCAGCCGCCGATGCCCTCGACGGTCACCCCGCAGGAGTGGGCCGACCTCGCCCTCGCCGTCCGGCACGACCGCGCCACCGACCCGCTGCTGCACGCCCCGATCGGCGGACGCATCCTGCTGACCAAGATCAGCCCCGGTCGGATCGCCACGCGCACGGTCCACACTTTCAGCGACCAGCCGGGCGGCACCGACTTTCGCAAGCTGATCGCGCGCAGCCTGCACCCCGACAACCTGCACGGGCCGTGCAGGTGCGACTCAGGTCGACCGGCGCTCGGATGCTGCGTCGACCCCGGCCAGCCGTGCCTATGCGGCTCGGGACAGTCGCTAGGGGAGTGTCATGCGGTCGAACGAGTCTAGGGTCAAGACTGCCGTCCGATGAGCAGAAGGGCCATGCTCTCCACAGCCTCGACGGCGGTAGCCGAAGGGTGACCCTCTGAGGACAGAGCAAGGGTTTCGCCGTCCGTGAAGTGCACTGTCCACGTCGCCCACAGGCGCTCGCCGTCGAGGTCAGACCCGTGCGCGTAGATGTTGTTCATCGAGACGCGCGCAATGCGAGACCGTCCCCAGATGCGTACGGTCAAGCCGGAACTGTCGTTGGACCCGTCCTTGGTAGTCCCCTCTAGGTGCGCCACGTGATCGTCCGACGCGACGACGATTGACCACGATGTCGAGCCGCTGCTGCGCTCGCATTTGAGGACGGCCAGGTGCTTAATCTCGCTCGGAATGCTGACCAGGGGGGCGAGCACCGTCCTTGGGATGACTCCTGGCGCATCGACACCGATGCGGTTGATCCACTTGGCTAGGTCTCGAAGGTCCGAGTTGTGAAGTTCCATGTGCGGCACCTTAGACACAGAACCGCCCCCCGACTACGGATCGGGGGGCGGTTCGTCGTACGCCCGTCGGTCAGGTCAACGCTCGCTCTCGGCGAGCTCGGCGAGCCGCAGCAGATGTGCCGCAAGCGACCGCGCCTCACTGGGAAGCATCGGCAACTCGACGAAGCCGGGGCAGTCCCTGGTGCCAGTCGACCTAAGCTTGACGATCGGCGGGCCAAACCAGTGCGGGTTTGTCGGAGTCGCAGTGAGGCCGACCTCGTACGACTGCCCACCCTCACGGATCGTCTCGTCGCTGTGAGCATTCACCGCGCGAGGCAGGCGTCCCGGGAAGTCAGGGCCAGTGTGGACCGAGGCGTCTTCCACCGGGCAGCCCTCCTCGAGCGCCTGCACGTGCTGACCCGCGCACCAGCTCGGGCAGGACGTGGGAAGCCGATCCCGGTCCTCGATGAACGTATTCAAGGCGTCACCCGCGGCGCTCACTGGTCGCCCTCGGTCATCCGCTGGACGGCGCCGGCGAAGTGCGCGCACATGGCCGCGTCGATCGCGGCCCACTGCTCATCGGTCACCCACGACGGGCGCACGAAGCGCATGCTGCTGCCTTCCGTGACCGATGACGCCTGGCGCTCATTCCAGCGCCGGGCAGCCTCACCCGCACGGACGATCGCCAGACCGAGCGCGTGCGCGTCCGCCGGGTGCATGTCCTCGGCCGCCGAGTCGTCGACGTAGACCTGCACCCGCGCGGGCAGCAGGCCGTCCGGCAGCTCGGTCGCACCGACGCTGACCGAGACGCCCCCGTGTGCTTCGGTAAGGGCGTGGTGGGGTCGGCTGGCCGGGTAGTTCTGCGACGGCACCGCCGGCTCCCAGGACTGGTACATCCGGCTGTCGTGGCCAGCACAGAACGGCGGGCAGATCGCCTCACGGGTGCGTTCGGGATGGTTGTGCAAGGTGGTCATGCGGGGACCTTTCTAGTCCAAGATATTGCACCGCACACCGCTCCTGACCTGCACGCTCATCCCGCTGAACCGCACAGCGTTCATGCGTCCTTAGTGCGCGACTACCTGGACTGAGTCCACGGCAGCCCACGGTTCGCAGACGAGCCGCCCGCCGGTGCCCGGTGGGCGGCTCGTGCGTTCGCGCCCGGTGCGCCCCCTCGCGCACATAACCTTCTCCGGTGAGCTCCTCGCGTCCTCCGTCCTACATCACGACACCTCTGATCGTGCTGGTCGCCGTCGTCCTGGCGAGCTCGGTGACGGCGGTGGCGCTCCGAGGGCCGGACGCGCTGGTCGGCGAGCCCGCCAGCAGTCGGGCCGCCGCCGACGGCTCCGAACGCTCCGATCGCGCCGGAGCGACGGACGGCCCTCCGCCGCGCCCGCCCGCCGAGCTGCTCGCGATGCGCACACAGTCCTGGGGTGTCACGATTCCTCGGGTGCCCGGTGAGCTCGATCGTCTCGACCGGGTCGTACGCCTCACGGGACGCGCACCCGACCGGGTGATGTGGTACGCCTCCTGGGCGGCTTTCGAGGACTTCCCGACGCAGCTCGCGCGACGCGTGGCCCGCCGCGGAGCCCTCCCCGAGATCAGCTGGGAGCCCTGGGACCCCGCAGGCGGCCGGCAGCAGCCGCGGTACGACCTCGCCGGCATCGCCGCGGGGGACAACGACCGGTACCTGCGGCGCTGGGCGCGGCAGGCGGAGGCGTACGGGAAGCCGGTGGTCATCCGCTTCATGCACGCCATGAACGGCGACTGGTACCCCTGGGGTGCGGGACGTCGCGGCGTCCGTGCTGCCGACCACGTCGCCGCCTGGAGACATGTGGTCGAGACCTTCCGCGACGTCGGGGCCCACAACGTGATCTGGTCCTGGTCGCCCAACGTGCCGTTCCCCGGCTCGGTCCCGCTCGACTCCCTGTTCCCCGGGGACCGCTGGGTCGACCGGGTGGCGCTGGACGGCTACAACTGGGCGGGGTTCCGTCCCGGCACCAGCTGGACGAGCTTCGCCGACGTCATGGGGGAGGGGCTGGACCAGCTGGCCGACCTGAGCGACCGCCCCGCCTACATCGGAGAGGTCGGGTGTCCCGAGCGCGGCGGTGACAAGGCCCGGTGGGTCCGTTGCATGTTCGCCACCGCGGCGGAGGACCCCCGCATCCGAGGGCTCACGTGGTTCGACTTCCGCAAGGAGGCCGACTGGCGCATCGACAGCTCGCCGGCGAGTGCGGCAGCGTTCCGGCAGGGGTTGCGTGACTACGGGGCCGCCGGCTCCGGAGCCCCTGCGGCGTAGTGCCGGACCATCCGCCACTGGTTCACCTCGCCGCGGCGCTCGAAGGTCAGCTCGTGCAGCGTGGCCTCGGCCATGGGCAGTCCTCGCCCCGCCTCCGCCCACTCGTCGGGCATCCCGGCGCTGGGCGGCCGCTCGTACTCCTCGCCGGAGTCGCTGAGCAGCGCGGTCAGGCTGTGCGCGGAGACCGTGAGGTCGAAGCGCCACAGCACCTGTCCGTGCGGCCGGCCGTGCTCGACGACGTTGCCGGCGATCTCCATCACCGCGGTCTCGAACATCATGAGGGCTTCGGCGGGTACCTCCGCGTGCTCGGCCACCGCCGAGCGGAGCAACTCGTGCAGCTCGTCGAGCTGCTCGGGCACCGCGAGGCCGGTGGCCACGTACGACGCCGGCAGCGCGCGGCCCTCACCAGTCACCGACGGCTCCCGCGACGTCGTCGTGGGAGCGCAGCACCCGATCCAGGTTCGTCAGGCGCAGTACGCTGCGGACCTGCTCCCCGGCGCCGGCGAGCCGCAGGTCGCCGCCCGCCTGACGCGCCGACTTCAAGCCACCCACCAGCGCGCCGAGGCCCGAGGAGTCCACGAAGTCGGTGGTGCTGAGGTCGACGACAACACGCGGGGGATGCTGCCGCACGATGTCGTCGACGGACGACTTCAGCCGCCCGGCCGAGGTCATCGTCAACCGCTCGGGGGCGGTCAGCACCACGTGGGTGGCCGCGACGTCGAGATCCCAGTCAGCCATGGACGGCCTCCTCCATCTGCTCGGCCGCGCCGAGTCCGGTCGAGGTGCTCGCCGGCTGCGCCGGGGGCTCCTGCTGCGGCCCGCGGTAGCGAGCCGCCTCGATGATGACACTGAGCATCAGCAGGTCGTAGACGACCCACAGAGAGTTCACGCCGGTTCCCACGACGCCGTTGGGACCCCCGGCGACCAGGCGTACGCATCCCACCAGCACGGCCACCACCAGCACAGCCATCGTCAGCAGCTGCGGCCAGATCAACCGCCACGGGAAGGGCTGCGCGCCCTGCGGGCTGGTCTTCGGGGTGACCACGAACCCGAGCGGCTTGCCGAACCAGACGTTCGCCGCGGCGGTGGCGCACGCCCTGATCCACAACGGGAAGAGGGCCAGGCTGTACTGCTGACCCCGCCACGTCGGGATCCCGCGACCCACGACGAGGAACATCAGCTGGTTCAGCAGGATGTAGGGCAGGAAGAAGGCGAGGAAGTCCCCGCCGTACGCCTGCACCGGCAGCACGCCGAAGCAGAGGTAGAGCACGGGTGCGACGAGGTAGACGACCGCGGCGAAGCCTGCGAGGTAGCTCCACATGGTCGCGAAGTACATGAGCCGCTGCACCACCGTGAGACCACGCTGCACCAGGGGGTTCTCGCGCAGCATGACCTGCACCGTCCCCTGGGCCCAGCGCAGCCTCTGCTGCAGCATGCTGCGGAGGTCCTCGGGGGCGAGGCCCTGCGCGAGCACCTCGTGGTGGTAGACCGTGCGCCAGCCCTGACCGTGCAGTCGCATGCAGGTGGCCATGTCCTCGGTCACCGAGACGGTCGCCAGGGGCATCAGGGGTTGGGCCTCGAAGCCGAGGTCGACGTCCACGGCGTCGACGAGCGCCTTGACCGAGGCGATGGCCCCCAACGGCGACCAGTCGCGGGAGGCCAACAGGGCCAGGGCAGCCGGATCGAAGCCCAGCTCCGGCGGTGCCTCGGAGCCGTCGGCATCGGTGCCGCTGCGGTCAGTCAGGTCCGCGAGGGCGGCGAGGTCCGCCTCGATCGCGGCGACGTCCGCCTCCACCATGCTGCGGGACACGGCATCGACGGTGCGCTGGAAGGCGTAGGTGACCTCGGCGAGCGGTGCTCCCGCGTCGAGGTCCGCGCGCGCCTGCGTGACGGCGTGGCGCACCTGTTCCAGCAGAGGCACCACCGCGGGCTCCTCGCGTCTGGCGCGCCGGGTCGCCGCGCTGAGGATCCGGCGGGAGGCGCGCAGCGCCTCGCGTACGCCGTGCTCGACGCCGCGGACGTAGCCGACGAGACCCAGCTGCATCAGCGCCTCGCGCCTGATGACGGCGTTGGAGCCGCAGAAGAACGCCGCGTTCCAGCCGTCCTTGCCCTGCTGGATGGGGCCGTAGAACAGCGGCGCCTGGCTGCCCAGGGGGTCGGAGTCCGGGACGTTGTGGAACCACTGCGGCGTCTGCACGAGCGCCACGGCCGGGTCACGGAAGTAACCCAGGGTGCGTTCGAGGATCGCCGGATCGGGGACCTGGTCGGCGTCGAGCACCATGAAGAACTCGGCGTCGGTGGCCATCAGGGCGTTGTTGAGGTTGCCGGCCTTGGCGTGTCGTGGACGGTCGCGCCAGTCGGCCGAGCGGGTCAGGTAACCGATGCCGGCCGCCTCTGCCACCGCCCGCAGCTCGAGCCGGTCGCCGTCGTCGAGGATCCAGGTGCGGTGCGGGTGACGCACCTCGAGGGCGGCCCGCGCCGTGGTCATCACGAGATCGATGGGCTCGTTGTAGGTGCACACGAACACGTCGACCGTCGCGTCGGGGTCGGCCGCCGGCGGCTCCTCGCGGGAGCGTGCGCGCCACACGCAGGTGCCGAAGAGGTAGGCGTCGACCAGGGAGTAGGTCTCGGCCAGGATCAGGGGGACCGCGATCCACCAGTTCACCCAGGCCACGGAGAAGAGCCAGCGCCACACGACGTACGCCGTGCCGCTCGTGAGAACGGCCAGCACGAGCAGACGCACCGCGAGCAACCGGCGTGGGCTCCAGGTCACCAGCGCGGGCGGCGTGACGCCCGTGGCGCCCGTGGCGCCCACGGCCCCCGCCCCGGCGGCCTCAGGCATCGTCACGACGGATCACCAGCGCGGTGATGTCGTCACGGGAGCCGCGGGGCGGTGCCAGGACGAGGGCGTGGTCGACGATCGTGTCCGCGATCTGCTGAGCCTCGGTGTGGGCGGTGATCAGGGGGACGAGCATGCGCTCGGCGTGCTCGAGATCGGTGTAGTTGTCCACCACACCGTCGCTGACGACCACCAGGGCCTCGCCCGGGGCGAGGTGCTCCGTGTGGCACTCCCAGCTGTCGTCGGGGAGCACTCCGACCGGGAGGCCGGTCGAGCTGAGGCGACGGGCCCGACCGTCGGGACCCACGATCGCCGCGAGACCGTGGCCCGCGTCGATCCAGCCCACCTGGCCCTCGGCGCCGACGCGGGCGAGGAACAACGTGACGAAGCTGCCGGCCGACCCCAGGTCGTCGGCGACGGCCTTGTCGACCCGCAGCATCGTGTTCTCGAGCGAGTTGAAGGGCGAGGCGCCCCGCAGCACCGCGCGGACGCCGGCCGCGGTCATCGCCGCCGGGACCCCCTTGCCCATGACGTCGCAGAGCACCACCTGGCAGCCGTCGTCGAGCGCGATCCAGTCGTACACGTCGCCCCCGACGCCCCGGGCCGGCGCGCAGCGACCTCCCACCCCGAAGCCGGGCATGTCGACCGGGCGGGAGGGGAGCAGGCGGCGCTGCGCTCCTTCGGCCTCCCGAGCACTGTGGTCGACGGCGAGCTCGTTCTCGACCCAGGAGCCCAGGTCGCGGAGCATGCGGCTCTCGCGGGCGTCGAGCTCGCGCGGCTCGGAACCGAAGAGGCACAGGGTGCCGACCCGCTCCCCGCCGCTGGTCAGCGGCTGGCCGGCATAGAAGCGCAGGTGCGGGTCCTCGGTCACCAGCGGGTTGTCGGCGAACCGACGGTCCTGCGCCGCGTCGGCGACCAGCAGCTGTCCCTCGCCGTCCACGGCGCGGGAGCAGAAGGAGACCTCGCGGGGGAACGGGTCCAGCTCCGTGCCCGCCACGGCCAGGGGCACCAGCATCTCGGTGCCGACGATGTTCACCGCCGCCGCAGGCACGTCGAAGAGCTCCTTGGCGAGCGCCACGACACGCTCGAAGCGACGCTGCCCGACACCGCCGTACGGCGCCAGCTCGTCCTCCACGGTCGACGTCGGCACGGTGCTGGTCACGACCCTCCTCGGGGAAGCAGGTGTTCCCTCCGAGGTTAGGAGAGAGCGGGGCGCAGGCGCTGCGATTCGCCGCAATCACCCGCGCACGTCCGGCCGAGATGTCGCGAACGTGCCGGTACGTCCGGACCCGGGACGTACGACCGGTCCGCTTCGGGACCCCTCGGCCGTCGCCCTCAGGGGGCTCGACGTGCCACGGCGAGCACCGTGATGTCGTCGACGTGGCTGCCGCCCGAGGAGAGGAGACCGAGGTCGACCACGCGGTCGACCAGCGCTGCGGGTCCGTCGACGTCCCGCCACAGGCTCGCGAGCTGTGGCGACTGGGCCTGGAGGTCGCTGAAGGGTCCCACGACCCCGTCGCTGACGATCAGGAGCACGTCGTCGGCCCCGAGCCGGTCCTCGTGCACCGTCCACGCGACGTCCTGGTCGACACCCAGCGCCGGCTCGCCGCTGGAGAGGATCCGCACCGATCCCGAGCGCGACAGGATGCAGGCCAGGCCGTGTCCGGCGTCGACCCACCAGACCCTGCCGTCGGGGTGCAGCCGGGCGGAGAACAAGGTCGCGAGGATCGGGTCCAGCCCGTCGTCCAGGTCCTCGGCCTCGGTGAGCAACGACTCCGAGAGGCGTACGAGCATGTCGTCGAGCGTGCTGAACCGGGCGGTGCCGCGAAGCACCGCGCGGAGCCCGGCAGCCGTGACAGCGGCCGAGAGGCCCTTGCCCATGACGTCGACGACGCCGACCTGCAGCAGCTCCTCCTGCTCGCGCTGCACGAGGCGCCAGTCGTACAGGTCGCCGCCGATGGCACGCGTCGGAAGACACCGGCCGGCGACGGACAGGCCCTCGATCGCCGGGGGACGGCTCGGGAGCAGCTTGGCCTGCACCTCGCGCGCCTCCTCGACCCCGCTCTCCACCTCGAGCTGGGTCTCGATCCAGGACGTCAGGTCCTCGAACATCCTGCGGTCGCCCGTGGACAGCGTGCGCGGCTCGCGGCCCCAGAGACACAGCGTGCCGATCGTGTGACCGGAGGGTCGGATCGGGCGCGCGGCGTAGAAGCGCAGGTGCGGGTCGCCGGCGACCGGGGCGAGGTCGCGCAGACGAGGGTCCTGCTTCGCGTCGTCGACGACGATCTCCCGACCGTCCCGCACGACCAGGGAGCACGGACCCTCGTCCCGGGCGACGCGCCAGGGGTCCTCGCCGTCCACGGCGAGGGGGCGTACGTCCTCGCGCCCGACCAGGTTGACGGCGGCGACCGGCACGTCGAGCAGCGTGCGCGCCAGGCGGACGAGGGCGTCGAGCCGTTGCGCCGTGCTGTCCCCGATCGCCCGAGCCTGCTCGACGGCGGCGAGACGCTGCGCATCGTCGAGGATGCCCGGTTGCTGCGTGCCCACCGGGCCTCCGTCCACTCAGGTCGCGGGGCGACGAGACCAGTCTAGGACCAGACACCGGGTCGGAGGGGAGAGACCGACTGATGTCCCGTTTCATCCGCGCCTTGGCTGGTCACCGGCGCTGCGATAGGAAGGGAACAGCGGCGGTCGCCGATGACCGTCCCCGCACCGACCCGCGGTCTCCTCGGAGGCCGGTCCGGACCTGGAGGGGAAGCATGGCGCCAGCACCAGCGACCGCGCCCGAACGACCACTGACCGTGGAGTCCGCGCGTGAGCAGGTCTCCCGCGCGACGTTCACGGCCTGCGACACCACGCGCGTGGGGCTCGAGCTCGAGTTCCACCTGATCGACCTCGACGACGTGGCCCACCGCCCCGGCTGGGAGCGCGTCGCCGCGCTCCTGGTGCCGGCGCCGGTCCTGCCGGGCGGCAGCCGTCTCACGGTCGAGCCCGGCGGGCAGCTCGAGCTCTCCGCCCCGCCGGCGCCCGACGTGGCGACCGCCGTGGCGATGCTCCACAGCGACGTCCGCGCCTTGCGTCGACACTGTCGCCAGGACCGCCTGGGGCTGCTGCCGTGGGGCGCGGACCCGGTGCGCGAACCCTGCCGGGTCAACCCCGGCCCGCGCTACGCGGCGATGGCCGCGCACTTCGCGGCGCGGGGCTGCGCCGAGGCCGGACGACGCATGATGACCTCGACCGCGTCCCTGCAGGTCAACCTGGACGTCGGCGACGGGGAGGTCGGCGTACGCCGGTGGCGGGCGCTCTCGGCGATGGCCCCCGTGCTCACCGCCCTCTCGGCCTGCTCCCCGCAGCTGGACGGCCACCGCTCCGGCTGGGCCTCGATGCGTCAGCAGACCTGGGAGGGGCTCGAGAGCAGCAGGTCCGGGGCGGTGCCCGCCGAGGGAGACCCCGGGGAGCAGTGGGCCTCCTACGCCCTGGCCGCCCCGGTGATGCTCGTCCCCGACCACGGCGGGGGCGCGGAGCCGGTGCGGCGCGGGACGAGCTTCGCCGACTGGCTCGCCCGCCCCGACCTGCTGGGACGGGCCGCCACCCCGGCCGACCTGACCTACCACCTCACGACGCTCTTCCCGCCGGTGAGGCCGCGAGGCTTCCTGGAGGTGCGGTGCCTCGACGCGGTGGACGGTCGTTACTGGCCCGCGCTGGTGGCGGTCACCGCCCTGGTGCAGCACGAGCAGGCGCTCTCGGAGCTGCCCGGGCTGTGCGCCGGGCTCCCCGACGTGGCCACCGCCGCACGCGCGGGCGTGCGCCACGAGGCGCTGCGGACGGCCTCCGCGGCGGTGCTCGCCCTCGCTGCCCGGCACCACGGTGAGGGGGCCGAGGTCGGCGACAGCATCGGTCGGCTCGCGGACCTCACGGCCCGCGGCCTCACGCCCGGCGACGAGGTGCGCGCGCGGATCGACGCGGTCGGGGCCGAGGCGGCCGTTCTCGAAGCGGCGCACCCGGCGCCCTCAGGGCAACCGCGGGCCGAGCCGAGCACCGACGAGGAACAGGAGACCCCGGATGCGTGAGCAGCTCGCGGCGGCGATGGAACGCGCCCGCGCCCGTACCGACGCGGTGACCGCGGTCGAGGAGGCCGAGCTCACCACGCAGCACCACGACCTGATGAGTCCGCTGGTCTGGGACCTCGCGCACATCGGGCAGCAGGAGGACCTGTGGCTGCTGCGCGGGGGTGACTCCCGGCGCCAGGGAGTGCTGTCGGCGCGGGTGGAACAGCTCTACGACGCGTTCGAGCACCCACGGGCGGGCCGTGGACGGCTGCCGCTGCTGACCCCGGCAGAGGCACGCAGCTACCTCGGCGACGTCCGCGGACGCGTGCTCGACACCATCGACGGCCTCGCCGGGTCCGACCCCGAGGACCCGCTCGCGGTGGAGCGGGCCTTCCACGTGCGCATGGTCGAGCAGCACGAGCTGCAGCACGTGGAGACCATGACCGCGACGCACCAGATCCGCCGGGGCGGACCCCTCCTCGGCCACGGTGCGCCGTTGCCCGCCGGACGGCCGCTAGCGGAAGACCCGGCCCGCGACGCGGCACTCGTGCCGGCCGGTGAGTTCGAGCTCGGTGTCGACGCGGCCGCCGAGCCCGGCGCCCTCGACAACGAGCAGCCGGCCCACCGGGTCCACGTCGACGCGTTCCGCATCGCCCGGCACCCGGTCAGCAACGCCGACTGGCAGCGCTTCATCGACGCGGGCGGGTACGCCGAGCCACGCTGGTGGTCCGCCCGCGGGTGGGAGCACCGCACCCGCACGGACCTCCGAGCGCCGATGTACTGGCACGCCGACGGCTCGCGCCGACGGTTCGGCATCGTCGAGGACGTGCCGCCCGCCGAGCCCGTGCAGCACATCAGCTTCTTCGAGGCCGAGGCGTACGCCGCGTGGGCCGGTGCCCGCCTCCCCACCGAGGTCGAGTGGGAGAAGGCCTGCGCCTGGGACCCGGTCGCCGGCCGTCGTCGGCGCTGGCCCTGGGGCGACAGCGAGCCGACCCGGGCCCTGGTGAACCTCGACGGCGCGGCCCTGCGGCCGGCCCCGGTCGGCGCCTATCCGGCCGGCGCGTCGGCGTACGGGGTGGAGCAGATGATGGGGGACGTCTGGGAGTGGACCTCCTCGGACTTCCACTCCTGGCCGGGCTTCCGGCCGATGCTGTACGCGGACTACTCGGCCCCGTTCTTCGGCGGGGACTACAAGGTGCTGCGCGGGGGGTCCTGGGCCGTGGGGCAGGGTGCCGTGCGCCCCAGCTTCCGCAACTGGGACCACCCGATCCGCCGTCAGATCTTCTCGGGCCTGCGGCTGGCCTGGGACGTCGACGGGTCCGGAGCCGGGGCCGCCGGTGTGTAGGCACCTGGCGTGGCTCGGCGCGCCGCGCACCCTCGCCGACCTGGTCCTCGAGCAGCCTGCCGGCCTGCTGCAGCAGTCGTACGCACCGCAGCGGCAGCTGCGCGGCGTCGTCAACGCCGACGGGTGGGGCGTCGGCTTCCACGCCGAGGACCGCCCAGGTGGTCACGGCGAGCCTGTGCGCTGGCGCTCGGCGCGACCGCTGTGGGGCGAGGCGTCCTTCGCCTCGGTCGCGCCGCAGCTGCGCAGCGGCTCGGTCGTCGCGGCGGTGCGCTCGGCCAGCGTGGGGATGCCGATGGAGGAGAGCGCCGCGGCGCCTTTCACCGACGGACGACGGCTGCTCTCGCACAACGGCCGGCTCGACCGCACGGTGCTCCCTCCCACCCACGCCGCCGAGTCGACGTGCGACTCGGCGGTGCTCGCGGCGTACGTCTTCGGATGCCTCGACGCCGGCGAGCAGCTGGCGGACGTGGTCGCGGACGTCGCCGGCCGCGACCCCACCGCCTCGCTGAACCTGTTGGTGCTGGAGCGCGACCGGCTCACCGCCGTGAGCTGGGTCGACCGGATGTCCTACCTGCACACCGAGCACGGCCTTGCCGTGGCCAGCGAGGCCTACGACGACGACCCGCGCTGGGTCGACCTCTCCACGCACCACCTGCTCGAAGCCGTCCGTGACGCGCACGCCGACGGCGGCGTACGCGTCACGACCCGTCCCCTCACGCCGTCCCCGGAGGACCCATGAGCACCGACCTCGACGTACGCCTCGACCCCGCCACGCTCGTCGACCAGATGGCCGACGACGTGCGCGCCGGACTGGGGGAGCGGCCCTACACCCTGCCGCCGAAGTACTTCTACGACGCCGAGGGCTCCCGGCTCTTCGACGAGATCACGCGGCTCGAGGAGTACTACCCGACCCGCACCGAACGCGCGATCCTCGTCGCGACCGTCGCCGAGATCGCCGCGGCGACCGGGGCTCGTACGCTCGTCGAGCTCGGCTCCGGCACCTCGGAGAAGACGCGGCTGCTCCTCGGGGCGCTGCGCGGAGCGGGCACGTTGGAGCAGTTCGTCCCCTTCGACGTCGACCCGGTCATCCTGGGCGTCGCGGCCGCCCAGGTCGACGAGGAGTTCCCGGGCCTGGTCGTCTCGCCGGTCGTCGGCGACTTCGACCACCACCTGCACGACCTCCCCGGTGCCGGGCCGCGGCTCGTGGCGTTCCTGGGTTCCACGCTCGGCAACTTCGACCCGACCGCACGGACGCGGTTCTTCCGCGACGTCCGGGGCTCCCTCGCCGCCGGCGACCACCTGCTGCTCGGCATCGACCTCGTGAAGGACTCCGACCGCCTGGTGGCCGCCTACGACGACGCGCGCGGGGTGACAGCCGCCTTCAACACCAACGTGCTGCACGTGCTGAACCGCGAGCAGAAGGCCGACTTCGACGTCGACGCCTTCGAGCACGTCGCCGTCTGGGACGCCGACAACGAGTGGATCGAGATGCGCCTGCGCAGCCTGCGCGACCAGACCGTGCGCATCGAGGCGCTCGACCTGGACGTCACCCTGGCCGCGGGCGAGGAGATCCGTACGGAGATCTCGGCGAAGTTCCGGCGCGAGCGCCTCGCCGCCGAGCTCGCCGCCGCGGACCTGCGCATCGAGCAGTGGTGGACCGACGAGTCCGAGGACTTCGCCCTCACCCTCATCGCCCCCGCCTGACCGCGGGCTGTGTCCCCGTGCTCGCCCGACCGTGGGACGCCGTGCCCGTCGAGGCTCAGCGCTGCTCGCGTCGGGCGCCGTGCTCGCGACGGGACTGGTCGCCACGGGCGGCTCCGCCGCGTCGGCCGAGGAGTTCTCCGGCAACGACGCGCGCCGGGATCTCGCCAGCGGCTCGAACCTGTACGCCGTGGACGTGACGCACGATCCCTTCGACATCACCGTGTCGACGAAGCACCGCCGCATCCCCAACACCCTCAACGGCACCATCAGCGTCTACCTCGACACCGACCGCACCCGACGAGGGCCTGAGTACGTCATGAACGGTGCGCTCGGCACGGCCGGATACGGCGCCTCCATGCTCCCGACACAGGACCGGCGTCCCTGGCGCGCGGTGAAGATCGACAGCCTGGACGACCGCGTCTGGTCACCGAGGCGGACTTCGGCGTCGAGGGTCGCTGGGACTCGAGCAGGACGACGGTGCCGCGGCGAGCGATCGGCGACCCCGAATCGGTCCGCGTGGCCGTGCGCGTGATGGCGTCGAAGGACGACGGATCCACCGCGGGGCGTGACTGGTTCCGCCAGCGCCGTGCCTTCACCCCGTGGGTCGACGCGAGCTTCCGCTGACGGATGCGCGTCCGGCGGCGACTCAGCCGCCGGACGCGACGAGCAGCACCGCGATCCCGCACACCCCGAGTCCGGCGCCCTGGGACGCGGCGATGCGTTCGCGCAGCACCGCCGCGGCCAGCAGCACGGTGACGGCCGGGTAGAGGGCGGTGAGCACGGCGGACACCGTGAGGAAGCCCTGCTGCACCGAGACCTGGTACGCGAGGTTGGCGCCTGCCGCCGCCGTGCCCGCGACGGCCCCGCCGACCCAGGCCGTACGGTCGGGGCGCCAGCCTCCACCGACGACGCCGGCCACCGCGACGAGCGTGAGGACGCCGACGAGCTGGGCGATGGCCAGGGGTGCGAACCCGGCGGCGTCGGTGACCTGGCCGAGCGCGATGAACAGCAGCCCGAACCCGGCGCCGCCCAGGAGCCCGTCGAGGAGACCGTCGGCCCATCGGGGCGCCGCCGCCGATCTCGTACGCCGGGCCTCGCGGCGCGCGGCCGCCGACCCGGGCTCGCGCGAGACCAGCAGGATGCCGGGCAGGGCGAGCACCACCCCGATCGTCGGCAGCAACCCCAGCCGCTCCCCGAGGGCGAAGCCGACCACCGCCGGCAGCACCGCGGCGCCGACCGCCGACACCGGCGCCACGACCGCCATCTGCCCGGCGGCGAAGCCCCGGTAGAGGAATCCGCCGCCGAGACCCGACCCCACCCCGGCCAGCACCGCCCAGGACGCGTCGGCCACACCGGGCAGCGCCGGGTCGAGGAGCACCACCGCGGCGACGACGACGAAGGCCGTGACGGCTCCGGCGACGGCGACACCCCAGGCCGACGTGCGCCGGGAGGTGACCCCGCCGGCGAAGTCCGAGAGCCCGTAGACGACTGCGGAGACCAGCGCGAAGCCGATCGCGGCCCCCATCAGGGCCCGACCGGGGTGTGGAGGGCGGCCACCAGCCACACGACAGCGACGGAGAGGGCCGTCGCCAGGTCGATGGCGATGTTGAGGGCGACGGCCTTGAGGGCCAGCACGGTGGACCGCCGCGACTCACCGGACCCGAGGCGCCGGGTCTCGGCGAGGTAGAGCCCCGCGACGAAGCCGATCGGCAGGCCGAGCACCGGCACCACGAAGAAGCCCACCAGGCCGGCCGCGGCTCCGGCCAGCAGCGAGGAGTTCGGGACGCCCGCCTGGGACAGGCGCCGGCCCGGCACCAGGTAGGACAGGACGAAGCCGACCACCACGATCGCCGCGCTCACCCCGAGCACGGCCCACCCGAGGGTCGTGGGCTCGAGGACGGACCAGGCGGCGACAGCGGCGACGGCGAGCACCGGACCCGGCAGCAGCGGCACCACCGCACCGACGACGGCGACCAGCATCGCCACGGCCACCAGCCATTCCAGCCCGCTCACGGGTCTCCTCCTCAGCGCAGGGGCTCACCCCCGCAGGGCCCGGCTCGTGACGACCGTCTCACGGGGGTCCGGACGCGACGAGGCCCCGGGGAGTCCCCGGGGCCTCGTCGAGCGTCGTCGGTCTGGCTTCTCAGCCGTCGAGCTTGTGGGTCTCGTCGTGGACTGACACGGCAACTTCCTGGATCTTGTCGTCGTGCTCACGGGCGTGGTGAGCGCAGAAGAGCAGCTCACCACCGGAGAGCTCGACGCGCAGGTAGGCCTGGGCGCCGCACCGGTCGCACCGGTCGAGCGCAGTCAGCTGTGGGCTGCTGGGAGCGACTGCAGTAGTCACGATTCGCCTCTTTCCTCACGTCGGTCCGAAGGGCCAACTTACATCGGCCAGCGAAGCCTTCCCCTCCGGTTCTGCTCCACACAACGATCCTGTGCTCCATAACCTTCCCGGCTCCGGAGCGAGCAGGAGACGCCCTGCGGGTGATCCCACCCACATCATCGGCCCCGGCGTCGACGACCTGAGGAAGCCGCGTACGCGTGTCGCGGAGGTGGTGATGCGCGGGAGCGGGGCGGTGCGCCGGTAGATTCTGACTGGTCCCGCTCGCGTACCCGACCAGGAGATCTCCGATCACTACGTACAACGCGCAGAACCTCCTCGTGCTCGAGGGGCTCGAAGCGGTGCGCAAGCGCCCCGGCATGTACATCGGGTCCACCGACACCCGCGGCCTGATGCACTGCCTGTGGGAGATCATCGACAACTCCGTGGACGAGGCGCTCGGCGGTCACTGCCGGCACATCGAGGTGCTGCTGCACGACGACGGCTCGGCGGAGGTGCGCGACGACGGCCGCGGCATCCCGGTCGACAAGGAGCCGAAGACGGGCCTGTCCGGGGTCGAGGTCGTCTTCACCAAGCTGCACGCGGGCGGCAAGTTCGGCGGCGGGTCGTACGCGGCCTCCGGCGGTCTGCACGGCGTCGGCTCCTCGGTGGTCAACGCCCTGTCCGCGCGCCTGGACGTCGCGGTCGACCGGTCGCCGGCCACCCGGCACATGTCCTTCCGCCGCGGTGTCCCCGGCGTGTTCGCGGGTGACGGGCCGGAGATCGGCTTCGAGCCCGAGTCCGGGCTGCACAAGGGCAAGCGGGTGGCGAAGGCCAAGACCGGCACCCGGGTCAGGTTCTGGCCCGACCGGCAGATCTTCACCCGTGACGCGACCTTCGTCTTCGACGAGCTGGTCACCCGCGCCCGGCAGACCTCCTTCATCGTTCCGGGACTCGAGCTGACGATCCGCGACCTGCGCGGCGAGGAAGAGCTCAGCGAGTCCTTCCTCCACGAGGGCGGCATCACCGAGTTCTGCGACTTCCTCTCCCGCGGCGAGGCGGTGAGCGACGTGCTGCGGCTGCAGGGCTCGGGGCACTTCACCGAGACGGTGCCGGTGCTCGACGAGGCCGGGCACATGAGCCCGCAGGACGTCGAGCGCGAGCTCGGGGTCGACGTAGCCCTCCGCTGGGTGAACGGCTACGAGACCGAGACGCGCTCGTTCGTCAACGTGATCGCCACCCCGAAGGGCGGCACGCACCTCGCCGGGTTCGAGTCCGCCATCACCAAGGCGTTCAACGACGCGATGCGCGGAGCCCGCGTGCTCAAGGTCAACGACGCCGACGTCATCAAGGACGACGTGCTCGAGGGCATGACGGCCGTGGTGACGGTGCGGCTGGCCGAGCCGCAGTTCGAGGGGCAGACCAAGGAGGTGCTCGGCACACCGGCGGCCCGCACGGTCGTCCGCAAGGTCGTCCTCGCCGAGCTCACCGACTGGCTCACCAGCAAGCAGCGCACCGAGAAGGCGCAGGCGAAGCTGGTCATGGAGAAGGTGCTCGGTGCCTCCAAGACCCGCATCGCGGCGCGGCAGCACAAGGAGACCCAGCGACGGAAGAACGCACTGGAGTCCTCCACCCTGCCCGCGAAGCTGGCCGACTGCCGCAGCAACGACATCGAGAAGTCCGAGCTCTTCATCGTCGAGGGCGACTCGGCGCTCGGCACGGCGAAGTCGGCGCGCAACTCCGACTACCAGGCTCTGCTGCCGATCCGCGGCAAGATCCTGAACGTGCAGAAGGCGTCGGTCGCCGACATGCTCAAGAATGCCGAGTGCGCCTCCATCATCCAGGTGGTCGGCGCCGGGTCCGGGCGCACGTTCGACATCGACGCCCGACGCTACGGCCGCATCATCTTCATGGCCGACGCCGACTCCGACGGCGCGCACATCCGCTGCCTGCTGACGACGCTGTTCTTCAAGTACATGCCCGAGCTCATCGCCGAGGGCCGCGTGTACACCGCGGTGCCGCCGCTGCACCGCATCGAGCTGTCCAACCCGAAGAAGGGCATGGACAAGTACGTCTACACCTACTCCGACGCGGAGCTGAGCCGGAGGCTCGCGGAGCTCACGAAGAAGGGTGTGCGCTGGAAGGACCCTGTGCAGCGATACAAGGGGCTCGGTGAGATGGACGCCGACCAGCTCGCGGAGACCACCATGGACCCGCGGCACCGCACCCTGCGGCGCATCACGGCCGACGACGCCGACGCCGCGACCCAGGTCTTCAGCCTGCTGATGGGCTCCGACGTGGCACCGCGCAAGGAGTTCATCGTCAGCAACCGCGGTCACCTCTCCGACGGCGACCTCGACATCTGATGGCGGGACCCGTGGGGACCAGCATCCCTGGCACCCTCGCGACGCTCCTGGGGTTCGCCGCGATCTTCGGCTCCCTGCAGCTGTGGCGAGGGGCCACCGGATCGTTCCCGTGGCTCGTCCTCGGGGTCCTCGTGATCACCCTGCTGGTCATCGGGCTGCTCGCGCGTGCCTCGGTGCTGAGGTCCGCCGCCCTGACGGGCACGTGGGTCGGAGCGCTGGCGGCGTTGCTCATCGGACTGCTGACGCGTACGCAGGTCAGCGCCGACCAGGACGCGACCTTCACCGTCACCCTCGTCGGCGCCCTGGCCGGTCTCGGTGCCGGGCTGCTCGTCATCGGCAGCCAGGTGCGCATGGCCCGCTACCGGGAGCAGCGTCCGCCCGGCTGACCCCGGCGGCGCGAGGACTGACCTGGGTCGGAGCGGGGACGCTTCGGTCATGACGACTCAGCAGCTGTTCCTGGCCGTCGCCGAACGTGACCAGGGGTTCGACCTCGGCGCGGTCCTCGGAGGACTGGCCTGGTTCGTGCTGCCCGTGCTCGCGTTCATGGTGACCGTGCGGCTCGGCATCCGCGCCCTGCGGGCCCGCAACGACATGACGGAGACCGACTCCTACTGAGGACCACCCCCAGGTGTGCCCCCGGCGGGGGGAGGGGATCAACCCCTCATGACCTGGGGACCCGACGACCTGCCCGACCTCTCCGGCCGCACCGCGGTCGTCACCGGTGCGAACTCCGGCATCGGCTTCCACACCGCTCGCCAGCTGGCCCGTCACGGCGCACGCGTGGTGCTGGCGTGCCGGGACGTCGCCGCCGGCGAGCAGGCCGCGGCTCACCTGCGCGACCTTTCCGACGTGGCGCCGGTGGTCCGCGAGCTCGACCTCGCCTCGCTGGACTCGGTGAAGCGATTCACCCGGGCCACCGAGGGGCCGATCGACCTGCTCGTCAACAACGCCGGGGTGATGACGCCACCGCGGCACACCACGACCGAGGACGGCCACGAGCTGCAGTTCGGCGTCAACCACCTCGGCCACTTCGCCCTCACGGGGCGGCTGCTCCCGCACCTGCTCTCCGCCGGCGACGCCCGGGTCGTGACGGTGAGCTCGCTGGCCCACAAGGGTGGCAGCGGACGGCTGCTCCAGGGCAACCCCAAGGACGGCTACAACCCGCAGCACGCCTACTCCAACTCCAAGCTCGCGAACCTGCTGTTCGCCACCGAGCTGCAGCGCCGGGCCACCGAGGCAGGCGTGCGGCTCACCTCCACCGCGGCCCACCCGGGCGTCTCGAACACGGGGCTGGTCACCGACGGCCAGGGCCTCGGGCGCATCCCGGGCGTCAAACAGCTCGCCCCGCTGGTGCTCGGTGTGCTCACCCAGTCGGCGTCGCGCGGTGCGGAGCCGACGCTGTACGCCGCCGTCGAGGGCGAGCCGGGTTCGTACGCCGGTCCGCAGCGGCTCTTCGAGACCCGCGGGCCGGCGGGGCCGGTCTCGACCGCCCCTCTCGTGCACGACCGGGAGCTCGCGCGCGCCCTCTGGGAGAAAAGCGAGGACCTCACGGGTGTGACGTTCACCTGGTCATCCCTCAGCGCCGCGGACTAGGCCCGCGCCGACGGCTGGGGTTACGCTGCGCTCGCGTCCCCGCCGGGGACGAGCACCACACCGACCCAGGTGGGGGAAGCCGGTCAGAGTCCGGCGCTGACCCGCAACCGTAGGTCGGGGCGAGAGCCCCGACGAGCCGGAGCACCTGCCCGGGATCGGATCCGCACACACGCTGTCGAGGTACGCAGCGGGCGGAGCCGGGGAGCAGCCCTCCCGGGGTCTCCTCCTGCTGCATGCAGCCGGAAGGAACCCATGACCCCCCGCACCTCCCGCCGTGCCGCGCGCACGGCATTCGTCGGCCTCGCCGCCGCCGCCCTCGGCGGCTCGCTCCTCGCCGCTCCGGCCTCGGCCGCCGGAGAGACCGACGCCGCCATCGCCTGGGCGGACTCCCAGCTCGTCGACGGACTCGTCGTCAACCAGCAGTTCGACTTCACCGACGTCGGCCTGAGCATCGACGTCGGGCTGCTGGCCCTCGCCGCGGGCGAGGACCAGGTCGCCCAGCGCGTCTTCGACGCCGTCGTACCCCAGATCGAGAACTACGTCGGCGGCGGCGAGGCCGGCGGCGACGGCGAGGTGTACGCCTCGTCGGTGGCCAAGGCCGCGCGCTTCGTGCAGCTGGCCGGCGGCGACCCGACCGACGTCAGCGGCCGCGACCTGATCACCGACCTGGAGGTCCTCACCGACGACGAGACCGGACGCATCGGCGACCAGTCGGAGTTCGGGGACTTCGCCGCGGTGATCGGTCAGTCGTTCGCCGCCGCCGCGCTGGCCGCGGCCGGATCGCCGGAGGCGGAGCGAGCGCTGTCCCTGCTGCTCGACCAGCAGTGCCCGGGCGGGGGCTTCCGCGCGGGTCTCGGCGGCGGTGACGCGGGTGCCACCTGCACCGACGACGACCTGGCCAACGTCGACAGCACCGCCCTCGCGGTGCAGCTCCTCGCCGGCGCCGACATCGCGGCCGAGGCTCGGGCCGCTGCCGCGGGATGGCTGACCGAGGAGCAGTCCGCCGACGGGTCGTACGCCGAGCTCGGCGCCGAGAACACCAACTCCACCGGACTGGCCGGCTACGCCCTCGCGCTCGAGGGTCGCGAGGCAGCCGCGACCCGGGCCGCCGACTACGTCCGCGGCCTGCAGGTGCGCGCACCCGGCGTGTGCACGGACCCGGACGAGGGTGCCGTCGCCTTCGACCGCGCCGGCTTCGACACCCAGAAGCTCGAGGGCATCTCCGAGTCCTCTGTCGACCAGTTCCTGCGGGCGACCGCGCAGGCCGGACTCTCGCTCGGCGCGGCCTCCGACCCCACCTCCGACCTGACCGCCACCGGCCCGAGCCGCTACGTGCGCGCCCAGACCCTGCAGCCCGTGCTCGTCAGCGGTCTCGCCTCCCGCGACACCGTGTGCGTGAGCAACAACGGCTTCGGCATCGACGAGGTCGCCGGCATCGACGGCACCAGCACGCTGCGCGTCACCACCGGACCGGGCACGGCCACCCGCACCTACACCGTCGAGGACACCTACGGACGTACCTCCGAGGTCTCGATGGACGTGCTCGGGCGTACGCGTCTCGACGTGACGACGCCCGACCGCCGCCGCAAGGGCGCGAAGATGCGCGTCGTCGCCACGGGCCTCGCGCCCGGCGAGCAGGCGTCGCTGGTCGTCTCGCGCGGCGACCGACGCACCGCGTCCGCCAACGACGCCGGTCGTGTCGTGTTCCGCGGCGTCGACGTGGCGCGACCGGCCGGCACGCGCACGTACGTCGTGCGCGGTGAGTTCGGCCGGATCCGCAAGGGCAGCGACACCGTCCGCGTGCTGCGGGCGCGTTCGTGATCGCTCAGCTCGTCCGCCTGGTCGTCGGCGTCGCCCTCGTGGTGGCGCCGACGGCCGGCGCCGTCGCGCTCGCCCCGGTCGCAGCCGCGGCCACGTGCAGCGGGCCCGGTGTCAGCGTCGTCGTCGACTTCAACCAGCTCGGTGGAGGCGTCACCTCCGGCTGCGACGGGGACGGCGGCGGCCGCCCTGCCTCCGAGGTCTTCCCGGGCGCCGGCTACCCGCTGACCTACGTGCAGACGCAGCCCGGCTTCGTCTGTCGCGTCTCGGGTGAGCCTGCGTCGACCTCGTGCGCGCGGACGCCCCCCGCGGACGCCTTCTGGTCGCTGTGGTGGACCGACGGCACCTCGGGACAGTGGACGTACGCCAACGAGGGCGTCGCGAGTCTCGACGTGCCCTCCGGCGGGTCGCTCGCCTTCTCCTGGCAGCAGGGCGGTGCGCGTACGCCGCCGTCCCTGGCCGCGCCGACCCGATCCTCGGGCGGAGCAACGTCCAGCCCGAGCCCGACCCGGGCTCCCACGAAGGCCCCCACCAAGAGTCCGACCAAGGCACCCACCAAGAGTCCGACCAAGGCGCCCACGAAGGCACCCACGAAGAGCCCGACGACAGCTCCGACCCCGAACCCCGGCGGGGGCACGGGCGGAGCGAACTCCGGCAGGTCCAGCGGGGGCGCCGCGACGGGGACGACCGGGGCGACCGGTGGCACCGGGGACGGAGAGGACCAGCGTCGCCGCGGCAGCGCGCCCGACGGTGATCGCAATGGGACCCCGGACCGGGGCCCGAGCGAGAGCCCTGACGAGAGCCCGACCGAGAGCCCGAGCGCAACGACAGACGCCTCGGAGGCGATCGAGCCCCCATTGCCGTCCGATGACGCCGACCCGGGCGACCCGCGGGTGTCGACCCAGGAGGCCAGCGCGGACGGCGACGGGGGCGTCCCCGGCTACGTGCTCGCGCTGGTCGTGCTGATGCTCGCCGGTGCCGCCGCGGCGGTCGCGCTGGTGCGACGCTCCCGGGCGGGCACCTGAGGTGAGCTCGATCCTGCCCGCCCGGGCGTCCGCCCTGCCTCGCGACCTGCACCCGGTCGCGTGGTGGGCGTGGGCGCTCGGGCTGGCAGCCGCTGCCTCGTCGACGACCAACCCCGTGCTCCTGCTGGGCATCGTCGCCGCAGCGTCGCTGGTCGTCGCGGCACGGCGCGGTGACCACCCGTGGTCGCGCGCCTTCCGTCTCTACCTCCTCCTCGGGGTGGTCATCGTCGTGATCCGGGTGGCCTTCCGGATCCTGCTCGGGGGAGGGGCGTACGCCGGCTCGACCGTCTGGTTCTCCCTCCCAGAGGTGCCGCTGCCCGACTGGGTCGCCGGGATCACGCTGCTCGGCGACGTCACGGCCGAGTCGGTGCTGGGTGCGGCGTACGACGGTCTGCGTCTGGCCACCCTGGTGATCTGCGTCGGGGCGGCCAACGCCCTCGCCAACCCCAAGCGGCTGCTGCGCTCGCTCCCGGCGGCGCTGTACGAGGTCGGCACCGCGCTCGTCGTCGCCATCAGCGTGCTGCCGCAGCTGGCGTCGAGCCTCGCGCGGGTACGGCGTGCCCAGCAGCTGCGAGGTGCGCCCCGGGGTCGCGGCATCGGCCTGCGCCGCACCGTCGTCCCGGTGCTGGAGGACGCGCTGGACCGGTCGCTGCTGCTGGCGGCGAGCATGGACTCGCGCGGGTACGGACGCAGCGACGCCGTGCACGGCCGCGGGCCGCGTCGGTCCACCTGGTGGCTGGTCGCCGCCCTGATGCTGCTGGGCGTGGCCACGTATGCGTTCCTCGACCGCACCGCGCCCTCCTGGCTCGCGTGGTCGACGCTGCTCGCCGGCGCGGCCACCGGTGGCCTCGGGGTGGTCGAGTCGGGTCGCGCCGTGCGACGGACGCGCTACCGGCCCGATCCCTGGCGCCTGGCCGAGACAGCCGTCACGGGGTGCGGGCTGCTGGTCCTCGTCGCGGTCGCGGTGTCCCTGCAGACCGCCGAGCTCGTCGTACGCCCCGACGTCACCGCGGCCCCGACGCTGACCGTGACCCTGCTGGCCGCGGTGCTGCTCGCCGCGGCTCCCGCCGCGCTCGCGCCGGCCCCCGCGTCCGCGCAGCGGCCGCACCGCGCTGCCCGTCCCCCGGCAGCGCCACGTGCCACGGCGTCCGCCGACACCCCGGTGGAGGTGCTGCGATGATCCGCCTCGACGACGTCGCCTTCGGCTACCCCGACGCAGCCCCCGTGCTCTCCGGCGTCGACCTGGAACTGCACGACGCCGAGCTGCTGGCGGTCGCCGGACCCACCGGGTCGGGCAAGTCCACGCTGCTGCGGGTGCTGAACGGCCTCGTGCCGCACCTGACGGGCGGACGTCTCACCGGCCGCGTCAGCGTCGAGGGGCGCGACGTCACCGGCCGCCCGCCACGCGAGCTCGCCCACCTCGTCGGGTACGTCGGCCAGGACCCCGTCGCCGGGTTCGTCACCGACACGGTCGAGGAGGAGCTCGCGTACGGCATGGAGCAGCTGGGCCTCGCGCCCGCCACCATGCGACGGCGGGTGGAGGAGACGCTGGACCTGCTCGGCCTCGCCGACCTGCGCGGGCGCGACCTGGTCTCGCTCTCGGGAGGTCAGCAGCAACGGGTCGCCATCGGGTCGGTGCTGACGGTGCACCCGCGCGTGCTGGTGCTCGACGAGCCGACCTCCGCCCTGGACCCGACGGCGGCCGAGGAGGTGCTCGCGACCCTGGCCCGGCTGGTCGACGACGTGGGCGTCTCGGTGGTGCTCGCCGAGCACCGCCTCGAGCGCGTGCTGCCCTTCGCCGACCGGCTCGCCTGGATCGCCGACGGTCGCCTGCTGGTGGGCGACCCGCGCGAGATCCTGTCGCGTCCCGAGGTCGTCGCCGCCGGTTCGGCACCGCCCCTGGTGCACCTGGGGCGGGCGGCCGGGTGGGACCCGCTGCCCCTGAGCGTGCGTGAGGCGCGGCGCGCTGCCCGCGACCTGCGCTCGTTGCAGCCCGCCGCCCTATCGGCGGACCTCGGTCCCCGGGCAGGGGAGGCACCGGTCGCGGTGGTCGAGCGGCTCGACGTACGTCACGGCGACATCACCGCGCTGGAGCGGGTGTCCCTCCGGCTCTCCGGCGGCGAGGTCACTGCCCTGATGGGACGCAACGGCGCCGGCAAGTCGACCCTCTTGTGGTCGCTGCAGGGCAGCGGACCCCGTCACGGGGGGCGCGCCACGGTTGACGGCATCGACACCGCGACGGTCAAGCCAGGTCGACGCCGTGAGCTGGTCGGCCTCGTGCCGCAGACGGCGTCGGACCTGCTCTACCTCGAGACCGTCGGGGCCGAGTGCGCGAGCGCCGACACCGTGCTCGGCCTCACGCCGGGCACCACGGCGCGCCTGCTGCACCGGCTCGTGCCGGGCATCCCCGCCGAACGTCACCCCCGTGACCTCTCCGAGGGCCAGCAGCTGGCGCTGGTGCTCGCCCTCGTGCTGGCGGACCGTCCGAGGACGCTGCTGCTGGACGAGCCCACGCGCGGGCTCGACTACGCCGCCAAGGAGCGGCTCGCCGTCGTTCTCGCGGAACTCGCGGCCGAGGGGATGGCCGTGCTCGTCAGCACCCACGACGTCGAGTTCGTCGCCCAGGTCGCCGACAGGGTGGTGGTGCTGGCCGAGGGGTCGGTCATCTCGGCCGGCCCCACCGTGCAGGTCGTGACCGAGACCCCCGCCTTCTCACCGCAGGTGACCAAGGTGCTCGGGCCGCCGTGGCTCACCCCCGCCCAGGTCCGGGCATCCCTCGCCGGGGTGGCGCCATGAGCCGGACCCACGCCCCGCCGGCACAGCGCCCCGCCGGTGACCGGTCGGCCGTACGCGTCGGGCTGCGCTCGGCCGTGACGCTGACGCTGGCGACGTTGCTGGGGCTCGCGTTCTTCACCTGGCCGCTGCTGCTGCAGACCGTGCCGGGGGAGCGCGTCGACCCGCCCTTCGTCTTCGTGCTGCTGCTGCCGATCGTGCTGGTGGTCGTGCTCGCTGAGATGTCCGAGGGCGGCGTCGACGCGCGTGTGCTCGCGGTGCTCGGACTGCTCACGGCCATCAACGCCGTGCTGCGCGGCGTGAGTGCCGGCGTGGCCGGCGTGGAGCTCGTGTTCTTCCTGCTGATCCTGGCCGGGCGGGTCTTCGGACCGGGATTCGGCTTCCTGCTGGGCTGCACGTCGCTGTTCGCCTCCGCGCTGGTGACCGCCGGGGTCGGCCCGTGGCTGCCGTTCCAGATGCTGGCCTCGGCGTGGGTGGGGCTCGGCGCCGGGCTCCTGCCACGCCGGGTCCGCGGACGGCGTGAGATCGCGATGCTGGTCGTCTACGGCATCGTCGCCGCGTACGCCTTCGGGCTCCTGATGAACCTCTCGACCTGGCCCTTCGTGCTCGGGATCGAGGTGCCCGGCCACACCGGCTCGCTGTCGTTCGCACCGGGCGCCCCGCTGCTGGAGAACCTCGAGCGGTTCGGCGTCTACACCCTGCTGACCTCGACCGGGTCCTGGGACACCGGCCGTGCCCTGACCAACTCGATCGCGATCGTCGCGCTCGGCCCCGCGGTGCTGGCCACCCTTCGCCGAGCCCACCGGCGCGTGGTCGTCGACTGAGTCAGGAGTCCTCGCCGGTGTCGACGACCAGGATGCGGTCGTCGGCGTCGGCGGGCGTGCCCCGGCCGTCGCGGTTGGAGGTGGTCACCCACAGGCGCCCGTCCGGGGCCACGGCGACGGTGCGGAGACGTCCGAAGTCCCCGACCAGGTGGGGCACGGGCTCCCCGGTGCCGCCCTGCGTCACGGGCACCTGCCAGAGCCGGTTGCCACGCAGGGCGGCCATCCACAGCGAGCCGTCTGCGTACGCCAGACCGGACGGGGAGGCCTCCGAGGTCGCCCACTGCCTCGCGGGGTCACGGAACTCCTCGGGGGCGTCCTCGCCGCCGCGGCCCTCCACGGCCGGCCAGCCGTAGTTCGAGCCCTTCTCCACCCGGTTCAGCTCGTCCCAGGCGTCCTGGCCGAACTCCGAGGCCCACAACCGGTCACGGTCGTCGAAGGCGAGGCCCTGGACGTTGCGGTGACCGAGGGTCCAGATCGGCGAGTCGGGTCGGGGGTTGCCGGGGGCCGGGTCGCCGTCGACGGTCAGCCGGAGGATCTTGCCGCCGAGCGACCCGCGGTCCTGCGCGAGGTCGGGCTGCCCGATCTCGCCGGTGGAGACGTACAGGAAGCCGTCGGGTCCGAAGGCCAACCGGCCTCCGTCGTGGATGAAGCCGTTGGGGATGCCGGTGAGGATCGGCTCGAGCTCACCGAGCGAGGAGCCGTCGAAGGTGGTGCGCAGCACCCGGTTGTCCTCGGCCGTGGAGACGTAGAGGAAGACCCGCTGGTCCTGCTCGAAGGAGGGCGAGACGGCGATGCCGAGCAGCCCCGACTCGCCCTCGGGCGCGGCCTGGTCGACCGTCGCGACCTCGCGCACGTCGTACCGCTGCTGACCCGGCTGCGGCACGAGGTGCAGCACCCTCGTGGTGTCACGCTCGGTGACCAGCGCGGACCCGTCGGGCAGGAAGTCCAGTCCCCACGGCGCCTGCAGCTGCGCCGCCGCTGTCGCCACCACCGTCGGCTCCGTCGGCCCGGTCGGATCCGTGGCCCCGTCGGTCGCAGAACCCCGGGACTCCGACGGAGCCTCGCTGGACGGCGCCGGTGCCTGCGAGGTCGTCGGGCCACCGGAGGCCGGTGGCGGGTCGGCACCGGCGTCGTCGTCGCCGCCGCAGGCGGCGAGAGACGTCGAGGTCATCGTCGCGACGGCGAGCGCGGCGTAGACCCTCCGTCGTCGGAGGGCGGACGACGTGCGGGGGTGGCCGGGGCGTGGCGTACGCATGCCTCGATCGTGGCAGGCACCCGGTCGCGCGGCGGCGGCCAGAGCTCAGGCAGCCTGCCGCCGCGACTGGCGTACGAGCTCGAGGAGGGCGGCGTGGACGGTGTCGGGGTGCTCCAGGGGCAGGAAGTGGCTGGCGGCCAGCTCGAGGTAGTCACCGTCGGTGCGCGCGGCGGCCGTCCTCATGTCGGCGGCCGAGGCCAGCACGTCGTAGGTGCCGGCGACGAAGCTGGTCGGCACGTCGATCTCGCTCAGCGACACCCGCAGGTGGAGCGAGGAGTGCAGCGCCAGGTGCATGTACCAGTCGATGGGCGTGGTGAGGAACTCCCGCACCGCGCGCTGCACCAGCGGTGTCTCACCCGTCGGCAACATGAAGCCGGAGTGCTGGAGGGCGGCCGTCATGTGGTGGTTGAACGGGAAGGTGCGGGCGAGCGTCGTCAGCGGCCCGCCGAGCTGCTTCATGAGGCGCGCCGCGTTGACGGTCATGTGCTTGCGCGCCGCACGTGGGACCCCCAGGGGCGCGAGCATGCTCGCGAAGGTGTCGCCGGGCACCCCGCCGACCGCGAACAGCCCGTCGACGCGGTCGGGATGGCTGACGGCCGCCTCGAAGATGGTGTTGACCCCCATCGACCAGCCCATCATCGGCGCCGAGGCGATGCCGAGGTGGTCCATGACCGCGACGGCGTCGCGGGCGAAGTCCTCGATGTCGACGGCGTCGGGGTCGGAGGGGCGTTCGGACCCGCCCACCCCGCGGTGGTTCCACGAGACGACCCGCACGCCGCAGTCCGGTCGCAGCAGGGCCGGCCAGCAGTAGGCGTTCGTGCCCAAGCCGTTGCACAGCACGACCGTGGGCCCCTCGGCGTCGTTGGTCCATGCCCGGAGGCGGGTGCCGTCGGCTGCGGTGACGTCGAAGAACCGCAGCTGCTCACCGGGGAGCGTGCGGTCGCGAGGGGTGTACGAACTCACCGGACCAGTCTGCCCGGTCAGCCGCCGCGGCGTCGCGCGGACGCGCGATCAGGGGTGCTGCGAGGCGCCCGGGGTCCCGGCCTCGGAGCGGCGCTGCTCGAGGTCGTGGAGGAAGGACTCGACGTCGTCACGCTCGATGCGACGCTCGACGAGCACCGTGGAGGCCAGCATCGCGTTGCGCAGCGAGCGGCGGTGGGACCGCGTCGGCCAGTCGAGGACGACGTCGGAGAGGCGGCGTACGCCCCACAGCGCGGCGGCGAGGCCGCCCTGCTCCCCGAGCGATCCGCGGACGAGCCGGCTGCTCTGCTGCTGCCGTGCGACGTGCTGCTCCAGGTGGGAGGACAGTGCAGGCGACACGCGGGGGTCGCCCGCGTCGAAGGCCCGAGTGGCTGTCATTGGTCCTCTTTCGTGCCAGGGAGAGGTATGTGTGCCTCGGCCCCATGTTTATCGAACTGTTGCAGAGAACGCTAGTGCCTCCAGACCGCCCTGCAGGTCACCGGGACGTTGCTTCCGTGTGAACTGTGCGACGCCCGCGTGGGAAGCGGGTTCTGGCGGTCGGGACGCAAACATGGCGTCTCGTCATGCGAGACGGGCGTGCGCGTCGTCCGCCGCGGCCTGGTCTCTGGGACGACGCGTCTCGGCGCGCGAGCGGGTGGCGCCGATCGACGCGGCGACCACGGCGGCGATCGCGACCCAGCCGAGCAGTTCCAGACGCTCCGAGAGCAGGACGACCCCGACCGCCGCTGCGACCGCGGGCTCGAGGCTGAGGAGCACCCCGAAGGTGCGCGGCGGCAACGACCGCAGCGCACGCAGCTCGAGCGCGTACGGGATGACCGAGCTGAGCAGGGCCGCGCCCGCGCCGGCGAGGAGCACGGTGGGGGTGAAGAGGTCGAGGAACGTCGACCCGGCGGGGAGCCCGGCCGAGCCGGCGGGCAGGAGCAGCGGAGGGACGACCATCAGCGCCGCCAGGGTGCTCGCCACGGCCAGACCGTCCAGGCCCTCCCAGTGGCGACCGGTGCCGGCGCTGGTGAGGATGTACGCCGCCCATGCCGCGGCGGCGAGCAGCGCGAAGCCCACGCCGGCGGGGTCGAGCTCGGTGGGGCCGAGACCCAGGGCCGCCACCCCCAGGCCGGCCAGCAGGGCCCACCCGACGTCGCGTACGCGCCGCGAGCCCAGCACGGCCACGGCGAGCGGCCCCAGGAACTCGATCGTCACCGCGATGCCGAGCTCGATCCGGGCGAAGGCCTGGTAGAAGGCCCAGTTCATGACGGCGAGCGCGGTCGCGTACGCCACCACCGTGCGCCAGGCCCGGGCGCTGTGACCGCGCAGTCGCGGTCGGACCAGCACCACCAGGATCACCGCGGCGATGCCCAGCCGCAGGAAGACCAGACCCGTGGCGCCGGCGGCCTCGAACCCGCTCTTGGCGACCCCGGCGCCGACCTGCACGCTGACGACGGCGCCGAGCACGAGCAGCACCGGGGAGGTCAGGGCCCGCCGGATCGGCGCGGGGACCCGGTCTGCCGCCATCATCGGACGATCACCTCCGAAGCGAAGCACAGCGGGTGTCGGTGCAGCACCGCCAGGTCCGGGCGCACCTACAGTGGCCGCGATGTCCGGTCCCAAGCAGTGGTTGCGCGAAGCCTCCGCCCTCGCGGGCTCGTCGGTGGAGACGGTCGAGGTGATCCGCGACGAGTCGGCGGGGGGACGCAACGACGTACGCCGCGTCGGTGACGGCGAACGCACCTGGATCCTGAAGTCCTACCTGCAGTCCAGCGGCAATCCCGTCGCCCGCGAGGCCGCGGGTCTCGTCGTCGCGGGCTCCGACCTCGCGCCCCGCCTGGTCGGTGTCGCCACCGACCCGCCGGTGCTGCTGATGGAGGACCTCGGCGGCGGACGCGCGCTCTCCGACCTGCTCCACACCGAACCCGTCTCCGCTGCGGCGGCTCACGAGGCCACCGATGCCGTCACCGGCTGGGCCGACACGCTCGGTCGGCTGCACCAGCACTCCTGGGGCCGGCGCGAGGACTTCGTCGAGGTCCTCGAGCGCCACGGCGGGTGCGGCAGCGCGTTCGACGGGCGGGTGGAGCCACCGGAGGCGGTCGACCAGCTCGTCGAGGCCGTCGGCGAGCTGCAGTCGCTGAGCGTCGAGCTCGGGCTCCCCACTTCGGAGGTGCTGGCCGAGCAGGTGCGCGCGGTGCTCGAGCCCCTGACCGACCCGGCCGACTCGGTGCTGAGCCCGGGTGACACCTGCCCCGACAACAACCGGCTGCTGCCGGGCCCCGACGGTGGCGGCGGGGCCGGGGTGGTGCTCCTCGACTTCGAGTTCGCCGCCTTCCGTCACCCCGCCTGGGACCTCGCCTACCTCCAGGTGCCGTGGCCCACCTGCTGGTGCTCGTGGCGCCTGCCCGCGCGCGTGGTCGACCAGGCGCACCGGGCGTACGCCGAGAGGCTCGGCCCCGAGGCGTGGCTGGCACGCGAGGACGCCGCCGACCTGCTCGACCGGGCGGTGCTCGCCTGGTGCCTGGCCAGCGCCGGCTGGTTCCTGCGCGGCGCGATGGACGGCGACGGGCCGGCCGGTGGCCCCGGTGGCGAGCCCGCGCCGGGACGACGCGCCCTGCTGCTCGACCGGCTCCGTCAGGCGGCCGCCCTCGGGCACGCCGGGCCGAGCGACGTCGCGGGCGAGCTGCGCGAGGCGCTCGTCGGCCGGTGGGGCGAGCACGAGCTCGCGCTCGCCCCTGCGTACGCGGACGGCTGAGGGGCACCACGCGGCACGCGTCTAGGCTGACCGGCATGACCGAGCACGACATGAAGCCCCGTTCCCGCGACGTCACCGACGGACTCGAGAGGGCGGCCGCGCGCGGCATGCTCCGCGCCGTCGGCATGGGCGACGAGGACTTCACCAAGCCGCAGATCGGCGTGGCCTCGTCGTGGAACGAGATCACCCCGTGCAACCTCTCGCTCGACCGTCTCGCGAAGGCCGTGAAGAACGGTGTGCACGCCGCCGGCGGCTACCCGCTGGAGTTCGGCACCATCTCGGTCTCCGACGGCATCTCGATGGGGCACGAGGGCATGCACTTCTCGCTGGTCTCCCGCGAGGTCATCGCCGACTCCGTCGAGACCGTGATGATGGCCGAGCGTCTCGACGGGTCGGTGCTGCTGGCGGGCTGCGACAAGTCGCTGCCGGGCATGCTGATGGCCGCGGCACGGCTCGACCTGGCCTCGGTCTTCCTGTACGCGGGCTCCATCATGCCGGGCAACGTCGACGGCCGCGACGTGACGATCATCGACGCCTTCGAGGCGGTCGGCGCGTGCCTGGCCGGCAAGATCAGCCGCGACGAGGTCGACCGCATCGAGCGGGCGATCTGCCCCGGTGAGGGCGCCTGCGGCGGCATGTACACGGCCAACACGATGGCCTCGGTCGGCGAGGCGCTGGGCATGTCGCTGCCCGGGTCCGCGGCCCCGCCGGCGGTCGACCGCCGCCGCGACGGTTTCGCGCACCGCTCCGGTGAGGCGGTCGTCGAGATGCTGCGGCAGGGCATCACCGCCCGCCAGGTCATGACCCGTCCCGCGTTCGAGAACGCCATCGCCGTGGTGATGGCGCTCGGCGGCTCCACCAACGCGGTGCTGCACCTGCTCGCGATCGCCCGCGAGGCCGAGGTCGACCTGACCCTCGACGACTTCAACCGCATCGGCGACAAGGTGCCGCACCTGGGCGACCTCAAGCCGTTCGGTCGCTACGTGATGAACGACGTCGACAAGGTCGGCGGCATCCCGATGGTGATGAAGGCGCTGCTCGACGCCGGCCTCATGGACGGCGACTGCCTGACCGTCACCGGCAGGACGATGGGGGAGAACCTCGAGGCGCTCACTCCGCCGGCCGTCGACGGCGACATCATCCGCGCGATGGACGCCCCGATCCACGCCTCCGGCGGCCTGACGATCCTGAAGGGCTCTCTGGCCCCCGAGGGTGCGGTCGTCAAGAGCGCCGGCTTCGACTCCGACGTCTTCCGTGGCACCGCCCGGGTCTTCGACGGCGAGCGGGCCGCGCTCGACGCGCTGACCGAGGGACGCATCGTCGCGGGCGACGTGGTGGTGATCCGCTACGAGGGGCCCAAGGGCGGTCCCGGCATGCGCGAGATGCTCGCCATCACCGGGGCGATCAAGGGCGCCGGTCTCGGCAAGGACGTGCTGCTCGTGACCGACGGGCGCTTCTCTGGCGGCACCACGGGCCTGTGCGTCGGTCACATCGCGCCGGAGGCCGTGGATGCCGGACCCATCGCCTTCGTACGCGACGGCGACCCGATCGTGCTCGACGTCGCGGGCCGCACCCTCGAGGTCGAGATGGACGACCTGGAGGCGCGCCAGGACGGCTGGGCGCCGCACCCGCCCAAGTACACGCGCGGTGTGCTGGGCAAGTACGCCAAGGTCGTGCAGTCCGCGGCCCACGGCGCGATCTGCGGCTGAGTCGCGCCTTCTACGTCGACCGCCTCGGCTGGGAGGCGGCGACGTACGTGCCCGGCGAGGTGCTGATGATCCGCGTCGGCGAGCTGGTGATGCTGTCGCTGTGGGCCGAGGCCGGCTTCGAGGCCGAGGTCGGGCCGCTGCGCCGTGGCTCCGGGCTGGCCCCGGTGACGCTCGCGCACAACGTACGCACCCCCGAGGACGTCGACCGGGTCCTCGCCGAGGCGCAGGCAGCCGGGGCGGAGGTCTCCGGGGCCGCTCACCGGGAGTGGGGCGGCTACACCGGCTACTTCGCCGACCCCGACGGCTACCGCTGGGAGATCGCGCACAACCCGGGGCCCGAGGGGGCGCTCGTCCTGCCCTAGGGGCGTGGCTCGCGCCCGTGCCAGGATCCGCGCATGCGCCTCGAGCTGATCCCGCTGCCGGTCACCGACGTCGACCGGTCGCTGGTGTTCTACCGCGACCAGGTCGGGTTCCGGCTCGACCACGACGTCAGCCCCGGCGACGGCGTCCGCGTCGTGCAGCTGACTCCGCCCGGGTCGGCCTGCTCGATCTCGTTCGGCACCGGGATGACGAGCCCCGACGCCCCGCGCGTGGTCGGCATGCACCTCGTCGTCGACGACATCGCCGCGACGCGTGCCGAGCTGGTGGCGCGCGGGGTGGAGGTCACCGAGCCGGTCGACGTCGGGGGAGTGCACTACGCGCAGTTCGCCGACCCCGACGGCAACTCCTACGCGTTGCAGCAGATCGACCGCTGAGCAGTTGAGCCCGATGTGAGGGGGAGCGGGGAGCATCAGACACACCATGTGTGTACAGAGCTCCCCGATCCTCATTACCGGCAGCGGGGGCAGCGACGAGGCTCGATGTGCAGAAGTCGAGCGATGAGCGCCGCGGTGCGGCATCCGCTGCCGAAGACTTGCCCCCACCCGAGCCTGACCGTGCGGCTGCCGGACGCGGCTGTCTCCAGATCCCGGTCCAGGTCCGCATCGCGCTGGCCGGCCGAGTCGTGGTGGAGTCGCCCGTCGAGCTCGACCATGAGCGCGCTGCCGTCCGCTGAGGCGTATTCGACGTCCCGATAGATGGCGCCGGAAGCCAGTCGGTCCCGCACCTGCCGACGGGCACGCCCCAGACCGTGGGCGCGCTCGACGCGATGCAGATAGCCGTGCTCGAGAGCCGAGCACGTGCCGTCCGCCACATCCTGGAGCACGTGCAGCAGCCAGGTGCGATCGGGCACGCGTGAACGGCGTCGGATCTCAGTTGTCAGCCGTTGCGCGGTCGTCCGCCGCTGCTGCACCGCACGGCTGAGTTCGGCGATCCGGTCCATACGCGTACGAGCGGCGAGGGCGACATCAATCACGGCAGCCTCGTAGGTGTCCCGTGGTGGAGCATGGTTCCAGCGGGCACGCACGTCGAAGTCACGGACGCGGTGGATGACGACGCCGTCGAGCGGACCGGGTCTGCGTTCCCACGGCACGAGCACGTGCACCGGGAGATCGTCGCGCCGGCGGCGGCCCGGTCCCTCGTGAGCGCGCAGCCCGGAATCATGCCCGAGCACAGCTGGGGCGCACGCGAGGACCGCAGCCCAGGCGCGCTGATTCCAGGTGAGCGGGCCCGTGTGGTCGACGTACACAGACTGATGCACGCGCACGAGCTCCCGCCTTCGGAGCATCCGCTGGATGTCCGCGCGCACGAGACCGAGCGTCAGGAGCTGAGGACGGGCTACCACGCCGTCCTGGTCGAGGAGCAGCGCACCCAGCGGTGATGCAGCAGTGTGATCGGGGAGCACCCGGCGAGCATCGTCGCGAGCGGATGCCTCACCAAGTGGCGAGGAGCCAGCCTGTGGAGAACCCTCGATCCCAACGGGGAGCAACAGACACGCCTGGTGTGTCCAGCGCTCCCCGATCTTGGACCGACCGTGAGTCAGGCGGGGCGCACGTCGACCTCGTGGGCGAGCATGATCGCCTGCCCGCTGACCGGCTCGAGGTGCTGCGTGCCGCCGGGGATCGCCTCGTTGACGTTGACCCCCGCCATGGACCGGGCCCGCTCGGCACCGTGCGAGGCGTGGCCCCAGCCGTGGGGGACCACCACGACGCCGGGTGCGACGTCCTCGGTCACCGACACCGGGAGCCGCACCGAGCCGGCCGCGCCACGCACCTCGACCTCGACGTCGACGTCGATGCCACGCGAGGAGGCGTCCGCGGGGTGCATGAGCGCGCGGTTGCCGTCGGGCTGCCGGATGTGGGGGTTGGCGTGCATCCAGGAGTTGTGCGAGCGACGGTCCCGGCGTCCCACGAGGCGGAGCACGCCGGGGCGTGAGAGCGCGGGCTCGTACGCCGCGAGCCGGTCCAGGTCCGCCAGGAGGTCGGGTGGGGCGAGGTCCACGAGACCGTCGGACGTCGCCACCCGCCTGCCCAGGAACGAGCCCGGCCCGGTCGGGGGCAGCAGCACGCCCTCGGGACGACGTCGCAGCTGAGCGAGCGTCGTACGCCGCCCCCACCGCAGCAGCGCCGCCAGCAGCAGCTCCGGGCCCACCTGGGGCACCGCGGGCACACGGCGGTGCAGCCGTCGCAGCACCGGTCCGACCGTGCGGTCCAGCAGCCCCATCAGGTGCACGGGGGTGGTGCCGACCACGCCGACCCCGCTGGCCCGGGCGAGGTCGGAGAAGATCCGCCACTCCGTCCGCCGCTCGCCCAGCGGCTCGACGACCCGGTCGGTCCACTGGGCGTGCGGCACGAGCTGCAACGGCTGATGCGAGGCGGGGAAGTCCGACCGCTCCAGCATGTCGGTCGCGGGCAGCACGTAGTCGGCGTACGCGGCCGTCTCGTTGCGGTAGATGTCGACGCACACCAGCAGGTCGAGCTGCGGCAGTGCCGTGGTCAGCTCCCCGCCGGGCACCGAGTGCACGGGGTTGCCGGCGGTGACGACCAGGGCGCGGACGCGCTCGGGGTGGTCGGCGGTGATCTGTGAGGCGAGCGCGCCGACCGGGAAGGTGCCGGCCACGCGGTGCCACCGGCCGTCCAGGGTGCGGTGCTCGTCGAAGCCGCCCAGGCCCGCCAGCGAGGCCAGCTTCAGCGCGTCGAACGCACCGCGGGGCACCAGCAGCCCGCCGGCGGCGTCGAGGTTGCCGGTCAGCAGGTTGAGCACGTGGATGAGCCAGGCGCACAGCGAGCCGAAGGGACCCATGTTCACGCCGGTCGAGCAGTACGCGGCGGCTCCCGGTCCGCCGGCGGCGACCGACGAGGCGGCGTACGCGCGGGCGAGCTCGCGGATGCGGTCGGCGTCGATCCCGGTGACGGCCGCGGCCCGCTCGGGTGTCCAGTCACGGACGGCGGCGACGGCCTCGTCGACACCGCGCGCGACCCGTCGGGCGCGAGCGAGGTCGAGCCCGGCGACGCAGGCGGGATCGCTCACCACCGTGTGCAGGATCGCCGCCAGCAGGTAGGCGTCGGTGCCCGGGCGGATCGGCACGTGCTCGCCGACGCGCTTGGCGGTCTCCGTACGCCGCGGGTCCACGACAACGACCCGGCCGCCGCGGTCGACGACCGACCCCAGCACACCGGCCGCGTCGGCCACCGTCATCACCGACATCTGGCTCACCAGCGGGTTCGAGCCCAGGCACAGGAAGAAGCCGGTGCGGGTCAGGTCCGGCACCGGCTGCGCCAGGGAGGAGCCGAACATCGCGGTGGAGACGTGGAACTTGGTGTTCACGTCGATGGAGTGGGAGGCGTACAGGTTCGGCGACCCCAGCGCCTCGAGGAACGCCGTCGACATCAGCGTGCCGGACATGGAGAAGAACGTCGGGTTGCCCTGGTACATCGCGATCGAGCGCGGGCCGTGCGCATCGACGAGCGCGCGGATGCGGCTGCCGATCTCCGCGTTGGCCTGCTCCCAGCTGATCGGCACGAGCTCGCCGTCGACGCGCTTCAGCGGCACGTCCAGGCGTGCCGGGTCGTGGTGCAGCGCACCCAGGCCGAGGCCCTTCACGCAGCAGTAGCCCTCCGAGACCGGGTGCTCGCGGTCGGGGTGCACCGCGACGACATGCTCGGCGCCACCGGGCGCCTCGGGCGGTGCGACCTCGGCGACGAGCCCGCAGTGCACCTCGCAGATGCGGCAGAAGGTGCGGACGCGGCGGGTTGCGGCCGTCGTGGCGTCGGTCGTCACCACGTGTCCACCGCGCGGCGGCTGGGCCGCAGACGGCCGTCGCGGGCGGCGGCGTCGAGCAGTCGGGCGATGACGCCACGGGTCTCGGCGGGGTCGATGACGTCGTCGATCTCGACGTATCGCGCCACGTTGAGCGCCCGCGCGCGGTGCTCGGCCTCCGCGACGAGCTCCGCGACGCGTGCCTCGCGGGCGTTTTCTCCCTGCTCCTGCGCGAGGGCGTCGAGCTCACGGCGACGGGAGAGGCGTACGGCCCCCTCCAGACCCATCGCGCCCAGGTGCGCGCCGGGCCAGGCGAGCGTCATCAGCGGCTCGTGGGTCGAGCCGCCGAGCATCGCCTGGGCCCCCAGCCCGTACGCCCGCCGCAGAACGACGCCGACCAGCGGCACCGTGAGCTGCGCACCGGCGACGAGCAACCGCGAGGTGTGGCGTACGAGCCCGGTGCGCTCGGCGTCCGGGCCGACCATCATCCCGGGCGTGTCGACGAGCGAGACCACCGCGATCCCGTACGCGTCGCACAGCTGCATGAACCGCGCCCCCTTGTCGCCGGCGTCGGCGGTGATCGCGCCGGCGGTGTGGCGGGAGTCGGTCGCGAGGACCCCGACGGTGCGACCCTCCAGCCGACCCAGCGCCGTGACCAGCTCGGGCGCGAAGTCGGGCCGGAGCACCACGACCGAGTCCTCGTCGAGCAGCGTCTCCACGATCGGCAGCGGGTCGTACGCCAGCCGCTCGCCCTCGGGGACGAGATCGCGCAGGACCGTCTGGTCGGTGGCCGTCCACGGTCCCGACGACGCGCCACCGGGGTCCGCGAGCAAGCCCAGCAGCTCGGCGGCGACGGCCGCGGCGTCGTCGGGGTCGCACGCCACGTCGACGACGCCGTTGGCGGTCATCACCTCCAGGGGCCCCACCTCCCCGGTCGCGACCTCGCCCAGACCGCCGCCCGCGATCATCGCGGGCCCGCCCATGCCCAGGGACGCGTTCGGCGTCGCCACGACCAGGTCGGCGCACCCCGCGACCACCGCGTTGCCGGCGAAGCAGGGACCGTCCACGACGGCGACGCGCGGCACGCGGCCCGACAGCCGCGCCCACCGCGCGAACGTCGTCACGTCCAGCGCCGAGACCAGGGGCATGTCGACGTCGCCGGGCCGTCCGCCCCCACCGGCGGCGAAGAAGACGCAGGGCAGCTCCAGCCGCTCGATGACGTCGAGCAGCCGGTCGGTCTTCACGTGGCCGCGCATGCCCTGGGTGCCGGCCATCACGAGGTAGTCGTACGACAGCACCCCGACCTGGCGCCCGTCGACGGTCGCCAGTCCGCCGACGATGCCGTCGGCGACGGTGCGGTCGAGCAGGTCGTCCTCGCCGCGGTGGGTCTCCTGCGCCGCGGTGACGAACCGGCCGTACTCGACGAAGGAGCCCGGGTCCACCAGCGCCGCCACCTGCTCCCGCGCGCTGCGCAGCCCCTTGGCGTGCAGCCGGTCGACCGCGTCGGGACGCGCCGAGTCCTCGGTCAGCGCCCGTCGGGCAAGCACCTCGAGCAGCTCGTCGCGGATGCCTGGCGGAGGTGACGCGGAGGCGGACATGCGGCTCAGTATCGCCCGGCGATTGACCCGGGTGCGGATACTGGGGCGCGTGCTCGGACGCGTACGCAGGTTGCTCGCGTCCGCGACCGCGGCGTCGCTGCTCGTGCCGCTGGCCGCCTGCAGCGACGGGCCGGGGCCTGGCCGAGACGACGCGGCGCCCGTCGCGCCACCGACCGCGACCTCGACCACGGGGCAGTCCGGCACCTCCGAGCCGCTCGAGATCGTGCCCGGGCAGGAGCTGCAACGCCCCGCACCCCTGCGCCCGGTCTTCGCGGACCGGCGGTTCCTCGTGGCGTACTACGGCACGGCGCAGACCGCCTCGATGGGTGTCCTGGGGGAGGCGTCGCCGCAGGACGCGTACGCCCGGCTCGCCGAGGCCGCCGCTCCCTTCGCCCGGCCCGGCAGCGACGTCGACCTCGTCTTCGAGCTGATCGTCACGGTCGCCGACCCGGTCCCCGGCGCCGACGGCGACTTCAGCCACGACATCCCCCGGGCGGAGGTCGAGCGCTACGTCGAGGCGGCGCGCGAGCTCGGCATCCGCCTGCTGCTGGACCTGCAGCCGGGACGCAGCGCCTTCCTGCCTGTCGCGAAGCGCTGGCGGTGGGCCCTGCGTCAACCGCACGTCGGGCTCGCGCTCGACCCGGAGTGGCGCACGGCGCCCACCGAACGCCCTGGTGAGGTGATCGGTCAGGTCGACGCGGCGGAGGTCAACCGCGTGAGCCGCTGGCTGGCGGACCTGACCACACGACGGCGCCTGCCGCAGAAGCTGTTCGTGCTGCACCAGTTCCGCACCGACATGGTCACCGGCATCGAGGGGGTCGAGAAGCGCCGCCGGCTTGCGATGGTCCAGCACGTCGACGGGTTCGGGCCTCCCGGACAGAAGATCGACACCTACCGCACGGTCGCCCGGCCGGGCACGTTCCGCATGGGCTTCAAGCTCTTCTACGACGAGGACGTCGACCTCATGAGCGCCGCGCAGGTGCGTGCACTGCGTCCGCGCGTCCGGTTCGTCAGCTTCCAGTGACTCCCGCGGGCGGGGCGGGGGATACTGCTGGGGTGCGTACGCCCCGACTCGTCCGATGCCGCGCCGCCCTCGTGGCGGGTGTCGTGGCGCTGTCCCTGTCCCCGGCGGCGCCGTCCGTCGGTGCGGCCGTCGCGCAGGCTGCGCACGAGCGCCGCGCGGGTGAGTCGACCACCGGGTCGAGCCAGGCCCCGTACGCCGTGCGGGCCGAGCGGCAGCTGCGCAGCCTGCAGTGCGCCCCCGGCCGCGCCGACGGCACCGTCGACGAGCGCACCCGCGCCGCGGTCACCCGCTTCCAGTCCGCCTCCGGCCTGAAACAGAGCGGACGGCTGAACCCCGCCACCCGGCAGGCGCTGCGCGCGCCCGGCGCCGCGGACTGCCTGGACCGTCCGGTCCCGGCGCGCTCCGGACAGGGCCGGCGCATCGTGGTCAGCCAGACCCAGAACTTCCTGTGGATGGTCGGCCGCGACGGCAACGCCTTCCACCGGGCACCGGTCGTGGACAACCCCGACGTGCTCAGCCCCGGCACGTGGCGTACGGGCTCCTACTGCGGCCGCGCCGCGCGCATCTGGCGCAACCAGGACCTCACCTACCGCGAGTGGCTCTACGGCTTCGTGCGCTTCGCGCCGTGCGGCATCGGGTTCCACCGCATCCCGATCTGGCAGTCCACGGGCAAGCAGATCCACCCCGACTGGTGGCTCGGCACCGACATGGACGCCTCCGAGGGCTGCATCCGCCTGGACCGTCGCACGATGCAGCGCGTCTGGGACTTCACCGCACGCGCGACCACGACGGTCGTCGTCCTGCCCTGACCGTGCCCTGACCTGCCCTGATCCCCGTCGGACCCGGACGTCACCGGTCGCGGGAGTGCATCGGGCCACGGCCGGGCAGGAGGGTGGCGTACGGATCCCGCCACCAGATCGCGACACAGGAGTCCCTCATGGCCGACGGCACCATCTCCCAGAGCACCTTCGACGACGCCGAGCTGGCCGACTGGACCTGGAAGGACGACCACCTCCTCGGCGCCTTCGAGCCCGAGGGCTTCTCCGCCGGCGCACGCTTCGCGCTGCAGGTCGCCGCGGCCGCCGACGCGATGAACCACCACCCCGACATCGACCTGCGCTACGGCGAGGTCACGATCCGGCTCACCAGCCACGACGTCGGCGGCGTCTCCGAGCGCGACACCACGCTGGCCCGTCGCATCAGCGAGATCGCGGACGAGCAGGAGCTCGGCGACAGAGCGGAGTGACCACATGACGAGACCGGTGTCACAGCCGGTTGAGTCACGGCGTACGCACCGGCATGATGTGACCGTGGCTATCACGCTTGTCGTACGCATCGGACGCGCGGGCTGACCGAAAGGTTCCCTTCGCGTCACCCCTCGCCTGCCTCGGGCCGAGGGGTTTTTTGTTGGCCACAACAGACCCACCAGTCCTCACCAGACCGCACCCAGGAAGCAGGCAGATGAGCGAGCAGCAGCAGGTCGCCGAGACCGTCACCGGTGCCCAGAGCCTCGTCAGGTCGCTGGAGTCCGTCGGCGCCGAGCACGTCTTCGGCATCCCCGGCGGGGCGATCCTCCCGGCGTACGACCCGCTCTACGACTCCCAGCGCCTGCGGCACATCCTCGTGCGCCACGAGCAGGGCGCCGGCCACGCCGCCCAGGGGTACGCCGCCGCCACCGGCAAGGTCGGCGTCTGCATGGCGACCTCCGGGCCGGGCGCGACGAACCTGGTCACGCCGCTGGCCGACGCGCACATGGACTCGGTGCCGATGGTGGCGGTGACCGGGCAGGTCGGCGCCTCGATGATCGGCACCGACGCCTTCCAGGAGGCCGACATCCGCGGCATCACCATGCCGATCACCAAGCACAACTTCCTGGTCACCGACCCGGCCGAGATCCCGCAGCGCATCGCCGAGGCCTTCTACATCGCCTCCACCGGCCGTCCCGGTCCGGTGCTGGTGGACATCGCGAAGTCCGCGCTGCAGGCGGAGTCGACGTTCCGCTGGCCCACGGAGCTCCTCCTGCCGGGCTACCGTCCCGTCACCAAGCCTCACGCCAAGCAGGTGCGCGAGGCGACGCGCCTGATCCTGGAGGCCCGCAAGCCCGTCCTGTACGTCGGCGGCGGCACCATCCGCGCCGCCGCGCACCGTGAGCTGCGCGAGCTGGCCGACCTGACCGGCATGCCGGTGGTGACCACCCTGATGGCTCGCGGGGCGTTCCCCGACTCCCACCCCGCCCACCTGGGCATGCCCGGCATGCACGGCACCGTGGCCGCGGTGGCGGGCCTGCAGAAGTCCGACCTGATCATCAGCCTGGGCGCGCGGTTCGACGACCGCGTCACCGGCAACCTCGACTCCTTCGCCCCGGGCGCGAAGGTGATCCACGCCGACATCGACCCCGCCGAGATCGGCAAGAACCGGGTCGCCGACGTGCCGATCGTGGGCGACTGCCGCGAGGTGATCGCCGATCTGGTGGCGTCGCTGCGCGCCGAGGCCGACGCCGGTCACACCGGCGACTACGAGGGCTGGGTGGAGTTCCTGGCCGGCATCCGCTCCAAGTACCCGCTGGGCTACGACACCCCTGCCGACGGGTCCCTCTCGCCGCAGTACGTCATCGAGCGGCTCGGCGAGATCTCCGGCCCCGAGACGGTCTTCAGCTCCGGTGTGGGCCAGCACCAGATGTGGGCGGCGCAGTTCATCTCCTACGAGAACCCGCGCACCTGGCTCAACTCGGGCGGTCTCGGCACCATGGGCTACTCGGTGCCCGCGGCGATGGGCGCGAAGGTGGGCCGCCCCGACGCGACCGTGTGGGCCATCGACGGTGACGGGTGCTTCCAGATGACCAACCAGGAGCTCGCCACCTGCACGCTCGAGGGCATCCCGATCAAGGTCGCCATCATCAACAACGAGTCGCTCGGCATGGTGCGCCAGTGGCAGACGCTGTTCTACAACCAGCGCTACTCCAACACCGACCTGCAGTCCAAGCGGGTGCCGGACTTCGTGAAGATGGCCGACGCGTACGGTGCGGTGGGCCTGTCGTGCGAGACGCCGGACGAGGTCGACGCGACGATCGAGAAGGCCATGGAGATCGACGACGTGCCGGTCGTGGTGGACTTCCGGGTGCACCGCGACGCCATGGTGTGGCCGATGGTCGCCGCCGGCTCGTCCAACGACGACATCCAGTTCGCGCGTGACCTCGCGCCCGACTACGACGAGGACGACCTCTGATGAGCAAGCACACCCTCTCGGTGCTGGTCGAGGACAAGCCCGGCGTCCTGGCCCGTGTGGCCGGGCTCTTCAGCCGGCGCGGCTTCAACATCGACTCCCTCGCGGTCGGACCGACCGAGCACGCCGACGTCTCCCGCATGACGATCGTGGTGGACGTCGAGTCGGTGCCGCTGGAGCAGGTCACCAAGCAGCTCAACAAGCTCGTCGAGGTCATCAAGATCGTCGAGCTCGAGTCCGGCGGCTCGGTGAACCGTGAGCTGCTGATGGTCAAGGTGCGCGCCGACCTCGCCACGCGCAGCCAGGTGCTCGACGCCGTGCAGCTCTTCCGCGCCAAGGTCGTCGACGTCGCCCCGGACGCCGTGACCGTGATGGTCACCGGCAACGCCGGCAAGCTCGCCGACTTCATGGCGGTGATGAGCCCCTTCGGCATCCGTGAGCAGGTTCAGTCCGGCATGGTCGCCATCGGGCGCGGCACCCGGTCGATCTCCGAGCGCAGCGCGCGCACGACCCCCGTGGCGGTCCCCTTACCGATCGGCGGCGAGATGCCCCAGCCGCCCCGCAGCGGCGACCCGACGCTGCCCCCGCCGGGGGAGACCCCCGAGACCCCGCGCCAGGCCATCACGGGCTGACCGGCACAATCCCCCCGAGCCCCGACCAGTCCCGACGGGCCCTCACCAGCCCTGTCCAGCAAACCGAGCAGCACCACCGAAGGAGCGCCCCCGTGGCCCAGATGTTCTACGACGACGACGCCGACCTCTCCCTGATCCAGGGCCGCAACGTGGCGGTGCTCGGCTACGGCAGCCAGGGGCACGCCCACGCGCTGAGCCTGCGCGACTCCGGGGTCGACGTACGCATCGGACTGCCTGAGGGCTCCAAGAGCCGCGAGAAGGCCGAGGCCGAGGGCCTGCGGGTGCTCACGCCGGCCGAGGCGGTCGAGGAGTCCGACCTCATCATGATCCTGGCGCCGGACCAGGTGCAGCGGAAGCTCTACGAGGAGTCGGTCAAGCCGCACCTCGTCGAGGGCGACGCGCTCTTCTTCGGCCACGGCTTCAACATCCGCTTCGGCTTCATCGAGGCGCCCGAGGGCGTCGACGTGTGCATGGTCGCCCCCAAGGGGCCGGGTCACCTCGTGCGCCGCGAGTACGTCGACGGCCGCGGCGTGCCCGTGCTCGTCGCCGTCGAGGAGGACGCCTCGGGCAACGCCTGGGACCTCGCGCTGTCGTACGCGAAGGCCATCGGCGGCCTGCGCGCCGGCGGCATCAAGACCACCTTCCCCGAGGAGACCGAGACCGACCTCTTCGGTGAGCAGGCCGTGCTGTGCGGCGGCGCCTCGCAGCTGGTGATGTACGGCTTCGAGACCCTCATCGAAGCCGGCTACCAGCCGGAGATCGCCTACTTCGAGTGCCTCCACGAGCTCAAGCTGATCGTCGACCTGATGTACGAGGGCGGCATCGCCAAGCAGCGCTGGAGCGTCTCGGACACCGCCGAGTACGGCGACTACGTCTCCGGCCCCCGCGTCATCGACCCCTCGGTCAAGGACAACATGGCCAAGGTGCTCGAGGACGTGCGCAACGGCAACTTCGCCAAGCGCTTCATGGACGACCAGGAGAACGGCGCGAAGGAGTTCATGGAGCTCCGCAAGAAGGGCGAGGACCACCCGATCGAGGAGACCGGTCGTGAGCTGCGCAAGCTCATGAGCTGGGTCAAGAGCCACGACTCGGACTACGTCGAGGGCAGCTCCGCGCGCAACTGATCCGCGCCTGATCCGCGCCTGATCCACAGCCGATGAGCTCGACGCCCGCTCCGCCGCCCGGCGGGGCGGGCGTCGTGCTCCCGGCGCGAGGAAGGGAGGGGCCGTGAGCGGTCCGCGCTACCCGCACGGGCACGACCCGTCCGTGCTGGCCTCGCACAGCAACCGCACGGTGGAGAACTCCGCGGCGTACCTCGTGCCGTTCCTTCGCCCCGGGCTCGACGTGCTCGACCTGGGCTCGGGTCCGGGCACCATCACCGCCGACCTGGCCCGGCGTACGGCCCCCGGGCACCTGATCGGGGTCGAGATGGGGGAGGAGTCCGCGGCGCTGACCCGCGCCGAGCTCGTACGTCAGGGTCTGGACGCCGACCGGTGGGACGTGCTCGTCGGCGACGGCGCCCGCCTCGACCTGGTCGGACCCGTGGGCCTGGCCGACGACTCGTTCGACGTGGCCCACGCGCACCAGGTGCTGCAGTACGTCGCCGACCCGCCCGCCGTGCTGGCCGAGCTGGCGCGTGTCGTACGCGCCGGCGGCGTGGTCGCGGTGCGCGACACTGACTACGGCGCCTGGACCTGGAGCCCGGACCTGCCGGAGCTGGATGAGTGGCGAGCGCTCTACCAGCGGGTCGCGCGCGCCGACGGTGGGGAGCCCGACGCGGGACGCCGGCTCCTCGGTTGGGCGCACGCCGCCGGGCTGGCAGCGTCGTCGACGCTGACCTGGAGCACCTGGTTGTACGCCGACCAGCCCTCCCGGGCCTGGTGGGGCGGGGTGTGGGAGCGGCGCATCCTCGAGTCGGGACTCGCCGCCAGGGCTCTCGAGGAAGGATGGGCCACCCGGGAGGACCTGCACCGCATCTCGGCGGGCTGGGCCCGGTGGGCGCGTACGCCCGCGGCGATGATGACCGTGCCGCACGGCGAGCTGATCATCCGGCTGTGACCGGTCGGGGAGTGGGGTAGGACGGCATCCGTGACCGCGCCCTCAGAACCCCTGACCCTCGTCGTGCCCTCCGACCGCGCCGCCGACCGGCTCGCGGAGCACGGCGGCGACCTGGCCGCGTGGCAGGTGGTGGTGTGGGACGGGGAGGGCGAGACACCGTCGGGTGCGGCGCAGGCGCAGGTGCTGCTGGGCGCGTACATGGGCGACCCGTGGCCCGCGGACTCGATGCAGCGGCTGCCGGACCTGCAGGCGGTGCAGCTGCTCTCCGCCGGCTTCGCCGGCTGGGACGATGCGCTGCCCGAGGGGGTCGCCCTGTGCAACGGACGCGGGGTGCACTCCGCCTCGACGGCCGAGCTGGCCGTGCTCGGCGTGCTGGGCTGGCGCCGTGAGCTGCTGCGGTTCCTCGAGCAGCAGGCGATGGAGCGGTGGGAGGACCAGCCGCGCACCGGCGACCTGGACGGGCTGCCCGTGCTGGTCCTGGGCGCCGGCGACATCGCCGGCTACGTCAAGGCGGGCCTGGAGGTTTTCGGCGCCGAGGTCACGATGGTGGGGCGTACGCAACGCGACGGCGTCGTGACCGTCGAGGAGGTCGATGCGCTGCTGCCGACCACCATGGCCGTCGTCGTGGCGTGGCCGCTGAACGAGCAGACCGAGATGTTCCTCGACGGCCGTCGCCTGGACCTGCTGCCCGACGGGGCCGCCGTGGTCAACGTCGCACGCGGTGCGCACGTCGACACCGAGGCGCTGCTCGGCCACCTGGAGAGCGAGCGCCTGCACGCGTTCCTCGACGTGACCGATCCCGAGCCGCTGCCCGAGGGGCACCCGCTGTGGGACGCACCGAACCTCACCCTCACCCCGCACGTCGGCGGGGGGACCCAGGGGTGGGAGCGACGCGGCTTCGGGCTGCTGGGGGACCAGCTCCGCGCGTACGCCTCGGGCGGCGTCGACGCCCTCACCAACCGCGTCCGCTGAGAGGGCACAAAATCACGCCCAGAGGGCAGGGCATCACGGCGAGAGGGCACAAAATGACGACCTCCACCGTCATTTTGTGCCCTCTCGGCGGCTAGGGCTTGGGCAGGGTCTGCTTGCCGCCGTGCAGCGCGGTGAGGATGCCGATCAGCTGCTGGTCGTTGGCCTTGCTGCGGCGGAACGAGGTCAGCGGGATCACCGACGGGAACCGCTCGCGAGCGATCGCCTTGGCGTAGGTGAACTCCTTCAGACCGTCCTCCCCGTGGATGCGGCCGAAGCCCGAGTCGCCCACCCCGCCGAACGGCAGCGACGGGATCGCCGCGAACGCGATCACCGAGTTCACCGCGGTCATGCCCGAGCGGATGCGCGAGGCGATCTCCATGCCCCGCTTCTTGGAGAAGACCGTCGAGGCGAGGCCGTAGCGGGTGTCGTTCGCGTACGCCACCGCCTCGTCCATGTCGCGCACCTTCGTGATGGTGATGGTCGGCCCGAAGGTCTCCTCCTGGATCGCCTCGGAGTCCTCCGGCACGTCCACGAGCACGGTCGGCTGCACGTAACGGTCGCCGACGGCCTCGGGTCCGCCCAGCAGGGCACGACCGCCCCTGGCGATCGCATCCTCGATGTGGCTCCTGATGACCTTCAGCTGCGAGGGCATCGTGATCGGGCCGATCTTCGACTCCGGGTGGTCCGAGGCGTCGAGCGCCCGGGCCTTGTCCATCACGGCGGCGACGAAGGCGTCGTAGACGCGCTCGTGCACGTACGCCCGCTCCACCCCGATGCAGGTCTGACCGGCGTTCGCCGCCGCCCCCCAGATCGCGGCGTCGGCGGCGGCCTCGACGTCGGCGTCCTCGTCGACGAGGATCGGGTCCTTGCCGCCGGCCTCGATGAGCACCGGGGTCAGGTGCTCCGCCGCGGCGGCCATGATCTTCTTGCCCGTCGCGGTCGACCCGGTGAAGGCGATCTTGTCGATGCCCGCGGAGCTGCTCAGGGCCGCCCCGGTCTCACCGAGCCCCGTCACGACCTGGAAGACGGGCTCCCCGACGACCTCCTGGAAGGTCCTGGCGAGCCAGACCCCGACGCCCGGGGTGTACTCCGAGGGCTTGAAGACGACGGCGTTGCCGGCCGCCAGCGCGTACACGATCGAGCCCATGGGCGTGAAGACCGGGTAGTTCCACGGCCCGATGACGCCGATGACCCCGAGAGGCTTGTACTCCACCGTCGCCGCGTAGTTCGCGGTCACGATGCCGGGCATCTTCTGGCGCCGCTTCATGATCTTCTCGGCGTGCGTGGCCGCCCAGTTCAGGTGGTCCACGGCCAGGGCGGCCTCGAGCGTGGCGTCGGAGTGCGGCTTGCCGGTCTCGCGGTGGACGACGTCGGCGAGCTGCGCCACGCGGCGCACGATCACCGACTTCCAGGTCTGCAGGTAGTCCTTGCGCTCGTCGAAGGACAGCCCCGCCCACCAGACCGAGGCCTCGCGTGCGGTGGCGACCGCGTGCTCGACGTCATGGGCGGTGTGCACGGGGTAGACGCCCACGACGTCGCCGTTGCGCGGGTCGAGCGAGTCGAAGGTCTCGACGTCGGGGGCGTCGAAGCCCTGGTCGAGCCCCACCGGGGGCGCCTGGACCTCGTCTCCGGTCGCGGGGATGGCGGTCTCGGTCATGCCTGGCTCCTGTCTGCGGCCCTGTCGGCCTTGATGAGGTCGGCGGCCTTCTCGGCGACCATGATCGTCGGGGCGTTCGTGTTGCCGCGCGGCACCTCGGGCATCACCGAGGCGTCCACGACACGGAGGCCGGCGACGCCGCGTACGCGCAGCCTCGCGTCGACCACGGCGTCCTCGCCGTCACCCATCGCGCACGTCGCGACCGGGTGGTAGAGCGTCTGCGTGTGCTTGCGCACGTGGGTCTCGAGGTCGGCGTCCGACGGGTCGGCGGGCAGCTCCCACGGGCTCGTCAGGTACTCGGCGACCGGACCGGAGGAGCAGATGTCCCAGACCGTGCGGCAGGCCGAGACCATGGCGTCGAGGTCGCGGGAGTCGTCGAAGTAGCCGGCGTCGATCGCCGGGTACCAGCTCGGGTCGGCCGAGCGCAGACGCACCGACCCGCGGCTCTCGACGTGCACCAGCGTGGGGGCTGCGGTGAACATGCGGGAGGTGGGCTCGTGCATGCCGTTGTCGAAGAACCCGGACGCGGCCACGTGCACCTGCATGTCAGGAGCGGGGAGCCCGTCGCGGGTGTGGAAGAACATGCCGCCCTCGCCGACGTTGGAGGACAGCGGACCGGTGCCGCGCACCTTCCAGCGCAGGAGGTTGAGCACGGTGGAGAACTGCGCGAGGTCGCTCGTGCCGCGCGTGTGCCAGATCATCGGGGTCGCCGGGTGGTCCTGCAGGTTGGACCCGACGCCGGGGGAGTCCATGACCACGAGGATGCCGTGCTCGGCGAGGTGGGAGGCGGGCCCGATGCCCGAGAGCATCAGCAGCTGCGGGGAGTTGATGGCGCCGCCGCACAGCAGCACCTCGCGGGTCGCCGTCGCGGTCCTCTCCTCGCTGCCCACGCGGTAGGCCACCCCGCTCGCGCGCAGACCGTCGGTGAGCACCTTCGTCGCCAGGGCGTGCGTGGCGATCGTCAGGTTCGGGCGCTCGCGCACCGGGTCGAGATATCCCTTCGCCGTCGACCAGCGCACGCCGTTCTTCGTCGTGGTCTGGTAGAGCCCCGCGCCCTCCTGGGTCTCGCCGTTGAAGTCGTCGGTGGGCTTGTGGCCGGCGGCCACGGCCGACTCGACGAAGGCGTGGGTCAGGTCGTGGGTGTACGTACGGTCCTCGACGTGCAGCGGCCCGTCCGTGCCGTGGTACGGGTCGCCCAGACGCGTGTTGCCCTCGGACTTCTTGAAGTACGGCAGACAGTCGTCGTACCCCCACCCCTCGGCACCGTAGGTGTCGCGCCAGGTGTCCTGGTCATGGCGGTTGCCGCGGATGTAGATCATGGCGTTCATCGAGCTGCAGCCGCCGAGCGCCTTCATCCTCGGCCAGTACGCCCGGCGGCCCTCGAGCTGCTTCTGCTCGGTGGTCTCGTAGTTCCAGTCCCACTTCGTCTTGAACAGCTGCGGGAACGCGGCGGGGATGTCGATCTCGTCGCCCTCGGCCTCCCCGCCGGCCTCGAGCAGGAGGACCGAGACGTCGGCGTCCTCGGTCAGGCGGTTCGCGAGCACGGCACCGGCGCTGCCGGCCCCCACGATCACGTAGTCGTACGTCGGGTCGGGCACGGGCGCTCCCTCGGGGTGGTGCGGCGGGTGTCGGCGGTCACGTCCAACCTACTCACTGTGTGAGGGAGACGACACCCCTGAGTCACCCCTGCATCACACCCTGGGTCACCCCCGACTCACCCCTTCCCGGGGTCCCGGTCGGGCGACGGCAGACTGGGCCGGTGACCGACGACCCGCGGGCGACACCGTCCCGACCTGCTGCCGGCGGCGGGCGGCTGACGCAGCGTACGACGCAGCTGGTGGTCGGGCTCGTCCTCTACGGCGTCTCGCTCGGTCTCATGGTGCGCAGCGGCCTCGGCACCGCACCGTGGGACGTGCTGCACGTCGGTGTCGCAGGCCTGGTGCCGCTGAGCATCGGGACCGTCGTCGTCATCACGAGCGTGCTCGTGCTGCTCGCGTGGTGGCCGCTGCGGGAGCGACCCGGGCCCGGCACGGTCGCGAACGCTGTGCTCGTCGGTGTCTTCGTCGACGTGACGCTGGTGGTGCTCCCCGAGATCGAGTCGCTCGGCGTACGCATCGTGCTGCTCGTCGCCGGGGTGCTCGGCAACGGGCTCGCCACCGGGATGTACATCGGGGCCGGATTCGGTCGCGGACCCCGCGACGGCCTCATGACGGGCCTGAACCGGGTCACCGGCCTCAGCCTCCGGCTCGTCCGCACCGGGTTGGAGGTGTCCGTCGTCGTGGCGGGGGTGCTGCTCGGCGGTCCGTTGGGCGTGGGCACCGTGGCGTACGCGCTGCTCATCGGGCCTCTGTCCCAGCTGACCATCCCGTGGTTCGACCACCGTCGGGCACGCCCCGCCGGGTCCGCCAGGGCGTCCAGGGCGGTGCAGACGCAGCAGGGCGCCCGTCGCTCGCGCGACGGACGCCCTGGGAGCAGCTGAGCCGGACAGGTCAGCTGATGAAGCCCTCTTCGCGGAGGAAGTCCTCGGCGATGACGGCCGGGTCGTCACCGCTGACGCTGATGCGCTCGTTCATGGCGGTCATCTTCTCGGTCGTGATCACCTCGGAGATCGGGTTCAGCACCTCGAGGATGCCCGGCGTCTGCTGGTTGGTCTCCTGCATGACGATCGGGGCGACGTTGTAGATCGGGAAGAAGTTCTGGTCGTCCTCGAGCACGGTCAGGTCCAGGGCGGCGATGCGGCCGTCGGTGGTGAACACCTCGCCGAAGTTGCAGTTGTTGCCGTTGGCCACCTGGTCGTAGATGACGCCGATGCCGTAGCTCTCGACCTGGTTGCCCGGGATGTCGATCTCATAGGTGTCGAGGAAGCCCGGGAGACCGTCGGGACGGCCCTGGAACTCGCTCTCCACACAGAGGGTGACCTGGCCCTTGTCGCTCTCGGACAGCTCGCCCATGTCGCTGTAGTTCTGCACCCCGGTCTGCTGCGCGAACTCGGAGTTGGTGGCGAAGGCGTAGGTGTTGTTCATCGGCGCCGGGGTGCCCCAGACGACGTCGTTCTCGGCGAGGTCCTGCTCCGCGACGGCCTCGTACTGCTCCTGGGAGTCGGCGATCGGCTCGTCGTTGCCGAGGTAGTTGATCCAGCCGGTGCCGGTGTAGTCCCAGTAGACGTCGAAGTCACCACCGAGCAGCGCGTTGCGGGTGGCGGTGGAGCCGGTGATGTCGGTGCGGTCCTCGACCTCGGCACCCGCGGCCTTGAGGGCGAGCAGGGCGATCTGGCCGAGCACGAGCTGCTCGTCGAACTCCTTGGAGCCGACGGCGACGGTCTGGCCCTCGAGGGCGCTGGCGTCGATGGAGCCGGCCTCGACGTCGGCGACGTCGGTGCTGTTGCCGCCCACGCCGCAGGCGGAGAGGCTGAGCGCGGCGGTCGCGGCGAGCGTGCCGAGAAGTGTCGTTCGCTTGGTCATGGGATTACCTCTTCGTGTGTCGTGTACGTGAGTCGTATCGGTCGCTGTGGTCAGGTCGCGGGGTCGGGTCGCGGGGTCGGGTCAGGCGATGCCGCGCGGGGTGATCAGACGCTGCGCGACGCCGGCGAGCCAGTCGATGCTGAGCGCCAGCAGCGCGATCAGGGCTGCGCAGGCGTAGATGACGACCTCTCGCTGGGTCTTCAGGCCGGTGAAGAGCGGCTCGCCCAGGCCACCGAAGCCGAGGTACTGACCGAAGGGCACGGTCGCGACCGCGAGCACCAGCGCGGTCCTCGCGCCGGCCGCGATGACCGGGACGGCCAGGACGAGCTCGACCCGGCGGAGCACCTCGCCGCCGCTCATGCCCATGCCGCGGGCGGCGTCCTTCACACCGGCGTCGACCTGCTCGATGCCGACGATGGTGTTGCGCAGCACCGGCAGCACGGCGTACGCGGTGAGCGCCAGCACCACGGCCCAGAAGCCCACGAAGGCCGCGGCGATGAGCGCGAGCAGACCGATGCTGGGGATCGCCTGGCCACCGTTCGCGAGACCGAGCACCCCCGGAGCCGTCCACTTGAACCGCGGGCGGGTCACCAGGATGCCGAGGGACACCGCGATGACCAGCACGATCCCCGCGATGACGAACGAGATCAGGATGTGGTCGAGCGCGCGGGCGCCGATGTTGCGGAAGGAGTTCTCCTCGATCTGGTCGAGGTCGGCCGTGTTGATGTAGATGAAGATCGCCGCCGTCGCAGCCACGACGAAGACCGGCGTCACCAGGTCGCGGATGCCGAACCGCGGCGCGAGGCCGCTGGTGTCCGCGGTGGGAGCCGCGGCCTGGGTCTCGGCCTCCGACTCGCTCGTGCGGCGGTCGGTGCTGTCGGTCGCGCTCACGACCCGCTCCCGGCCGGGTCGGCGGCCGTCGTGTCGGTCGTACGCCCTCCTGCGCGCTCCTGGAGCTCGCGGATCTCGCCCTTGATCATGTCGAGCGTGATGATGCCGACGACGTCGCGGCCCCTGGTCACCGACAGCTCGTCGACGCCGTAGCCCATCATCGAGTCCAGCGCGTCGTGCAGGGTGCGCTCGATGTCGATGCGGGGGAGGTCGGTGCCGGAGCCGGGGCGGCGCAGGTCCTGGTCCTCGAGCTGCTGCAGGTTGAGCTGCTTGAGCTTGGCACCGCGGCCGACGAAGCCTGCGACGAACTCGTCGGCGGGTGCGGCGAGGACGGCGGCCGGGGTGTCGTACTGCGCGATGCGCGACCCCTCCCGCAGGACGGCGATCTTGTCGCCCATCTTCACGGCCTCGTCGAAGTCGTGCGTCACGAAGACGATCGTCTTGCGCAGCTGCTTCTGGAGGTTGAGGAACTCGTCCTGCAGCTTCACGCGGGTGATCGGGTCCACCGCACCGAAGGGCTCGTCCATCAGCATGATCGGCGGGTCGGCAGCCAGGGCGCGGGCCACACCCACGCGCTGCTGCTGACCGCCGGAGAGCTGACGGGGGTAGCGGTCGGCGTAGCGCCCGGGCTCCAGCCCGACGAGGTTCAGCAGCTCCTCGACGCGGCTGGAGGTCTCCTTCTTGTCCCAACCCAGCAGCCCGGGGACGAGCGCGACGTTCTGCGAGATCGTCATGTGGGGGAACAGGCCGATCTGCTGGATGACGTAGCCGATGCGGCGGCGCAGCTCGGTCGCCTTCAGCTTCAGCACGTCGTCGTCGCCGATCAGGATCGTGCCCGAGGTCGGCTCGATGAGCCGGTTGATCATGCGCATCGTCGTGGTCTTGCCGCAGCCCGAGGGGCCGACGAGGCAGACGATGTCACCGGCCTCGATCTCCATGTCGATCTTGTCGACCGCCGGCTCGGTGGTGTTGGGGTAGACCTTGCTGACCTCGCGCAGCGAGATCGGCCGCCCTCCCTGGTTGGCGTTGCTGTTCTCAGACACGGAGTCCCCTCGGAGTCGTGAAGCGTCGGGCGAGCACGAAGAAGAGGTCGGCGACGACGGCGAGCACCGCCGTGAAGATCGTGCCGACGAGTGCGCTGTTGAGCGCGTTGAAGCTGCCCAGGTTGTCGAGCCCGTCGAAGACGAAGCCCCCCAGGCCGATGTTGGAGTTCACCAGGGCCGCGATGGCGGTCAGGCTGATCGTCAGGATCGCCGCGACGCGGATGCCGGTGAGGATGACGGGCCAGGCGATCGGCAGCTCGACCCGCAGCAGGATGGCGGTGCGGCTCATGCCCTGCCCGCGGGCGGCGTCGATGATCTTCTCGTCGACACCCTGCAGGCCGACCAGGGTGTTGCGCACCATCGGGATGAGCGCGTACACGACCAGCGGCACGAAGACGGTGAGCACCGAGAGGCCCGTCAGCGGCTGCATGATGGCGAAGAACGCGACGGAGGGCACGGTGAAGGCCACCACGGTGGTGTTGAGCAGCGAGTTGGACGCGAGCGCGCTGCGGTAGGTCAGCACGGACAGCACGACCGCCAGCAGGGCCGAGACGGCGAGCACCTGCACCGCCAGCAGCAGGTGCTCGATCGAGTCGGAGATGATGCGCGAGCTCTGCGCCTGCAGATACTCGAGAAATGGCGCGCCTTGCACGGTCCCCACGTCCTCTCGTCTGACCTGCGGCATTCGCTGCCGCTCCGGCTCGGGCCGGTGTCACGGTCGGGCGCAGGAAAGCTGGAGGTCACGCCCGTGGTCGCCTCAAGATAGACACATCGACCGGAGGAGTCCTACGTCAAGAACCCGGCGCGGCGGCTTCGTGACCTAAGCGAGACCTTGCGTGGAGACGTTTACTGCGGCGTGTACTCGTCGACACGCCGACTCAGGGCGCTCTGCGCGGCGCGCGCGCCGTCACCAGCTGGGTGAAGCCCTCCACCCGCCGGTGCACGTCTCCCGCACCGGCGGCCCGGACGAGGTCGACGACCTCCTGGTGGCCGAAACCGCGGATGCCGGACAGCTCACGGTTGACACGAGCCAGGGCGCGCACGGGCCCTCCGAGCACCCCCTCGTCGTGCACGTGGCTCGTCATCACCGCGAGCCTCCCGCCCGGCCGCAGGACGCGTACGGCCTCGGTCAGGACCGCCGCCGGGTCGTCGACGAGGTAGAGCGCGGCGAAGCAGGCGACGGCGTCCACGCTGGCGTCCGGGAGCGGGATGCGCGCGGCGTCGGCCTTCAGGAAGGTGCAGGCCTCGCCGGCCTGCTCCTCGACCGCCCGCGCGAGCATGGCGTCGGAGGCGTCGAGGCCGATGGCCAGTCCGCCGGGCGCCACGGCGTCGGCGAAGACCCCGGTGAAGTTGCCGGGCCCGCAGCACAGGTCGAGCACCGTGTCGCCGGGGGACAGGGTCAACAGGCGTACGGCCCGTCGCCGCTCCTCCTCCGCGGAGGGGGACCTGCCGATGCCGGCCACGCGGAAGAGTGCGGGCCGCACCACCCGGTAGGCGGTCGCGTACGCCCGGGACCTCATCAGCGACTGACCGCGGGTGGAGACGTCGGGAGCGGTGCCCGCGTCGTACCAGCCGCGCTCGTCGGGACGTGGTCGCCGGCACCGGTCCTGGTCGAGGAGTGCGAGGAGCCGGTCGCGCGCCGCCTGGTCGCGGGCGCTCATCGACGGCTCGCGATCACGACGGCGGCGTCCTCGGTGACCAGCACCTGGGACGCGACGAAGTCGGGGTGAGTGAGCCAGGCCTGGCGCAGCGTGTCGACGCGACCGTCGACCAGCGGTGGCCAGGTGGTCGTGGCGACGAAGTCGTCGACCACGACGACACCGCCCGGTTCGACGAGCTCGGCCAACGTGGCCGGGTTGGAGGCCTCCGCGAGCGAGGAGTCGCAGAACAGCAGGGAGAACGGGCCCCGCTCCACCAGTGACTGCCAGTCCGCGGCGAGCACCTCCACCTGCGGGTCCCCGGCGAAGACTCCGGCGGCGGTGTCGGCCAGCCGCGCGTCGAGCTCCGCGGTGACGAGATGGGCTCCCGGGGCCAGGCCCGAACGCAGCCACGCGGCGCCGACCCCCGTGCCGGTGCCGATCTCGGCGAGGGTCCCCTGCCGGCTCGCGGCCAGCGAGGCCAGCAGGCGTCCGGTCTCGTTGCGGCAGAACGACACGAACCCGCTGCGCCGGGAGAGGTCGAAGGCGCGCTGCACGATCGCCGGCAGGTCGTGGGGGCCGCTCACCCGGTCAGTCTAGGTGTCCCACCAGCTGGGATCCGGCGTCCGCCACTCGGACAGCGACGTCCTATCCTCGAGGTCATGCCCGACGCCACAGCCTCCCAGCCCGCCGCCGCCCACACCGGCCCCCTCCGTCTCGCCCACGTGCCCGGTGACGGCATCGGCCCGGAGGTCACCGCGGAGGCGCTGAAGGTGCTGCGTCAGGTGCTGCCGGGCGACGTGATGCTCGAGCAGACCGACTACGACCTGGGCGCGGAGCGCTACCTGCGCACCGGCGAGGTGCTGCCCGACTCCGTGCTGGCCGAGATCCGTCAGCACGACGCGATCCTCCTCGGTGCCGTCGGCGGCAAGCCCGGCGACCCGAACCTCCCACCCGGCATCCTCGAGCGCGGGCTGCTGCTGCGGCTGCGCTTCGAGCTCGACCACTACGTCAACCTGCGGCCCTCGCGCATCTTCCCAGGAGCCACCTCACCGCTGGCCGACCCCGGCGACATCGACTTCGTCGTCGTCCGCGAGGGCACCGAGGGTCCGTACGTCGGCAACGGCGGCGCGATCCGCGCCGGCACGCCGGCCGAGCTGGCGACCGAGGTCTCCATCAACACCGCCTTCGGCGTCGAGCGCGTCGTCCGCGACGCCTTCCGTCGCGCGCAGAAGCGCCGCGGCCGACTGACCCTCGTGCACAAGACGAACGTGCTGGTGCACGCCGGTGCGGTGTGGACGCGTCTGGTCCGCGAGGTCGGCGAGGAGTTCCCCGACGTCGAGGTCGACTACCTGCACGTCGACGCCACGATGATCTTCCTGGCCACCGACCCGGCACGGTTCGACGTCATCGTGACCGACAACCTCTTCGGCGACATCGTCACCGACCTCGCCGCCGCGGTCACCGGGGGCATCGGTCTCGCCGCGTCCGGCAACGTGAACCCCGACCGCACCGCGCCCAGCATGTTCGAGCCCGTCCACGGGTCCGCCCCCGACATCGCCGGGCAGGCCAAGGCCGACCCGACGGCGGCGATCCTCTCGGCGTCCCTGCTGTGCGAGCACCTGGGTCTCGACGAGGCCGCCCGCCGCATCGACGACGCTGTCGTGGCCGAGCTCGCGGACCGAGCGCCGGGCACGACGCTGCGTACGCCGGAGGTCGGCGACGCCGTCGCCGCGCGCCTGTCCTGAGGCGCCGCTCGCGCGGTAGGTTCCGGGCATGAGCGGCCCGCACCTCGACCTCCAGCCCCACCCCTCGCCGACCTCTGAGGAACGGGTCGCCGAGATCCTCGCCGCGCCCGGCTTCGGCACGAACTTCACCGACCACATGCTCACGCTCGAGTGGACCCCCGACCAGGGGTGGCACGCGGGGCGCATCACGGCGTACGGACCCCTCAGCCTCGACCCCGCCACCGCGGTGCTGCACTACGCCCAGGAGATCTTCGAGGGCATGAAGGCCTACCGTCACGAGGACGGGTCGGTCTGGATGTTCCGCGCCGAGGAGAACGCCCGGCGCATGGTCAGCTCCTCGGCGCGGCTGGCCCTTCCCGAGCTGCCGGTGGCCGACTTCGTGCATTGCGTGCGCGAGCTCGTGCGGGTCGACCAGCGCTGGGTGCCCGACGCCGCGGGGGAGAAGAGCCTCTACCTGCGTCCGTTCATGTTCGCCTCCGAGGCGTTCCTCGGCGTCCGCCCCTCCCAGCACGTCACCTTCATGGTGATCGCCTCGCCGGCGGGGGCGTACTTCGCGAAAGGGCTGCGCCCCGTCTCGATCTGGCTCACCGAGGAGTACACGCGGGCCGGCCGCGGGGGCATGGGCGCGGCGAAGACCGGCGGCAACTACGCCAGCTCGCTCGTGGCCCAGCAGGAGGCCGTCGCGCACGAGTGCGACCAGGTCGTGTTCCTCGACGCCGCCGAGGGGCGGTACGTCGAGGAGCTCGGCGGCATGAACATGTACTTCGTGCACGACGACGGGTCGATCGTCACCCCCGAGACCGGCACGATCCTCGAAGGCATCACGCGCTCGGCGATCATCGAGCTCGCCCGGGCGCGCGGCCACGAGGTCGTCGAACGGCGCATCTCGATCGACGAGTGGCGCGAGGGCGTCGCCTCGGGCCGCATCACCGAGGTCTTCGCCTGCGGCACGGCCGCGGTCGTCACGCCCGTCGGGACCCTGCGCTGGGACGGTGGCGAGGTCGGCACCGGTGAGGAGATCGGCCCGGTCACCACCGCGATCCGGCAGGCGCTGGTCGACGTGCAGTACGGCCGCGCGGAGGACCCCTTCGGCTGGATGACGCAGGTCTGCTGACCGCGCGCCAGGCTCGGGCGCGCCACGGGCTGGCGTACCGTCGCTGACCATGAGCGTGAGCGTCGACGACCGTCCCGGCGCGGGTTCCGGGCCCCGGCGTACGCACGTCGGCCCCTGGCGCCTGCAGTCCTGCATCGGCGAGGGCGGCATGGGAGTGGTGCACCTGGCCTCGGCCGCGGACGGCCGCCGGGTGGCCTTGAAGGTGCTGCGTCCCCACGTGGTCTCCGACACCGAGTCCCGCGAGCGGCTGGCCCGTGAGGTGGCGCTGCTCGGCCGGGTCGACTCCCCCCGGGTGGCGGCCGTGCTCGACGCCGACCCGTGGCACGAGGTGCCCTGGGTCGCCACCCGCTACGTGCCGGGCTGGAGCCTCCACGAGCACGTCCGTGCCGAGGGGCCGCTGACCGGCCGGGACCTGCGCTGGTTCGCCCGCTGCCTCGCGGAGGCGCTGAGCGTCGTGCACGCCGCCGGCGTCGTGCACCGCGACGTGAAGCCCGCCAACGTGCTGATGGAGGGCCGCTCGCCCGTCCTCATCGACTTCGGTCTCGCCCGGCTCGCCGACGACAGCCGGCTGACCCAGGCGGGCTTCCTGATGGGCACCCCGGGATACCTCGCACCCGAGGTGCTCACCGGGGACGAGGCGACACCCGCCGCCGACGTGCACGCCTTCGGCGCGTGCCTGGCGTACGCCGCGACGGGACGCGCGCCCTTCGGGTCCGGCCCCGCGGTCGCGGTGATGGACCGCGTACGCCGCGCCGAGCACGACCTCTCCGAGGTCGACCCCGGGCTGCGTCCGATGGTGCAGGCGTGCCTGGACCCCGACCCCGCCCGTCGGCCGAGCGCACAGACGCTGTTCACGGCGCTCGCGGCGATCCCCGACACCGACGCGGCGGCGTACGCCCCGGTGCGGGCCCCGCAGCAGGCCACGGCGGCCTCGACGCGCCCGGTGCCCGAGCCCGACCCGACGATGCCGCTCGTGGTGGGCGCGGCCGCCGTCCGCTCCGGACGCCTCACCTCGCTGCTGCGCGGTCCGGCGACGGCGCTGACCCGCCGGCTCGGTGACGCCGCACCCACGCGGCGGGAGACGGTCGTCGCTCCCGCCGCGCCTCCGCTGACGCGCAGGCTGCCCGTCGAGCCCCGTCCCGAGCAGGCCCCCGTGGCCCCTGCGGCTCCCTCGACCCCCAGAGACCGCGCGGGCGCGTACGCCCCGGGGCCCTCGCCGGCTCCCGGGCGCCGGAGCGAGGACCCGGGCGCCCTGGTCGGGTCCCTGCGGGTCGGCCTCCTCGCGGTGGCGGTGACGGCCTTCCTCGCCGCACCGTGGGTCGCACTGGGTGTCGTGCTCGTCGCGGCGCACGCGCTCCGCACGTGGTCGTGGACGTCCCAGGCCCGTCGGGAGAAGGTCTGGCGACGCGGTCGCAGCCGCTGGTACGACGGCCCCGCCGCCCTGCTCGTCTCGCCCTGGTTCGCGCTCGTCGCCCTCGGCGGCACCGCCGTGCTCGGGGTGTGGGTGGCGGCCGTGGTCGCCGTCGTCGGGACCGGTGCGGTCGTGCTCGGGGCGCCGGTGCAGGGAGGGCTGGTCCTCGCGGGCGCGGCGCTCGCGGTGGCCGTCACCCGCGGGCCGGGCGCGCGTCGCGTACGCCACCCCCTGGACCGCGCCGTCCGCCAGGTGGCGCGCTCCCGCGCGACGGCGCTGACGGTCGTCTGCGTGCTCGCTCTGGCGACCGCGCTGCTCGCCTTCGGCGCGGCGCCGGGGCCGGACTGGGCCCCCTTCGGGTCGCCGCGGGCGTGGGTGCGGTGAGATGCGCGACGGCCCGGGGCGCAGGCGCGTGGCACACTGAGCACGTGCCTCTCGCGAGCATCCTGATTCGCTAGCGCGTCGCGCTCCCGCCGGAGCCCGACGCGCCGACCTCTCGTCCGCTGACGGGAGGTCTTTTTCGTTCCCGTCCACCCGACCCCGCACCGATGGCAGACCGTGATGACTGAGACCCGTACTCCCGCGACCGCCGCCGCGTCCCTGGACCCGGAGCTGTTCCACGTCTACGACACGACCCTGCGCGACGGCGCCCAGCAGGAGGGCCTCTCGCTCTCCGTCGCCGACAAGCTGTCCGTGGCCCGGTCGCTGGACGACCTGGGCGTGGGGTTCATCGAGGGCGGGTGGCCCGGTGCGAACCCCAAGGACACCGCCTTCTTCGCCGCGGCGCGCGAGCAGCTCGACCTGCGGCACGCGACGCTCGCCGCCTTCGGGGCCACCCGTCGCGCCGGGGTCGCAGCCGCCGACGACCCGCTCGTCGCCGCGCTGCGCGACTCCGGGGCGAAGGTCGTCACCCTGGTCGCGAAGTCCCACGACCGCCACGTCGAGCTCGCGCTCCGCACGACGCTGGAGGAGAACCTCGCGATGATCCGCGACACGGTCTCGCACCTGCGCGGCGAGGGCCAGCGGGTCTTCCTCGACGCGGAGCACTTCTTCGACGGCTACCGCGACAACCGCGACTACGCGATCGAGGTGCTGCGTACGGCCTTCGAGGCCGGCGCAGAGGTCGCGGCCCTGTGCGACACCAACGGCGGCATGCTGCCCAGCTGGGTCGGCGACGTCGTGGACGACGTGGTCGGGGCGGTGGAGGGCAGCGGGGGTCGCATCGGCATCCACTGCCACAACGACACCGGCTGCGCCGTGGCGAACACCCTGTCGGCCGTCGACGCCGGTGCGACCCACGTGCAGGGCACGATCAACGGGTACGGCGAGCGCACCGGCAACGCCGACCTCGTCTCGGTCGTGGCGAACCTCGAGCTCAAGCTCGACAAGCAGGTGCTGCCACCCGGGCTGCTGGCCGACGCCACCCGCATCGCCCACGCGGTCGCCGAGGTCACCAACGTGCCGCCCGCCTCGCGACAGCCGTACGTCGGCACCTCGGCCTTCGCCCACAAGGCGGGGTTGCACGCCTCGGCGATCAAGGTCGACCCGAACCTCTACCAGCACATGGACCCCGCCGGCGTCGGCAACGACATGAGGTTGCTCGTCTCGGACATGGCGGGCCGCGCCTCGATCGAGCTGAAGGGACGCGAGCTCGGCTTCGACCTGTCGGCCGACAAGGAGCTGGTCACCGCCATCACCGAGCGGGTCAAGGGGATGGAGTCCCGCGGCTACACCTTCGAGGCGGCGGACGCCTCCTTCGAGCTGCTCCTGGAGGAGATGGTCACCGGGGAGCGGCCGAGCTTCTTCGACGTCGAGTCCTGGCGCGTGATCACCGAGACGATGCCCGCCTCCACGGCGGTCTCGGAGGCCACCGTGAAGCTGACGGCCTCGGGGGAGCGGTTCGTGGTCACCGGCGAGGGCAACGGCCCGGTGAACGCGCTCGACCAGGCGCTCCGCGGCGCGATCCGAGGGGCGCACCCGGCGGTGTCCCGCTTCGAGCTGATCGACTACAAGGTGCGCATCCTCGACCAGGGCCACGGCACCGACGCGATCACCCGGGTGCTCATCGAGACCTCCGACGGGGAGTCCTCGTGGGTGACCGTGGGCGTGGGCCCGAACCTGGTCGAGGCCTCGTGGGAGGCGCTCGTGGACGGGTTCACCTTCGGGTTGCGACGCGGCGGAGGTCACGCGCGGAACTGACCCTCTTGCCCCGCCGAGAGGCATGTCATGCACGCACGATGTGAAAATCCACCGCCTGTCTGCACAGGATGGGGAGATGCATCGACGACGCAGCGCCCGCAGCGACGCCCGCCACGCCGCCCCTCGGGGGGTCTCGCCCCGGCCGATGGGGCGTTCGACGAGGCGTTCGACGAGGCGTTCGACGAGGCGTACGGCGCTCCGTGTCGCCGTCACCGGAGCGCTCACCGCCGGGGTGCTCGTCGTGACCGGGGGACCGCTGCTCCCGGTGACCGCCGCGGGTCCCGGCACGGCGCCGACGTCGGTCGGATCGACGGGCGCCGTGGCCGGTCCGACCGAGGAGCTGAGGATGGTCGCGGCCGAGCGGCTCCGTCCGCGGCCCGCGCCCCGGCACGTCGAGCGCGGCACCGCCTACCGGGCGCGTACGCAGCTGCCCGCCCCGCCGCGGGTGCCCCTGGCCACGTGGGCGATCGCCGACCTGGACACCGGGGAGGTCCTCGCCGCGCACCGGCCGCGGACGCGTCGCCAGCCCGCCTCGACCATCAAGCTGCTCAGCGCCGTCACCGCCGCCGAGCGCATCGCCCCGCGGGCGCGCCACCGGGTGACGCGCAGCGAGGCGCAGCCCGCCTCGTGCGTCTGCGTCGGACTCGTGCCCGGCCGGCGCTACACCCGCGACGCGCTGATGCGGGCGACGTTGCTGGTCTCCGGCAACGACGCCGCGGAGGCCCTGGCCGGCGGTGACCCGCGGGGTCGTGCGGGCTTCCTGCGCGCGATGAACCGTGAGGCGCAGCAGCTCGGCGCCCACGACACGCGTGCGGTCAACCCCAGCGGTCTGACCGGTGAGGGCATGTCGAGCACCGCACGCGACCTGCTCGTGCTGTTGCGGGCAGCGCTCGCCGACCCGACGGTCGCGCCGATGCTCGAGCGGGACCGGGCGGCCTTCGGCCCGGTGCGCGGTCCGTCCCGTGCGATCTACCGGTCGAACCCGTACGTCGAGGCCAATCCCGGCTCCGAGGGCAAGACCGGCTACACCCGTGCGGCCGGCTTCAACCTCGTGGTCTCCACGACCGTGCGGGACGCGGACGGCACGACCCGACGCATCGGTGCCGCCGCGATGGGCGCGCCGAGCCGGGAGGCATCCGACCGTGCGGTGACGCGCCTGACGCGCTGGGTCGCTGCGCACCACGACCGGCTGGACGCCCTGGGCCGGCTGCCGCAGCCGCCCCCTGCGCGCGTGTCCTGAGCACCGACCCGGGTCGATTCGTGACCGATCGTCCCGATGTGCCCCCGACGGCGGCTGCGCTGATGCACCATGAGCGGCGTGAACCGATCGCGCTCCACGCGTCTCAGGCGCTCCAGACGCTCCAGACGCTCCAAGCGTCTCCTGCTCCCCGCCCTGGTCATCGGGCTGGTCCCAGCCGGCGTGAGCGTCCCGGCGTCCCAGGCCGCGACGCTGCCTCCGCCGGCGACGATCTCGCAGGCGGTGACCGCGGCCCCGGTGACCGCCCCGGTCACGGCGCGCACCGCCCGGGTGAAGCCGGTGCGGGTCTCGCGCAACGGCACGACCTTCCGCGCGGTCGCCCCGACCACGGACCCGCCCGCGGTCTCGCTGGCGACGTACGCGGTGGCCGATCTCGACACCGGCCGCATCCTGGCCGCGCGGGGCGCGAACGTACGCCGCCAGCCCGCCTCGACCATCAAGCTGCTGACCTCGCTGACCGCCGCCCGGCAGGTCGCCCCGCGACCGCGGCACCGGGTGACGTACGCCGAGGCGCACCCGGAGTTCTGCATCTGCGTGGGGCTGTCGGTGGGCAGGCGCTACTCCCGGGACGCGCTGATGTCCGCGATGCTGCTGCCGAGCGCGAACGACGCCGCGGAGGCGATGGCCGGCTCGGACCGCCGCGGTCGCACCGCGTTCCTCGGTTCCATGAACGCGCTGGCGGGCGAGCTGGGCCTGACCCGGACGCGGGCGATGAACCCGAGCGGGTTGACCGCGTACGGCGCCTCCAGCACCGCACGGGACCTGCTGGTGCTCCTGCGTGCTGCGCAGGCCGACCCGGTGGTGGCGCCCTTCCTCGGGATGGGCTCGGCGCTGTTCGGGCCGCTGCGCAACGAGACCCGCACCATCTACCGCGGCAACGCCTACATCGACCGATTCCGCATCGCCGAGGGCAAGACGGGCTACACCTCCGCGGCGGGCTACAACCTCGTGGTCGCCCACCCGGTGCGGGACGCGGACGGCGACGTGCGCCGCATCGGGGTGGCCGCGCTCGGCGCGCCGAGCCGTGACGCCAACAGCCGCTCGGTCGCCGCCCTGATCCGCTGGGTCGCCGACCACCACGACGTGCTGCGGCCGGTGGGCACGCTCCCGGCGGCACCCGGACCGGTGGTGAGCGCGCAGGCGCGCTGGGTGGCGACGGCGCCGTAGCCCACGAACGGACCGGCGGAGGCATGATGGGTCCGGTGCGACGACCAGCTGCCTTGCTCGCCGGGTGCGCGACCGTGCTCGCCCTCCTCCCCGCAGCCGGTCACGGCGCCACGCGGACCGTCGAGGAGCCACCGGCACGCAGCGTGACGACCGCTGAACCGTCGGCGCGCCAAGCGGGCGTCTCGGCGCGGCAGCGGACGACCCGGCGCACCACCTACCGGGCGCCGCGCTGGCTGACGCCGCCCCGCGTACGCGCCGCAGGCTGGGCCGTGACCGACCTCGACACCGGGCGGCTGCTCGCGGTGCATCGTCCGCGGACCGCTCGACAGCCCGCCTCGACACTGAAGCTCCTGACGGCGCTGACGGCGGTCAGGACGGTGCCGATCGACCCGCCCCACCGCGTGACGCGCACCGAGGCGCGGGCCACGTGCGTGTGCGTGGGGCTCCGGCCCGGCCGTCGGTACGGTCGCGGGTCGCTGCTGGACGCGCTCCTGCTCCCCAGCGCCAACGACGCCGCGCAGGCGCTCGCGGGCGCGCACCCCCGGGGTCGGCGCGGGTTCCTCCGCGCCATGAACCGTCGCGCGTCCTCGCTGGGGCTCACCAGCACCCGGGCGGTCAACCCGCACGGGCTCACCGCACCCGGCAACGGCACCAGCCCGCGCGACCTGCTCGTGCTGCTGCGGGCCGCGCAGTCGACCCGGGGGGTGGAGAAGCACCTGCGGCGTCCCTCCGCGCGGTTCGGCCCGGTCGGCGGTCCGAAGGAGACCATCACGCGCACGAACGCCTACCTCGAGCGGTATCCCCGCGCCCAGGGCAAGACCGGGTTCACCACCGCCGCCGGCTACAACCTGGTGATCGCCGTGCCGCTGCGTACGGGCCCTCGGGAGCAAGGGCGCGTACGCCTCATCGGGGCTGCCACGATGGGTTCACCGACGCGCGAGGCCTCGGTGCGGGCGAATCGGCGGCTCAGCGAGTGGGTGGCCAGGCACCACCGTGCGCTGCGTCCGGTCGGTCGGCTCCCGAAGGCTCCTGGACCTGTGGTCGGCAAGCATGCACGCTGGGTGAGATGACCTCCATCGACGGCCCGGTCGGCGACCGGCTGCACGACCTGACCGCCCTCGAGCTCGGCGCGGCGATCGCCGCGGGCGACGTCGGCGCGCAGGAGGTGTCGGCCCACTTCGCCGATCGCGTCGAGAGGCTCGGCTCGGAGCTCGGGGCCGTCGTCACGCCCACCACGGAGCAGGCGCGGGCTCGCGCAGCCGAGATCGCGCAGGGCGGATCCGCGGGACGCGGACCGCTGCACGGCGTGCCGACGGCGATCAAGGACCTGCACGCCACCGCGGGGGTCGAGACGTCGTTCGGCTCCCCGGCGTTCGCCGGCACGGTGCCCGACCACTCCGACGAGGTCGTGCTGCGGCTGGAGCGCGCCGGGTTGCCGAGCCTGGGCAAGACCTCGACGCCCGAGGTCGGGCTGCCCTGCTACACCGAGCCCGAGGGTCAGCCGCCGGCGGTGACCCCGTACGACACGACGCGCATGGCGGGTGGGTCCTCGGGCGGCGCCGCGGCGGCGGTCGCGGCGGGACTCGTGCCGGTCGCGCTGGGCAGCGACGGTGGCGGCTCGATCCGCATCCCTGCCTCGTGCTGCGGGCTGGTCGGGTTCAAGCCGAGCCGAGGGCGGGTCACCTCGGCGCCGATGCGCGGTGACGGGTCGTCGTTGGCGGCGATCGGCCCGCTGGCACGGACGGTGCGCGACGCGGCCGCCTTCCTCGACGTGATCGCCGGTCCGGCTCTCGGCGACCCGAGCTGGGCACCCGCACCGGCGGTGTCGTTCCTCGAGGCGTGCGAGGAGCTCGAGCGGCGTCCCCGTCGACTGCGCATCGCGCGCTTCGCCACCCCGGTGGTCGCGCAGACCGAGGTGCACCCTGACTGCCTGCACGCGTACGACGACCTCACTCAGGTGCTGGAGCAGCTCGGCCACGAGGTGGTCGAGATCGACGCGCCGCTGGGGGCCGACGCGGTCGCGACCTTCGAGACCGTCTGGGCCGTCGGTGCCGCCTCGGTGCTCACGCTGGTGCCCGAGGACCGTCGTCACCTGCTGCGGCCCCTGACGAGGTGGCTGGCCGAGCGTGGTCAGGCGGTCTCGGGGGTGGAGTACAGCCAGGCCGTGAGCGGGGTGCGTACGCACGCGGCCGCCGCGATCACGGCGCTCGACCCGTTCGACGCGGTGCTGACCCCGACCCTGTCCCAGCCGCCGCTGCCCGTCGGGGCGATCCGCGACGACGCGGACCCCGAGGCCGACTTCGAGGCGCAGAAGCGGTTCACGCCGTGGACGTCGCTGTGGAACGTCTGCGGCCTGCCGGCCGTCTCCCTGCCCGTGCACCGGACCGACGCGGGCCTGCCGGTCGGGGCCATGCTCGCCGGGCGCCCGGCCGACGACGCGGGCCTGTTCGCGCTGGCCGGGCGGGTCGAGCAGGCCTACGCCAACGACGGTCAGGTCTGGAAGGACGTCCACCCACCCTGCTGGTGAGACCGAGCAGCGACGCGCACTAGCGTCACGGCATGACCGCTGACCGCTCCGGTGCCGCACGACTCCCCACGTGGTTGCTCTTGACTGCGGCGGTCGCGGGCGAAGTCGCGGGCACGGCATCCCTGCGACTCTCGGAAGGTCTCACGAGGCCGGTGTTCACGCTCGGTGTCGTGCTTCTCTACGGGGCCAGCATCGCGATCTTCGGACGCGTGCTCGGCCGCGGCATGAGCCTCGGGGTCGCGTACGGGACCATCACCGCCTCGGGCCTGGTGGCCGCGACGCTGTTGAGCGCGGTCGCATTCGACGACCGGCTGAGCGTGGTGCACGTGATCGGCATCCTGGTGCTCGGGACGGGAGCGGTCCTCCTGCAGGTGGATCGCGCATGAGCGGTCAGGGATGGCTCCTCGTCGGCATCGTGCTGCAGTGCGGCGGTCTGGCTGCGCTCAGGGCGTCGGCGGGAATGTCGCGGCGGGCTCTCGCGGTGGGTGCGTACGTCGGGCTCGTGGGGTCCGTCCTGCCCGTGAGCCTCGCGATCGAGGCCGGCATCCCGCTGGCGGTGGCGTACTCGCTGTGGACGGGAGCAGGCATCGCCTTCGCGGCGATCGGCGGTGTCGGCTTCTTCGGCGACCGCCTCAGCCGGCGACAGGTGCTCGGGCTCGCCCTGGTGCTGCTCGGTCTGATCGCGCTGCAGACGGGTTAGTGCGTCGGCTTCACCGGTGCGTACGGCACCTCGATCGGGTCTCCGGGGTGCCGCACGCACCGGTCACGCCCGGGCCCGCGACGCGGACTGCGACTCGAGCATGCGACACGCGTCGAGCAGCCGCCGGCGCAACGGGGCGCCGCGCTCGCTCAAGTCGCGCTGACGCTCGACGTACGCCCGCTTGCCCTCAGGGGTCTCGATGCGCACGGGGGAGTGGCCGAGGTCGGCCAGGTCGTACGGCGACGCCTCCATGTCGAGCACCCGGATCTCGCGGGCCAGCTCGAAGCAGTCCGCCACCAGATCGCTGGAGACCAGCGGCCAGAGCCGGAAGGCGTGCTTGTAGAGGTCCATGCCGGCGTGCAGGCAGCCCGGCTGCTCGTACGCCTCCCGGTCCTCGGCCCGGGGCAAGTGCCGGTTGCGGGGCACGGCCGGCTCGGTGAAGAAGCGGAACGCGTCGAAGTGCGTGCAGGTCAGCTGGTGGGACTCCACGACCTCGTCGGTGCCGTCGTGGCCCAGCCGCAGCGGCCACGCCTCGTGCCGCTGCTGCCCGGGGAGGGTGCGGTAGACCATCGCCCACTCGTGCAGGCCCAGGCACCCCAGCTGCGCCGGTCGCGACGCGGTCGCGGCGAGCAGACGCCGCAGCGTCGTCACGAGCACCTCACGGCGTCCCAGCAGTCCGGGGTCGACGACGCACCAGCCGTCGACCAGCACGTGGTGCTTCGGCACCGGGCCGTCAACGCTGTGATCCCACTCCAAGGCGACGTCCCACCCCGGCGCCCACGTCCGCAGCTGCGCGGGGCGGTGTGCGTAGTAGTCGAAGAGGAAGTCCATCACCGGGTGCTTCTCGCCGCGACGGCGCCGCTCGAGGTGGGGCTCGAGCCAGACGTCGACGCGCGCCTCGTGGGCGGCGCGGCGCGTACGCCACTCCTCGCGCGGGAGCCTGGTGGGCGCAGGCGGGCGGTCGAGAGGCACCCCGTCAGCGTAGGTAGGCTCGGCCAGGTGCGTATCGCCAGGTTCACCGCAGGTGAGGAGCCCCTCTACGGCATCGTCGAGGGCGAGGTCGACGAGCACGGCCAGCCCGACGAGGACTCCCAGGTCATCGGTCTCGCAGGAGACCCGCTGCACGTCGGGTTCCACCCGTCGGGGGAGACGTTCCGGCTCTCGGGGGTGAAGCTCCTGGCGCCGGTGATCCCGCGCAGCAAGGTCGTCGCGATCGGCAAGAACTACGCCGACCATGCGGCCGAGATGGGTGGCGAGGCGCCGAGCGAGCCGTTGATGTTCCTCAAGCCGAACACCGCCGTGGTGGGCCCCGGCGACCCGATCTTCTACCCGCGTCAGTCGCAGCAGGTCGACTACGAGGGCGAGCTGGCCGTCGTCATCGGTCGCATCTGCCGCGACGTGCCCGCCGAGCGGGCGGCCGACGTGATCTTCGGCTACACGATCGCCAACGACGTGACGGCTCGCGACCTGCAGAAGAGCGACGGACAGTGGTCGCGTGCCAAGGGCTTCGACTCGTTCTGCCCGATCGGACCGTGGATCCAGACCGAGCTCGACATCTCCGACGCACGCATCCAGACCTACCTCGAGGGCGACCTCGTGCAGGACGGCACCACCGCCGACCTGATCCACGACGTGCCGAGCCTGATCGCGTACGTCTCCTCGGTGATGACGCTGCTGCCCGGCGACCTGATCCTCACCGGCACCCCCGCGGGTGTCGGCCCCATGAACGTCGGTGACGAGGTCGAGGTCTCGATCGCCGGCATCGGCTCCCTGACCAACAAGGTGACCTCCCGTGACTGACCCTGCTCCCGTCTCCGGCACGGACGTCCGCGTCCGCTTCTGCCCGAGCCCCACCGGCAGCCCGCACGTCGGTCTGGCGCGCACGGCGCTGTTCAACTGGGCCTTCGCCCGCCACCACGGCGGCACGTTCGTCTTCCGCATCGAGGACACCGACGCCTCGCGCGACTCCCAGGAGTCCTACAACACGCTGCTCGAGGTCATGCGGTGGCTGGGGCTCGACTGGGACGAGGGCCCCGAGGTCGGCGGCCCGCACGGTCCCTACCGTCAGAGCGAGCGCATGGACACCTACGCCGACGTCGCGGCGAAGCTGCACGAGGCGGGCAGGGCGTACCACTGCTACTGCTCGACCGAGGAGCTCGACGCCCGCAACGCGCAGGCTCGCGCTGAGGGACGGGCGCCGGGGTACGACGGTCACTGCCGTGACCTGACCGCCGACGAGGTGGCGACGTACGAGGCGGACGGCCGCAAGCCCGTGCTGCGCTTCAAGATGCCCGAGGTCGACACCACGTTCGACGACCTCGTCCGCGGCGAGATCACCTTCGGTGCCGACAACGTGCCCGACTACGCGCTCGTACGCGCCAACGGTCACCCGCTCTACACGCTGGTGAACCCGGTCGACGACGCCCTGATGGGCATCACGCACGTGCTGCGCGGCGAGGACCTGCTGAGCTCCACCCCGCGGCAGATCGCGCTGCACCACGCGCTGCGCGAGATCGGCGTGGTCGACGGGCCTCTGCCCGCGTTCGGTCACCTCCCGTACGTCATGGGGCAGGGCAACAAGAAGCTCTCCAAGCGTGACCCTGAGGCCTCGCTGCTGGGCTACCGCGACGTGGGCTTCCTGCCCGAGGGGCTGCTCAACTACCTCGCGCTCCTCGGCTGGTCGATCAGCGAGGACCGTGACGTCTTCACCCTCGCCGAGATGGTCGAGGCGTTCGAGATCTCGCGCGTGAACCCGAACCCGGCCCGCTTCGACATCAAGAAGTGCGAGGCCATCAACGGCGACCACGTACGCATGCTCAGCGCCGACGACCTCGCCGACCGGCTGGTGCCGGTGCTGGCTGACGGCGGGGTGCTGCCGTCCGAGCCCAGCGGGGCGCAGCGCGAGACCTTGGCGACGGCGGTGCCGCTGGTGCAGGAGCGCATGGGCAAGCTGACCGAGGCGGTCGACATGCTCGGGTTCCTGTTCGTCACCGACGACGACTTCACGGTCGACGCGACGGATGCGGCGAAGCTGCTCGATGAGAACGGTCGCGAGGTGGCGGGCGCCGCCCACGACGCGCTGGAGTCGCTGTCCGAGTGGACGACGCCCGCGATCGAGGAGGCGCTGCGCACGGCGCTCATCGAGGAGCGCGGGCTCAAGCCGCGCGTCGCGTTCGGCCCGGTGCGGTGTGCCGTGACCGGCCGCCGCGTCTCGCCGCCACTGTTCGAGTCGCTCGAGCTGCTCGGTCGCGAGTCAAGCCTGCGTCGTTTGGCCTCGGCCCGCTAGGGGCCTGTGGTGGGCTGGAGGCGTGGCCACCACGTCCCCAGCCCCTGACGCCGACTTCACCCAGCTGCTGCGCGGGCCGTCGTACGCGTGGTGGAAGCCTGTGCTCGCGATCCCGCTCGTCGCGGTGTTCATGCTCGTCGTCAGCCTCGTGGCGCTGCTCGTGGGCGCGGCGTTCGACCCGCGCGGCTTCGTCGAGGCCTTCAGCGACTACGGCAGCAGCTCACCGACGGTCACGCCGTCGTTCCTGCTCGCCCTGAACCTCTCGCTCGCGGCCGGCATCCCGGCGGCGTGGTTCTGCGTACGCGTCGTCCACGGTCTCGCGATCGGCTTCGCCAGCTCGGTCGTGGGACGCATCCGGTGGCGGCTGCTCGGCTGGTACACCGGCGCCGCGGCTCTGACGTTGCTGGTGACGCTGGGCGCGAGCTTCCTGCTGCCCGAGGAGGTCATGAGCAGTGGAGGGGCAGGCGGTGAGGTCGCCGGCAGCACAGCAGGCTCGACCCTGGCCTTCGTGCTCGTGCTGCTGCTGAGCACCCCGCTGCAGGCCGCGGGGGAGGAGTACATCTTCCGCGGCTACCTAATGCAGGCACTCGGCGCGTTGGGCCGCAGCAGCTGGTTCGCGGTGCTCGTGACGGCCGCCGCCTTCGCCGCGGTGCACGGACAGCAGAACCTGCCGCTGCTGGCCGACCGGTTCGCCTTCGGGATCGTCGCCGGCATCACCGTCGTGGTCACCGGCGGGCTCGAGGCCGCGCTGGCGATGCACGTGCTGAACAACCTCCTGGCGCTGGGCCTGGCGCTGGTCACCGGTGAGCTGGGCAGCGCGCTGACGGTCTCGGAGGTCTCCTGGTGGAACCTCCCGATCACGCTCGTGCAGTCGCTGGTCTTCCTGGCGCTGGTCGTACGCATCACCCGCGCCCAGGACGTCGCCGCGCGGACACCCCGGATTGGCCGGGCCGAGGCACGCCCTGTAGAGTCAACCCTCGGTTGAGGGGCTGAAGCCCAGCAGCCGGACACCCTTGGGGTATGGGGTAATTGGCAGCCCGACTGGTTCTGGTCCAGTTAGTCTAGGTTCGAGTCCTAGTACCCCAGCGAATGCTCCGAGGAGCTCGTGCACTAGCGTGTGCGACACGCTCGAGGAGCACTCGGGCCCCCGTTGTGTAGTGGCCTAGCACGCCGCCCTCTCAAGGCGGTAGCGCCGGTTCGAATCCGGTCGGGGGTACAGATCCGAATTGTGGGCCTGACCAGCGGGGACGCTGTTCGGGCCCTCAGTCGTTTCTGGCCCAGATGGGGGAGTTGGACGTTGAACCGCCCTGGGTCTGATGGCGGCTCTGGTCATTTGATCCCCACCAGGTGCCCCGACGTGATCGCGAGCAGGCTCCGCGCCGGCGCCGGCGCCGAGCCGTGCCGGCGCGACCGACCTCGGCGATCGTGACACGCCTGACGCGAAGGGCGGCTGCCTGGCCGCACCGCGCTCTTCGGTAAGTCGGGAACAGGACGAGGAGCCGGTACGTCCGGGTGACCACGGCGGCATCGCGGAGATCACCGACAGCGTGACCGGCGGTTGTCGGCAGTGGTTCGGTTTGCGGCACATCCCGGCGCAGCCTGATATCGTTAGATATCAGATGGAGAGGTGGGTCCAGATGGCCGACGTGTTGGTCCGTGACATTCCCGACGAGGTCCTGGCCGGTGTGGATGCCCACGCCGCGCGCCTGGGTCTCTCGCGCGCGCAGTACATCCGTCGTCGGCTGACGGCCGACGCCAGCGTCTCCAGCGACGGCGTCTCGCGCGATGATCTGAAGACCTTTTCCGACACCTTCGCTGACCTGGTCGACCCCGAGGTCATGGCTGCGGCGTGGCGTTGACCCACTGGCTCATCGACAAGTCCGCCCTGGTGAGACTTGGCGAGAGTCCTGATGCGGACGAGTGGGCCAACCGGATCGGTCGCGGGCTCGTCAGGATCACGACGGTGACGCGCCTCGAGATCGGCTTCTCGGCGCGGAACGCCGCTCAAGCTCGCACGGCGTTCAGCACCCCGCCTCTGTCAGCCATGCCCGTGGAGTACCTGACGCCGGCGATCGAGGATCGTGCGCTCGAGGTGCAACACCTGCTCGCCGCCCGAAGCCAACATCGCGCCCCGTCGATTCCCGACCTCCTCATCGCGGCAACAGCTGAGCTCGCTGGCCTCGCTGTTCTGCACCTCGACAAGGACTTCGACCTCGTCGCCCAGATCACTGGTCAACCTTGCGAACGGCTCCGAGGCTGATCCGATCGTCGGACAGTCCCTCATCGACGCCCGTGCGATGACTCTGCGGTCGAGCGATGACGAGGCCGAGGCGCTGCCTCGACGTGCGCAGCTGGATTCGCGCTCGATGCAGGAGGTCGCTAGGCGGGCGGTGCGTGAGTACGTCGAGGCGCACAGTCGGGCGGAGCTGCTGGACCGGGTCCTGGATGAGGAGCTGCCACGGTACGCCGAGGCGCTGGAGCGGCTCGGTCGGTGATCCACCCGAGCCTGTCCGAGCTGCTGCACGTGGCGGCCCGGGCGATCGGCCCCGGTTTGGAGGTCCGGGATGTCGGGTTGTCGGAGTCGGCGCTCGCGCGGCCGCGCGCGACGGCGTTCGGTGAGGACGCGTACGCCTCTCTGGAGGACCTGGCGGCTGCGCTGCTGCACTCGCTGGCCCGGAATCATGGCGTGGTCGACGACAGCAAGCGGCTGGCACTGTCGGGCACGATCGCGTTCCTCGGAGTCAGTGGCGTGCGCCTGACCCTGACCATGGGCGTCGCGCTCATCGTCGGCGCCCAAGGTCAGAACATGGCGCCGGTAGCTTGCTGACCGAGGTGTCCGCGGCGACGGATGCCCGCGGGTCGGAGTCTCAAAATGACCCGCTGAGATGTATCCGATCGGATACCATGCGCTCATGGGTCACGACAGCCTGATCGCACGCGCAAGGATCGATGCGGGCCTTTCGCAGGGGGAGTTGGCTGACCTGGCGGGCACGTCGCGTCCGACGGTGTCGGCCTACGAGCGTGGGCGGAAGTCTCCGACGTTGGAGACGGCGTCGCGCATCATCGCTGCAGCAGGTCACGAGTTCGATGTGAGTCCGGTGATCGAGTTCGAGCGCGTGCCGGTCGGTCGCGGACGCGACGTGTGGGTGCCGACCGCCTTACCGAGGTTGCCGGTGCGTCGAGCGATGGGGACGGTGGTGCTGCCACTGCACCTGAACTGGTCAGATGGCGGCCGAACCTACGACCTCCGTGACCGTCGTCAGCGCGCTCGGGTGTACGAGGTCGTCCTGCGTGAGGGTGTCCCGCACGACGTGCTCAGCTACGTGGACGGCGCGTTGCTAATCGATCTGTGGGAAGAGCTCGCCATTCCTCGGTCGGTGCGGGCCGCCTGGGACCCGGTCGTCACGAACGCAACCGCCAGCGACTCCCGCGGTGGACGATCTCGTGCAAACAGCGAGCAAGTCGCGTGAGCGACGAGTCAGGTGGCCTCGGGTCTGGTGGACCGCCCGACCGCGGACCTGGACCTGTTCGCCACCGGCATCGAGTCGGTCACTGCGGCGAGGGACGACTTCGTGCGGGAGCTGAGATCGCGTGGCATGGAGGTGCAGCTGATCCATGACGGTCCGACGTGCTGCCGGATGGTGGTCCTTCGTGCGGAGGAGGGCACCCTGATCGACCTCGCTGTCAACTCATCTCCGCTCGCACGGCCCACCCTCACGGTTCTGGGTCCCACTCCGGCGCCGCTCGAGCTCGCCGGGCGGAAGCTCCTGGCCCTCTTCGATCGCGCCGAGGCGCGCGACTTCGCAGATGTCTACCTCCTGGTCCGAGACCTGGGCCGAGCAGCTCGATCAACCGGGACTTTCGCGGTCTGAGAGTTGAAAATTGGACACGGATTGGACGCAGGAGGTCCGCTGTCGGTCGTCTGCGACCAACGGTCACCAACACTCGAAACTGGGTCTGACCAGCACGTTCATCGCCACCCGTCACTGACCGTCATCCTCCGTCGACCCCTCGAACGGCCTCTCAAGGCGGTAGCGCCGCAGTGCAAGCCCGCTGTTCAGGCCCTTCTGTCGTTCTCGAGGGCTTCCCTGCGAGAGGGTCACGCTCCGCCGGTGATCGGCAGCTCCTCGACGCCCGCGCGGCGGCGTACGAGGTCCTGGCCGGTCTCGTACGCATCGTCGCGCTCGTGCGCCAGCACCCCGACCACGGTGTCCCCGGCCAGGTACCAGACCGCGAAGGCGCCCTCCGCATCCGACCCTCCCTCGTCCACGCGCACGTCGTCCCAGCCGTCGCCCCACGCCGAGTACTTCAGGGTGTGGTCCCCGATCTCGCTCCAGAAGCCCGGCGCCTGGTCCCACGTGACCGTGCGTCCCGCCGCCGTCGCTCCCGCGACCTCGCCCTGGGTCATCGCGTCGCCCCAGTGCTCGACGGCCACACGACGTCCGGCGGCGTCGTTGTGCGCCAGGGCCACATCACCCGCGGCCAGCACCCGCGGGTGGCTCGTGCGCATCGCGGAGTCGACGACGACCATGCCGTCCTCACAGGTGAGCCCCGCGTCCTCGGCCAGCGCGGCGGCCGGCTGCACCCCGGCCGCGACGAGGACGACGTCGCCACGGTGCGTCGCGCCGTCCTCGGTGCGCACCGAGGTGGCATCCGGGAACTCCGTCACAGCGCGGCCCAGCTCGAGCCGCACGCCGGCGCCGCTGAGCCAGTCCGCGATCCTGCCGGCGGCGTACGACCCCAGCCGCTTCTCCTGCGGGGTGGACTCGTCGCTGACCAGCGTGACCTCGAGACCCAGGTGGGCCAGCGACGCTGCCGCCTCGCAGCCGATGAAGCCCGAGCCGACCACGACGGCACTGCGGCGACCCTCGGCGGCGACCGCCGCGCGGAGATCCTCGCCCTGACGTCGGGAGCGCAGCAGGAACAGTCCCGGATCCTCACCACCCGGGACCGGGAGCGGGACCGGGTCGCTGCCGGTGGCCAGCACGGCGACGTCGAAGCGCAGGTCGAGGCCTTGCCCCGTGGCACGTCCACCGTCCGGGTCGATCGCCTCCACACGGGTTCCGAGCCTCAGATCGATGCCCTGGTCACGGTAGAACGACGCGTCCTCCAGCTGGGTCTCCTCGGGCGCGGTCTCGCCACGCAGGTGGTCCTTGCTCAGCGGCGGTCGCGCGTACGGCGGGTGCTCGTCGGCGGACACCAGGTGCACGGGTCCACCGCCGCCGGCGTCGCGGTAGGCCCGGGCCGCCTCCAGGGCGGCGGGGCCGCCTCCCACGACGAGCAGCCCGTACGTCTCGCGCTCGTCCGCGTCGTCCTGCGTGCGTGTCGAGTCCTGTGTCATGACGGGCCCGTACCCATCGAGCGTGACCGGCGATCGGGGACCTCACCCGCCGACACAGTTGAATCTGAATCCGGATTCACCTTAAGCTCCGCGACATGGAGATCCAGGGAACTGTCGCCGTCGTCACCGGTGCCGCCGGCGGCATCGGCGCCGCCATCGCCCAGCGCCTGCTGGAGCACGGCGGCAGTGTCGTGGTCACCGACCTCGACGGAGCGCGGTTGGACGCGAGCGTCGCCGCGCTCGAGGCGTACGCGGACGGGCGCGTGGCCGGCCTCGCGGGTGACTGCAGCGACGAGAGCCACATCCGGGCGTCGATCGAGCTCGCGCAGGAGCGCTTCGGGCCCGTCGACCTGTACGTCGCCAACGCCGGCGTCGGCCTCGGCCAGGGTCTCGAGGCGCCCGACGAGGACTGGGAGACCGCCCTGGGCGTCAACGTCATGGCCCACGTCCGCGCCGCCCGCCTGCTGGTGCCCGGCTGGGTCGAGCGGGGCCGCGGCTACTTCCTGAGCACCGCCTCGGCGGCCGGCCTGCTCACGCAGATCGGCTCGCCGACGTACTCGGTCAGCAAGCACGCGGCCGTCGCCTTCGCCGAGTGGCTGCGGGTCACGTACGCCCACCGCGGCGTCACGGTGAGCTGCCTGTGCCCCATGGGCGTGAACACCGACCTGCTGACCGGCGGCTCGGACTCCGCTGACGACAACGCCCGCCGCAGCGCCCGGGCGGTCACCGACGCGGGTGACGTGCTCGAGCCGCTCGACGTGGCCGACGTCGTCGTCGAGGCCCTGGGCGAGGAGCGCTTCCTCGTGCTGCCCCACCCCGAGGTGCTCGAGTTCTTCCGCCGCAAGGCCGGCGACTACGACCGCTGGCTCGCCGGCATGGCGCGCTACCAGGACTCGCTCGGCTGACGCCGAGCTCCCACACCCCCGGCACGACCGACGTACAGGAGACACCAGATGGACTTCGCCCCCAGCGCCCGTTCCGTGGAGTACCAGGAGAAGCTCCAGGACTTCATGGACGCCCACGTCTACCCGGCCGAAGCGACCTACCACCAGCAGATGGCGGAGTCGGGCAACCCGAACCACCACCCCGCGGTGCTCGAGGAGCTCAAGGCCGAGGCGAAGAGCCGCGGCCTGTGGAACCTGTTCCACCCCCACGAGAACGCCGAGTGGGGCTCGCCGGGCCTGTCGAACCTCGACTACGCCCCGCTCGCCGAGATCACCGGTCGCAGCCCCGAGCTCGCCCCCGAGGCGATCAACTGCAACGCCCCCGACACCGGCAACATGGAGGTGCTCCAGCTCTTCGGCACCGACGAGCACAAGCAGAAGTGGCTCAAGCCGCTGCTCGCCGGTGAGATCGCCTCCGCCTTCTGCATGACCGAGCCCGACGTCGCCAGCTCCGACGCCACCAACGTGCAGCTGCGCATGACCCCCGACGGCGACGACTACGTGCTCAACGGGCGCAAGTGGTGGGCGTCGAACGCGCTGCACGCCAACTGCCGTGTGCTCATCGTGATGGGCAAGACCGATCCTCAAGCCCCCACCCACCGCCAGCAGTCGATGATGGTCGTGCCGATCGACACCCCGGGCATCACCATCGTGCGCGGTCTGCCGGTCTTCGGCTACCAGGACCGTGAGGGCCACGCCGAGGTGCTGTTCGAGGACGTACGCGTGCCGCGCACCGCCCTGCTCGCCGGCGAGGGCGACGGGTTCACGATCGCCCAGTCCCGCCTCGGCCCCGGCCGCATCCACCACTGCATGCGCACCATCGGCATGGCCGAGCGCGCCCTCGACCTGATGATCGAGCGCTCGCAGCGGCGCACCACCTTCGGCAAGCCGGTCGCCGACAACGCCAACATCCAGGACTGGATCGCCGAGGCGCGCATCGACATCGAGATGATCCGCCTGCTCACGATGAAGACGGCCTGGCTGATGGACACCGTCGGCAACAAGCAGGCGCGTACGGAGATCGCCGCCATCAAGGTGGCCGCACCGCAGATCGCGCTGAAGATCATCGACCGCGCGATCCAGGTGCACGGCGGGGGCGGCGTCAGCGACGACTTCCCGCTCGCCAGCTTCTACGCCCACCTGCGCACGCTGCGTCTCGCGGACGGACCGGACGAGGTGCACAAGCGCACCATCGCGCGCGGCGAGCTGCGCCGCATCGACCCGCAGTGGAAGAAGAAGTGAGGGGGCTGAGCGGGTCATGAGAGGCACCGACCTCACCGACCGCGTCGCGATCGTCACCGGCGCCTCGCGCGGCATCGGGCTCGCCACCGCCGAGGCGCTGCACGAGGCCGGCGCCCACGTCGTGCTCACCTCGCGGTCGCAGGAGTCCGCCGACGAGGCCGCCGCCTCGGTGGGGGAGCGGGCGGTGGGAATCGCCGCCCACGCGGCCGACGACGACGCGTCCCGCGCCTGTGTCGCGCAGGTGATGGAGCGCTTCGGCCGCATCGACGTGCTGGTCAACAACGCCGGCACCAACCCGGCGTACGGGCCGCTCATGGGTCAGGACCACGCCCGCGTCGCCAAGACAATGGACGTCAACCTCTGGGCACCCCTGCGCTGGACCCAGCTCGTCGTCGAGGCGTGGATGGGCGAGCACGGCGGCTCGGTCGTCAACAACGCGTCGCTCGGCGCGTACGCCGTCGACCCCGACCTCGCGGTCTACCACGCCTCGAAGGCGGCGCTCGTGCACCTGACGCGGCACCTGACCGTCGAGCTCGGGCCCGGCGTACGCGTCAACGCGGTCGCCCCCGGGGTCGTGCGCACCCGCCTGGCCGAGGCGCTCTGGCGCGACCACGAGGCCGCGGTGGCGGGGCGTACGCCGCTGGGCCGCATCGGCGAGCCCAACGACGTCGCCTCGGCGATCCTCTTCCTCGCCTCCGACGCCGCGGCGTGGATCACCGGCGAGACGCTCGTCATCGACGGTGGCCAGCTGATCGGTCGGCAGTCGGGGGAGGACTCCTGAGCACGACCGACTCGGGCGCGGCACCGACCACGGCGCGAGGGGCTCGTACGCGCTCGTCCCTCGTCGCGGCCGCACGCACCGTGTTCGAGCGCGACGGGTACCTCGCGGCGCGACTGGTCGACATCGCCGCCGAGGCCGGTGTCGCGACGGGCACGTTCTACACCTGGTTCGCCGGCAAGGAAGAGGTCTTCGCGGCGGTGCTCGACGCCGCCCGCGAGGACATGCTGCACCCGGGGGAGGCCCACGTCGAGGACACCGACGACCCCGTCGCGGTGATCGAGGCGAGCACTCGGGCCTACCTCGAGGCCTACCGTCGCAACGCACGGCTCATGGTGCTGCAGGAGCAGGTCGCGACCATCGATGCCGACTTCCGCGCACAGCGGCTGGAGCGTGGCGACGCCTTCATCCGGCGCAACGCCCGGAGCATCGAGCGCCTGCAACGACGCGGGCTGGCCGATGCGCGGCTGGACCCGGTGATGACCGCGACGGCGCTGTCCAGCATGGTCAGCCGGCTCGCCTACTCGGCCTTCGGCCTCGGCGCCGACTGGACCGTCGACCAGCTGGTCGAGACGTGCACGCTGCTGTGGGCAAACGCGCTCGGCCTGGATCGGGGCTGATTCTTTACCCGCGACCTGGTCTGAACCGCGGTGCGCAACCCTTTGCGCTCTCTAGTTTCGGAGGGCCGGACCACCGCTGCGAGCTCCGTCCTCGACGTCAGCAGGGTGTCCGCCCAGGACGAGACACCGCGAGGGAGCAGATGGACGCCGAGAGCAGCCGCCACCGCTCCTGGTGGCGCTTCCTCCCCCGCGGCGGCGGGCTACCGCCCGAGGTGTGGGCGGCACGGCACCGCGGGATCTCGGTCTTCGCGTGGCTGCACGTGCCGGTGTGCTCGCTCATCATGTCGCTGGAGGGGATCGCCGACCCGGTCGCGACCGCAGGTCTGGTGACCACGGCGCTGCTGGCCCTGGCCGGCTCGTTCGGCTCCCAGCAGACACGCGCCACCGCGGTGACCGGGAGTCTGCTGGTGAGCACCGCGCTGCTCATCCATCTCTTCAACGGCCTGATCGAGGTGCACTTCCATTTCTTCGTCGTCATCGCGGTGGTCGCGATGTACCAGTCGTGGACGCCGTACCTCGTCGGACTCGGGTACGTGCTCGCCCACCACGCGATCATGGGTCTCTGGATGCCGGAGATGGTCTACAACCACCCCCTCGCCATCGAGCACCCGCTGCTCTTCGCCGGCATCCACGGCGGGTTCGTGCTCGCCGAGGCCGTGGCGTGCCTGACGTACTGGAAGGTCAACGAGAACGCCCTCGACGCCGAACGCAGGTCGCTGCGTGACGCCGAGGCGGCCCGCGCGGGTCTCGAGGAGGCCAACGGGCAGGTCGCCGACCTGCTCGCGATGATGTCGCACGACCTGCGTACGCCGGTCGCGATCGTCTCCGGCTACGGAGACATGCTGCTGGACTCGTGGGAGGAGATCGACGAGGACTCCCGCCGCTCGTTCGTCGACAAGATGACGACAGCCGGACGCACGCTGGACCAGATGCTCTCCGAGACGCTCACCCTCGCCGCCCTCGACACCGACGGGTTCGCGCCGACGCCCACCGCGGTGGAGATGCCCGCGCTGGTGCGGGAGATCGTCGAGTCGACGCTTCCCGACGACGCGGATTCCATCGAGCTGGCACTCTCGCCCAGCACGGCGTACGTCGACCGCGGTCAGTTGCGACAGATCGTCGCGAACCTGCTGACCAACGCGGTCAAGTACGGGGCACTCCCGCTGGAGGTCTCCGTGGCACCCGCCGGCACCCTGGTCGAGCTGCGCGTGTGCGACTCCGGACCAGGCGTGCCGACCGAGTTCGTGCCCCAGCTCTTCGAGCGCTGGTCACGCGCCGACCAGGCACGCTCCAGCAGCGTCCGCGGGACCGGGCTCGGCCTCCACATCGTGCGTGAGCTGACGCTCGGCAACGGTGGGGACGTGCGCTACGAGGTGACCGCGTCCGGCGGCGCGTGCTTCGTCGTGACGCTGCCCGCGGCCAACCACACCTTCGGAGTGCCCGACCCCAGGCAGCGGTCGACCGCCGCCGGGCCCGCGTCTCAGCCCTCGGCGCCTGCGGCGTCGAAGAGCCCTTCGATCGAGAGGTAGCGCTCGCCGGTGTCGTAGCAGAACGCCAGCACCGTCGCGCCGTCCTCGAGGTCGGGGAGCTTCTGCGCCACCGCGGCGAGCGTCGCGCCCGAGGACGGGCCGACGAGGATGCCCTCGGTGCGGGCGAGGCGCTGCACGTAGCCGAACGCGTCCTCCTCGCTGACCTGGATGGTGCCGTCGAGGGTGTCGGTGTGCAGGTTGGCCGGGACGAAGCCCGCGCCGATGCCCTGCAGCTTGTGCGGGCCGGGGTCGCCGCCGGAGATGACCGGCGACTTCGCGGGCTCCACGGCGTACGTCTTCAGGTCCGGGAAGCTCTCCTTCAGCGCCTCGGAGGCACCCGTGATGTGCCCGCCGGTGCCGACGCCGGTGATCATGTAGTCGATGCCGTCGGGGAAGTCCGCGGCGATCTCCTTGGCGGTGGTGCGCTTGTGCACCTCGACGTTCGCGGGGTTCTCGAACTGCTGGGGCATCCAGGCGCCGTCACGCTCGGCGATGAGCTGCTCGGCCTTCGCGATCGCGCCCTTCATGCCCTCCTCCTTGGGCGTGAGCTCGAGCTTCGCGCCGTACGCCGCCATCAGCTTGCGTCGCTCGATCGACATCGACTCGGGCATCACGAGGGTGATCGGGTAGCCCTTGACGGCCGAGGCCATCGCCAGGCCGATGCCGGTGTTGCCGCTGGTCGGCTCGACGATCTCGCCGCCGGGCTTCAACCGCCCGTCGGCCTCCGCGGCCTCGATCATCGCCAACCCGATGCGGTCCTTGATGGATCCACCCGGGTTCTGCCGCTCGAGCTTGAGCCAGACGTCCACGCGGTCGCCGAAGAGCCGGCTGAGCTTCACGTGGGGGGTGTCGCCGATGGTCTCGAGGATGCTGTCGAACTTCACTGCGGTCTCCTGCTTCGTCTCGCTGCTGAGCGCTTCGGTGCGGCTCCCTCGGAGTCGTACCCGGGGGACTAGATGTGGAACTCCAGTGGCGGTCCGCTTTCTTCCCCGCCGGCACCCGAGCCGCTGCGGGATCGCCGCTTGTCGACGCCCGCGCTCGTCGCCACGAAGGACCCGGCCGGGACGCTACGGGTGAGCCACACGTTGCCGCCGATGCGCGAGCCGGCGCCGATGACGGTGTCGCCGCCGAGGATCGTGGCTCCGGAGTAGACGACGACGTCGTCCTCCACGGTGGGGTGCCGCTTCTCCGAGTGCATCGACTTCTCGACCACGAGGGCACCGAGGGTGACGCCCTGGTAGATGCGTACGCGGTCGCCGATCACGCACGTCTCCCCGATGACGACGCCGGTTCCGTGGTCGATCGCGAAGCGCGCTCCGATGCGTGCGCCCGGATGGATGTCGATGCCGGTGGCGCGATGGGCGATCTCGCCGAGCAGCCGGGGCAGCACGGGGACGCCCTCGCCGTAGAGGTGGTGGGCCAACCGGTGCACGGCGGTCGCGAAGAAGCCCGGATAGCTGAGGATCACCTCGTCGACTCCCTCGGCCGCGGGGTCGCCGGCCGCCGTCTGCTCGGCGTCGAGCAGCAGCGCGCTGCGGATGTCGGGCAGGGCGTCCAGCACCCCCGCCACGAGGTCACGCGGCTCGTGGTCCAGACCCGGCAGCGCCAGGGCCTCCTCGAGCAGGTCGACGAGCACACGGACGTCGGCGTCGACCTCACCCGCCCGGCAGCCCGCGTCCCGGGTGTAGTGGGGGAACAGCAGCGCGAGGTAGGCGTGGAGCACGCGTTCGGCCACGTCCGGCAGCTGCGTGGGCAGCGCGTACGCCGCGCGATCGGCGCAGATGCGCTGCACCAGGTCGTCGGAGAGCCGCAGTGTCGCCGCGGCCTTGTCACCGGAGTCGGAAGCGGAGTCGTTCACGGCTGCGACGGTACGCCGAGCCCGTCATGCCCCCCGAGCCCCCGACCCTGCCGCGTCCGATTCCCGCCAGCCGCTCTGGCGTGGAGACGTCAGGATGGTCGCGTGAGCACCGAGGCAGGCACGAGCGAGGACCCGCGCTACCGCGCCGTCCTCGGTCGTGACGCCCGCTTCGACGGCGTCTTCTGGACCGGGGTGCACTCCACCGGCATCTACTGCCGACCCTCGTGCCCGGCTCGCACGCCGCGTCCCGACGGCGTGAGCTTCCACCCCACCGCGGCCGCCGCGCAGGAGGCCGGCTTCCGCGCCTGCCGCCGGTGCCGACCGGACGCCGTCCCGGGGTCTCCCGCGTGGGACGTGGCGGGGGACGTGGCGGGGCGGGCCGTACGCCTCGTCAACGACGGCGTGGTCGACCGCGACGGCGTCGAAGGCCTGGCCGAGCGGCTCGGCTACTCGAGCAGACATCTCGGCCGGGTGCTGACCGAGCGGCTAGGAGCAGGCCCCCTGCAACTCGCGCGGGCCCGTCGCGCGCACACGGCCCGGCTGCTGCTCGAGACCACCGACCTGCCGGTCACGGACGTGGCGTACGCGGCCGGGTTCGGAAGTGTCCGGCAGTTCAACGAGACCGTGCGGGCGGCGTACGACGCCACCCCCGGTGAGCTGCGAGCGCGACGGCCGCGAGGAGCGGGCGGCGAGGTCACGGGCGACGTGCCCGAGCTGCGTCTCGATCTCCCGGTGCGGCTGCCGTTCGCCGCGCACGAGCTGTGGGTCTTCCTCGCGGCCCACCTGGTCGAGGACGTCGAGGACGCCGGACCCGGCTGGTACGCGCGCACCCTGCGTCTGCCCCAGGGTCCGGGCCTGGTGCGGCTCGAGCTCGACGACGCCGATCGCACGGGGCGGGTGTCGTGCCGGCTGCGGCTGAGCGACCTGCGCGACCTCGGACCGGCGCTGGAGCGCGTACGCCGCATCCTGGACGCCGACGCCGACCCCGTCCGCATCGACGCCGATCTCGGCGGTGACCCGCTGCTCGCACCGCTCGTCGCGGCGGCCCCGGGCCGCCGGCTGCCCGGCAGCCCCGACGGCGACGAGGCGGCCGTCCGCACGGTGCTCGGCCAGCAGGTCTCCATGGCCGGCGCGATCACGCTGGCGGGACGGCTCACCGCGGCGTACGGCGAACCCGGACTGCCCACGCCGGACGGACCCGACCGGCTCTTCCCCTCAGCGGCCGCGCTCGCCGCCGCGGACCCGGAGAGCTTCCCCATGGTCAAGGCCCGGGCCCGGGCGCTCGTAGGCCTGTGCGAGGCCCTCGCGGCGGGCGAGGTCGCCCTCGACCGCAGCCGACCCCGCGAGGAGGTGCGCGAGAGCCTCCTCGCGCTGCGGGGCATCGGGCCCTGGACGGCCGACTACGTCGCGATGCGAGCACTCGGTGACCCGGACGTGTTCCTGCCGGGCGACCTCGCGGTCAAGAAGGTGCTGGCGTCCCTCGGTGAGGACCCGGCGGCCGCCGCGCGACGGGTCGAGACCTGGCGGCCGTGGCGCTCGTACGCCGTGATGCAGCTGTGGGGCACCCTCGACCTCGCGCCCGCCTCCCACGCCACTGCTGCCCGTCCGACCACTGCCGCCCGCCCGACCACCGCCCGGCCCCGACCCCAGGAGAACCCGTGAGCACCCGCACCGTCGACAGCCCGATCGGACCGCTGCGCCTGGAGGTCAGCGACGCCCGCCTCAACGCGGTGGTCTTCGTCGACGCCGATGCCCCGGTCGTCGGCGACAGCTCGAGCAGTCCCGCCGACGAGCAGGTGCTCGGGCTCGCGGCCACGCAGCTGGCGGAGTACTTCGCGGGGGAGCGCCGCGACTTCGACCTCCCGCTGACCGTGCTGGCCGGCACGACCTTCCAGCACCAGGTGTGGGGGCACCTGCGTCGCATCGCGTACGGCGAGACATCCTCGTACGGACGGCTCGCAGGTGCGCTCGGGCTCACGGGGCACGGCTCCCGCGCCGTCGGTGGGGCAAACGGCCGCAACCCGCTCCCGGTGGTCGTGCCCTGCCACCGGGTGATCGGGGCCGACGGGAGCATCACGGGGTACGCCGGCGGCGTCGCTCGCAAGCAGTGGCTGCTCGCTCACGAGCGGGGGGAGGCCCCGGCGCCGCTGGGGTGACCGAGATCCGCTGCCGGCGGCGCGGCTCCGGCTGCGGCTACTCGCCCGAGCGTCGCAGCGAGTCGGCGAGCCGCTCGGCCGCGGCGAGCACGGCGGGGGCGTGCATCCGACCGGGCTGCCGGGTCAGCCGCTCCAGGGGGCCCGAGACCGAGACGGCGGCGACGACCTTGCCGCCGCCGGAGCGTACGGGGGCCGACACCGAGGCGACGCCCGCCTCGCGCTCGCCGATGGACTGGGCCCAGCCGCGGCGCCGGATGCCTGCGAGGGCGGCGGCGGTGAAGGCGGCGTTGGACAGGCCGCGCTGGATCCGCTCGGGGTCGTCCCAGGCCAGGAGCACCTGTGCGGCCGAGCCGGCGCGCATGGAGATCTGCGACCCGACCGGGATGGTGTCGCGCAGGCCGCTGGGACGCTCGGCGGCCGCGACGCAGACACGGACGTCACCCTGCCGTCGCCACAGCTGGGCGGACTCGCCGGTGATGTCGCGCAGCCGGGCCAGCACCGGGTTCGCGGCCGCGAGCAGCCGGTCCTCGCCGGCGGCCGCGGCGAGCTCCGGCACCCGCGGTCCGAGGATGAACCGACCCTGGACGTCACGGGCGACCAGGCGGTGGTGCTCGAGGGCCACGGCCAGCCGGTGCGCGGTCGGCCGGGCCAGTCCGGTGCTGGAGACCAGGGCCGCGAGCGTGCAGGGTCCGGACTCCAACGCCGTCAGCACGAGGGCGGCTTTGTCGAGCACCCCGACTCCGCTAGAGTTGTCCATAACCTGATATTGCCGTCTCAGGTCCTGAGATGCAAGGCCTGCTCGGCACAGATCCGAACTCATCCCGGAGGTTCACGTGGGACGCACGCTGGTCGACAAGGTATGGGACGAGCACGTCGTCCGCAGCGCCGAGGGACAGCCCGACCTGCTCTACATCGACCTGCACCTCGTGCACGAGGTCACCTCGCCGCAGGCCTTCGACGGGCTGCGCCTCGCCGGGCGCACGGTGCGTCGTCCCGACCTCACGATCGCGACCGAGGACCACAACGTCCCGACGCTGGACCTCGACAAGCCGATCGCCGACCCGGTCTCGCGTACGCAGGTCGAGACGCTGCGCCGCAACTGCGAGGAGTTCGGCGTCCGGCTGCACCCGCTCGGTGACACCGAGCAGGGCATCGTGCACGTCGTCGGCCCGCAGCTCGGCCTGACCCAGCCCGGCATGACGATCGTGTGCGGTGACTCCCACACCGCGACGCACGGCGCCTTCGGCTCCATCGCCTTCGGCATCGGCACCTCCGAGGTCGAGCACGTGCTCGCCACCCAGACGCTGATGCAGTCGCGGCCCAAGACGATGGCCGTGACCGTGAACGGCTCGCTGCCCGAGGGCGTCACCTCCAAGGACCTCGTGCTGACCCTCATCACCCAGACCGGCACCGGTGGCGGTCAGGGCTACATCGTGGAGTACCGCGGTCCGGCCATCGAGGAGCTCTCGATGGAGGCCCGCATGACGATCTGCAACATGTCGATCGAGTGGGGCGCGAAGGCCGGTCTCATCGCGCCCGACCAGACGACCTTCGACTACCTGGCCGACAAGCCCGAGGCGCCGAAGGGCGCGGAGTGGGATGCGGCGGTGGAGTACTGGAAGACCCTGCGCACCGACGACGACGCGAGCTTCGACGAGGAGATCGTGCTCGACGCCTCGACGATGACGCCGTTCGTCACCTGGGGTACCAACCCCGGCCAGGGCGTCCCGCTCGGCGGGGCGGTGCCCGACCCGCAGTCCTTCGAGGACTCCGACGAGCGCTTCGCCGCCGAGAAGGCGTTGGAGTACATGGCGCTCGAGGCCGGCACGCCGATGCGCGAGGTCAAGGTCGACACCGTCTTCGTCGGCTCGTGCACCAACGGTCGCATCGAGGACCTCCGCCTCGCCGCCGAGGTGATCAAGGGACGCAAGGTCGCCGCCGACACCCGGCTGCTCGTGGTGCCGGGCTCGGTGCGCGTACGCCTCCAGGCGATGGAGGAGGGTCTGGACAAGGTCTTCATCGAGGCCGGCGCGGAGTGGCGCGGTGCAGGTTGCTCGATGTGCCTGGGCATGAACCCCGACCAGCTCACCCCCGGTGAGCGCAGCGCCTCCACGTCGAACCGCAACTTCGAGGGCCGCCAGGGCAAGGGTGGGCGTACGCACCTCGTCTCGGTGCCCGTCGCCGCCGCCACCGCCGTGCGCGGCACCCTGTCGTCCCCCGCGGACCTGGACTGAGACCCGAGCGAGAGAAGAGCCGAGACAGCCATGGAGAAGTTCACCAGCCACACCGGCGTCGGCGTTCCGCTGCGTCGCAGCAACGTCGACACCGACCAGATCATCCCCGCCGTCTACCTCAAGCGCGTGACGCGCACGGGCTTCGAGGACGGCCTCTTCGCCGCCTGGCGCTCCGACCCGGAGTTCGTGCTCAACAAGGACGGCTTCAGCGCCGGCACCGTGCTGGTCGCCGGCCCCGACTTCGGCACCGGCTCCTCGCGGGAGCACGCGGTGTGGGCGCTGATGAACTACGGCTTCAAGGCCGTGATCAGCAGCAGGTTCGCCGACATCTTCCGCGGCAACTCCGGCAAGGCGGGGTTGGTCGCCGCCCAGGTCGACCAGAAGGTCGTCGAGCGGCTGTGGGCGCTGTTGGAGGCCGACCCGGGTGCCGAGGTGACCGTCGACCTGGAGGCCAGGACCGTTCGCGCGGGGGAGGGCCCCGACGCGGTCGAGGACTCCTTCGACATCGACGACTACACCCGGTGGCGGCTGCTCGAGGGCCTCGACGACATCGGCATCACGCTGGGTCACGACGACGACATCGCCGCGTACGAGGGCGGGCGACCCAGCCACAAGCCGGTGACCCGAGCGGCGGGCTGACCCGGACGCCGGCGGGGTCGGTAGCCACCCGGTCACGTTTCGTGCGCGCCTCCTGGCGGGCATCCTCTCGCGCACCTAGCGTGCGTGCCGTCAGGCGTCGTACGTGCCGAGTCGACCCCGAGCGAAGGAACCGCTGTGAACAAGTCCGAGCTGATCGAAGCGCTGTCCGAGCGGTTCGAGGGCAACCGCAAGCAGGCCGCGTACGCCCTGGAGTCCGTGCTCGACACCATCACGCGCGAGGTCGCGCGTGGCGAGAAGGTCGCGATCACCGGGTTCGGCTCCTTCGAGCGACGCATCCGCGAGGCCCGCTGGGTGCGCAACCCGCGCACGGGTGAGCGGGTGCAGTCCAAGGAGACGGCCGTGCCGCGCTTCAAGCCCGGCGCCGACCTCAAGGCCGTCGTCTCGGGCGCGAAGCAGCTGCCCTCGCTCGTCGCCGGCACCGTCTCGGACGCGGCCGCGGGTGTGGCGGCCGCTCCGGGCAAGGCGGCCGGTGCGGTGAAGACGATCGCGGGACGCGCGGGTTCGCAGGCCGACGACGGGCCCGTCAAGGATGCGGCCGCACGCGTGGAGAAGGCAGCCGGCGAGGTGCAGCGCCGGGCCGACGAGGCGACAGGCACCGCGAAGGCGTCGGAGCCGGCGAAGAAGGCTCCCGCGGCGAAGAAGGCTCCGGCCGCCAAGAAGGCGCCGACGAAGAAGGCTGCTGCGAAGAAGACGGCGGCCACGACGACCACGACGAAGAAGGCGACCGCGAAGAAGGCGCCGGCAAAGAAGACGCCTGCTTCCGACGCAGCCAAGAAGGCGACTCCGGCCGCCAAGACCGCGGCGAAGAAGACCCCAGGCTCCTCGGCCTCCACGGCATCGAAGGCGCCGGCGAAGAAGGCCCCGGCGAAGAAGGCTTCAGCCAAGAAGACGACTTCGAAGAGCGCTGCAGAGAAGACGGCCTCGGTCGAGTCCGCGCCCGCCGCGAAGGCGGCGGCCTCGAGCGGTGCCGCCCCGGCAGGTGACGCCGCCAAGACGTCGACCGCCAAGACGACGGCAAAGAAGTCGACGGCGAAGAAGACGACGGCCAAGACGACGGCGAAGACGACGGCCAAGACGACGGCGAAGAAGACGACGGCGAAGAAGACGACCGCGCCGTCGACCGCGACGACGTCGACGAGCTCCACCCCGTCCTCGACCGCCCCCGAGGCCGGGGCCACGACGGCGGGTCCGACCAGCGGGGAGACCAGCGCGCCCTCCTCGGAGTCCTGAGCAACGAGCCCTGACTGATCGGGGCACCGTGACGACCCGGCCTGCCGCGCGGGCCGGGTCGTCCTGCGTACGAGCGGGGCCGTCGGGCGTCGTCGGCGTGACCACGGCATGATGTGCGCACCAGCCGCCGGGACGCCCCGGCTGTCGTCGAGAGCGGGAGGTCGTAGATGGCGCGGGTAGCGGTGATGGGGTCCGGCTCCTGGGGCACGGCGTTCTCCCTGGTCCTGGCCGACGCGGGGCACGACATCACCATGTGGGCGCGGCGCGGGGAGCTCGCGACGGCGATCACCGAGACGCACCAGAATCCTGACTACCTGCCCGACGTCGACCTCGGCCCCGGTGTGCGTGGCACGACCGATCCCGCCGAGGCCTTGGCCGGCGCCGAGCACGTCATCCTCGCCGTGCCCTCGCAGAGCCTCCGCGACAACCTCGGCGACTGGGCCGACGCGATCCCGCCGCGGGCGTCGCTGGTCTCGCTGATGAAGGGTGTCGAGCTCGGCACCGTGCGTCGGATGAGCGAGGTCATCGCGGAGGTGACGGACGCGTCCCCCTCACGCATCGCGGTGGTCAGCGGTCCGAACCTCGCACGGGAGATCGCCGCCCGGGAGCCCGCGGCCAGCGTGGTGGCGTGCTCCTCGGAGGAGACCGCCCAGCAGCTGCAGCAGCTGGTGCACACGGCGCACTTCCGCCCCTACTGGTCCACCGACGTCGTCGGCTGCGAGCTCGGCGGGGCGTACAAGAACGTCGTCGCCCTCTGCGTCGGCATGGCGGTGGGTCTCGGGTTCGGTGACAACACCACCGCCTCATTGATCACCCGGGGTCTCGCCGAGACGGCGAGGCTCGGCCGTGCCGTGGGCGCCGACCCGATGACGCTGATGGGCCTGGCGGGGTTGGGCGACCTGGTCGCGACCTGTTCCTCGCCGCTCTCGCGCAACCGCACCTTCGGGGAGAAGCTCGGGCAGGGCATGACGACCGAGGAGATCTACGCCTCCACCCGGCAGGTAGCCGAGGGAGCGAAGTCGTGCTCGTCGCTGGTGCAGCTCGCCCACCGCGAGGGCGTGGAGTGCCCCATCGCCGAGCACGTCGACGCCGTGGTGCGCGGAGAGATCACCGCGACCGACATGGTGGGCAGCTTCGTCTCGCGCGACACCAAGCACGAGAAGGCCTGAGGGCCCGACCGGACCCGTTCAGGGCAGGCGGTCCAGCGCCCCGCTGACGTCGCGCCACAGGTCCTCGACGTCCTCCAGACCCACCGAGAGGCGCACGAGGCCCTCGGGGATCGTCTCGGCCTCCATCTTCCACCGGCGTCGGCGCTCCCAGGAGGACTCGACCCCGCCGAGGCTGGTGGCGTGGACGACCAGGGAGGAGTCGCGCACCAGCAGGTCGGCGCGGTCGGCGTCGGCGACCACGAGGGCGAGCATGGACCCCCAGCCGGGGTAGCGCACCTCGGTCACGGCCGGGTGGCCCGAGAGGCGTTCGGCGAGAGCGGTGGCGGTCTGCTCCGCACGGTCGAGCCGGACGGGCAGCGTACGCAGGCCGCGCAGCGCCAGCCAGGCCTCGAACGGGCCCGGCACCGCACCGATCAGGTCCCGGCGTCCCTTGAGCACGTCGAAGAGCTGGGGCCCCTCGCCCTCGGGGTCCTCGGGCACGACCAGCGCGCCCATCAGCAGGTCGGAGTGGCCGGCCACGAGCTTGGTGGCGGAGAGGACGACGATGTCCGCGCCCAGCTCGAGGGGACGCTGACGCATCGCGGTGGCGAAGGTGTTGTCGACGACCACCCGCGCCCCGGCGCCGTGGGCGACCTCGATGAGGGCCGGGAGGTCCAGCACCTCCATCGCGGGGTTCGAGGGGGACTCCAGCCACAAGATGGCGGCCTCCTCGCACGCGGCGCGTACGGCCTCGACGTCGGTGACGTCGACGAGATCGGTCTCGAGCCGGTCGCGGGCGGCGAGGTCACCCAGCTGGCCGATGGTGCCCGTGTACGCGTGCCGAGGGGCGACGACCTTCTCCCCGTTGCCGACGAGGTCGAGCACGCACGCGATCGCCGCCTGCCCGCTGGCGAACGAGAGGGCGCGTCCGCCTTCGAGGGCACCGAGGGCGTCCTCGAAGGCGGTCCAGGTGGGGTTGCCGTAGCGGCCGTACTCCGTCCCGCCGCCGGCGACGTACGTGCTCGCCATCGTGATCGGGGCGTTCAGCGGGGCGTCGGCGACCACGGCGGGGCGGCCTGCGGTCACGGCGAGGGTGTCGCGGTGCCGTGCGCCCGCGGCGGGGGTCGAGGAGGTGTCGCTCATGTCGCCACCGTAGGGAGGGACCGAGACCGCGCGGCGAGGCGGGGGAGCAGGCGCGCTCGCCGGTAGGCTGCGGCGCGATGGACGAGACCCCTCACCGCCCCCGTGTCGTCGTGGTCTTCGGCGGTCGTTCCGCCGAGCACGGCATCTCCTGCGTCTCCGCAGGCAACGTGTTGAAGGCGCTGGACCGCTCGGCGTACGACGTGGTCGCCGTCGGCATCGCACGCGACGGCACCTGGGTGCTGCTCGACGCCGACGGCGAGGGTCTGCAGCTCGGCGACGACGGGTCACTGCCCGAGGTGACGACCGAGGGTCGGCCCCGGGTGGCGCTGCAGCAGGGCACCGGCCACCTGGTGGCCGACGGCGCCGGGGTACCGGGGGAGGCCCTGGGGCCGATCGACGTCGTGTTCCCCGTGATGCACGGTGCGTACGGCCAGGACGGCACGCTCCAGGGCATGCTCGAGCTGGCCGGCGTGCGCTACGTCGGCGCGGGGGTGCTCGCCTCGGCGATCGGCACCGACAAGCACCAGACGAAGACGGTGCTGCGAGCCCATGGCATCCCGGTGCTGCCGTGGGAGCTGGTGCGTGCCGACGACTACGACCGTGACCCGGCGGGTGTCCGCGAGCGTGTGTCCGCGCTGGGTTTCCCCGTGTTCGTGAAGCCCTCGCGCGCCGGGTCGAGCTACGGGATCACGCGGGTGACGCACGAGGACGGGCTCGACGCGGCGATCGCTGCGGCGCGCGAGCACGACCCCAGGATCGTGGTCGAGGCCGCCGCGGCGGACGCGCGGGAGTTCGAGATCGGTGTGCTCCAGGGCCGGCGCGGTGCGCCGCCGGAGTGCAGCGTGCTGGCTGAGGTGCGTGTCGACGAGGGGTTCGACTTCTACGACTTCGAGGCGAAGTACCTCGCCGAGGAGCAGACCTCGCTCGACGTGCCCGCCGACGTGCCCGACGAGCTGGCGCTGGCCGCCCGCGAGTTGGGCGCGCGGGTCTTCACCGCCCTGGGCGTCGAGGGGCTCTCGCGGGTCGACTTCTTCTGCCTCGGCGAGGGTGAGCTGGTCGTGAACGAGATCGAGACCATGCCCGGCTTCACCTCGACGTCGATGTTCCCGCGGGTGTGGGACGCCTCGGGCGTGGACTACGCGACGTTGTGCGACCGCCTGGTGCAGCTGGCGCTCGAGCGCTCCGACGGGTTGCGCTGAGTCTCGTCGCGCGAGGCGAGCGGCGTCAGCCGACGAGCTGCGGGTGACCGCACTCCGGTGAGGCGACGCCGAGCAGGTCGGCCCCGGCGGTGCGTACGCCGAGCATCTTCGAGACCGGGACCAGCGCCTGGTTGACGTTGCTGACGACCGCTGCTGTCGAGGTACCGATGATGGATGAGCCCGCGGCGCTGAGGATCGGGTCTAGGTTGAGCTTCGCGAGATCTGCGTTCACTAGCGTCGTCTCCCTCGTGGACTCGAACAGTCCACCCAGGAGTCCGAGCAGCCTCGCCCGCACGATGACCTTCGCGGAACTGCCAGCTAGGTCGAGGCTGACGGACGGGATCGGTACTCCCACGGGGTCACCGCCTTCGCCGCTCGGCTGCACGGTCGTGTAGTCGTGAGGGGGCACCTCGTACCTGGTTGGCTCGGTCGCCGTATGAGGGGCCACGGTCAGGGACGCCCTGGCCGTAGCGCGCAGGTCGAGCTGCACCTCCACGGACACGACCGAGTTGACGACCCCGAAGAGGAGGCTGACCAATGAGTTCAGGGAGCTCGAAGGCAGGATGCTCGATGCTCCGCTGGTCGTGATGGTGCCTTTCACCCGGAACGGCAGCGACACGTTCGTCGTGAGCATCCGGGTGTCGATGAGCACGTCGATCCACTCGGAGTCCTCGGCGGTGCCGGCGCCGCACTTCGCGTCGACGAGCGTGCCCTCGGCCCCGGCGAGGCTGGCGTCGATGTGCAGCGTCGCGGCCTTGTTCGTGATGTCGTCGGGCCGCCCGACGTCGAAACTCGCGAGTTCGGCCAGAGACAGCTTGTTGGGCAGGTTGAAAGACAGGTCGGCGTTGAAGGCGACCTGCGCGGTGCTCGCCGTCGAGCCGATCGGGCCGCACGCCTGCTGCGGGGCCTCGATGGCTCGCAGGGCGATCTCGCCGTTCGCCACGTGCGGGGCCGACCACGCCACCCCGGTCTTGAGGAAGTTGTTGCCGTCGGAGACGAGCGCCTTGACGCCGAGCGCGACGGAGCCGAGCAGGTCGACGGCGTTGACGGTGCCCGCCAGCGCCGACCCGTCGCCGGCGCTGAGGATGTCGCCGAGGTTCACCGTGAGCCCGCTGGTGACCTGTCCTGCGAGCTGGGCCATCTGCCCCTGGGCGTACACGAGGCCGTTGCGGCCGAGCACCGTGGCGTACGCGCCGAACAGGTCACCGACGTCCAGCGCGTCCAGCGCCGCCAGCTCCTCCGCCGTGCCGGCGCCCAGCTCCGTGGCCAGCTCGCCGAGGCCGATCGAGCTGTTCAGCAGACCGTCGTAGCCGACGGCCTTCAGGTTCACGCCCAGCGCGTCGGAGATCATCGCGTTGAAGACGCCGATGACCGAGGAGTCTCCGGATCGCAGGGCGGCTGCGAAGGATCCGATCCTGAAGCAGGCGAACGTGGTCGCGCTGGCCAGGGAGGTACGCGCCGCCCCGCCGCGGGCGGTGGAGAACACGAAACCGACGACACCGCTGGCCACGACCTGCACGGCGTCCGGCACCTCGTCGTCGTCCACCTCGACGACGTTCCCTGCCCCGTCGACGACCGGAACGACGGCGCCCAGGGTGTCCTCGGTGAGCCGGACGAGCCGGCCCTCGAGCTCCGGGGTGTCCCCGATCGTGGTGTCGTTGCGGGCCACCGAGTCGGCGAGCACGTCGTCGAGCGGGTCCGGGGTCCCGGTGCCCAGCCGGATCTCGCCCGCCGTACGCCCGTCGAGAAGGCGAGCGGCATCCAGGGCCGCGACGTCGGCGAGCGCCTGCAGGTCGCTGCGCAGCACCCGCTGCATGCCCAGGTCCACCGCGAAGGACGCCGCGAGCACGATCAGGCTCATCAGGATGCCGACCATCACGGCCACACCGCCGCGCTCGTTCCGACGACGCGGTCGCCGCCGCCGCCGAGGTGACTGCGCCGGGCGCAGCCCCGCCCGGCTCACGAGGTCACCTTGGACACGGCCGTGTAGCTCAACGTGTCGGGGATCGCGAGGTCGGAGACCGGGAAGACGGGCTTGCTGGGGTCGGCGGTGTACGCGTACGTGACCGTCACGCAGATGCTGTCCGAGGGGCAGACCTCGGGGAGGGGCAGCGTGAAGCTGCAGGTGACGTACGCGCTGCCGCAGTCGGCTCCCAGCACGTCGGAGATGGCACGCGACGCGATGGCCTGGCGGTTGGCGGTGGGCGGGGCGACAGCGGCCGCGCGTGCCCCCTCGGCGGCGGCCTGGCTGACCGATTGCCGGAAGCTCAGCAGGAATCCGTAGCTGATGACGCCGAAGACGATGACGATGAGCGGGATCATGACCAGGGCGAACTCCACCGCGGCCGCACCCCGGTCCTGACCCGGTGCGGCGCGGCGTCGGTGGTCGCCCGTGCGTGCCATGTGGTGCCCCCCTCGCCAACCACCTGGCCGGTGGTTGGACTGCTCCGAGGGCCCCATCGGCAGATGACCGGCTGGCCTGAGGAGTTCGCGACCGGTGTGTCGGCCCGGACCAGACCAGTGGCTCATCCGGTCAGCCGGTCAGCCGGTCATCGGCAGGCAGGTCCGATCCGTCGCGTGTTGTCGGCGACGACGTCCGTGAGCTGGGCGAAGGCGGCCGCGGGTGGTCGCAGGTCGCCGGGCACGACGAGCTCGACGTACGGCGTGCGCGCGATCGTCGTCGCCACGACGTCGGCCCCGGTGTCCTCGATCGCGCTCTCGGGCACGTACCAGTCGATGTCGTTGACGGTCTGGCACGTCGAGAACGGGTCCAGCGCGGCCGGCTCGCGGACCCCGCAGCGCACGGTGATGCCCCCGTCGTACGCGGCCCCCGGCGCACCGTCCGCCTCGACGCGGGGCTGGTCGGAGAGCTCGTCGGGCAGGTCGGCGACGACGCCTCGGCACGCCTGGGCGGCGTCCGGCACGATCCCGTCACTCGGCAGGGTGACGGGGCCGCCGCAGCCGGCGAGGAGCACCACGACGAGGGCCGAGCCCGAGCACCTGCCTGCAGCAGCCTTCACGGAGGCGACGCTACAGGCGAGCCCGCGGCGTACGCGCCGTGGCGGCCTCGCCCGGACCCCGCTCGGATGAGACCATGCCGCTCGTGCCCGAGGAGACGAAGCAGACACCCAGTGCCGCCCAGACCGCGCCCCGATCGACGCTGCCGGAGACCGCGACGGTCCGGCAGATGGGGGAGTTCGGACTGATCGAGGCCCTGCGGGAGCGGTTCACCCAGGGCGAGCACGTGTTCCTCGGCCCGGGGGACGATGCCGCCGTCGTCCGCACCGCGGGCGGCCACGCGGTCGTGTCCACCGATCTGCTCGTCGAGGGCCAGCACTTCCGGCGGGACTGGGCCAGCGCCGCTGACGTCGGTCGCAAGGCCGTCGCCCAGAACGTCTCGGACATCAACGCGATGGGCGGTCGCGCGCACACGCTGGTGGTCGGGCTGGTGCTCCCCACGGACCTGCCCGCCGCCTGGGTCCTCGAGATGGCCGAGGGCATGGCGGCCGAGGCCGCCTCGGTCGGCGCGAGCATCGTCGGGGGCGACATCACGCAGGGTCGGGAGATCGTCCTCGCCGTCACCGTGCTGGGGGCGTGCGAGTCGGCTCCCGTCCGCCGCGACGGTGCCCGGGCCGGCGACGTGCTCGCGCTGGCCGGCCGGCAGGGATGGTCTGCCGCCGGCATGGCTGTGCTGGCGCGGGGCTTCCGCTCCCCGCGGGTCGTGGTCGAGGCGCACCGTCACCCGGAGCCCCCGTACGAGGCCGGTCCCACTGCAGCCCGTGAGGGCGCCTCGGCGATGATCGACGTCTCCGACGGACTCGTCGCGGACGTGGGTCACCTGGCCCACCAGTCCCAGGTGGCCATCGACATCCATGCCTCGTCCTTCGAGATCGACGAGCCTCTCCAGGCGGTGGGGTCGGCGCTCGGCTCGGACCCGCTGCGATTCATCCTCGCCGGCGGGGAGGACCACGCGCTCGTGGCGACTTTCCCGGCTGAGACGGAGCTGCCGGAGGGCTGGCGTCCCATCGGCCGGGTCATGCAGGGCTCCGGCGTCACGGTCGACGGTGAGGCGTACGCCGGCAGCGGCGGGCACCGCCACTTCTGACGCAGCTCCCAGGGCGCGAGACCCCGGTGGTCGGGGAGCGAGGCGCCGGCAACCCGGTGGTCGAGGTGCGAGGCGCCAGCCGAGCCGCGAGACCCGGTGACTTCTGAGACCGATCCACACACCCGTCTCATCATTCGAACACGCGTTCGAGAAACTGTCGGTGGTCGCACCTAGATTCATGCTCGTGACCAGCACCCACGACAGCGCCGAGGGATCAGGCGGATCGGGCACGCCCGCCGATCTGCTCGCGGCCGTGCGCGCCGGTGACCGGGCAGCTCGTGCTGGAGAGGTGGCCCGCGCCCGGGCGGTGCTGGCCTGGCTCGACGCTCACCCGGCGGAGTCGATCCGTGATGCGGCCGGTCACGGCCCGGACACCGGTGGCGCGCTCCACGGCGAACGTGCCCTGCTCCTCGGCGGGCCCGGGACCCCGATGATCGCCGAGTTCTGTGTGGCCGACCTCGGTGCCGCGCTCGGAACGACGACCGACTCCGCCCGGGTGCTGGCCTCGGACCTCCTCGAGCTGCGTCACCGTCTTCCCCAGGTCTGGGTGCGCGTCGAAGCGCTGGAGTTGCCGTTGTGGCGGGCCCGCCGCATCGCCACCCGCACCACCGTCCTCGACCTTGACCGGGCTGGTGCCGCGGACCGGTGGCTCGCTCTCAAGGCGCACCGGCTCGAGGTGCCCGCGGTGGACCGCACCCTCACCGGCCTGCTGCGCGTGCAGCAGGCCGAGGCGGAGCTTGTCCGTGAGGCCGGCGGTCTCGAGGCGCTGGCGCTGACCGACGCGACCACGGTGCACGAGCGTCTGCGCGAACAGACCCGCGCACTGTCCGAGGCGGCCGCAAAGCTGCGGAACCAGCAGCACGTGCGGATCGCGCTTCCGGTGCAGAACCGGTCCGGGTCACCCACCGCCGAAGACCTCGCCGGGCTGGCGTGGGTCGACGGGCGTATCGATGCTCTCGACGCAGCCGATCTCGACACCTCCCTGGACCTCATCGCCACCCGCCTCGCTGCCACCGCACCGGCTCACACCAGCGACGGGTGTCTCCGCGCCCAGGCGCTGGGGGTCCTCGCTCGCGGGGAACTCGTCCTCCCCTACGACACCAGCGACGCCGATGCCGCAGGGATGCCGACCGACGGTGCCGAGCGGATCATCGACCGCGAGCACCGCACTCGCGCGACCCGCGAGCTCGTGCTCCACGTCCACCTCTCCGCCGCCGCCCTCACCGGCAACAGCGCCCGTGCCGCCCCTGGCCCAGACGGGCTCATGCACGCGGCCGGGTTGGCGACCATCGAGTCCGGCCCCGTACGCCTGGTCGACGTCGAGACCGTCCGGGCCTGGGCCCACGCCGCCCTGACCGACACCGGCCCCACCGCCGGACAGACCCGCCTGACCATCCGGCCCGTCCTCGACCTCAACGAAGAACGCACGAGCACCGGGTACACCCCCGGGACCCGGCTCCGCGAGCAGATGATCCTGCGCGACCGCACGTGTGTGTTCCCGCACTGCCACCGCCCCGCCCGCGCAGCCGACCTCGACCACATCGACAGGTGGCGACCACCGGACCCCGGCGGCCAGGACCCCGACCCGCACGACATGCCTCAGACGTGCACCGACAACCTCGCCGCGCTCTGCCGCTTCCACCACCGCCTCAAGACCCACAGCGGCTGGACCTACCGGCGCACCGGACCACCCACGTCACCCACCTACGAGTGGCGCTCACCCACCGGCCGGATCTACCGCCGCGGACCCGACGGAGACATCGACGACCTCGGCCCCGCCAGCCACCCGGCCCACTCAAGCCACCGGTCTGACGTCTACCCGCGCTCGAGGTTCCGCGTCGGACGCACGGCTGACCTCGCAGACGTAGACCTGCAGTGACACGGCTCAGGCCCCCGTCCCGAATGGGGACGAGGGCCTGGAGGTGTGGTGCTGCGGTCGCGCGCTCTCAGAGCGCCGGCAACTCGATCAGCGAGTGACCTTGCCGGACTTCAGGCAGCCGGTGCACACGTTGAGTCGCTTGGGGGCGCCGTTGACGGTGGCGCGCACACGCTGGATGTTGGGGTTGAAGCGGCGCTTCGTGATCTTGCGCGACCACGGCCGGTTGTTGCCGAAGCCGGGCTTCTTGGCGCAGATGTCGCAGACGGCAGCCATGGAGGACTCCTGGAGATCGAGGTCGAGATGAGGGGGCCGGGCGCACCCGTCGGTGACGACGGCCCAGGCAACCGCACAAGACTAACCGATGCCGCACCTCCGGCACGAATCCTGGTCGTCCTCCACACGGGGGCGGCGTACGGGCTCGGCGCGACCTGTGAGCGTCGGTGCGGTTCGGTACGTTCGTGCCTCGTCCGCGGCCACGGGGCGTCGTCACGGTCCGAGGGTCCACGAGAGCCCACGAGAGCACAGGGAGGACATGGTGTCGACACAGCCCGGCGCACCGGTGTTCGCCCTGAGGACGGTCAGGGCGTTCTGCGACGCCGCTGTGGCGGATCTCGGTGCCGCCCGCGAGGAGATCGACGCGCTCAACATCTATCCGGTGCCGGACGGCGACACGGGCACCAACATGTTCCTCACCTTCCAAGCGGGTCGTGACGCGCTGCGCGCCCACGCCGAGGAGCAGACCTCCGCAGAGCCCGACGTCGGGGGCGCACTGCAGGCTCTCGGCCGGGGTGCACTGCTCGGTGCGCGCGGCAACTCAGGGGTGATCACCGCTCAGCTCGTGGGTGCCTTCGCACGCCGCGTGGCCCGCGGTCATGCCGACCAGGAGTCGCCGAACGTCTTCGCGGAGGCCATGGTCGAGGCCGCCGACGCGGCGTACGAGGCCGTCTCCGATCCCGTCGAAGGCACCATCTTGAGCGTGGCGCGGGCGGCCGCGGATGCAGCGAGGCAGACGGCCACGTCCGGGGCCGAGCTGTCCGAGGTCATCGCCGCGACCGCCGCGGCCGCGCGACAGGCGTTGCAACGTACGCCCGAGCAGCTGGAGGTGCTGTCCCGCGCGGGCGTGGTCGATGCCGGCGGACGTGGACTGTGCGTGCTGCTCGACGCGGCCGAGACCACGGTGACCGGCCGCCGGCCTCCCGAGGCGCCCGACCGTTTGCGCACCAGGTCGATCCCGGTGCCTCAGCACGCCGGAACCCCTGAGCACCCCGACGGCCACCGGCTCGGTGACCACGGTCCGGCGTACGAGGTGATGTACCTGCTCGACGCGGCCGACGAGGCGATCCCCTCGCTGCGCCGCGCCCTCGCGCCCTTGGGCGACTCCCTGGTCGTGGTCGGGGGCGACCGCCTGTGGAACGTGCACGTGCACGTCGATGACGTCGGCGCCGCGATCGAGGCCGGGATCGCTGCAGGCACGCCCCGACGCATCCGTGTCACGCACTTCGCCGAGCAGGTGGCCCTCGCCGCGCAGCGGAGCGAAGGACGCTCCGGCGGCACCGGCCGCCCCGGCGCCGGGAGCACCGGTGTGGCCCACGGGGCAGATCGCGCGAGCCGGCCCTCCGGCACACCGACCCGCGCTGTGGTGGCCTTCGCCTTCGGCGACGGTCTCGCCGCGCTGTTCGACGAGGCCGGGGCGCACGTCGTCAGCACCGTCGAGCACCGTCGCCCCTCGGTCGCCGAGCTGGTGGAGGCCATCAGGACCACCGGCGCCGGCGAGGTGCTGCTCCTGCCCAACGACAGCGACACGGTCGGGGTGGCGGACATCGCCGCCCGCACGGTCGAGGAGAGCCACGACGTCCGCATCAGCGTCGTGCCCTCGCGTACGCAGGTGCAGGGGCTCGCCGCCCTCGCCGTGCACGAGCCCGGCCGGGGCTTCGACGCCGACCTCGTCGCCATGGTCGCGGCGTCGCGGGCCGTACGCCACGGCGCCGTTACCGTCGCGGCACGGCAGGCGATGACCACCGCAGGACCCTGCGAGCCGGGCGACGCGCTGGGCGTCATCGGCGGTGACTTCGCCGTGGTGGGCGACCACATCGAGACCGTCGCCGTCGAGGTCGTCGACCGGCTGATCGGCGCCGGCGGTGAGCTGGTCACGCTGGTCGCGGGCGCCGAGGGAGAGGGTCTGGCCCAGCACTGCGCCGACCACCTCGCCCAGCACCACCCGACCGTCGACGTCGCGGTCTACGAGGGCGGGCAGCCGCGCTACCCGCTGCTGGTGGGGGTGGAGTGAGATGACCGCCGACCGGGCCGACGCGGGCAGGGGCGTCACGAGCAGGGGCGTCACGATGGACTCGCGCCTGGACACGGTCGCCGCGACGCTGGCCCGCAAGCTGCGCAAGGCGTACGACTGGAGCACCGTCGGCGACCTGTTGACCCACTACCCCCGCACCTACGTCCGCAAGGGCGACGTCTCCGACCTCGACCACCTGCGCGAGGGCGACCTCATCGCGTTCGTCGGCCGCGTCGTCTCGGCCACGGTGAAGAGCTTCTCCAACCCCCGGGGCCCCGGGCTCGCCTACCGCGTCGAGGCGTACGTCGAGGCCTCCGGCGGTCGGCTCGGTGTCACGTTCTTCGCCAAGCACGAGGGCCAGGCCGACTGGCGCGCCAAGGACCTGCTCAAGCACGAGACCTGCTTCGTCCAGGGCAAGGTCAAGCAGTTCAACAACACCTGGCAGCTGACCCACCCCGTGGTCGAGCCGCTGGGCGCCGACGGCACCTCCGAGGGCCTCGACGCCGAGCGTGAACGTGCCGACTACCCCGACCTGCGTCCGGTCTACCGGCTCGCCGGCGGCATCGACCACTCCGAGCTCGTCCGCACCGTGAAGTTCGCGCTCGACGTGCTCGATCCCGAGCCCGACCCGCTGCCGGAGCCGATCCGAGAAGAGCTCGGACTGGTCAGTCGCGACCAGGCGCTGCGCTGGATCCACCGCAGCGAGGACTGGCCCCAGCAGCGTGCCGCACGAGCCCGGCTGGCCTTCGACGAGGCGTTGACCGCGCAGACCCTGCTCGTGCAACGCCGGCGGGCCAGGGCGGCCAGCGCGGCGACGGCGCGCCCCGGTCATCCGGACGCCGGCCGGGGTGGGGGCATCCTCGCTGCCTTCGACGCGCGGCTGCCGTTCGAGCTCACCGAGGGACAGCGTCGCGTCGGCGCCCAGATCGCCGAGGAGCTCGCAGCCGCCTCACCGATGCACCGCATGCTGCAGGGGGAGGTCGGGTCCGGCAAGACCCTCGTGGCCCTGCGCGCCATGCTCCAGGTCGTCGACTCGGGAGGACAGGCCGTCCTCCTCGCCCCGACCGAGGTGCTCGCCCAGCAGCACGCCCGGTCGTTGCGGCAGATGCTCGGCGACCTCGCCGAGGGGGGACGGCTGGGAGCGGCCGAGGCGGCCACCCAGCTGGTGCTGCTGACGGGCTCCCTGTCGGCCGCGGAACGCCGCACGGCGCTGCTGGCAGCGGCCTCGGGCGAGGCAGGTCTGGTCGTCGGCACGCACGCGCTGCTCGGTGAGCAGGTGCAGCTGGCCGACCTCGGGCTCGTGGTCGTCGACGAGCAGCACCGCTTCGGTGTCGAGCAGCGCGCGGCGTTGGGCACCAAGTCGGACTCGACGCCGCACACACTGGTGATGAGCGCGACGCCGATCCCGCGCACCCTGGCGATGACGGTCTTCGGTGACCTCGAGGTCTCCACGCTCACCGAGCTGCCGGCGGGCCGGCAGCCGATCCAGACGGTCGTCATCGAGACGCAGCAGGGGGGCAACGGCCACTGGCTCGAGCGGGCGTGGCAGCGCATCCGCGAGGAGGTCGCGGCAGGACAGCAGGCGTACGTCGTGTGCCCCCGCGTCTCCGCCGAGACCGGCCCGGGAGGCGCTGCGGTCGAGACGTGGGCACCGCAGCTGGCCTCGGGACAGCTGGCCGACGTGCGCGTCGCGCCGCTGCACGGCCAGATGCCGGCCGCCGACAAGGACGCCACGATGAGCGCGTTCGCCGAGGGTCTGATCGACGTGCTCGTCGCGACCACGGTCGTCGAGGTCGGTGTCGACGTCGCCGCGGCCACGGTCATGGTCGTGCTCGACGCCGACATGTTCGGGGTCTCGCAGCTGCACCAGCTCCGCGGCCGCGTCGGCCGCGGCTCGCAGCAGGGCCTCTGCCTGCTGGTCACCGGGGCCGAGGGCACCGAGGAGACCAACCGGTCCCTGGCCCGCATCCACGAGGTGGCCCGCACCGAGGACGGCTTCGCCCTGTCCCGGTTCGACCTCTCCCAGCGCAGCGAGGGCGACGTGCTCGGCGCCTCCCAGTCCGGTCGCGCCTCCTCGCTGCGGCTGCTCAAGGTGCTCGACGACGAACCCCTGATCAAGGCCGCGCGGCGCGCCGCCGAGCGCATCCTCGACGCCGACCCGCACCTGACCGAGCACCCGGTGCTCGCCGCGCACGTGCGGGCCGTCGAGGAGGCGCAGGTCGCCGACTACGTGGAGCGGTCGTGACCCGGGTCATCGCCGGGACGGCCGGTGGGCGCCCGCTGCGTACGCCCCCCGGGCAGGGCACCCGCCCCACCTCGGACCGGGTGCGCGAGTCGTTGTTCGGATCGTTGGAGGCGCGTCTCGGGGGTTTCGACGGCCTCCACGTCCTCGACCTGTACGCCGGCTCCGGCGCCCTCGGGCTCGAGGCCCTCTCCCGCGGGGCGGCCTCCGCGACGCTGGTGGAGAAGGACCGACGGGCAGCCGAGGTGGCACGGGCGAACGTCCGGTCGCTGCGTCTGCCGGGCAGCGCCTCCGTCAGGCCGATGGGCGTCCGACGGTTCCTCTGCGACGACGCGGCCCGGCCCGAGGAGGTCGTGGCCGCGGGTGGCTACGACCTCGTGTTCTGCGACCCGCCGTACAAGCTGGAGGAGGACGAGCTGACCGCCGACCTCACGGCGCTCCGGCCACTCCTGGCACCCGAGGCCGTCGTCGTCGTGGAGCGGTCCAGCCGCTCCGCCGACCCGCAGTGGCCCGAGCGGTTCACCGCGGCGAAGGTCCGGCGGTACGGCGAGACGGCGCTGCACCTGGCAGTGTGGGAACCATGAGCGTCACCTCGCCCCGGGACGACCTCGACGGTGACTCCTCGGCGCGCACCGTGGTGTGTCCGGGGTCCTTCGACCCGGTGCACCTCGGCCACCTCGACGTCATCGAGCGGGCGAGCCGACTCTTCGACCGCGTCGTCGTGGCCATCGGCGTCAACCCCGACAAGCCGCAAGGACGCCGGCTGCTCGACGACGAGGGCCGCCTGGCGCTGCTCCGGGAGACGACCGCGCACCTGGACCGGGTCGAGGTGGCGGGCTTCACCGGCCTGCTGACCGACTTCTGCCACGACGTCGGGGCCCGCGCGGTGGTCAAGGGCGTACGGTCCGGCACCGACATCGAGGTCGAGACCCGCATGGCCCACATGAACCAGCACGTCGCAGGCATCGACACGCTGCTGCTCCCGACCGCGCCGCACCTGTCGTTCGTCTCCTCCAGCCTGGTCAAGGAGGTGCACGGGCTCGGGGGAGACGTCTCGCAGCTGGTGCCGCCGGCGGTCCTCACCGTGCTGCGGCAACGACTCGGCTGACATCGGTTGGCCCCGCCATCGTTTTGCCCGCCCGGGGCCCGGACCGGTAACGTGGTCCTGTTGCGGATCGCGCCGGCGCTGCTGCTCCTTCTCCGGAGCCTGTCGCCGCGGCGCGAAGTCGCCGCCCACCGTCCTCGATGAACGAACAGGCAGATGTCCACGCCGTCTCCGCTCGACCCCCGCGACCCGCTGGTGCTCGACACCAGCGAGCTCGGTCGCCGACCCGGCACGCAGCGCGAGCGCACGCTCACCGTGCCCGCGCCGGCCGACCTGGGCATCGAGGTCATCGGCGTGCCCGAGGGGTCACCGGTCGAGCTGCAGCTGCGGCTCGAGGCCGTCATGGAGGGTGTCCTCGTCACCGGTTCGGCGGCCGTGCACCTCGAGGGTGAGTGCGCACGCTGCGTCACCGAGATCAGCGACGACGTGGAGCTGGACTACCAGGAGCTCTACGTCTACGACCGCGACGACCGGCGTGACGACGAGGACGACGACGACACCCTCCCGATGGACGGCGACCTGCTCAGCCTGGAGCCTCTCCTGCGCGACACCGTCGTGCTGCAGCTACCCTTCCAACCGCTGTGCGAGCCCGACTGCCCAGGGCTGTGCGCCGAGTGCGGCGCCCGCCTGGCCGACGACCCCGACCACGACCACGGCGACGCGGTCGACATCAGGCTCGCCGGGCTGGCCGAGCTGAAGGACCGCCTGACCGGCGGCTCCTGAGCCGCACCCGCGCGGCACCCACCCCAGACACGCACCAGACGCACCAGACGCACCACTGCCGGACCACCGGCCCGACGAAGGAGAACACCATGGCAGTCCCGAAGCGGAAGATGTCCCGCAGCAACACGCGGCACCGTCGCTCGCAGTGGAAGGCCTCCGCCCCCCAGCTGGTCTCCTGCGCCAACCCGGCCTGCGACGCCAAGCACCTCCCGCACCGCGCGTGCGGTGAGTGCGGCAACTACGGCGCCCGTGGCGCCCAGCGCCAGGTCCTCTGACCTGTCCGCGCAGGTCGACCCGACCCTGAGCACCACCGAGGACCCGGTCCGTCAGGAGAGCCCCGGGCAGCCGTACGCAGCGCTGCGCGGGGCTCTCGGCGACCCCACACTCGAGCCGTCGCTGCTCGACCTGGCGATGACGCACCGGTCCTACGCGTACGAGAACGGGAACCTCCCCACCAACGAGCGGCTGGAGTTCCTCGGGGACTCCGTGCTCGGCGTGGTCGTGACCGAGACGCTCTACCGCACCCACCCCGACCTCTCCGAGGGCCGGCTGGCCAAGCTGCGGGCCGCCGTCGTGAACGCCGAGGCGCTCGCCGAGGTGGCCCGCGAGATCGGCCTGGGCCGGCACATCAAGCTCGGCAAGGGTGAGGAGTCCACGGGCGGGCGGGACAAGTCCTCGATCCTGTCCGACACCGTCGAGGCCGTGATCGGCGCGGTGTACCTGTCCGGCGGGTTCGCCTCGGCGACCGACCTGGTGCACCGTCTCTTCGACCCGACGATGGAGCGGGCGGCGAGCAAGGGTGCCGGGCTGGACTGGAAGACGAGCCTCCAGGAGCTGACCGCCAAGCACTCCCTCGGCGTGCCGGAGTACGTCATCAGCGACACCGGGCCCGACCACCGCAAGACCTTCACCGCCACGGTGCGGCTCGGCGACCGCCTGCACGGCCACGGCGAGGGTCCCTCGAAGAAGCGCGCGGAACAGCAGGCCGCCGAGTCCGCGTACGCAGAGATCGTCGCCGAGCACGACGAGCCCGAGCGGCACGCCCCCGCGTCGGACACCTGAGCCGGACGTGCCCGAGCTCCCCGAGGTCGAGGTCGTCCGCCGCGGTCTGGAGGCCCACGTCGTCGGGCGTACCGTGACCGACGTCGAGGTGCTGCACCCCAGGCCGGTGCGCCGTCACCTCGCCGGTCCGGAGGACTTCGCCCGGTCGTTGCGGGGGCTCACCATCGTCGCCGCGCGGCGGCGTGGCAAGTTCCTGTGGTTGCCCCTGGACTCCGGCGACGCCCTGCTGGCTCACCTCGGCATGAGCGGTCAGATGCTCGTGCAGCCCCCGACGGCCCCCGACGAACGGCACCTGCGCGTGAGGTTCGGCCTGGTCGACGCGACCGGGGCCCCGGCGGGGTACGAGCTGAGGTTCGTCGACCAGCGCATGTTCGGGGGAGTGTCGCTCTCCCACGGCGGGGCGGACCTGCCCGCCGAGGCGCGTCACATCGCCCGGGACCCGCTCGACCCCTTGTTCGACGACGACGCGTTCGCACGCACGGTGCGACGCCGCACCAGCGCCATCAAGCGTCTGCTGCTGGACCAGACGGTGGTCTCCGGGGTGGGCAACATCTACGCCGACGAGGCGCTGTGGGCCGTCGCCGTCCACGGCGAGCGGCGTGGCGAGCAGCTGACCCGACGTCAGGTGCTCGACCTCCTCGAGGCCGTCCGTGCGGTGATGCGCTCCGCGCTGGACCAGGGCGGCACCTCCTTCGACGCGCTGTACGTCAACGTCAACGGCGAGTCCGGCTACTTCGACCGCTCTCTCCACGCGTACGGCCAGGAGGGGCTGCCGTGCGAGCGGTGCGGCACCCCGATCGTCCGCACGACCTTCACCAACCGCTCGTCCTTCTGGTGCCCCGCGTGCCAGCCGAAGCCGCGGGCCCGCCGGCGTCCCTCCCGCTGACCACACGGCGTGTTGACCATCGCCCACCCACGGTGCGAAACTGGACGACGGCCCGCGCCTGGGCCCGTTCCCTCTCTCTCGCCGCCGCAGCACGACGGCGGCGCTCGTGCGCAAAGGTTGTGCGTCATGGCCAAGGCCCTCCACGGCTACCTCGTCGGCACCGACGCCCGCGAGCAGGCACGCCTGCTCGCGGAGAACAGGCGTCTGCGTCAGCGCGTACGCGACCTGGAGACCCAGCTCCTCGCCGTGCTGGAAGCCGGCGACGCGGCAACCGCGACGACGACCCCGACGACGACGGCCACGGCGCCCGCGTCGACGGCGACCACCCGGACGGGGCTCGCCCCCGTCTGACCCGGCGCCCGTCGACCGCGTGTGAGCCGTTCGGGCCCGCCCCGCCGCGTACGCGCCCGCGCGCCGGGGAGGCTCCTGGCATGAGCAACGCGTTGACCGGCCTCGCCGACCGTCTCCTCGACCTCACCATCGCGCCCGGGTACACCCGGGTGGGGATGACGCTGCGTCGTACGTGGTGGCCCGAGGACCCCGCACCCGACGCGCTGGCCGGACGCACCGTGGCCGTCACGGGCTCCAACTCGGGTCTCGGCGAGGCCACTGCACTCGGACTGGCCCGGCTCGGCGCCCGCGTCCTCATGCTGTGCCGCACCATGGACAAGGCCGAGGCGGCCAAGCGCCGCATCGAGGCCAAGGTGCCGGGCGCCGACCTGGTGCTGATCGAGACCGACGTCGCGGACCTCGATGCCGTCGAGCAGGTCGCCGAAAAGGTGCTCGCGGTCACCGACACCCTCCACGCCCTGGTGCACAACGCCGGCGTCATGCCACCGGAGCGGTCGACCTCTCCCCAGGACCACGAGATGACGCTGGCGGTCCACGTTCTCGGCCCGCACAAGCTGACCTATCTGCTGCGCCACGCCCTGGCCGCCGACGGCGACGGCCGCGTCGTGTGGATGAGCTCCGGCGGCATGTACTCCCAGAAGCTCCGCGAGGACGACCTGCAGTTCACCGACGGCGAGTACGACGGCGTCACCGCCTACGCCCGCACCAAGCGCATGCAGGTGCACCTGGCCGAGCGCTGGGCCCGCGAGCTCGCCGACCTCGGCGTCAGCGTCCACTCCGCGCACCCCGGCTGGGCCGACACCCCCGGCGTCCAGGACTCACTGCCCGGCTTCTACAAGATCACCAAGCCGTTCCTGCGGGACGCGGCCGAGGGTGCCGACACCGTCGTGTGGCTGGCTGCCTCTCCCCGTGCCGGCGAGGTCAGCGGGGAGTTCTGGCAGGACCGCGCGCCGCGACCCACCGCGTACCTCGGGCTCAACCAGCCCTCCGCCGACCAGACCGCCAGCCTGTGGCGGCAGGTCGTCGACCTGACCGGGGTGCCGAGCGACGCCTGAGGCACCGGACATCTAGGGTTCTCCGGTGAGAATCCTCGACCGGTTGCTCCCGTCCCGCCTGGGCACGGACTACCGGTGGCTGCTGGGGGCCAGCTGGACCGCGAACCTCGGCGACGGCATCGCGCTCGCGGCCGGGCCCCTGCTCGTCGCCTCGCTGACGCGTGACCCGTTGCTCGTCGGGCTCTCGACCTTCCTGCTGTTCGCCCCGCCGATGCTCATCGGCCTGTACGCCGGTGTCGTGGTCGACCGCTCGGACCGTCGTACGGTCGCGCTCGTCACCGACGCGCTGCGCGCCCTGCTGCTGGTGGCCGTCGTGGCGCTGATCGTCACCGACACCCTCACGGTCGGGGTGCTGCTGACGATGGTGTTCCTGATCGGGGTGACCGAGACCTTCGCCGACGGCTCCTTCTCCGCGATGCTGCCGCAGCTCGTCGGCCCGCGGGATCTCGGCGTCGCCAACGCCAGGCAGATGGCCGGGTTCGTGGTGGCGAACCGCCTGGCCGGACCCCCGCTGGGCGCCGCGCTCTTCACTGTCGGCACCGTGTGGCCCTACGCGGCCCAGGTCGTGCTCGCGCTGCTCGCGGTGGTGCTGATGTCACGCATCACCCTGCGTCGTGGTCGGGTCGACCGGGACCGTACCCGCGGCGCGGCGGCCCGAGAGGTCCGCGAGGGGCTGCGCTGGCTGCGTGGCCATGCGGCCCTCCGCACGCTGACGATCACGATCTTCGCCTTCAACGTCACTTTCGGGGCCACCCTGGCGGTTCTGGTGCTCTACGCGCTGGAGGTGCTCGAGATGGGTGAGGTGGGGTACGGCCTCCTCACCACGGCGAGCGCCGTGGGCGGCCTGATCGGCATGGTGGCGTACGACCGCCTCGAGGGCGCCCTGCCGTTGGGGGTGCTGATGCGCATCGGCCTGGCCGTGGAGACCGTCTTCCACTTCGTGTTCGCGCTCAACAGGCTGCCCGTCGTCGCGCTCGCGATGATGGTCGTCTTCGGGGTCCACGAGTTCGTCTGGGGCACGATCATGACCACCATCCGGATGCGCGCGGTCCCGGAGGCGCTCCAGGGCCGGGTCGGGTCGGCCTACCGGTTCGCGGGCACGGCGGGACTCGCCGCGGGCGCGGGCCTCGGGTCGGTGCTGGCCGGCGCCCTGGGGGTGGTGGCCCCGTTCTGGTTCGGCTTCGTCGGGTCGGTGCTGCTCCTGGTGTGGCTGTGGCGGCCGCTGATGCAGGTCGCGCACGCCGACGAGGTCAGCGAGGTCGGCGGGGTGACGGCGGCGGACGCCCCGCGCTGATCCAGCCGGCCGGGCGCGCCTCCCCGGCGTACGCCCCGGCGCCGCCTAGCCTGACGGCGCAGAGCGGCTTCCCCATGTCCCACCGCTGCGCGTACCCGACGTCCCCCGTCCGGGCCGTCACCAGGGAGGAGCCCCGTGTACCTCAAGACCCTCACGCTCAGGGGCTTCAAGTCCTTCGCCTCCGCGACCACGCTGGAGCTGGAGCCGGGCATCACCTGCATCGTCGGACCCAACGGCTCCGGCAAGTCCAACGTCGTCGACGCCCTCGCCTGGGTGATGGGGGAGCAGGGAGCCAAGAGCCTGCGCGGCGGCAAGATGGAGGACGTCGTCTTCGCGGGCACCTCCGGTCGCGCCCCGCTCGGCCGGGCCGAGGTGGCGTTGACCATCGACAACTCCGACGGTGCCCTGCCGATCGACTACACCGAGGTAACGATCAGCCGCACGATGTTCCGCAACGGCGGCTCGGAGTACGCGATCAACGGCTCGACGTGTCGGCTCCTCGACGTCCAGGAGCTCCTCAGCGACTCCGGCATCGGACGCGAGATGCACGTGATCGTCGGGCAGGGGCAGCTCGACTCGATCCTGCGGGCGACGCCGGAGGACCGTCGCGGATTCATCGAGGAGGCCGCAGGCGTCCTGAAGCACCGCAAGCGCAAGGAGAAGGCGCTGCGCAAGCTCGAGGCGACCGAGGCCAACCTGCACCGCCTCACCGACCTCCTCGCCGAGCTGCGTCGTCAGCTCAAGCCACTGGGCCGGCAGGCCGAGGTGGCGCGACGGGCCGCGGTGATCCAGGCCGACGTCCGCGACGCCAGGGCCCGCGTCCTCGCCGACGACGTGGTCTCGGCCCGGGCGACGCTGGAGGCCGAGACGGCCGACGAGGAGGCGCTGGCCGCCCGCCAGGCCGAGGTCACCGCGGCGCTCGAGGTCGCCCGGGAGCTCGAGGCGGCGTTGGAGGCCACGCTGCGGGAGAGCCTGCCGCAGCTCGCCCGAGCGCAGGAGACCTGGTTCGACCTCTCCGGCCTCGCCGAACGCTTCCGCGGCCTGCAGTCGCTCGCTGCTGAACGGCTGCGCCACGCCGAGGACGGCGCCGCGCAGCCCGTCGCGGGCTCCGGACGGAGCCCGGAGGAGCTGGAGGCGGAGGCCGAGCGCGTCGAGGCCGAGGAGCAGGCGATCGAGGCCCGCACCGCCGAGCTGTCCGCGGAACTCGAGGCGTCGGTGACGGCCCGCACCGCCGCCGAGGCCGAGGCGGCGGCCGAGGACAAGCGGGTCGCCGACCTGCAGCGCGCGGCCGCCGACCGTCGTGAGGGGCTGGCCCGGTTGAGGGGGCAGGTCGAGGTGGCGCGTACGCGAGCGCGCTCCGCCGCCGAGGAGGCCGAGCGACTCAGCGGCTCCCGCGAGGCCGCGCTGCAGCGCGCCGAGCGGGCGCAGCGCGAGTTCACCGCCCTGGAGACGCAGGTCGCCGGGCTCGACGCCGGCGAGGAGGACCTCGATGCCGAGCACGAGCAGGCCGCGGCACGCCTCGCGGCCGTGGAGGAGGAGCTGGCGCAGGTCCAGACCCGCACGGAGCAGGCCGAGCGGGACCGTGCGGCGCTGACCGCACGCCGCGACGCGCTCGAGACGGGGCTCCGCCGCAAGGACGGCGCCGGTGCGCTGCTGGAGCTGGCGTCCGACGACCCGCACGAGCCGGGCGGCCCGCTCGGCGTCCGCGGCAGCGTCGCGGCTCTGCTCGACGTCGACGCCGGGTACGAAGCCGCGGTCGCCGCAGCGCTGGGTCCAGCCGCGGACGCCGTCGTGCTGGCCTCGCTCGCCCACGTGCCGCCGACCCTCGAACGACTCCGCGTCGAGGACCTCGGCCGGGCGGACCTCCTCGTGGCCGGGGCGCCCTCGGGCTCGGCGACGGCCACGGCACGGGAACAGGCCGCTTCCGGAGCGGTCTGGGCGCTCGCCCACGTGAACGCACCGGACGACCTCACCACCGCCGTCGCCGCGCTGCTCGGCGACGTGCTGGTCGTCGACGACCTCGACGCCGCGTCGGCGTGGGTCGCGGCGGCGTCGGTCGACCGGCCCCGTCGAGCGGTGACCCGTGAGGGCGACCTCCTCGGGGCGTACGCGGCCCGCGGCGGCACCCACGACGGTTCGAGCCTGCTCGAGGTGCAGGCGGCCGTGGACGAGGCGGGCGAACGGCTCGCGGACGTGGTCGCGGAGACCGAGCGGCTCGGGTTCGCGCTCACCCGCCTCGAGCACGAGCGCGCCACGGCCCGGGCGGCCGTCGACGTGACGCTGGCGCAGCTCCACGAGTCCGACGCGACCCTGGCGGCCGTCGCCGAGGAGCTGGCCCAGCACGGCGCCGCCGCGCGCAACGCCCGGTCCGACGCCGAGCGGGCAGGAGCCGCCATCGAGGCGGCGCAGGCCGCCCACTCCGACGCGCTCGCCGCCGCCACCGCGCTGGAGGAGCGGCTCGCGACCGCCGAGCAGGCACCGGCCGAGGAGCCGGAGACCGCCGAGCGGGAAAGGCTCGCCGAGGCCGCCAGGGAGGCGCGCGCCGCCGAGACCCAGGCGCGGCTGGCGCTGCGGACGGTCGAGGAGCAGGCGAAGTCCGTGCTCGGGCGTGCCGCCGGCCTGCGGCGCCGCGCCGCGACCGAGCGTGAGCAGCGGGCCCGGGCCGAGGCCAGGCGGCAGCGGTTGCGAGCCGAGGCGACCACCGCGCGAGGGGTCCAGCAGGCGTGTCAGAAGGTGCTGGCCGCCCTGGAGGTCTCGCTCGGGGCCGCCGCTGCGCGACGTGCAGAGGTGCAGCAGTCGCGCGCCTCGGACGAGCAGGCGCTGCTCGACGTACGCGGCCGGCTGCGCGACCTCGCGCGCGACCTCGACGAGCTGCGCACCGACGCCCACCGCGACGAGATGGCGCGGGCGGCCCACCAGATGCGGCTCGACCAGCTCGCGGAGCGCGCCATGACCGACCTCGGTCTCGAGGTCGACGCCCTGGTCGCCGACTACGGCCCGGACCGACCGGTGCCCGACCTCTCCGTCGAGGTCGAGGACGGCGCGGACCCACCGACGTACGCCTTCGAGCGCGCGGCCCAGGAGAAGCGGCTGCGTCAGGCCGAGCGTGCGCTCTCCCAGCTCGGTCGCATCAACCCGCTCGCGCTCGAGGAGTTCACCGCGATGGAGGAACGGCACGCGTTCCTCTCCGAGCAGCTCGAGGACCTGCGCCGCACCCGCGCCGACCTCGCCGACATCGTCACGCAGGTCGACGAGCGCGTGGAGCAGGTCTTCACCGAGGCCTACCGCGACGTGCAGGTCGCCTTCGACCACGTCTTCGCCCGGCTCTTCCCCGGCGGCGAGGGACGTCTCGTGCTCACCGACCCCTCCAGCATGCTCACCACGGGCGTCGAGGTCGAGGCACGCCCGCCCGGCAAGAAGGTCAAGCGGCTCTCGCTGCTCTCGGGCGGGGAGCGGTCGCTGGTCGCCGTCGCGTTCCTCGTGGCGCTGTTCAAGGCGCGACCCTCGCCCTTCTACATCCTCGACGAGGTCGAGGCGGCGCTGGACGACACCAACCTCGGCCGTCTGCTCGAGATCTACGAGGAGCTGCGCGAGGACTCGCAGCTGCTCGTGATCACCCACCAGAAGCGCACGATGGAGGTCGGCGACGCGCTCTACGGTGTGACCATGCGCGGTGACGGTGTGTCCACGGTGATCTCCCAGCGGTTGCGCGAGAGGCAGCCGGCGTGAACCAGCAGCAGGGCAGTGGGCCACCGCCACGACAGCCACGACAGCCGCGGCCCACGCGGGCCGACTTCGTCGCCTGGCGCACGGTGACGACCCGGTGGCGCGACGACGACGCGTACGGCCACATGAACAACGCCACCTACTACGAGCTCTTCGACACCGCGGTCAACGCCCACCTCTACGAGGCGACGGGGCTCCCGATCCGCGACCTCGACGCGATCGGCATCGTCGCGGAGACCTCGTGCCGCTACTTCGCCGAGCTCGGCTTCCCCGACCCCGTCGAGACCGGTCTGGTCGTCGAGCGGCTGGGACGGTCGTCGGTGACGTACCGCATCGGCCTCTTCCAGGGGCCCGGTGACGAGGCCGCCGCCGAGGGGCGGTTCGTGCACGTGTACGTCGCGAACGGCGCCAAGGGGGACCGTCCGGTGGTGCCGGTGCCCGAGGAGATCCGGGCGGCCGTCGCACCCCTGGTCGCCGACGGCTGAGCCGTCGACTTCGCGTCGATCCCTTCCGGCCGGGCACCGGTCGTGCCAGAGTTGGGCGGGTTCGTACTCACCTGCCTTCCCCGGCACTTCCCCAGGTGGTTCCCATGGTCACAGCCCTGATGCTCCTCCTCGCCACGATGACCGGCGTCGTCGTCCTCGCCTCCTTGGTGCTCCTCGTGGTCGCCGCCCCGCACACCGGGGGTCGGCTGATGCGCGTGCCCGGCGTCCGCGGGGCCTCGCAGCTGCTGCACCGCTGAGGTCTGCCGGCGGCGGGTGATCGCGGCCGCCGCGCGTGATTGGATCGAGCCGTGGACATCGTCTCGAGCTTCCTCTTCCTGATCATCGCGATCGCCGGCGTCGCCCTGGTGACGATGGCGGGTCTCGTCACCTCGTTGCGGCGACGGCGGCGCAACGACCTGACCGTGTCGTCGGGCGACACCGAGGCCGCAGCGGGCCGCGCGACCGACGCCGCCGGGGTCGCGGCGCCCGAGACCTCCGCGCAGTCCCCGACCGAGGTCGACGAGGCGACGGCCGATGCGACCGTGGTGGAGGAACCGGGGCCGGACGCGCCCGGCCTCGAGCGGCCCGAGTCGACCCAGAGCCGGCTGCAGCGCCTGCGTGCCCGGCTGGCCGGCAGCCAGAACCTGCTGGGGCGCAGCCTGCTGGCGCTGCTCTCGCGCGACTCGGTCGACGAGGACACCTGGGAGGAGATCGAGGACCTGCTGATCTCCGCCGACGTCGGCGTTGGGCCCGCCCAGGAGCTCGTGGAGCGTCTGCGGACCCGGATTCGCGTCGAGGGCGGCGAGAGCGACGTACGCAGCGTGCTCCGCGAGGAGCTGCTCACCCTCGTCGGCACCGACACCGACCGCTCCCTGGCCCTGGACGGCGGCGACGGCAAGCCGGGCGTCGTGCTGGTCGTCGGGGTCAACGGCACGGGCAAGACCACCACCGTCGGCAAGCTGGCCCGCGTGCTGGTCGCCGAGGACAAGCAGGTCGTGCTCGGCGCGGCCGACACCTTCCGTGCCGCGGCGGCCGACCAGCTCTCGACGTGGGGCGAGCGGGTCGGCGTCGATGTCGTCCGCGGCCCCGAGGGCGGCGACCCCGCCAGCGTCGGGTTCGAGGCCGTGAAGGTGGGGGTCGACCGCGGGCTCGACGTCGTCGTGGTCGACACCGCCGGCCGGCTGCAGAACAAGGCGGGCCTGATGGACGAGCTCGGCAAGGTCAAGCGAGTCATCGAGAAGCAGGTGCCCGTCACCGAGGTGCTGCTGGTGCTCGACGCCACCACGGGTCAGAACGGCATGACGCAGGCGCGTGTCTTCCGCGAGGTCGTCGACGTCACCGGCGTCGTGCTGACCAAGCTCGACGGTTCGGCCAAGGGCGGCATCGTCGTCGCGGTGCAGCGCGAGCTCGGCGTACCCGTGAAGCTCGTGGGTCTCGGTGAGGGCGCCGACGACCTCGCGCCGTTCGACCCCGAGGGCTTCGTCGACGCCTTGCTCGACGCCTGATTCGTCCCCGTGCACGGCGTGCGTAACGCAGCCGAAACGCAATCGCACGACAGGCAACCAACCTGAAACACCGTCAGCAAGGCGGTGAAACCTCCGGGCCAGACAGTTGTCGGGACCTGGGGGACGGCTCCTCCGCGACAACGTCGTCGCGGTCGTCCTCCTCGCCCCTACAGCTCTCACTGGAGGTCCACACATGGACGGCTACAACGCCTTCATGCTCGTGGCCACGCTGCTGGTCGTCATGATGACCGTGCCCGCGCTGGCCCTGTTCTACGGCGGTATGACCCGCTCGAAGTCCGTGCTCAACATGATGATGATGTCGTACTCGGCGATGGCCATCGTCGGCATCATCTGGGTCCTGTGGGGCTACTCGATGGTCTTCACCGGCGACAGCCCCTTCACCGGCTCGCCGTTCAACTCGTTCGGGCTCTCCGGCCTCGACTACGGCGGCTACACCTTCATGATGTTCCAGCTGACCTTCGCGGTCATCACGACCGCCCTGATCAGCGGAGCCATCGCCGACCGGGTCAAGTTCTCCGCCTGGCTGCTCTTCGTGCCGCTGTGGGCGACGCTGTCCTATTTCCCGATGGCCCACATGGTCTTCGGCTGCGACAACGGCGGCCTCATCTGCGCCGACATCGGCGCGCAGGACTACGCCGGCGGCACGGCGGTGCACATCAACTCCGGCGTCGCGGCGCTCGTGCTCGTGCTCGTGATCGGCAAGCGTCTCGGCTTCGGCAAGAGCGCGATGCGACCCCACAACCTGACGCTGACGATGCTCGGCGCCGCGCTCCTGTGGATCGGCTGGTACGGCTTCAACGTCGGCTCGCTCGTCTTCGTCGACGGTATCGAGCCCAGCACCCAGTTCCTGAACGAGACCGGCCTGACCTTCGCGAACACCACGCTGGCCGCGATGGCCGCCATCATCGGCTGGCTCGTCGTGGAGAAGGCGCTGCACGGCAAGGTCACCACACTCGGCGCGGCCTCCGGCATCGTCGCCGGCCTGGTCGGCATCACCCCGGCCGCGGGTGCGGTCAACATCGTCGGGGCGCTCGCCATCGGCGCCATCACCGGTGCGGCGTGCTCCTGGGCGGTCGGCCTGAAGTACAAGCTGGGCTACGACGACTCGCTCGACGTCGTCGGTGTCCACCTGGTCGGCGGCATCGTCGGCACGCTGCTGATCGGTCTCTTCTCGGTCACCGCCGCGGAGGGCTCGGGCATCGCGGGAGGCGCCGTGGACGGCCTCTTCTACGGCGGGGGCTTCGAGTCGCTCGTCGCCCAGGCGCTCGGTGTGCTCGTCGCCATCGGCTGGTCCGGCGTCATGACCCTGGTCATCGCGCTCGCCATCAAGTTCACCATCGGCTGGCGCGTCGAGGAGGAGGCCGAGATCGAGGGCATCGACTACGACCAGCATGGCGAGACCGCGTACGACCTGGTCTCGCGGGGTGGCGGTTCGTCCAGCAAGTCCGGTCTCACGGGAGGTACCTCCGCATGAAGCTCATCACCGCAGTCATCAAGCCCCACAAGTGGGACGAGGTCCGCGAGGCCCTGGAGACCTTCGGGGTCACCGGCATGACCGTCAGCGAGGTCTCGGGCTACGGCCGCCAGAAGGGCCACACCGAGGTCTACCGCGGCGCGGAGTACGACATCGCGCTGGTCCCCAAGGTGCGCATCGAGATCGTCGTGGAGGACACCGACGCCGGCAACATCGTCGACGTGATCGTCGGCGCCGCCCAGACCGGGCGGATCGGTGACGGCAAGGTGTGGGTCTCCACGGTCGACGCGGTCACCCGCGTACGCACCGGCGACACCGGAGACGCCGCACTGTGAGCACCTGAGCTCGACCGGTTCGACGCGACAGGGGTCGCCGCCCACGAGGGCGGCGGCCCCTGTCGTCGTACACGCCCGCTCTTGCAGGGCAGTGATCAGCGCCACATGCGCACGGCGTGCCGGGGGATCGGAAACACAGGCGAAACAAAGCTGTCGGACTCTTCGGCGCATGACGCCGAACGCCGCGGCCGTGCTGCCGCCCCTCGCCGCCGCCGAGCTCGACTCCGGCAACACCGCCTGGCTGCTCGTCTCCACCGCGCTGGTGCTGATCATGGCGCCGGGTCTGGCCATCTTCTACGGCGGCATGGTGCGCTCCCGCGGCGTGCTGAACATGATCATGATGACCTTCGGCGCCTTCGCCGTGGTGCTGGTCGTCTGGACCCTCGTCGGCTACGGCATCGCCTTCGGCGACGACCTCGGCGGGGTCGTCGGCAACCCGGCAGGCCTCATCGGGCTCTCGGGCCAGATCGGCGAGCTCACCGACGGCGGCCAGCCCCTCCTGTTGTTCGCGGTCTTCCAGGCGCTGTTCTGCGTCATCACGGCGGCGCTGATCTCCGGGGCCATCGCCGACCGGGCCCATTTCGGGTCCTGGCTGGTCTTCGTGGCCCTGTGGACCGTGTTCGTCTACGCCCCGCTGGCGCACATGACCTTCGGCTCGGGGTTCCTGCTCGAGGACCTCGCGGTCATCGACTACGCCGGCGGTCAGGCCGTGGAGATCTGCTCGGGCGCCTCGGCGCTGGCGCTGGCCCTCGTGCTCGGCAAGCGGATCGGCTTCGGTCGCGACCCGATGCGTCCGCACAACCTCACCCTGGTGATGCTCGGGGCGGGTCTGCTGTGGTTCGGCTGGATCGGCTTCAACGCGGGCTCGGCCCTGACCGCCGACGGCTCCGCCGCCGCGATCCTTGTCGCCACCATCCTCGCGGGGTGCACCGGCATCTTCGGCTGGCTGCTGCTCGAGCGCTTCCGTGACGGCCACGCCACCTCGTTGGGTGCCGCCTCGGGCCTGGTCGCCGGGCTGGTCGCCATCACGCCGTCCTGCGGGTCCGTCACCCCGATCGGCGCCATGCTGGCGGGTCTCGCTGCCGGCGCGGTCTGCGCGTGGGCCGTGGGTCTGAAGTACCGGTTCGGCTACGACGACTCCCTCGACGTCGTCGGCGTCCACGGCGTCGGTGGCGTCGTCGGCATGCTCGCGATCGGACTCATCGGGTCCGCCGAGGCCCCGACAGGGGTCGCCGGGCTCCTCTACGGCGGCGGCGTGGACCAGCTCGGCCGTCAGGTCGTCGGCGTCGTCGTCGCCGCGGTCTTCGCCTTCGTCGTCTCCTACCTCCTCGCCGAGCTGGTGCAGCGCACGATGGGCTTCCGCGTCGCCGACGACGACGAGATCACGGGCATCGATCTGGTCATCCACGCCGAGAACGCCTACGACCTGCACTCCACCTCGGGGTCGCGCTCCTCCGGCGGCGGCTCCGGCGGCGGACCGACCATCCCGCGCGGCACGCTCGGGGGAGAGTCCTGAGGCCGTACGCCGACCGCCGCGACTAGGCTCGACGGCACGACCACCTGTTGACCACCAGTTCGACCACTGCTCGACCACTGCTCGACCACCCGCTCTGGAGGACGTCTTGAAGCTCGTCACCGCTGTCGTGAAGCCCCACAAGTGGGAGGACGTCCGCGGCGCCCTCGAGGGCATCGGGATCACCGGCATGACGGTGACCGAGGTCGCGGGCTACGGCCGCCAGAAGGGCCACACCGAGGTCTACCGCGGCGCGGAGTACGACATCTCGCTGGTGCCCAAGGTCCGCATCGAGATCGTGGTCGACGACGCCGACGCCGAGGAGGTCGTCGACACCGTCGTCGAGGCCGCCGCGACCGGCAAGATCGGCGACGGCAAGGTGTGGGTCTCGCCGGTGGAGTCCGTGGTGCGGGTCCGCACCGGCGACCGGGACGCCTCGGCCGTCTGACCCGGGGCCCCGATGACCGCCGAGGGGCGGGCGAGGCGTACGGCCGAGGCCGACGCCCTGTGCCGCGACGCGTGGAGGACCACCGACGTCCCCGAGACCGGGGTCGCGCTGGTCGCCGTCGGCGGCTTCGGACGGTCGGAGCTCTCGCCGTTCAGCGACCTCGACGTGATCCTCGTCGTCGACGAGGCCGAGCACCCCGAGCCGGGGTCGTGGGCAGGGGACATCTGGTATCCGCTGTGGGACTCGGGCAAGCAGATCGACCACTCCGTACGCCCCCTGGGCGCCGCCCGGGAGGCCGCCGAGGCGGACATCAGGGTCGCCCTGGGACTGCTCGACGCCCGCCACCTCGCGGGCGACCCGAACCTCACGCTGCGTCTGCGCAGCGACCTGCTGACGTCCTGGCGCCGCACGGCGCGCGAGAGGCTCCCGCAACTGCGCGAACGCACGCGCGAACGCGTCGACCGCGTCGGCGAGCTCGCGCACCAGAGCATCATCGACCTCAAGGAGTCCGAGGGGGGTCTGCGCGACGCGACCAACCTCAAGGCCCTCGTCGCGACCTGGCTCGTCGACGTCGACCACCAGGAGCTCGCCCGGTGCCGGCGGCGGCTGCTCGACGTGCGCGACGCCCTTCACGTCGTCACCGGACGTCGCGGCGACCGCATCGTCCAGGAGGTCTGGCCCGACCTGGCCGAGCGGCTCGCCTCCCACCCCGACCCGGACCTGGCCGTCGGCGACCCGCGGGCCGTCGAGCGACGCGTCCGCGCCGAGGGTCAGCGCCTCGCCCACCTGTCCCACCTCACCTGGCGCCGGGTCGACGCAGTGCTCCGCCAGCCGCCCCTCGCGACCCGGCCGCGCCGCCCGCGGCTGGAACGGGTCGGCGACGGCGTCGCGATCTCGGGGGAGGAGATCGTGCTCGACGCCGGCGCGCGCGTCGGTGAGGACCCGGGCCTGCTGCTGCGCTCCGCCGCAGCCGCCGCCGGGCGCGACCTCGTGCTCGCGCCCACCACGAGTGCGCGCCTCGTCCGCGCCGGGGCGTCCCTGCCGGACCCGTGGCCGCGGGAGTCGCGGGAGCAGCTGGTGCGGCTGCTCGCCGCGGGCGACCCGCTGCGCGAGGTGTGGGAGACGCTCGAGGCGACCGGTGCCGTGGTGGGGGCGATCCTGCCCGAGTGGCAGCGGGTGCGCCTGCTGCCGCACGCGACGACCGTGCACTCCTACACCGTCGACCGCCACAGCGTGGAGACCGTGATCGAGGCGTCCCGGTTGATCCGCCGCGTCAAGCGCCCCGACGTGCTTCTGGTCGCGGCGCTCCTGCACGACATCGGCAAGGGAGGACGCACCGACCACTCCGTGGAGGGGGCGCCGATCGCCGAGGCGGTCGTCCGCCGCATGGGCTTCGAGGACCCCGTGCCCGAGCTCGTACGCCGCCTGGTGCGCCACCACCTGCTGCTGCCCGCGACCGCCACGACCCGCGACCTCCAGGACCCCTCGACCATCGAGGCCGTGGCGAGCGCCGTGGCGGACGTCGAGACCCTCGACCTCCTGGCCGCGCTCACCGAGGCCGACGCGCGTGCGACCGGGCCCGCCGCCTGGACCGACTGGCGGGCGCGCCTGATCACCGACCTGGTGCGCCGGGTGCGCGCCCACCTCGGCGGCAGCCGGTCGGCCGCCGCGGCGGCGCCGGACGTACCCGCCGAGACCGACCTCGACGCCGAGCAGCGCGCCTCGCTCGAGGCGGGGGAGCCGGTCGTCGACATCACCGCCGCGACCGGCACCGAGCCCGACGGTGGCACCGTCGTCGTGGTGGCACCCGACCGCCCGGGTCTGCTCGCCGACCTCGCGACCGCCCTCGCGGTCGACCGGGTCTCCGTGCTCGCGGCCCGCGCCTGGACCGGCGGCGACCTCGCGCACTCGCGCTGGGAGGTCGAGGGCGTACGCCAGCCCGCCGTGCTGCGACGCAAGCTGCTCGAGGCGGCCCGGGGTGAGGCGGGGGGGTCCTCCGCGGCCGAGGAGGTGCTGCGACGTATCGGCGAGCAGCGCGAGGGGGCGCCCGAGCCCGTGGTCGTCCTGGATCCGGACGCCTCCCGTGGAGCGACCGTCCTGGAGGTGCGTGCCGACGACCGACGCGGCACCGTCGCCCTGGTGTGCCGGGCGCTCGCCGAGATCGACGTGATCGTCCGCTCCGCTCACGTGGCCACCGTCGGACCGCAGGCCGTCGACGTCTTCTACTGCTGCGAGGTCGGCGCCGGCGCCCTGTCGGAGACGCGCGCCGCCGACGCGGCGCACGCCGTACGGGCCGCCCTGATCGCGGCGGATACGCTGTCGAGCACGAAGAGGGCGTGACCGGCGCAGCCCGGCCCCGCCTGCGCACCGGCCCGGTGACCGGGCGCGTGCGCTGACGCCGCAGCCCATCCGGAGGAACCCGCGTTGTTCAGCACCCTGTCGGACCGACTTTCCGACACCTTCAAGAACCTGCGTGGCAAGGGTCGCCTCTCCGAGGCCGACATCGACCGCACCGCGCGGGAGATCCGCATCGCGCTGCTCGAGGCCGACGTCGCCCTGCCCGTGGTCAAGGAGTTCGTCGGCGCGGTCAAGGAGCGTGCGCGCGGCGCCGAGGTCTCCGGCGCCCTGAACCCGGCCCAGCAGGTCGTCAAGATCGTCGACGAGGAGCTCGTCGCGATCCTCGGTGGCGAGACCCGGCGGCTGCGCTACGCCAAGCAGCCACCGACGGTGATCATGCTGGCCGGCCTCCAGGGAGCGGGCAAGACGACGCTCGCCGCGAAGCTAGGACTGTGGCTCAAGGGCCAGGGCATGAGCCCGATGCTGGTCGCCTCGGACCTCCAGCGCCCCAACGCGGTGCAGCAGCTGCAGGTCAACGGTGAGCGCGCCGGCGTCACGGTCTTCGCCCCCGAGCCAGGCAACGGTGTGGGCGACCCCGTCGACGTCGCCCGGCGCGGGGTCGCCGAGGCCCGCCGTACGCTCCACGACGTCGTCATCATCGACACCGCCGGGCGCCTCGGTGTCGACGAGGAGCTGATGCGTCAGGCCTCCGACATCCGCGACGCGACGCAGCCGGACGAGACGCTCTTCGTGCTCGACGCGATGATCGGTCAGGACGCCGTCACCACCGCCCAGGCGTTCCTCGACGGCGTGGGCTTCGACGCGGTGGTGCTCTCCAAGCTCGACGGCGACGCCCGCGGCGGTGCGGCCCTGTCGGTGGCGAAGGTGACCGGCAAGCCGGTGATGTTCGCCTCCAACGGTGAGAAGCTCACCGACTTCGACCTCTTCCACCCCGACCGCATGGCCTCACGCATCCTCGACATGGGCGACATGCTCACCCTGATCGAGCAGGCCGAGAAGGCGTTCGACGCCGACAAGGCCGCGAAGGCGGCGGCGAAGCTCTCCGGTCAGGGTGGGGAGTTCACGCTGGACGACTTCCTCGAGCAGATGCAGCAGGTCCGCAAGCTCGGCTCGATCTCCAAGATCATGGGGATGCTGCCGGGGATGGCGCAGTTCAAGGACCAGATCGAGAACTTCGACGACCGGGAGATCGACCGCGTCGAGGCCATCATCCAGTCGATGACACCGGCCGAGCGGGCGAACCCGAAGATCATCGACGGCTCGCGTCGCTCGCGCATCGCCAAGGGCTCGGGCCGCACGGTCAACGACGTCAACACGCTGGTCGACCGGTTCTTCGAGGCCCGCAAGATGATGATGCAGATGGCCAAGGGCGGCGGCATGCCGGGGATGCCCGGGATGCCGGGCATGGGCGGCGTGGGCGGCGGCAAGCGCGCCAAGCAGAAGGCCGTCGCGAAGAAGGGCAAGGGCAAGCGGGTCTCCGGCAATCCGGCGAAGCGCGCGATGGCGGAGAAGCAAGCGGCACAGAAGGCCGCTGACCGTCCGGCTCAGAACCCGTTCGGACTGCCGGCGGGCCAGGACGACGACGTCGACCTGTCCGAGGTCGACCTGCCCGCGGACCTGTCCAAGTACCTCAAGTAGCGGGCAGCGGCGTCAGGGCGGCGGTGACCAGCTCGCGGACGACGTCGGTGGCGGCGAACAGCGGTGCGACGTCCCGGTGGATGCCGCCGACCGCGACGGCGCCCTCGAGCACCAGCACGACGTGCTCGGCGAGCCGGGCGGCCTCGGGCAGCGGCAGCCCGCCTCCGACGAGGACGGCGGTGATCTCCTCGCCGACGCGGTCGACCGAGGCCCGGATAAGCGCGAGGGCCGGGTCGTCGGCCTCCGCGAGCTCGGCGGCGGCGTTGATGAGCGCGCAGCCGCGGAAGAGGTCCTCGTCGGTCTGCCGGGCATACGCGTGGGCGTACGCGACGACCTGCTCGACCGCGTCGCCACCGGCGTCGGCGAGGAGACCGTCGAGCAGGCCCGTCCAGCGCTGCTCGCGTCGTTCGAGGTAGGCGGCCACGAGCCCGTCCTTGGAGCCGAAGTGGTTGTAGAGCGTGCGCTTGGAGACGCCGGCCTCCTCCGCGATCGCGTCGACCCCGGTCGCGGTGATGCCGTCGCGGTAGAAGCACGTCTCGGCGGCCTCGACCAGGGCCGAGTGGATCTCCTCGCTGCTGCGTGCCATGCGAACCACGGTAGTGGACGCCCTCGCGGGGGTGCACCGACCGGTGTTCACCTGGGGCTCGGTAAAGATTCACCGGTCGGTGTTTGACCTGACTGAACCGACCTGTGAACATGGAGTGCATGAAGTACACCGATCTGTTCACCAGCCGCCGCGGCCTCCGGTCGCTGCTCCGCCGACCCGCCTCGGCCCCCACTCGCACCGGCCGCGCCGCTCGCGCGCCGCGGTCGTCGAGGCCAGGCCACATGCCGATGCACCAGGCGATGGCACTCGGCATGGGGTACGACGAGCTCACCAAGCGCTGAGCTCGACCCGGTGCCGCGGACCGGCGCTACGGTGCCCCCATGAGTGGCAGCCGTGCGCAGTTGTTCCGTGGCCCCGTCCTGCCCGACGGTGAGGCGCACGACCTCTTCGTCGTCGACGGCCGCGTCACCTACGAGCCGCAGCGCGACGCCGAGCTCGTGGCCGAGGGGTGGATCGTCCCCGGCCTGGTCGACGCGCACTGCCACGCGGGACTCGACTCCCACGGGGCCGTCGACGAGGCCACGACCGAGGCCCAGCTCGTCGCCGACCGCGACGCCGGTGCGCTCCTGATCCGCGACTGCGGATCAGCGGCCGACACGTCCTGGGTCCACGACCGCGAGGACCTGCCCCGGCTGCTGCGCGCCGGACGTCACATCGCCCGTACGCGCCGCTACATCCGCAACTTCGCCCACGAGGTCGAGCCCGACCAGGTGGCGGCGTACGTCGCCCAGGAGGCGCGACGCGGAGACGGCTGGGTCAAGCTGGTGGGGGACTGGATCGAGCGTGAGGCCGGCGACCTGCGACCGAGCTTCCCGGCCGAGACCTTCGCCGAGGCCATCAGGGTCGCCCACGAGCACGGTGCGCGGGTGACGGCGCACGTGTTCGGCGAGGACGCCCTGCCGATGCTGCTCGATGCCGGCATCGACTGCCTCGAGCACGGCACGGGGCTCTCGGAGGACCTGATCGACCAGATGGTGTCGCACCAGGTCGCCCTCGTCCCGACGGTGCGGCAGCTGGAGAACTTCCCCACGTACGCCTCCCAGGCCGGTGAGAAGTTCCCGACCTACGCCGCCCACATGACCCGGCTGTTCGAGACGCGTCACCAGGTGCTGGGAGCCGCGCACGAGGCCGGCGTGCAGATCTACGCCGGCACCGACGCGGGAGGCGTGCTGCCGCACGGACTGATCGCCGAGGAGGTCGCGATGCTGCACCGCGACGTCGGCATGAGCCGCGCCGACGCGCTCGGCTCGGCGTCGTGGTCGGCGCGGGCCTGGCTCGGCATGCCGGCCGGTCTGGGCGAGGGCGACCCGGCCGACCTCGTCGTCTACGCCGCCGACCCGCTCGCGGACCTCGGTGTGCTCGCCGACCCGGCACGCGTCGTGCTGCGCGGGCGCGTCGTCGCCTGAGTCGCCGGACCGCCTCCGGGGAAGCCCCGATTCGGTCGTACGCACCGCGCGTGGCACACTTGCTCGCTGAGTCGTGCACGGCGGGCCCTCTCACCCGTCCGGCGCGCGCCCACGAGACCCCGCGGCCCGGACCCCACCCGGTGGCCGCCGGCTCACCACCACCTGATCCTCAAGGAGACACCACCCACGTGGCCGTCAAGATTCGCCTGAAGCGCCTCGGCAAGGTGCGCAGCCCCCACTACCGCGTCGTCGTCGTCGACTCCCGCGCCCGTCGTGACGGACGCGTGATCGAGGAGATCGGCAAGTACCACCCGAAGGAGGAGCCCTCCTTCATCGAGATCACCTCCGACCGCGCCCAGTACTGGCTCGGCGTCGGCGCCCAGCCGACCGAGGCCGTCGAGGCCCTGCTCAAGGTGACCGGCGACTGGCAGACCTTCAAGGGCCTTCCCGGCACCGAGGGCACACTGCGGGTCAAGGACGCCAAGCGCGACAAGCTCGAGATCTTCAACGAGGCGCTCAAGGAGGCCAACGCCGAGCCCCGTGGCGAGGCCGTGACCGCGTCGGCGAAGAAGACCGAGAAGGCCGAGGAGACCGTCGAGGCGCCCGCCGCCGAGGCCGCGCCCGAGGTCGTCGAGCCCGCCGAGGCCGCCGCCGAGGGCGACGTCAAGTCGGAGTCCTGATCGTGCTCGCCGACGCTCTCGAGCACCTCGTCCGTGGCGTGGTCGACCACCCCGACGACGTGTCCGTGCGCGACCGGCAGGCCCGGCACGGATCCGTGCTCGAGGTCCGGGTCAACCCCGAGGACCTCGGCAAGGTGATCGGCCGCGGTGGTCGCACCGCGACGGCCTTCCGCACGGTCATCAACGCCCTGGCGGGCCGCGGAGGCGCTCGCGTCGACTTCGTCGACGTCGACAAGCGCTGACCTCGTCAGTGGGTCCGCACGCCGCCTGAACGGCGGGGAGGCACGACGCCTCCCCGCCGTTCGTCGTCCCACGACACCTGACACCCGACTGAACCGCGAGAGGAGCCCTGGTGGAAGCCGAGCAACCGCTGTGGCTCGCGGTGGGCCGCGTCGGCAAGCCGCACGGCGTACGCGGCGAGCTGACCGTCGAGGTCCGCACCGACGAACCCGAGCGGAGGTTCCGGCCCGGTGCCGTCCTCACGGTGCTGCCCCCCTCGCCTACGACCGCCCGCGGTGAGCCGCAGGCGACGCTGCCGTCCACCGTGGAGGTCGAGAGCGTCCGCTGGCACCAGGAGCGACTTCTTCTCCGTCTGGTGGGCGTGACGGACCGGACCGACGCCGAGGGGTGGCGTGGGGTCGTGCTCCAGGTCGCGGTGGACCCCACCGAGACACCGGAGGACCCCGAGGAGTTCTACGACCACCAGCTCGAGGGGCTGGTGGTGGTGGACCTCGAGGGTGCCGTGATCGGCGCCGTCGAGGAGGTCCAGCACCCGGGGGTGCAGGACCTGCTGGCGGTGCGTACGCCCGAGGGCCGCCTCGCCCTCGTGCCCTTCGTCGCCGCGCTGGTCCCCGAGGTCGACCTGACCGCGGGTCGGGTCGTCGTCGCCGACCGACCCGGTCTCGTCGCGCCGTTCGAGGACTGAGGGCGGCTTTCGTCATGCGCATCGACGTCGTCTCGATCTTCCCCGACTACCTCCTCCCGCTGCAGCTGAGCCTGCCGGGCAAGGCCATCCGCGACGGGCTCGTCGAGCTGGCCGTCCACGACCTGCGCGGCTGGACCGACGACCGTCACCGCACCGTCGACGACAGCCCGTACGGCGGCGGAGCCGGCATGGTGATGAAGCCCGGACCGTGGGGCGACGCGCTCGACGAGCTGGTCGCGGCGTCGGCGACGCCCGAGTCCGTGCTCGTCGTGCCGACACCCTCGGGGCGTCCCTTCGACCAGGCGCTCGCCCGGGACCTCGCGGGAGCGGCCCATCTCGTGGTGGCCTGCGGTCGCTACGAGGGCATTGACCAGCGGGTCGTCGACCACTACCGCAGCGGTGCGGGCGGCTCGGTACGGGTCGAGGAGGTCTCGCTCGGGGACTTCGTGCTCAACGGCGGCGAGGTGGCTGCGCTCGCCGTCATCGAGGCCGTCGTACGTCTCCTGCCCGGCTTCATGGGCAACCCGGAGTCGCTCGCCGAGGAGTCCCACGACCCGGAGACCGGGGGACTCCTGGAGTACCCGGTCTACACCAAGCCCGCCTCGTGGCGCGGGCTCGACGTGCCGGCGGTGCTGCTCTCCGGTGACCACGGCCGGGTCGCGACCTGGCGGCACGAGCAGTCGCTGCGACGCACCGTCGCACGGCGACCGGACCTCCTCCCCGCCACGGCGTTGACGGGGCTCGGTGCCGTACCCGACCTCGAGCTCACCGCGGCGGTGCCGGCGGACGTGCCGGAGTGGCACGTGCTGCAGCTGGCGTGCTGGGTGACCGAGCAGCAGGCGAACCCCGGCACGGTCATCCCGACCCTGCACGAGACGGTGGACGACGTCCGCGCCTGGTGGCCCGGCTGGACCGTGCGCGTCCTCCGTACGCCGCAGGGTCGTCTGGTGGGAGGGTTCCGCGGTCGTCTCGTCGAGCGCGAGGACGGCCCCACCTGGGAGGTGGGGCGGCTGATGGTCGCCCCCGACCTGCGCGGACGAGGTGTGGGTCGCTCGCTCCTCGCGGCGTGCGAGGAGCTCGCCCCGGACGAGGCTGTCGCGTGGTCGCTGATCACCGGCGCGTCGAGCGAGCGCAACCACCGTCTCTACCGGCGCGCGGGGTACCGGCGTGGGCCGGCGCAGGAGCCCGGTGCGGTGCGCTTCACCAAGCGACGTCGCGTACGCCCCGGGGCCCCGCCCACCGATTGAGAGTTCAGGCGGCCGCTGTGGCATCATTGCGCCTTGGTCCGGTCGCCGGCCCGCCTGCCACAGGGGGAACGTCCGAGCGACCCGGCCCGACCCGGTCTCAGTCCCGGGTGGGCCCGCGACCCGCACGTCCGCCAGACACCCACGAACCGTGTGCGACCTGTGGCGCCCACGAGGAGCAGCCATGACGAACGTCATCGACACCATCAACGCCGCCTCCCTGCGCGACGACAACCCCGACTTCCGCGCCGGCGACACCGTCAAGGTGCACGTGAAGGTCATCGAGGGCAACCGCAGCCGCGTCCAGGTCTTCCAGGGCGTCGTCATCAAGGTGCAGGGCTCCGGCGTCGGCCGCACCTTCACCGTCCGCAAGGTCTCCTTCGGCGTCGGCGTGGAGCGCACCTTCCCGCTGCACTCCCCGATCTTCGAGAAGATCGAGCTCGTCACGCGCGGCGACGTGCGCCGCGCGAAGCTGTACTACCTGCGCAACCTGCGCGGCAAGGCCGCCAAGATCAAGGAGCGCCGCGAGGCGTGAGCGAGACACCCGGGTCACCGGGGTCATCCACCGACGCGACCAGCCGGCGCCGCTCGACGTTGATCGAGCTCGCCGTGCTGGTCGTGCTGTCCCTGCTGCTGGTCTCCGGGGTCAAGCACTTCGTGGTGCAGGTCTTCTACGTGCCGAGCACCTCGATGGAGCCGACGCTCGCCGTCGACGACCGGATCCTGGTGGAGAAGTGGTCGCAGGGGCCTTACGACCGCGGTGACGTCGTCGTGTTCGACGACCCCGGCGGCTGGCTGTCGGAGGCCGACACCCCGGTCGCGTCGAACCCCTTCACCCGCGCGCTGGAGCTGGTCGGGCTCTACCCGACGACGGGCCACCTCGTGAAGCGGGTCATCGCCGTCGGTGGTGACCGTGTCGCGTGCTGTGATCCCCTCGGTCGTGTCACGGTCAACGGCCTGGCGCTGGACGAGCCGTACATCCCCGCGGGCAAGCCGCCCTCGCGCATCCGGTTCGACTCGGTCGTGCCCGCCGACCACTACTGGTTGATGGGCGACAACCGCGACGCCTCCGCCGACTCGCGCGTCCACCTGGGCGACCCCGGCGGCGGCATGGTGCCCGAGAGCGACGTCGTCGGTCGGGTCTGGCGCATCGCGTGGCCGCCGAGCCGCTTCGGACCGGTGGAGGTGCCCGCCGTCTTCTCCGAGGTCCCGGCGCCGTGACCAGGGTCCCGCGTGGCACCACGGTGCGCCGCGACGCCGGTCTCGGCGGCTACGAGCGGGCGCTGCGACGCGCCGGCCTCGGGCCCGTCGCAGGCGTCGACGAGGCCGGGCGCGGTGCCTGTGCCGGGCCGCTGGTGGCCGCGGCCGTCGTGCTGCCCGACGGCGGACGGGGCCAGGTGCCCGGGCTACGGGACTCCAAGCTGCTCACCGTCGCCGCCCGCGAACGCTGCTACGACCAGGTCGTACGCCGCGCCGAGGCCTGGTCCGTCGTGGTGGTCGAGCCGGGGGAGTGCGACGCCATGGGGATGCACGTGGCGAACCTCGCCGCGCTGCGTCGCGCGGTGGCCAGGCTCGCGGTCAGGCCGGCCTTCGTGCTCTCCGACGGGTTCCCGCTGACCGGGACGGGTGCCGCGAACCTCGCGGTGTGGAAGGGCGACCGGGTCGCCGCCTGCGTCGCGGCCGCGTCGGTGCTGGCGAAGGTGACCCGTGACCGGCTGATGCACGACCTGCACGGCGAGCACCCGGCGTACGCGTTCGACGTGCACAAGGGCTACATCACCGACCTGCACACGGCCCGGCTCCTCGAGCACGGGCCCTCGGCGGTGCACCGCCGACGGTTCGTGAACGTCCGCCTGGCCGAGGCCGCCACGAGTCCCGCATCGAGGTGAGCGGGCCGGGCGAGCGGGTGGAGCGGGCCGGTTAGCGTCCCGGCGGCGCGTGGCGAGAGGTTCTCCACCGCTGCGGGAGCAGGCCCTCGGCGATCGCGCGCAGAGGCGACAGGGTCGCCGACATGGACACCCCCACCGACACCCCCACCGACACCCCCACCGGCGCCCCGGCCGGACGGCGCCGCTCGGCCCTCGTGCACTCGACGAGCTCGGCGCCGCTCGGCAGACTTCCCGATCGCGCGGCGCACCTCTCACTGGGCGAGATGGGGGAGCGGTTCGCCCGACGCCACCTCGTGGCCCAGGGGCTGGTGCCGCTGGACCGCAACTGGCGGTGCGAGCTCGGCGAGCTGGACCTCGTGGTGCTCGACGGCTCCGTCGTCGTCGCCGTCGAGGTGAAGACCAGGCGCGACGTGAACCACGGCCACCCTGTGGAGGCCGTCGGCGAGGAGAAGCTGGCCCGGCTGCACCGGCTCGCCTGGCGGTGGCAGCAGGACCACGGCGTCCGAGCGACCGGGGTGCGGGTCGACGTGGTCGGTGTGGTGTGGCCCCGCCGCGGCCGGCCGCAGCTGACCCACCTCCGGGGTGTGGCCTGATGGGCATCGCGACCGCCCACACCGTCGTCCTGGCCGGCGCCGTGGGCCACCGCGTGGACGTGCAGGTCGACGTGTCCATGGGCCAGGTCAACACCCTGGTCGTGGGGCGGCCCGACGCCTCCATCAACGAGGCGCGCGACCGCTGCCGCACGGCCGTGGACAACTCCGGCTTCCGGTGGCCGACGACGAGGCGTACGACGATCCTCCTCAGCCCGGCGGACCTGCCCAAGCGGGGCAGCCACCTCGACCTCGCCATCGCCGTGGCCGTGCTCGTGGCGGCCGAGGACATGGCGGCCTCGCTCGCCGGCACCGCTCTCATCGGCGAGCTGGCGCTCGACGGTGCCATGCGCCCGGTGGTGGGGGTGCTGCCCATGGTGCTGGCGGCCCGGGCCCAGGGCCTGGGCCACGTCATCGTCCCCGAGCCGCAGGCGGCCGAGGCCGCGCTGGTGCCGGGCATGGCCGTGACCGGCGTCCGGTCCCTGGCGCAGGCCGTGGCCGTGCTGACGGGTGAGGAGGTGCCACCGGCGCCGCCCGTGGCCGTGGTCGGCGCGTCACCCATGCTGGGAGCGGGCGCTCGCGGACCGCGCGCCGACCTCGATCTCGCCGACCTGATCGGTGTCGTGGACGCCCGTCACGCCCTGGAGGTCGCCGCCGCCGGCGGTCACCACCTGATGCTGTCGGGGCCGAAGGGGGCGGGCAAGACCTCGCTGGCCGAGCGGCTGCCCGGACTGCTGCCGGACCTCGACGTCGAGGAGGCGCTGGAGCTCACCGCGCTGGTCTCCCTGGCCAGTGCCACGGGATCGGGGGCGGTCGAGGTCGAGGGTCTCGTGCGACGGCCGCCCTTCTCGGCGCCGCACCACACCTCCTCGCGCACGTCCGTGCTGGGCGGCGGCTCGGGCCGCGTGCGTCCGGGCGAGATCAGCAAGGCCCATCGCGGCGTGCTCTTCCTCGACGAGTTCCCGCTCTTCCACGCCGACATCGTCGAGGCGCTCCGGCAACCGCTCGAGAGCGGTGAGATCACGATCGCCCGCGGTGAGGAGGTCGCCACGTTCCCGGCGCGCGCGGGTCTCGTGCTCGCGTGCAACCCCTGCCCGTGCGGGGAGTGGCGTCCCGACGACCGGCACGCGGCCTGCAGCTGCACCGAGGTGGCGCGACGGCGCTACCGCGCCAAGATCTCCGGACCGATCGCCGACCGCATCGACATCACCCGACACGTCATGCCCGTCTCCGCGTGGGAGGCCCGCGACCCGTTGGCCGCGCGGGAGAGCAGCGCGGTCGTGCGCGCCCGGGTGACCGCCGCCCGCGAGCGGCAGCGCCGGCGCTACGCCGGCACGCCGTGGCGGGTCAACGCCGACGTCCCGGGGGCAGCGCTGCGCGAGCAGTTCCCCCTCAGCGAGGCTGCCACGACGGTGCTCGACGAGCAGCTCTACAGCGGCCGTCTCACCCACCGTGGGTCCGTCCGCGTCCACCGGCTCGCCTGGACCCTCGCCGACCTCCGCCTCGAGGAACCGTGTCCTCCCGACGTCTCCGAGGTACGCGACGCCTTGGCCCTGCGGCTCGGTGAGCCGCTCCCGGACGCGTCGCTGACTCGTCGGGCGGGGGCCGCACGATGACGGGTTCGTACGACGGCGAGGCTGCCGCGCAGCTGTCGATCTTCTCGACGGACGCGGCCGACGACCGCGAGGCGACGACCGCTGTGGGTGGACACCACGAGCAGGAGCGCCTGGCGCGCGCGGCCCTCACGCGCCTGGGGGAGCCTGGCGACCTGCGGATCGCCTCCCTCGTCGCGGACGTGGGGGCCGAGCAGGCCTGGAGGCTCCTGGTCGACCAGGACGTCCGCGTCCCGTACGGCAACCGCGAGGTGGGCACGGTCCGCGACGACGTGTGCCTCCGCGCCGCGGACGTCGACGCCGCCGCCGACCTCGAGCGGGCCGCGGAGCTCGGCATCCGGTTCCTGGTCCCGGGCGACCCCGAGTGGCCTGGGCGGCTCGAGGACCTCCACCGCGCCGGGGCGGTGCAGCGCCGCGGCGGACCGCCGCTGGGGCTGTGGGTCCGTGGCCGGCCGCTGACGACCCTGGTCGAGCGTGCCGTCGCCTTCGTCGGGTCACGGTCCGCGACCGGGTACGGCACCACCACCGGGGCCGAGATCGCCGCCCACGTCAGCCGCGAGGGCTACGGGGTCGTCTCCGGTGCCGCGTTCGGCATCGACCAGGCCACCCACCGTGCCGCGCTGGCCGTCGAGGGGGGCACGGTCGCCGTGCTGGCCTGCGGGGTCGACCGCGCCTATCCCTCGGCCCACGAGCAGCTGCTCGAGAAGATCGGGGAGCGGGGCGCGGTCGTCAGCGAGCTCCCGCCCGGGTGTGCCCCGACCAGGGTGCGGTTCCTGGCCCGCAACCGCCTCATCGCCGCCCTGTCCGAGGGCACGGTGGTCGTGGAGGCAGCGGTGCGCTCCGGCGCCCTGAACACCGCCCACTGGACCACCCGGCTGCACCGACCGCTGATGGGCGTGCCGGGCGCCGTGACGAGTGCGGCCTCGGCGGGAGTGCACGAGCTGATCCGTACGCGGGACGCCACCCTGGTCACCAGCGGCGAGCATGTGCTGGACCTGCTCGGCGGGCCCGAACACGCAGCGGGCCTCGCCCGCGGCGCCGAGACGGTGCGCGACCAGCTGCCCCGCCATCTTCGCGAGGTGCTGGAGGGCGTGCCCGTGACGCGCGCCATCACCACCCGCAGCGTCGCGCGCGAGGTGGCGGTCAGCGAAGCCATAGCGCGCGACTCACTCGCCGAGCTGTCCGCCCGTGGGCTGGTCGAGCACGGCGACGGGCGGTGGCGGCTGAGCGCTGGTGCGCGCGCCGACGCCGAGGCGGGCACCGGCACACCTACCGTGGACTGGTGAGCCGAGCCGCGACCGGTAGCGACGCCCGATCCCACCCCCAGCCCCAGCCCGACGTTGAGCTGCCGGCGGCGTGGGAGGAGGCCGTGACGGCGTACGCCCGGCACCTCACCTCCGAACGGGGCCTGGCCGAGCCGACCGTCCGCGCCTATGTCGGCGACGTCACTCACCTCGCGCAGCACCTGACACGACCTGGCCGCGACCACCCCGCGGGCGGCCGGGGTCCCGCCGCGCTCACGCTGACCGATCTCCGGTCCTGGCTGGCGGAGATGCAGGCGCAGGGCCTGGCACGGTCCACGCTGGCGCGCCGGGGCAGTGCCGTACGCGGCTTCACCGCGTGGCTGGTGCGGTCGGGACGCGCCGAGGAGGACCCCGGCCTCCGCCTCGCCAGCGCGAAGCCGCGCCGGGCTCTCCCGGTCCCGCTGGAGCAGCAGCAGGCCCGAGCCCTCCTCGAGGGACTCGGTGAGGACCCGGAGCCGGCGGAGGAGGGCACCCGCAGCGAGGAGGCGATCGCGGTGCGTCGCCGTGACGCGGCGATGCTGGAAGTCCTCTACGCCACCGGCATCCGGGTCGCCGAGCTCTGTGGTCTCGACGCCGGCGACATCGACGAGGAGCGGCGGGTGCTGCGCGTGCTGGGCAAGGGCGGCAAGGAGCGCGTGGTGCCGCTGGGACGCCCCGCGCACGAGGCGCTGCGGACCTGGCTGGACGGGGCGCGCGAGCAGCTCGCCGGCCCTGCCTCAGGCGAGGCGGTGTTCCTCGGCGTGCGCGGGCGACGCATCGACCCCCGCACCGTGCGTCGTGTCGTGCACGACCGCGTCCGTGAGGTAACGGGCGCGCCGGACGTGGGGCCGCACGGGCTGCGACACTCCGCCGCCACCCACCTGTTGGACGGGGGAGCCGACCTGCGCGCCGTGCAGGAGCTGCTCGGCCACGCCTCGCTCGGCACCACCCAGATCTACACGCACGTCAGCAACGAGCGGCTCCGCCGCGCCTTCGACCAGGCTCACCCCCGCGCCTGAGCGTCGTCGGCCGGCAGCAGGCGGACGCGTCTGGCACCGAGGAGGTCCATCGGGTCCAGGTACTCCTCGTCCCGTTTGAGGCCCCAGTGCAGGCAGACGCCCGGTGGGCAATGGGACCCCTCGGCGCTGAGGTGCCCGATCACCTGACCGGGGGTCACGTCCTCACCGACGGCGACGGCGGCGCGCACCGGCTGGTACGTCGTGCGCGTCTCGCCGTGGCTCACCACCACCACCGGCGTCCCGGCGATCGAGCCCGCCGTGGTGACGGTCCCGGCGAGAGGTGCCAGCACCGGCTGCCCGGCAGCGCCGGCCAGGTCGACGCCGCGGTGACCCGCACCGAACAGGCTCGACGGGGGATCGAAGGCGGTCATCAGCTCGAGCGGAGTCAACGGCGGCACAGCCCGTGGCGCCGACGCCGCCGGGTCCGGCGTGGTGGCCGGCGTCGCGACCGACGACAGCCCTGACGGGGCGGCGAGTCCCGCCGGCGGCGCCTGCGTGGGCGCGATGAGCGCAGCGATCGACAGGGGAAGGGCGAGCGGGGCCAGGGCGGAGGAGAGGATCACGGTCGCAGTCTGGGCATCGTGCCCGCGTCGGGCCATGGCCCGCACGGCCGGCGGTGGACAAGACGGACGGGGAGGCTCCCGGCAGGGCAACCGGCCCGAGAGGACAAGCAGGGCCCCCGACGCGTACGATGTCGGCAGCAGCCCGCATGGGTTGACTTCGCGCGCTCGCTCTCCGCGCCGGACCGCGCCCTCCCGGGGCCGGAGCCGGGACAGACCCGCGGGCGACGACCTTCAGTCCAGCACACCAGCCCGATCAGGGTGCCGGTCCGGTCGCGCCGAGCGCCAGGGCACACGGCTCCCGCCGCGTGCAGAGAACTGAGAACCCGGTCCGCGCTCGCGCGCGGGCCCTGACGAGAAGGACACGAGCCCATGGCCGTCGTCACCATGCGCCAGCTCCTCGAGAGCGGCGTCCACTTCGGGCACCAGACCCGTCGCTGGAACCCCAAGATGAAGCGCTTCATCATGACCGAGCGCAACGGCATCTACATCATCGACCTGCAGCAGTCGCTGTCCTACATCGACCGCTCGTACGCGTTCATCAAGGACACCGTCGCCAAGGGCGGCACCGTGATGTTCGTCGGCACGAAGAAGCAGGCTCAGGAGGCCATCGCCGAGCAGGCCGCCCGCGTCGGCATGCCGTACGTGAACCAGCGGTGGCTGGGCGGCATGCTCACGAACTTCCAGACCGTGCACCAGCGGATCAACCGCCTCAAGGAGCTCGACGACGTCGACTTCGACAACGTCGCCGGCTCCGGTCGCACGAAGAAGGAGCTCCTGCAGATGAAGCGGGAGCGGGACAAGCTGCAGCGCACCCTCGGCGGCATCCGCGACATGGGTCGCACCCCGTCCGCGGTGTGGATCGTCGACACCAAGAAGGAGCACCTCGCCGTCGAGGAGGCCCGCAAGCTCAACATCCCGATCATCGGGATCCTCGACACCAACTGCGACCCCGACGAGGTCGACTTCCCGATCCCGGGCAACGACGACGCCATCCGCGCTGTCGGTCTGCTCACGCGCGTCATCGCCGACGCCGTCGCCGACGGTCTCCAGGCCCGTGGGGGTGCCTCGGCCGGTGAGTCGGGCACCACCGACGAGCCGCTGGCCGAGTGGGAGCGCGAGCTCCTCGAGGGCTCCGCCGACGAGGCTGCCGTCGCCGCGACCGGCGGCCAGGTCGAGTCCGCCCCGCAGGCCAACGTGCCGACCGAGGCGACCACCGACACCCCGGCGCCGGACGAGACCCCCACCCCGGTGGCCGAGGCCGCCACCCCGGAGCCGGCCGAGGCCGCCACGGGCGCCTCCAGCGAGAAGGCCGAGGCCGACGAGGCGAAGGCTGCCGCCGAGCAGGCCTGAGCACCAGCTCGTACGCCGGGCCCGTCCCGGCACCCCGCACGGCCCGACCGCCCGGTCGGGCCGTGCGCCCCCTTCCTGCGGGCCGGCACCGGACCGGTGCGCCCGCTCACCGCGGCTCGGACGCCGCACGACCACTCACGAGGTGAATTGCATGGCCACCATCTCCGCTGCCGACGTCAAGCGGCTCCGCGACCTCACCGCCGCCGGCATGATGGACGCCAAGAAGGCGCTCCAGGAGGCCGACGGCGACTTCGACAAGGCTGTCGAGATCCTGCGCGTCAAGGGATCCGCCAAGGCCGACAAGCGCGCCGAGCGCACCGCCTCCGCGGGCCTCGTCGCCGCTGCGGGCTCGGCGATCGTCGAGGTGCGCTGCGAGACCGACTTCGTGGCGAAGAACGACGACTTCATCGCTGCCGCCCAGCGGATCGCCGAGGTCGCCGACGCCCAGGGCGCCACCGACACGGAGTCCCTCAAGGCCGCCCCGATGGACGACTCGACGGTCGGCCAGGTCGTCGAGGACCTCGCCGTCAAGATCGGCGAGAAGATCGAGCTGGGTCGCGTGGCCCGGTTCGAGGGATCCGTCGTGACCTACATGCACCGTCGTTCCCAGGACCTCCCGCCGGCCGTCGGCGTGCTGGTCGAGTACGACGGCGACGAGGCCGCCGCCCGCGCCGCTGCCATGCAGGTCGCCGCGATGAAGGCGCAGTACCTCACCCGCGAGGAGGTGCCGGCCGACGTGGTCGACGCCGAGCGCGACGTGCTCGAGAAGAAGACCCGCGAGGAGGGCAAGCCCGAGCAGGCCGTCGCGAAGATCGTCGAGGGTCGCCTCGGCGGGTTCTTCAAGGACATCGTGCTGCTCGACCAGGAGTCGGTCACCGAGTCCAAGAAGACCGTCAAGCAGGTCCTCGACGCCTCCGGCACCACCGTGACGCGGTTCGCCCGCCTCGAGGTCGGCGCCTGAGCCCGACCTCACCGGGCGACCACCCGCGCGGCGGGCTAGGGTCGTCCTGACTTCGTACGCCGAGGCCGTGACCGGACGCAACCCGTCCGGTCCGGTCTCGTCGCACGTCACGACGCTCCCCACACCCGGAGGCACACCTGCGATGACCACCTACCGACGCGTGCTGCTGAAGCTGTCAGGAGAGGTCTTCGGCGGGGGCACCGTCGGGGTCGACCCGACGGTGGTGCGGGGGATCGCGAAGGAGATCGCCGAGGTCGCCGAGGCCGGGGTCGAGGTCGCGGTCGTCGTCGGTGGCGGCAACTTCTTCCGTGGCGCCGAGCTGAGCCAGCAGGGCATGGACCGCTCGCGCGCGGACTACATGGGGATGCTCGGCACCGTGATGAACTGCCTCGCCCTGCAGGACTTCCTGGAGAAGCAGGGCGTCGAGACCCGGGTGCAGACCGCGATCACCATGGGGCAGGTGGCCGAGCCGTACATCCCGCGCAAGGCCATCCGCCACCTGGAGAAGGGCCGCGTCGTCATCTTCGGCGCCGGCGCCGGCATGCCCTTCTTCTCCACCGACACGGTGGCCGCCCAGCGAGCCCTGGAGACGCGCTGCGAGGTCGTGCTGATGGCCAAGCAGGGGGTCGACGGGGTCTACACCGCTGATCCGCGCACCAACCCCGACGCGACGAAGCTGGACCACCTCTCCTTCCAGGACGCCCTGGAGAAGGGGCTGCGCGTGGCCGACGCCACGGCGTTCGCCCTCTGCATGGAGAACGAGCTGCCGCTGATCGTCTTCGGCATGGAGACCTCCGAGGCGATCCTGCGGATCGTGCAGGGCGAGCAGCTCGGCACGCTGGTGACCAGCGACGGCGACTGAGCCTCGGCAGCGCCAGGCTCTGACAGGATCGACCCACACAGCCCGAGTAGGCCCGAGTAGGAGAGCGACATGATCGACGACACGCTGCGCGACGCCAGCTCCAGGATGGACAAGGCCGTCGAGGCCACGCGGGAGGAGTTCTCCGCGATCCGGGCGGGCCGCGCCAACCCGCAGATGTTCTCCAAGCTCACCGCGGAGTACTACGGCACACCGACCCCCGTGCAGCAGCTCGCCTCGTTCACCTCGCCCGAGCCGCGCATCATCCTGGTGCAGCCCTTCGACCAGGGCTCGCTGGGCGCGATCGAGCGCGCCATCCGCGACTCCGACCTCGGGGTGAACCCCTCCAACGACGGTCGCATGATCCGGTGCGTCTTCCCCGAGCTGACCGAGGAGCGCCGCAAGGAGTTCATCAAGGTCGCCCGGCAGAAGGCGGAGGACGGGCGCGTGTCGGTGCGCAACATCCGTCGCACGGCCAAGCAGGCCCTCGAGAAGCTCGACAAGGACGGCGAGGCGAGCGAGGACGACGTCAACGCCGCCGAGAAGCGGCTCGAGGGTGCCACGAAGAAGCACACCGACCAGATCGACGACATGCTCAAGAGCAAGGAGGCCGAGCTCCTCGACATCTGAGGAGCCGACCACGATGACCCCTGCCGACACCCCACCGCCGCCGGTCCCCGCGGACGGCGGATCCGGCGCGGCAGGCGGCCGCGACCTCCCACGCGCCGTCGCCTCGGGCGTGGGCCTCGGAGCCCTGGTGCTGCTCTCGCTGCTGTTCGTCGAGGGCCTGTTCACCGTGGTCGTCGCCGTGGCGATGTGCCTGGCGTGCTGGGAGTTCTCGCGCGGGTTCGCCGAGCGGGGCATCGACCTGCCGAGGATCCCGCTGTACGCCGCCTGCGTGGCCATCGTCGGCGGCGCGTACCTCGGCGGCACCGACGTGCACCTGGCCACCACGGCGGTGAGCGCCCTCGGGACCCTGCTCTGGCTGATGCGGCGGGGCATCGACGGTTTCGTGCGCAACGCGACCGCGTCGCTGTTCACGATCACCTACGTCCCGTTCCTCGCGGGCTTCGTCGCGCTGCTGCTGCGCGAGCCCGAGGGGCTCGCGGCGGTCATCGTCTTCATCGCCGTGACGGTGTCCTCCGACATCGGCGGCTACTTCGCCGGCAGTCGCTTCGGCCGGCACGCGCTCGCGCCCAACGTCTCGCCGAAGAAGTCCTGGGAGGGGGCAGCGGGGTCCGTGCTCCTCGCCACCGCCGTGGCGGTGTGGCTGGTGATGTGGCTGCTCGAGGGCGACTGGTGGGTGGGTCTGCTCCTCGGTCCCGCGACCGTGGTCACCGCCACGCTGGGGGACCTCGTGATCTCGGTGATCAAGCGCGACCTCGGCATCAAGGACATGAGTCGCATCATCCCCGGCCACGGCGGTCTGATGGACCGGCTGGACTCGCTGCTCGCGACGGTGGCACCCGCCTGGATCGTGCTGCACTTCGCCGTGCTCTGAGCCCGGCGACGCGTCGGTCACCTCAGAGCACGAGAAGCATCGTGGTCGACTCGCCCTGGTGGCCGACCGGTGCGAAGCCGCGCGCGTCGTACAAGGCCCTGGCGGCGGCGTTGGTGTCGCGCACGCTCAGGCTCACCGAGCCGACGCCGGCCGTACGCAGCGCCGCCAGCAGCGCGTCGAGCAGCGCGCCGCCCCACCCCATGCCCCGCCAGTCGGGCCCGACAGCCATCGACAGCTCGGGCACGGCGGGGGAGACGAAGCCGTGGCCGCGGTCGGTGAGGGGGAACGTCCGTGCCCACGCGGCTCCGACCGGGCGCCCGTCGGGGGTCTCGGCGACGACGCCGGTGTCGCCGGTGCGCGGCCACTCCGCGACGTAGCGGGCGAGCGCGGGATCGGTGAGGACCTGCTCGTAGGTCAGCCCTGGGCCGGACGGGTCGGCGGCCAGCCGCAGCACGTGTCCGAGCAGCACCTGGTCGTGCGCTCCGGCCGGCCGCAGCGACACCTGGTGGGCCTCCCGCTCGCTCATGGCGCCATCGTGCCCGCTCGACGCCTTTTGGGCGTACGCACCCCTCTCGGCGACACTGGAGGCCTGATGTCTGACACCACGACGCCCACCTCCGCCACGACCGAGGCCGCCGAGGAGGCGGCGCGGGCAGGACGCGCCCTGCCCTTGGTCTTCGAGGCGCCGCGACGCGGCAAGCCGCCGACGCACCTCGCGGACCTGACGCCCGCCGAGCGCAAGCAGCGTCTGGTCGACCTGGGTCTCCCGGGGTTCCGGGCGAAGCAGCTCTCCACGCACTACTTCAGCCGTCTCGTCGACGACGCCTCGCAGATGACCGACCTGCCGGCCGAGCAGCGCGAGGAGCTCGTGGCCGGGCTGATGCCCGAGCTCATGACGTCGCTGCGGGTCATGGAGGCCGACAAGGGCACCACGCGCAAGACGCTGTGGCGGTTGAACGACGGGGCGCTGGTCGAGTCGGTTCTGATGCGCTACCCCGACCGGGCCACGATGTGCGTCTCCTCCCAGGCCGGCTGCGGCATGGCGTGCCCGTTCTGCGCCACGGGGCAGGGAGGTCTGCAGCGCAACATGAGCACGGCCGAGATCGTCGAGCAGGTGATGGTCGGTGCCCGCAGCCTGGCGCGCGGTGAGGTGCCCGGCGGCCCCGGCCGGGTCTCCAACGTGGTCTTCATGGGCATGGGGGAGCCGCTCGCCAACTACAAGGCCGTGATCGGTGCAGTGCGCCGCCTCACCGACCCGGCCCCCGACGGGCTGGGCATGTCCGCCCGCGGCGTCACGGTCTCGACGGTGGGCCTCGCGCCCCGGATCCTGCAGCTGGCCGACGAGGGTGTCCCGGTGACGCTCGCGCTCAGCCTCCACGCGCCGGACGACGAGCTGCGTGACGAGCTCGTGCCGGTCAACACCCGCTGGTCCGTGCACGAGGCGGTCGAGGCGGCGTGGACGTACGCGCAGAAGACCAAGCGTCGCGTCTCGATCGAGTACGCGATGATGCGGGACGTCAACGACCAGGCGTGGCGGGCCGACGCCCTCGCGGACGTGCTGAAGGCGTACGGCGACTGGGGCTGGGTGCACGTCAACCTGATCCCCCTGAACCCCACGCCGGGCTCGAAGTGGACGGCGTCCCGGCGCGAGGACGAGCGCGAGTTCGTCCGTCGTCTCGAGGCCAAGGGCATCCCGACGACCGTGCGCGACACCCGCGGCAGCGAGATCGACGGCGCGTGCGGACAGCTGGCAGCGGCCCCGGAATGAGACGGGCACGCGGCCGGGGGTGCAATCCGACGCTCCATGCCGCATGCTGGGGAGATCGTGACGAACTACAGCGGACACCGCAGACACCACGCCAGCAGTCCCTTCGCACCCGAGGCGGAGGTTCCCGTCGTCGACTACGCCGTCGGTGACCGTGTCTGCCACGACGCCTTCGGGATGGGTCGTGTGGTGACGTGCGAGGCCCAGGCGATCGGCGTCGACTTCGGCGACGCCGTCCGTCGCCTGGTCAGCCCGTACGCCCGGCTCGAGCACCTCTGAGTCCCTGACGTCCTGACCCCGGTGGCTCGGGTGGCCCCCGGTGGCCCGGGTGGCCCCGGCGCGGACTCAGCCGTTGCCGGGCAGCCCGCCCCGGTCCAGCTGACGCTCGATCTCGCGCTGCAGCTCCGGGGACAGCGGGTCGCCGTTCCCGTCGGTGATGCCGGGTCCGCCCGACCCGCCCACGGAGCCTCCGGGGTTGCCGCCGCCGAGGTCATCCAGGTCGCCGAAGCCTTCGCCGAACCGGTCCTCCAGCTGCTGCAGCTGCGGGCGCGACAGGTCCTCGGGGGGCGCTGCAGTCGGCCCCCGCGTCGACAGCACCCAGGAGACTCAGCAGGTCGGCGACCTCTGCGGTGAAGTCCGCCGACATGTAGTCGCAGGCGGTGCCCGCGTCTCCGTCCTGCACGGCGCTGGACCAGGTCTCGTACGCGGCCTGCCCCCCGTCTGCGCTCTGGTCCGTAGGGCTGGCGCCGCAGCCGGCCGCGCCGAGGACGAGCACCCCGGCCGGCGCGCATGACCGGAGACGGGTTGTGATGCTCATGAGGGCCTCTCGATGTCGGGACGACCTGGATACTGGCGGTAGGCACTATGGGGAGCCGACCGCACGAGATAGTTGTCACTCGCCACTACCTGACGGCGTGTCGAGATTTCGTTACGCTGTGTCAGTGACGTCCACGAGCCAGAACCGCACGGCATGGGCACGGCACGACGAGGCCGTGGCACGCCTCCGGGCCTCCTACGACGAGATCCCTCCCGGCGAGACGGTGCGTCTGGCGAAGAAGACCTCGAACCTGTTCCGCGCACGCGCCGCCACCACCACCCCGGGGCTCGACGTGGGCGGCCTCGACGGCGTGCTCGACGTCGACGCCGACGCCATGACGGCGCAGGTCCAGGGCATGTGCACCTACGAGGACCTCGTCGCGGCGACGCTCCCGCACGGGCTCATCCCCTACGTCGTCCCGCAGCTGCGCACCATCACCCTCGGCGGTGCCGTGACCGGTCTGGGCATCGAGTCCACGAGCTTCCGCAACGGACTGCCCCACGAGTCGGTCGTCGACATGGACGTGTTCACCGGTTCCGGTGAGATCGTCACCGTCGAGCCCGGTGACGACCTCTTCGACGCCTTCCCCAACTCCTACGGCTCGCTCGGCTACGCCACACGGCTGCAGATCCGGCTCGAACGCGTCCCGGCGTACGCGGCCCTCGAGCACCTCGGCTTCCACGGCGAGGGCGCGGCCGAGCGTGCTGCGGAGACGATGGCGCAGATCGCTGAGTCCGGCGAGCACGACGCCCGGCGCGTGGACGGGCTCGACGCCGCGGCGTTCAGTCCCACCGAGGTGTACGTCGTGCTCGCCCGCTGGACCGACGACGTCCGTGACGGCGGCCGTCACGGCGGCCCGCCGAGCGACTACACCGGCCGGCAGGTCTTCTACCGGTCGCTGCAGCAGCGCAGCCACGACCTGCTCACCGTCGAGGACTACCTGTGGCGCTGGGACACCGACTGGTTCTGGTGCTCCGCCGCCTTCGGCGCACAGCACCCGCTCGTACGCCGTGTCTGGCCACGCCGCTGGCGGCGCTCGGACGTCTACCACCGTCTGCTGGGCCTCGACCAGCGTCTCGGCATCGCCGACCGCCTCGACCGCCGGGCCGGGCGCCCGCAGCGCGAGCGCGTGGTGCAGGACGTCGAGGTGCCCATCGGACGGACGGCCGAGTTCCTCGCGTGGTTCGACGAGCGCGTCGGCATGAGGCCGGTGTGGCTCTGCCCGCTGCGCACCACCCGCGACTGGCCGGCGTACCCGCTGGAGCCGGGTGAGACCTACGTCAACGCCGGCTTCTGGGGCACGGTGCACGTCGGCGAGGGCGCCGAGGACGGTCCGGTCAACCGCGCCATCGAGGATTTCGTGCACTCCCTGGGAGGACACAAGTCCCTCTACTCCGACGCCTACTACGACCGCGAGACCTTCGACCGGCTCTACCGCGGCGACCACCTGAGGGCCGTCAAGGCGGTCCACGACCCCGACGACCGATTTCTCACGCTCTACGACAAGGCGGTGCGACGCGCGTGACCCTGCTCCGAACCCCCCACAGGTCCACCGGCTCCCGGCTCACCCCCGGGGCGGTGCTGCGGCGTGCCGTGGGCGGCATGACCATCGGTGAGGCCGTCGAGACCCTGATGCGCGACGGTCTGCCGTTGCGCTTCACCGCCTACGACGGGTCTGCAGCCGGCGACCCCGACGCCGAGGTGGGCGTGCACCTCGCCTCGCCGAAGGGGCTCGCCTACCTGCTGACGGCGCCGGGTGACCTGGGGCTGGCCCGGGCGTACACGATGGGTGAGCTGCAGGTGGTCGGCGCCCACGAGGGCGACCCGTACGAGGTCATGGTGCGGCTGATGAACCACACCAAGATGCGGCGGCCGCGCCTGGCCGAGCTGCCGCGTCTGCTGGCCGCGCTCGAGCCGACGCACCTCGTGCCGCCGCCGGTGCCGCCGCAGGAGCACCTTCCGCCGTGGCGCCGGGCCGTCGAGGGCCTGCGCCACAGCCAGGCCCGCGACGCCGAGGCGATCAGCCACCACTACGACGTCTCCAACGAGTTCTACGAGCTCGTGCTCGGCCCGTCGATGACCTACACCTGCGCGGCGTACCCGACGGAGACCTCCACGCTGGAGGAGGCGCAGGCGGACAAGTACGACCTGGTGTGCCGCAAGCTGGGGCTGCGGCCCGGCATGCGTCTGCTCGACATCGGCTGCGGGTGGGGCGGCATGGTGCGCCACGCGGCCCGCGAGTACGGCGTGCACGTCATCGGCGCGACGCTGTCCAGGGAGCAGGCCACCTGGGCGCAGGCCGCGATCGAGCGTGAGGGCCTCAGCGACCTGGCGGAGGTGCGTCACTCGGACTACCGCGACATCCCCGAGACCGGCTTCGACGCGGTCTCCTCGATCGGTCTGACCGAGCACATCGGGGTCAAGCAGTACCCGGCGTACTTCGCCTGGATCGCCGACCGTCTCCTCGACGGGGGCCGTCTGCTCAACCACTGCATCACCCGGCCGCACGACGAGCCGACGAAGACCGGGCACTTCATCGACCGGTACGTCTTCCCCGACGGGGAGCTCACCGGTGTCGCGACCATCAGCCGCGACGCAGCGGCGGCCGGGTTCGAGATCCAGCACGTGGAGAACCTGCGGCGCCACTACGCCATGACGCTGCGGGACTGGTGCGCCAACCTCGTCGAGCACTGGGACGAGTGCGTCGACCTCACCGACGAGGGCACCGCACGGGTGTGGGGTCTCTACATGGCCTCGTGCCGGCTCGGCTTCGAGCGCAACGAGATCGAGCTGCACCAGGTGCTGGCCACCAAGACCGTGGACGGGTTCGACGGGATGCCGCTGCGTCACGACTGGTGAGGTGCCCGGGCGTCGCGCGCGTCGCGGGCGACGCCGGCATGTCGCGATCGGTTCACGGGACCTTCACCGGGTGATGGGCGTCCGGACAGCCGCACCCGCGTCACTGGAGTCATCACTCCCGTGACGAGAGGACCCACGCGTGAGCGCGGTGCTGCAGACCGATCCCGTCCCGTTCCCGACCTCCACCCCCGCCCATCCGGCGCCGTCCCGGCCGTCCGCGCCGTTGCGGGTGCTGGTGGTCACCGAGAGCTTCCTGCCCCAGGTCAACGGCGTGACCGGGTCCGTGTGCCGTGTCGTCGAGCAGCTGGTGGCCGCGGGGCACGAGCCGTGCGTCGTCGCCGCCACCGGTCCCGATGAGTACGCCGGCGTGCCGGTGCGCCACGTCGGGTCGTTGCCGCTCCCGTTCTATGACGGCTTCCGGCTCGGCACCCCGACCCGGCGTACGCTGCGCGACCTCATCCGCGACCACGCACCGGATGTCATCCACCTGGCGTCCCCGGCCCTGATGGGACCGCGGGCCGCGCGGGAGGCACGACGCCTCGGGGTGCCGGTGGTGGCGATCTACCAGACCGACCTCGTCGGGTTCGCCGACCGGTACGCGGTGCCCGGTGGCGTCCGGGCGATGACGCGGCTGACGCGTCGGGCCCATCGTGACATCGACCTGACGCTCGCGCCCTCGACCGCGGCACGTGCCCAGCTGGTGGCCCTGGGCATCGCACCCGACCGCGTACGCATCTGGGGCCGCGGGGTGGACCTCGAGCGGTTCGCTCCTGGTCGTCGTTCGGCTCGGCTGCGCGTGGAGTGGGGGGCGCCGGGTGTCACCGTCGTCGGCTACATGGGCCGACTGGCCGCGGAGAAGGAGCTCGAGCTCCTGGCCCCGGTGCAGCACATGGCGGGCGTACGCCTGGTCGTCGTCGGCGACGGACCCGCGCGGGAGCAGGTGCGGCGCGCCCTGCCCGACGCCGTCCACACCGGCGCGCTCCACGGCACGGACCTGGCCCGGGCCGTCGCGTCCTTCGACGTCTTCGTGCACCCCGGGCGGCACGAGACCTTCTGCCAGTCCGTGCAGGAGGCACTGGCCTGCGGCGTGCCTGCCGTGGTCGTCGACGCCGGCGGCCCGGTCGACCTGGTGGTACCCGGTGAGAACGGCGACAGGTTCCGCCCGGGGGACGCGACCGACCTGACCGCGCGGGTGCGACACCTGGTGGACCACCCGCTCGAACGCGCCGTGCTCGCACGGCGGGCGCGAGCCGGGGTCGCCGGGCGCGGCTGGGACGCGCTCGGCGAGGAACTGGTGGGTCACTACCGCGACGCCATCACCGGGGGAGGGACCCGATGAGCCGCGCCACCACGACCCTGCGCAACCTGGGCGCCTCGCTCCGCGCCGCCGTCGAGCTGTCGACGGCCCCCGACCGCAGCCGGACACTCCGCCCCGCCGCGCCGCTGGCGGTCAGCGTGATCGGGTGCGGCTACCTCGGCGCCACCCACGCCGCCGCGATGGCTGCGTGCGGCTTCGACGTCGTGGGCGTCGACCTCGACCGCCGCGCGGTCGCGACGCTGAACGCCGGGAGCGCTCCCTTCCACGAGCCCGACCTCGACGACCTCCTCAGTGAGCACACCGGCTCGGGCCGGCTCGTCTTCAGCACCGCCATCGACGCGGCCGGCGACAGCGACGTGCATTTCCTCGCTGTGGGCACCCCCCAGCGTGCCGACGGCGACGGTGCCGACCTCTCGGCGCTGGAGTCCGTCGTCGACGCCCTCGTGCCGATCCTGCGGCGGGACTCGCTGCTGGTGGGCAAGTCCACCGTCCCCGTCGGCACGGCGCGCCGCCTGCGTGAACGCGCTCGGGCCCTGGCGCCGGACGGGATCAGCGTCGACCTCGTGTGGAACCCCGAGTTCCTGCGCGAGGGGCACGGGGTCGCGGACTCGCTACGCCCCGACAGGCTCGTGCTCGGGTGCGACACACCGGGTGCGGAGCTGACCATGCGGCGCGTGTACGCCGGGGCCCTGGCCGACGGCGTCCCGATGTTGGTCACGGACCTCGAGACCGCCGAGCTGGTGAAGACGGCGGCCAACGCGTTCCTCGCCACCAAGATCTCCTTCGCCAACCTCATGGCCGACCTGTGCGACCGGTCCGGCGGCGACGTGCTCGACCTGACGCACGCCATCGGGCTGGACGAGCGGATCGGACCGAAGTTCCTCGGCGCGGGCATCGGCTACGGCGGTGGGTGCCTGCCCAAGGACGTGCGCGCCCTGAGGGTGAGGGGCGAGGAGCTCGGCGCCGACATGGCCGTCCTGCACGACGTCGACGCCATCAACGAATCGGCTCGCCGACGTGTCGTCGACCTGGTCGCCGCGCAGGTGGCCGACCGGGGCGGACTCGAGGGGGCACGGGTCGCGGTGCTGGGAGCGGCGTTCAAGGCCGGGTCCGACGACGTGCGCTGCTCGCCCGCTCTCGACGTCGTTGCCCGGTTGCAGGCCGCCGGAGCGCGCGTCGCCGTCTACGACCCGATGGCCATCCAGCGTGCCCGGGCGGTGCTGCCGACGGTGCGCTACTGCGCCGACGCACGCGCCGCGTGCCGTCGCGCCGACGTCGTCGTCGTACTGACCGAGTGGCCGGAGTTCGCGGCGATCGACCCCGGGGCGGGGCACGACGCCCACGGCATCGCCTCCGTCGTCGCCGCGCGCAGGGTCGTCGACGCCCGCCACGTGCTCGACGCGGACCGGTGGGCCGCGGCCGGCTGGGACGTGCGTACGCCCGGGCGCCGCGACCGCGGGCCGCTCAGCTCAGGCGGGTGATCGCGACCTCGACGAACATGTCGGCGGTCTCGGCGCCGGCGAAGATCCCGCGCAGGGGGGCGACGTCGGCGTACCAGCGACCGTGGGCGATCTCGATGTGGCTGTTGGTCACGGGCGAGGCGTTCGTGGGGTCGTAGGCCACCCACGCGCCGTCCCACCACTCGATCCAGGCGTGGGACTCGCCTGCCACCTGCACGCCGACGCCGGCGTCGGGGTCGGGGTGGAGGTAGCCGGAGACGTAGCGGGCGGGGACCCCGTGGCTGCGCAGCACACCGAGCACGAGGTGCGCGATGTCCTGGCAGACGCCCTGCCGGTGCTCCCACGCCTCTGCGGCCTTGGTCTGCACGTCGGTGCTGCCGGTGACGTACTCGACCTCCTCGTGCACCAGCTCGCACACCGCGGCGGCAAACTCTCCCGGGGTCGCGGTGCGCTGACGCAACGCGTCGGCCCGCTGGGCCAGCTCGGGGTGCGGCTCACAGGTCTCCTCGACCTGCAGCAGCTCGACGTGGGTCTCGCGCAGGTCGCGGTCGGCGAGGTCCTCCCACGACAACGACACCGCCTCGGGCACCGTACGCGCCACCCGCACCGTCGACGTCGCGGTGACCGTGAGCTCACGGTGCACCTCGTTGACCTCGAACGCGGTGACGGCGCTGCCCCAGTAGTCGGTGTAGGTCTGGGTCCAGGCCGCGGGGCTGATCTCGACGCGGTTCAGCACCGTGAGCTGGTCGGGGCCCGAGATCGGAGTCATCCTGGCCTCGTTGAAGGAAGCCTCGACCTCGCCGGTGTAGCCGAACCCGGTGGTGTGGACGACGCGCAGCTGACGCGCGGCCTCGTGGGTGCCGGGTGTGGACATCGCTGTCTCCGAACTCGTGCTCATCAGGCTGCTCCTCCGGTCCAGGTGGTGGCGGCCGCGCCGTGGAAGTACCTGCGGGTGACGGCCTCGGTGGCGGCGCTGCAGGCGACCTGCAGGCTCTCCATCTCCTCGCCGAGGTCCTCGATGATCTCGCGGAGGGGGCGGTACTCCAGCTCGGCGCGGGCCCGGCCGAGCTGGCGCTGGGCGTCGTCGAAGCCGGACCGCTTGCTGGAGGCGTCGAGCCGCTCCAGTGCCAGCTCCGCCCGGGTCAGCGAGGCCACGACCGAGCGGGGGTAGACCCGGTCGAGCAGCAGGAACTCGGCCGCCTCGAGGTCGGTCTCGATGCCGCGGTAGGTGCGCAGGAACGCCTCGTACGCCCCACAGGCCCGCAGAGTCGAGGTCCAGGCCGCGACCGGACCGGAGCCCAGGGACGCCGTGGCCAGCAGGCGGGCGGTCATGTCGGCGCGCTCGATGTGCCGGCCCAAAGTGAGGAACAGCCAGCCGTCGTCGCGACTCATCGTGCCCTCGGCGATGCCGGTGATCAGGGCCGAGCGGTCGCGGACCCAGCCGAAGGCGCTCGTGGCGCGCATCGAGCGGATGCTGCCGCTGGACAGGCTCAGGTGCGTGGTGTTGATGGCCTCCCACATGTCGCCCGAGAGCGTCTCCCTCGCCCGGCGTGCGCTCTCGCGGGCCGCCGCCAGGGTGGAGGCGATGGACGAGGTGGACTCGGGGTCGTAGAGCAGCTGGTGCAGCAGCACGTAGCGGTCCACGGGACCGTCGACCTCGGCCCCCATGATGGCGAGCAGCTGCTGGCAGGTCTGCTCCTCGTCGAGGCTGGCGTCCTCGGTGAGCAGCTGGGTGCCGACGTCGAGGATGCGGGCGGTGTCGTCGGCGCGCTCGACGTAACGCCCGATCCAGAACAGCGACTCGGCGATGCGGCTCAGCACGTCGGGCTCCCTTCGCTCGGGCGTACGGATTGTTGTTGCTGCTGCTGCTGTTGCTGGGAGCCTCGGTCGCCGCGCGCGGCAGCGGCGGCGTCCTCGTGGTCGGGACCGAGGTCGGGGCTGGGGGAGGCCTCCCGCGGCTCGGCGGTCGGCACGTGGCTGACCTCGATGGTGTCGCGCTCCTCGGGTGAGCCTGCGAGCACCCAGGTGTCCTTGGAGCCGCCGCCCTTGGAGGAGTTCACGATGAGCTCCCCCTCGGGGAGGGCCACCCGGGTCAGGCCGCCGGGCAGGACCCACACCTCGTCACCGGAGTTCACCGCGAAGGGCCGCAGGTCCACGTGTCGCGGGCGGACGTCACGGCTGATCAGGGTGGGGCTGGTCGACAGGCTGATCACCGGCTGCGCGATCCAGGCACGGGGGTCGGCGAGCACCTCCGTGCGCAACTGGTCGAGCTCCCGGGTCGAGGCGCGGGGGCCGATCACGATGCCGGCGCCGCCGGCGCCGTCGACCGGCTTGAGCACCAGCTCGTGCAGACGGTCCATGACCTCCTCACGGTGGTCGGCGTCGCCCATGCGCCAGGTGTCGACGTTGCGCAGCACCGGCTCCTCGGAGAGGTAGTAGCGGATCAGGTCCGGTACGTAGGAGTAGACGAGCTTGTCGTCGGCGACGCCGTTGCCGAGGCCGTTGGAGACGGTCACGTTGCCGGCGCGGGCGGCGTTGACCAGGCCGGGCACACCGAGCACCGAGTCGGCGCGGAAGTGCAGCGGGTCAAGGAAGTCGTCGTCGATGCGGCGGTAGATGACGTGGACCGGCTCGAAGCCGTTGGTCGTACGCATCAGCACCTGCCCGGCGCGGCAGACCAGGTCACGGCCCTCGACCAGCTCGACGCCCATCATGCGCGCGAGCAGCGCGTGCTCGAAGTAGGCGGAGTTGAAGACGCCGGGCGTCATGACCACGACGGTCGGGTCTGCCACACCGGCGGGTGCGGCGGCGCGCAGGGCAGCCACCAGGCGGCGGGGGTAGTCGGTCACCGAGCGCACCGTGTGGTGGCCGAAGACCTCCGGGAGCGCGCTGGAGAGCGCGCGCCGGTTCGTCATGACGTAGGAAACGCCCGAGGGCACGCGCACGTTGTCCTCGAGCACGCGGAAGTCGCCTGCCTCGTCACGGATCAGGTCGATGCCGCCGACGTGGATGCGGACACCGTTGGGGTAGCGCAACCCGGCCGTCGACCGGTGGAAGTGGGGCGAGGAGGTCACCACGGACCGGGGCATGACGCCGTCGCGGAACAGGGCGCCCTCGCCGTACACGTCGTCGAGGAAGGCCTCCAGCGCGCGGACGCGCTGCGCGACGCCGGTCTCGACCGAGCGCCAGCGGTCGGCCTCGATGATGCGCGGCACGATGTCGAGCGGGAAGGGTCGCTCCTCGCCGCCGACGCCGAAGGTGACGCCCTGGTCGACGTAGCTCGAGGCGAGGGAGTCCGCGCGGGCGCGCACCTCCTCGCGGGGCATCGTGCCGAGCGTCTCGTGGACGTCGGCGTAGACCCCGCGCAGCGAGGCCCCGTCGAACATCTCGTCGTACGCCTCGGACGTGGCGTCGACGTAGCCGTCGAAGAGGGAAGCCATGCGGCCACCCAAACAGGCGGGGTGGTCCCGGGCAACTGGATGGGACCGGTTCGTGGGAAGTGCTCCGTGACCGACGCCACGGCCCCGAGTGCTGTGCGCGGTTGCCAGGATGGGCCCATGAGCGACGACTCACACCGCGTACGCAGGGCTGCCGACGCCCTGCGATGGATCAGGCGACCGACCCCGGGCGACCCCGACGGGGCCGGCGGCGTGATCAACCTCTGCTACAACGCCGTCGACAGGCACGTGGTGGCCGGCCGCGCCGACGAGACCGCGGTGACGGGGGAGCGCACCTGGTCGTACGCGGCCCTGCTCGAGGACGTCGCCGCCCTCGCCGGCGCGCTGCGGATGCTCGGAGCGGCGGAGCGCTCCCCGGTGCCGTTGCTGCTGCCCGCCGGCGCCGATCTCACGGTCGCGACGCTGGCATGCCTGCGGCTCGGCGCGGTGCCCCACGTGCTTCCCGTGGGCCTGGACGCGGGCGGTCTCGCCGCCGTGCTGGACGGCTCGCGTCCCGGCGTGATGCTCGTGGCCGGGGGGACCCCGTGGCGGGAGGCGCTCGAGCGCAGCGAGCACGAGGTCGGCTCGGTCGTCGTGCGCCAGCCGAGCCCCGGCCCCGCCGCGGAGCTCACCGAGCCGCGGGACCTGGAGTGGGACTTCGTCGCGCGTGCGGGCCGCAACGACCCGGCGCCGTGCGCACGGGTCGCGTCGGAGGAGCCGGCGTACGCGGTGCTCGACGGACGGAGCGGTGAGTTCGCCGTCGAGAAGACCGGCCGGGCCGGTCTGCTCGCCGCAGCCGGCGGCGCCGCTGACGGGACCCTGCCCGCGCTGCTGGCGTCGCTGGTCAGCGGCTCGGTCCTCGACCTCGCGCCACTCGCGCGGTGACCGCGCTGGTGATGCCGCGGGTGGGAGTCGGTCCGCGGTCGCAGCCGCTGCCAGGATGTCCGGCGTGACACAGCGACGCGACGTGGTGGTGCTCGGCTCGACGGGCTCGATCGGGACCCAGGCGCTGGATGTCGTCCGGGCGCACCCCGACCGCTTCCGTGTCGTCGGCATGACCGCGGGCGGGGGCAACCCCGAGCTGTTCGCCGCGCAGGTCGCGGAGTTCGGCCCCGCCGTCAGCGGGCTCGGCGAGGAGGCCTCGGTGGAGGCGGCCGCCCACCCCTGCGACGTGGTGCTCAACGGCATCACAGGGTCCGTCGGGCTGCGACCGACGCTCGCGGCGCTCGAGGCCGGCACGACGTTGGCGCTGGCCAACAAGGAGTCGCTGATCATCGGCGGTCGCCTCGTCGCCGCAGCCGCCGCCCCGGGGCAGCTCGTGCCGGTCGACTCCGAGCACTCGGCGCTCGCGCAGTGCCTCCGCGGCGAGGACCCGGACTCGGTCCGGCGTCTCGTGCTCACCGCCTCGGGCGGCCCGTTCCGCGGGCGTACGGCGGACTCGCTGCACGAGGTGACCCCGCAGGAGGCGCTGGCCCACCCGACCTGGTCGATGGGACCGGTGGTCACGATCAACTCCGCGACGCTGGTCAACAAGGGGCTCGAGGTCATCGAGGCCCACCTGCTGTTCGGCATCGACTTCGACCGCATCACGACGGTGGTGCACCCGACGTCGGTCGTGCACTCCATGGTCGAGCTGCACGACGGCACGACGATGGTGCAGGCCTCGCCGCCGACCATGCTGATCCCGATCGCCCTGGGGCTGACCTGGCCCGAGCGGCTCCTCGACGTGGCGCCGGCGGTGGACTGGACGCAGCCGCAGACCTGGCAGTTCGACCCACTCGACGACGAGGCGTTCCCGGCGGTGCGGCTGGCGCGCGCGGCCGGTGCCGCGGCCGGCACCGCCCCGGCGGTCTACAACGCTGCCAACGAGGTCTGCGTCGCAGGCTTCCTCGAGGGCGCGATCCGCTTCACCGACATCGTGCCGACGATCGAGCGCGTGCTGGCCGAGCACGACGTCCTCGCCGACGCCGACCTCACCGTCGAGGCCGTGCTCGAGGCCGACGCCTGGGCGCGTACGCGGGCCGCCGAGGTCACCACGCGCTGAGGCGGCCCGGCGTACGCTGATCTGCGGCGCATCCGCGCCGGACCGCGACGACCGGAGGCCTCGCCCGTGACCGTTCTGCTCTACGTCGGCGGGGTCGTCTTCCTCATCGTGACGGTCGCGATCTCCATCGGCCTGCACGAGGCCGGGCACATGGTCCCGGCGAAGGCGTTCGGAGCGAAGGTCACGCAGTTCTTCGTCGGCTTCGGCAACACCGTCTGGTCCTTCCGGCGGGGTGAGACGGAGTACGGCATCAAGTCGATCCCGCTCGGCGGCTACGTGAAGATCGTCGGGATGCTGCCTCCCACCGAGGAGGACAGGGAGGTCGCCGGCGCCGGCGAGCGTCCCTCGGGCGCGGTGAAGATCCGGCAGTCCAACACGGGCATGTTCACCCAGCTGATCTCCGACGCCCGCTCCGCGGAGTACGAGCTCGTCGGTCCCGACGACGAGGACCGGCTGTTCTACAAGCTGCCGTGGTGGAAGAAGGTCGTCGTCATGGCGGGCGGGCCGACGGTGAACATCGTCATCGCCTTCCTGCTCTTCTGGAGCGTCTTCGCCGTCAACGGCGTCGCTCAGTCCACGCGCACGGTCGATGTGGTCTACGACTGCGTCATCGCCGTGGTGCCGGGCCAGACGGACCAGCGGGAGTGCGAGCCGGGGGACCCCGTGACGCCGGCGGTGCAGGCCGGCATGCAGCCGGGTGACCGGATCGTCGGGTTCAACGGCACCGACGTCGAGTCGTGGGAGCAGCTGCAGACGCTCATCCGGGACAACGGTGACGCGCAGGCCGAGATCGAGGTGCTCCGCGACGGGGAGCCCCGCACGCTCACGACCGCCACGACCGTCAACGCCGTCGTCGACCTCGGGGACGCCAGCCGCACCGTCGAAGCCGGTTATCTCGGAGTCACCCCCGAGCAGGTCGTCGTCAGCGAGGGGCCGGTGTTCACGGCCGTCCAGATGTACGACTACACCGAGCGCACCGTCGAGGTCCTGGCCACGTTGCCGGTGAAGCTCTACCACGTCGGACTCGCGGTGATCGGCGTCGAGGAGCGAGCCGCGGACTCGCCGATGAGCGTGGTCGGCGCCAGTCGCGTCGCGGGCGAGCTGTCGAGCAACACCGAGGTCCCCGTCTCCGACAGGTTCTTCTCGCTGCTCGCGCTGCTGGCCGGCATCAACCTCTTCGTCGGCGTCTTCAACTTCATCCCGCTGCTGCCGCTCGACGGCGGTCACATCGCCGGTGCGCTGTACGAGGCCGTACGGCGACGCTGGGCGCTGCTGCGCGGACGGCCCGACCCGGGTCACTTCGACGTCGCCAAGCTGCTGCCGGTGGCGTACGTGGTGGCCGGCGGTCTCATCGTGATGAGCGTGCTGCTGATGGTCGCCGACCTGGTGGCGCCCGTACGCATCACCTGAGTCGCCCGGCAGGCCGGCGCACCACGGGCGACCCGGGTCACCGCGCTAGGTTCTGAGTCATGACCTCGATCGACCTGGGCATGCCCGAGGCCCCTGCACCCACGCTCGCGACGCGCCGCACGTCCCGCCAGATCAAGGTCGGCGACGTGCTGGTCGGGGGCGACGCCCCGGTCTCGGTGCAGTCGATGACGACCACCGTGACCAGCGACATCAACGCGACGCTGCAGCAGATCGCAGAGCTCACCGCCGCCGGCTGCGACATCGTGCGCGTGGCCTGCCCGAGCTCCGACGACGCCGCTGCGCTGCCGGCGATCGCGCAGAAGAGCCAGATCCCGGTCATCGCCGACATCCACTTCCAGCCGCGCTACGTCTACGCCGCCATCGAGGCCGGATGCGCGGCCGTGCGCGTGAACCCGGGCAACATCAAGAAGTTCGACGACCAGGTCAAGCAGATCGCGAAGGAGGCCAAGGACGCCGGCACCTCCATCCGCATCGGTGTCAACGCGGGCTCCCTCGACAAGCGGCTGCTGGAGAAGTACGGCAAGGCCACGCCCGAGGCGCTGGTCGAGTCCGCGGTCTGGGAGGCGAGCCTCTTCGAGGAGCACGACTTCCACGACTTCAAGATCTCGGTGAAGCACAACGACCCGGTCATCATGAGCCAGGCGTACGAGATGCTCGCCGAGCGCGGTGACTGGCCGCTGCACCTCGGGGTCACCGAGGCGGGTCCCGCGTTCCAGGGCACGATCAAGTCGTCGGTCGCGTTCGGCTACCTGCTCGGCAAGGGCATCGGCGACACGATCCGTGTCTCCCTATCGGCGCCCCCGGTCGAGGAGGTCAAGGTCGGCATCCAGATCCTGGAGTCGCTCAACCTGCGTCCTCGGCGCCTCGAGATCGTCTCCTGCCCGTCCTGCGGGCGCGCCCAGGTCGACGTCTACAAGCTGGCCGACGAGGTCACCGCCGGCCTGGACGGCATGGAGGTGCCGCTGCGCGTGGCGGTCATGGGCTGCGTCGTCAACGGGCCGGGCGAGGCCCGCGAGGCCGACCTCGGTGTCGCCTCCGGCAACGGCAAGGGCCAGATCTTCGTCAAGGGCGAGGTCATCAAGACGGTGCCGGAGGCGCTGATCGTGGAGACGCTCATCGAGGAGGCGATGCGCATCGCCGAGGAGATGGGCGAGCCGGTCGAGGGCGGCTCCCCGAGCGTGTCGGTCTCGGGCTGAGGCACGCACGCCGCACGGTGGAGGCATCGCTAGTCTGACCGCGTGGTCAGCGGTCGAGGGAGCGGCGAGAGCGCTCGCACCCTGGCACCGGACGACCTCCCCGAGCTGTTGAGGCTGCTGGCGCGGCACCCGGCGGAGAACTGCTTCCTCGAGCACCGTGCCCGCACGACCTCGTTGGACCGTCGGTGGGTCGGCTCGGAGATCTGGGGTTTCGGGCGTCCCGGTGAGCTGGAGGCCGCGTGCCACGCGGGCTCGAACCTGGTCCCGTCGTACGCCCTCTCCAGCGCCGCACGCGACGCCTTCGCGAGTCGCGCCCTGGACGGTCGTCGACGGTCCGACGCGATCTTCGGCCCGGCTGACGACGTGGCCGCCCTGTGGGAGCTGCTGGAGGGCCGGTGGGAGCGACACGTGCGGGAGTACCGCTGGCGGCAGCCGCTGCTCGTCATCGACGGGGACCCGGCGATCGATCCCGACCCGCGCGTGCGGCTGGGCCGGCTGGAGGACATGGACGTGCTCTATCCCGCAGCCGTGGCGATGTCGACCGAGGAGGTCGGCGTCTCACCCGAGGCGGGCGGCAATGCCCGGCTCTACCGCGCCCGTGTCGAGCAGCTCGTCGAGCGTGGCTGGTCCTTCGTGCTCATCGAGGACGGAGAGCTGCTCTTCAAGGCCGAGGTCGCCGCGGCGACGCCGGACGCCTGCCAGGTCCAGGGCGTCTACGTGACGCCCGAGCGGCGCGGCGAGGGCATCAGCGCCCCGGCGATGGCGGCCCTGGTGGCCCATGCCCGCGAGCAGATCGCGCCGCTGGTGACGCTGTACGTGAACGACTTCAACGAGGCCGCTCGCCGCTCGTACGAGACCTGCGGGTTCGTCGAGCAGGGCCGCTACGCCACCATCATGTTCTGAGCGAGCCCGACGGCGCGACGTAGGGTCGGTGTGTGGCTCGTGCATCCGATCGTCTACGCCCCGCCTTCTCCGGCCGTCGGCGCACCGCGCTCGGAGCGACGGTCGCCGGCGGTGTCGCCTCAGGGCTCGCGGCCGCACCCGAGCGCATCGGACGTGTGGCGCGCGGCCGCTTCCCGACCGTCGCGGTCACCGGCATGACCGGGGTCGGCAAGACCGAGCTGGTCAACCGGCTCGCGCGGCGCACGTCCGACCCCCGCGCGGCCGAGGTCGGGTCGGCGACCCTGGAGCGGCGTACGCGTCGCGGCCGCCGCTTGCGTGGCTTCCGGTTCCGGGTGGTGCCCGGCGACAACGCTGCGACCCGTCTGGCCGCGCTCGACGAGGTCTTCCACGACGACCCGGTCGACGGTGTGATCCACGTCGTGGCGCACGGCCACGCCACGCCCCGCCGCGTCGCGGGCACGACCGGACGCGCGGGGGCCACGCGCGACCAGCAGCTGGCCGCCGAGCTCGAGGACTGGACGATCACGGCCCACCGCATCGCCTCTCTCGCCGTGCGGCAGGACCGGCCCATCTGGCTGGTCATCGCGGTCACCAAGACGGACCTGTACGCCGACGACCTCGACGCCGCGCTCACCTACTACTCGCCCGGTTCCGGCTCGCCGTTCGGGGATCGCGTCGACGAGCTGCGGTCGCTCGCCGGGGGAGCGAAGCTCTCGGTGGACGTCCTGCCGGTCTCTGCCGAGCCCAGCTCGGTCATGATTGACGGTCTCTCGGCCCGCATGGCGCAGCTCGCCGGTCACAGCTGAGTAGCTGCCGTCCCGTCATACGCGCGGCCAGCAACCACGCGAGGTCGCCAGGTAGCTCACCCGATGGGCTGTCGGCGGTCCAGCTCGTCATTGATGCGATCTGCGACCTCCTGCGAACGTTTCGTCCATCGCCACGGCCGCCTCCAGTCGGCCACGATGATGCCGCCTGTGACGTACTGGTCGTAGTCGGACCCCCACGTCTCGTACGAGTGCAGGTGCACCCCACCCCACGAGGCGACTGCGTGGTGCAGGTTCTCCCAGGTTGTCAGCCGGTCGCGGTATGCCGCGCGGATCGCTACCCCGTCATCTCGCATCTGCATGCGAGCGCGTACGCCAGTGAGCGCGAGGAAGGTCAGCAGCGATGCGCCGGCGATCCATGCGAGGAGCCAAGGGCCGAGTAGGTACTCGCGCGGGTCATGTACCGCGAGCCACACCAGCAGTGGGCCGCCGACCACCGGCAGTAGAAGAAGCCTCAGTCGTACCCAGAGCCGCGGACCCCAGGACTCGATGACGCGAGGTTGCCGCATCGGCTGCGGCGTCACGGTTCCTCCGCCTCGAAGCCTCATGGCGCGATGATCTCACCGGCGGCCGCGCGCAGGCGTAGGTTGCCAGCCGTGAGCGCTCCCACCGACGTCAAGCTCCTCTCCGGCCTGTTCGCTGCCTCCGGCGCCGTGCACCTCGTACGCCCCCAGGTCTTCGAGCCCCTGATGCCGCCGTACGTCCCCGCGCACCGTGAGGTGATCGTCGGCTCCGGCGTGGTCGAGGCGGCGCTGGCGGTCGGGCTGCTGCTCCCGGGGACCCGCCGTGCCGCTGGGTGGGGGAGCGTCGCCGTGCTTCTCGGCGTCATGCCCGCGCACCTGCACGGCGTGCAGAGCGCTCGCCGGGCCGGCAACACCCCGATGACGGTCGGTCACCTGGCGCGCATTCCGTTGCAGCTGCCGATGCTGCGAGCGGCCCTGCGTGCCACCCGCTCGTGACGACGGCGGAGGTGACGCGCCGCCCCTGATCGACGTGTCCGGGGTCTTCTATCGCGCGGTTGCGGCCGCGTTCCGCGACCGAGCGCTTTCGGGCTCGCGCGAGGCCGGTCGCTACTCACGTCCGGATCAGCCGACGCTCTATCTCAGTGCCTCGCGCGATGGCGTCGAGGCGGCACTGCGTTCGCATGGTGGTCTCGACGACTCGCGCGACGTGGTGGCCGTGTCGGTCACGGCCTCATCGGTGCTCGACCTGCGAGACGGGTTCTCGCTGCGGTCAGCCGGCCTCGAGGTGTCGGACGCGCTCAGTCCATGGAAGGACATCGTCTCGGCGGGCGGTGAGCCGCCGTCGTGGGCGTTCCGTGACTCGGCGGAGGCGCTTGGCGCTCACGGCCTCATCGATCCCTCGCGCCAAGAACCCGGTCTGTGGCACCTGGTGCTCTTCGCGTGGAACCGCGACAACACCGCGACCGCGCGGCTGCTCGACGGCTGAGGTGCTGACAGACCGACGGCAGAATGTCCGCGCGAGCCTCTGTGGCAGGCCCCACCGGAGACTTTCTCCTGCTCGTCCGGGGCAACCCCTGCCTTGGTGCGGCGCGCGACTAGCCTGACGCCCATGATCCTGCGGATGTCCACGCTGTTCCTGCGCACCCTGCGCGACGACCCCGCAGACGCCGAGGTCCCCAGCCACCGCGTGCTCGTCCGCGCGGGCTACATCCGCCGCGCCGCCCCGGGCATCTACACCTGGCTGCCGATGGGCCTGCGGGTGCTGCGCAAGATCGAGGCGATCGTGCGCGAGGAGATGGACGGCATCGGCGCGCAGGAGGTCTCCTTCCCCGCGCTGCTGCCGAAGGAGCCGTACGAGGCCAGCGGTCGGTGGAGCGAGTACGGCGACCTGCTGTTCCGCCTCAAGGACCGCAAGGACGCCGACTACCTCCTCGGCCCGACCCACGAGGAGATGTTCACGCTCCTGGTCAAGGACCTCTTCAGCTCCTACAAGGACCTGCCGCTCTCGATCTACCAGATCCAGACGAAGTACCGCGACGAGGCGAGGCCCCGCGCCGGGCTGCTGCGGGGTCGCGAGTTCACGATGAAGGACTCCTACTCCTTCGACGTCGACGACGCCGGCCTCGAGCGCTCCTACAACGCCCACCGCGAGGCGTACGTGCGCATCTTCGACCGCCTCGGATTCTCCTACGTCGTGGTGCAGGCGACCTCCGGCGCGATGGGCGGCTCGCGGTCCGAGGAGTTCCTGGCCCGTGCGGCGGTCGGCGAGGACACGTTCGTCTCCTGCTCGTCCTGCGGGTACGCCGCCAACGTCGAGGCCGTCCAGGTGCCCGCGCCACCGGCCGTCCCGTACGACGACGCGCCGGCAGCCCACGCCGAGGACACCCCCGACACCCCGACCATCGCCACCCTGGTCGCTGCCCTGAACGCCGACCACCCGCGCGAGGACGGCCGCGAGTGGACGGCGGGGGACACACTGAAGAACGTCATGGTGGTGCTCACTCACCCCGATGGCACGCGGGAGCCGCTGGCGATCGGCGTGCCCGGCGACCGGGAGGTCGACCAGAAGCGCCTGGAGGGCCAGCTGGAGCCGATCACCGTGGAGCCGATGGACGAGGCCGAGTTCGCGAAGCACACCGCTCTCGTCAAGGGCTACATCGGCCCGCAGGCGCTGGGGGAGGAGTCGGCCTCCGGGATCCGCTTCCTCGTGGACCCGCGTGTCGTCGAGGGCACCCGGTGGGTCACCGGGGCGAACGAGCACGGCAGGCACGTGCTCGACCTGGTCGCCGGTCGCGACTTCGCGCCCGACGGCACGATCGAGGCCGCCGAGGTGCGTGACGGGGACGTGTGCCCGCGCTGCGCCGAGCTCGGCCAGGTCGGTGCGCTGTCGACCGAGCGCGGCATCGAGATGGGTCACATCTTCCAGCTGGGCCGCAAGTACGCCGACGCCCTAGGGCTCAAGGTCCTCGACGAGAACGGCAAGCAGGTGACGGTGACGATGGGCTCCTACGGCATCGGTCCCTCCCGCGCCGTCGCGGCGATCGCCGAGGGCACCCTCGACGAGTCCGGTCTGTGCTGGCCGCGGGAGGTGAGCCCTGCCGACGTGCACCTCGTGGCGACCGGCAAGGACCCGGCGGTGCACGAGGCGGCCGAGGCGCTCGCAGAGGAGATGGGCCGCGCCGGTCTCGACGTGCTCCTCGACGACCGTCCCAAGGTCAGTCCCGGGGTGAAGTTCAAGGACGCTGAGCTGATCGGCATCCCCACCATCGTGGTGGTGGGCCGAGGTCTGGCCGACGGTTCCGTGGAGGTCAAGGACCGCGCCTCGGGCGACCGTGTCGAGGTGCCCCTCGGACAGGCCGTGCAGCACGTGGTCGGCAGGGTGCGCCCGTGAGCGGCGGCCGTGTCGAGGCCGTGATCTTCGACTGGGGCGGCACGCTGACGCCGTGGCACGACGTCGACCTGTCGGCGGCGGCACGGGCCCTGCTCGAGGCGGTCGTGGCCCGGGACATGGGTCAGGGCACGGCGGCGGCCGTCCTCGAGGAGGCCGACCGCCGCATCTGGGCGCGGGCGCGCGAGGAGCACCGGTCCGCCACCATCGATGACGTCTTCGCCGAGGCGGGGCTGGCGTACGACCCGGAGCGGCTCGGGGCCTACCGCGACTTCTGGGAGCCTCACACGCACACCGACGAGCAGGTCGCACCGCTCCTCGAGGAGCTGCGCGCCCGCGGCGCGAAGGTGGGGGTGCTGTCGAACACGATCTGGCCCCGCGCGTGGCACGAGGAGTTCTTCGCGCGCGACGGGGTGCTCGACCTCATCGACGGTGCCGTCTACACCTCGGAGATCCCGCACGCGAAGCCCGCTCCGGAGGCGTTCCGAGCTGCGATGGACGCCGTCGGGGTCGAGGACCCCGCCGCCTGCGTGTTCGTCGGGGACCGGCTCTTCGAGGACGTCCACGGCCCGCATGAGGTCGGCATGCGCGCGATCCACGTGCCGCACTCGACGATCCCGGCCGACCAGCACGGGCACACCGACGGCGAGCCGGACGCAGTCGTGCAGGAGCTCGTCGAGATCCTCGACGTGCTGGAGCAGTGGGGGCTCCCGCCCGTCGACCAGGCCGGGGGTTCCCGGTAGGTCCGGTGAGGTCGGTGCGGCCTCAGCGCGGCATGCCCGGCAGCCCCGGGTAGTCCTCGGGTCCGGCGCCGAGGACGACCCGGCGTACGGCGGCATCGGTGAGCGCGTCGACGGCCCAGGCGCGGTTGCCGCCCGTGGTGGATCCGGCGAGCTCGGCGTACACGGCGGCGGCGCGCTCCTCCACCTCCAGCGCGGCGCTGCGGATGCCGCCGACGCGGGCGAGGCCCTGCGGCGTGACGTAGCCGACCGCGGCGACCGCGGGGGTGCCCCCGGCACGCCGGACCCGCTGCTCGAGCTCGCCTCGCCGCTGCACGTGCAGGTCGTACGCCGCGCGCACCTGCTCGGCGAGCCCGGCGTCATCCGAGGCGTCGGCACGGGCACCCAGCACCCCGTAGACGTAGACCGCGGCGTGCTCGGACCGCAACGCGGCCTGCAGCGCCTCCAGCGGCCTCACGAGCTGTCCCCCGAGGTGTCTGCGACGCCGCGCAGCAGCGCGGACTGCTGCGCCGAGGCCGCGACCATCGCCGCCAGCAGGCTCGCGAACGGACCCGACCGGGCCACCAGCGACGCCTCCCGCAGCCCAGCCCCGGCGAGCTCCTCGATGCGTACGGCAGAGCGGAACCCGTCCTCGCCGGCCGCCGAGGAGGTGAGGGCCGGCGCCAGTCGTCCCGTCGCCGGATCGGCGTTCACGGGCACGGCGGCCGCGACGAGGTCCGCGTGCGCGTCGTGGGTCGCCGCCGCGGCCTCGGCGAGGCGCAGCATGCGGCGGGGCCGGCGGCCGGCGTCGGTCCACACCCGCAGCGCGGTCGCAGCGGCCTGGCTGACCAGCACCACCTCGACGGCCAGGCGTACGTCGGGATCAGCCGGATCGCTCGGTGCCGGGACGGCGGGAGCGGACTCGGCCGGGTCGTCGCCGGCGAGGTCACGGACCCGGTCGACAGCCGACTCCACGCGGCTGCAGCCGCCCAGGGCCGGGCCGAGCGCCACGCCGGCGCCCAGCACCCCGAGCGTGCCGACCCGCAGCACCCGGCGTCGGTCGGGCGAGGTCATCCGTCGTTCGTCTCGACCCCGAACGACACCAGTCGCAGCTCGCCGGGCGTCGACTTGTTCTTCTTGCCCTTCGCCCGGGTCTGCTGCGGCGGCAGCCACTTCAGCTTGGCGGTGAAGGTGGTGTCGGGGTGCGCGGGGCTGAGCCCCTCGAGCGTGCCGTCGGTGGCGAGGATGCGCGACTCCGGCAGGGCCAGCTGTGTCTCGGTGATGGTCACCCGGTTGCCGGGCGGCTGCTTCTTGGGCTCGCTGGTGCGGCCCACGCCGACACCGAGGAGCTCGACGAAGTACTCCTCCTCGGCCCGGTTGGTCAGCTCCTTGCGGAACTGCCCGCAGCCGTCGCACCCGCCCTGGACCGATGCGTCGACCAGGGGCGCGGGGTCGTTGGAGACGAACCCGTAGATCCAGGTGTCCACGACGTACCTGCTGAACTCCGCGCGGTCCTTCGGGCGGTTCTTGAGCCCGGTCGGCTCCTCGGGCGGCTCGACCTCGTCCTGCGCGGTCGTCGTCTCGGCCGCGGGCTCGGCGTCGGGCGTCGCGCTCGCCGAGGCGCTCGCGGAGGCCGCGGACGAGGACGGAGCAGTCGCGCTCGGTGTGGAGGCGACGTCCGGCTCCTCCGCACTGCTGCACGCGGTCGCGGTGACTCCGACGACCAGCGCGGTGGCGGCACCGGCGAGCGTCGTGCGGGCGCGGGGCCGCAGGGGGCGGGGCGTGCTGGTGTCCACGCGGGGAGGCTACCCGTGGGCACTACAGTGGCGCGTACGCCGAGCCGGGACCGCCGTGCTGCGTGTCGCGGCGTCCTGGCATTTCCCACGCATGACCCACCCACAACTCAAGAGGGGTCGCACCGCACCCGGTGCCGATCCCAGGAAGGCAGGAGCCGTGCCGCAGACACCGCAGTCGGGGCCCGCCGCCACCATCGAGCAGGTCCTGCTCGCGCCGCTCGCCGAGCTCGGCCTCGATCTGGAGGCCGTCGAGGTCTCCTCGGCCGGCCGCCGCTCCGTCGTCCGCGTCGCCGTCGACGCCGACGGCGGCGTCGACATGGACGCCGTCGCCGACGCCTCGCGCGAGGTCGGTCGGCTGATGGACGAGCACGAGCCGTTGGGCGAGCAGCCGTACACCCTCGAGGTGACCTCCCGGGGCGTCGACCGTCCGCTGACCGCACCACGTCACTGGCGCCGCAACGCCGGCCGCCTGGTGAAGGTGACCTTCGTCGACGGCCGAGCGCCCTTGACGGGTCGCGTGGTCGACCACGACGAGGACTCCGCGGGTGGCGTACGCCTGGACGTGCCCGGCACCGGCGCCGTCGAGGTGCCCTACGCCGACGTCGCGAAGGCGCTCGTGCAGGTCGAGCTGAACCGCAAGGAGGCATGAGATGGACATCGACATGAGCCTTCTCCGCGCCCTGGAGCGCGAGAAGGGGATCAGCTTCGAGGTCGCGTGCGCGGCGATCGAGCAGGCTCTGCTCACCGCCTACGAGAAGGGCGAGGGGGCCGCGGAGCGCGCCCGGGTCGAGCTGGACCGCAGCTCGGGACACGTGACGGTGTACGCCGCCGAGCTCGACCCCGAGGGCAACGTGCTGGGGGAGTTCGACGACACCCCCGCCGGGTTCGGTCGCATCGCCGCGACCACGGCGCGGCAGATCATGCTGCAGCGTCTGCGCGACGCCGAGGACGACCTGACCTTCGGGGAGTTCTCCGGCCGCGAGGGCGACATCGTCTCCGGCACGGTGCAGCAGGGTCGCAACCCCGCCGACGTGCTCGTCGACCTCGGCAAGCTCGAGGCGATGATGCCGGCCGCCGAGCGGGTGCCCGGCGAGGACTACTCCCACGGCACGCGCCTGAAGGCGCTCGTCGTGAGCGTCCGCCGAGGCACCAAGGGCCCGCAGGTGACCCTGTCGCGGTCCCACCCGGTGCTCGTGCGCAAGCTCTTCGCCTTGGAGGTGCCGGAGATCGCCGACGGGTCGGTCGAGATCATGGGGGTCGCCCGCGAGGCCGGCCACCGCACCAAGATCGCCGTTCGCGGCACGGTGCCCGGGGTGAACCCGAAGGGGTCGTGCATCGGGCCGATGGGCCAGCGCGTACGCAACGTCATGGCCGAGCTCCAGGGCGAGAAGATCGACATCGTCGACTGGCACGACGACCCCGCGACGTACGTGGCGAACGCGCTGAGCCCGGCGCGCACGGTCTCCTCGACGGTCGTCGACGCCTCCGCCAAGGCGGCCCGCGTCGTCGTGCCCGACTTCCAGCTGTCCCTGGCGATCGGCAAGGAGGGCCAGAACGCACGGCTGGCGGCGCGGCTGACCGGGTGGCGCATCGACATCCGCTCCGACGAGGCGCCCGCCGGCGACGCCTGAGCGGTCCGGGCCGTACGGACCCCCGCCACGCGGGTTCGGTCGTGGGCCCGGCAAGCGGTAAGGTGTGTCGTGGTGGGGCAGGACAGCGTCGACCGTGCACCGAGCGCGGGCAGGACCTCTGCAGGAGGGCCGGTCCGCACGTGCATCGGCTGTCGCGAGAAGGCTCCCCGTCGGGACCTCCTGAGGGTGGTCGCCGGATCGGACGCCCGTGCGGTGCCCGACCCGACGCGCACCGCCCCCGGGCGGGGTGCACACCTGCACCCCACCCAGGAGTGCCTCGACCTGGCGGTCCGCAGACGGGCCCTCGGACGCGCCCTGCGCGTCCCGGGTGGTCTGGACCCGGATCCGGTGCTCGCGCACCTCGCCCGGCAGCAGGACCAGCACGACCCGCGAGACCAGCAGGATCAGCAAGGACAGTGACCGTGAGCGGCCCCGCCGGGGCCGCCGACCTGAGACTGGAGCAGCAGCTCATGAGCACTCGATGAGTACTTCCCGATGAGTTTGCACCACCACTAACGGTCCGGGGACCACCCCAAGCGGGGCTCGGGCCAGAAGGAGAATTGTGGCCAAGACCCGCGTTCACGAACTCGCCAAGGAGTTCGGAGTCGAGAGCAAGTTCGTTCTCGAGAAGCTGAAAGAGATGGGGGAGTTCGTCAAGTCGGCGTCGTCGACTGTCGAGCCGCCCGTCGAGATGAAGTTCAAGAAGGCCTACGGCGCCGAGCTCAAGGCCGCCGGTGGTGGCGCGGACGCGCCCGCCGATGCGCCCAAGCCCGCCGCGAAGACCGCGTCGGCGACGCCGAAGCCGACCCCGAAGCCGACGCCGAGCCCGACCTCGCCGGCCGCCGCAGCTCCGGCGCCCACCGAGCAGCCGAGCACCCCGGCCGCCCCCAGGCCTGCGCCGTCGCCCCAGGCGCCGCAGCCCTCGCAGGCTCCCGAGTCGACGGACGCGCCGACGGCTCCCGAGGCCCCCGCAGCCCCGGCTGCGTCGGCGGGTACCGACACCCCGCGTCCCTCGGCGACCCCCGGTCGTCCGGGCCCCCGTCCCTCCGGTCCGACCGGCGGCACGGGCAACGCGCCTCGCTCGGCGAACCCGTCGCAGGGTCGCCCCGGGGCGGCTCCCCGACCCGGCGGCTCCCAGCGCCCCGGCGGTGGAGGCGGCGGACGTCCGGGCGCGCCGCGTCCGGGCAACAACCCGTTCGCGCCCGCCCAGGGCATGGGTCGACGTCCGGCACCCCAGCCTCCGCGTGACGACGCGGGCACCGGGACCGGCGCGGGTGCCGGTGCTGCGGACGGCAACCGTCCGCCGCGGCCGCCGGCCGGCCGGGGCGGCGCCCCCGGCATGCCCCGCCCCAACCCCGGCATGATGCCGAAGTCCCCGGCGGCCTTCGGGTCGGGTCCGGGCGCCAAGCCTGCCCCCGGCCGGGGCCGGCCCGGAGCCCCGGGCCGCGGAGCCCCCGGCCGCCCCGGCGGTCCCGGTGGTGCTCCGGGTCGTCCCGGCGGTGGTCCCCCCGGACGCGGCCGCCCCGGCGGTCGCGGGTCCACGCAGGGCGCCTTCGGTCGTCCCGGCGGCCCGCCGCGCCGTGGCCGCAAGTCGCGTCGTGCACGCCGCCAGGAGTTCGAGCAGATGGAGGCGCCGACGATCGGCGGCGTACGCGTCCGCAAGGGCAACGGCGAGACCGTGCGTCTCGCCCGCGGCTCCTCGCTGACGGACTTCGCCGAGAAGATCGGCGTCGATGCGGCCTCGCTGGTGCAGATGCTGTTCCACCTCGGTGAGATGGTCACCGCGACCGAGTCGGTCAACGACGCGACGCTCGAGCTGCTCGGCGAGGAGCTCAACTACGTCGTGCAGGTCGTCTCCCCCGAGGACGAGGACCGCGAGCTGCTCGAGTCCTTCGACCTGGAGTTCGGTGAGGACGAGGGCGACGAGGAGGACCTCGCGGCACGGCCCCCGGTCGTCACGGTCATGGGTCACGTCGACCACGGCAAGACCAAGCTGCTGGACGCGCTCCGGTCGGCCAACGTGGTCGACAAGGAGGCCGGTGGCATCACCCAGCACATCGGGGCCTACCAGGTGGCGACGGAGGTCGAGGGCGACGAGCGTCGCATCACCTTCATCGACACCCCGGGTCACGAGGCGTTCACCGCGATGCGTGCCCGCGGCTCGAAGAGCTCCGACATCGCCGTGCTGGTCGTCGCCGCCAACGACGGCGTCATGCCGCAGACGGTCGAGGCGCTCAACCACGCGCAGGCGGCCGGCGTGCCGATCGTGGTCGCGGTCAACAAGATCGACCTGCCGGAGGCCGACCCGACCAAGGTGCGCGGTCAGCTGACGGAGTACGGCCTGGTGCCCGAGGAGTACGGCGGCGACACGATGTTCGTCGACGTCTCCGCCAAGGGCATGCAGAACCTCGACAGCCTGCTCGAGGCGATCGTGCTCACCACGGACGCCTCCTTGGACCTGCGGGCCAACCCCGAGCAGGACGCCCAGGGTCTAGTCGTCGAGGCGCACCTGGACCGCGGTCGCGGTCCGGTCGCCACGGTGCTGGTGCAGCGCGGCACGCTGCGGGTCGGCGACTCGTTGGTCGCCGGTCCGGCCCACGGCCGCGTCCGTGCCATGCTCGACGAGTTCGGCAACAACATCGAGGAGGCCGACCCGTCGCGTCCCGCGATGGTGCTGGGTCTGTCCGGTGTGCCGGGCGCGGGTCAGAACTTCATCGTGGTCGAGGACGACCGCGTGGCCCGTCAGATCGCCGAGAAGCGTGAGGCCCGTGAGCGCGCAGCGCTGCAGGCGCAGCGCCGGGTGCGTCGTACGCTCGAGGACTTCATGGCCTCCATGGAGGCGGGCGACAACCAGGAGCTCAACCTCATCCTCAAGGGCGACGTGTCCGGTTCGGTCGAGGCGCTGGAGGACTCGCTGGCCAAGATCGACGTCGGCGACGACGTCAACCTGCGCGTCATCGACCGCGGTGTCGGTGCGATCACCGAGACCAACGTGATGCTCGCGGCGGCCTCCGACGCGATCATCATCGGCTTCAACGTCCGGCCCCAGGGCAAGGCGACGGAGCTGGCCGACCGCGAGGGTGTGGAGATCCGGTACTACTCGGTCATCTACAACGCCATCGAGGAGATCGAGGCGGCGCTCAAGGGCATGCTCAAGCCCGAGTACGAGGAGCAGACGCTGGGCCAGGCGGAGATCCGTGCGATCTTCCGCTCCAGCCGCCTCGGCAACATCGCGGGTTGCATGGTCACCAGCGGCACCATCCGACGCAACGCCAAGGTCAGGGTGGTGCGCGACGGCAACGTCGTGGCCGACAACCTCGACCTGGCGTCCCTGCGCCGCGAGAAGGACGACGTGTCCGAGGTCCGGGAAGGGTTCGAGTGCGGTCTCGTGCTCCGCAACTTCCAGGACATCAAGGAAGGCGACATCGTCGAAGCCTTCGAGATGAAGGAAATCCCGCGCTCCTGAGCCGGGATCGTCTCCGCAACGGCCGGCCCGTCCCGACAGGGGCGGGCCGGCCGTGCCGGTCAGCACCGTCTGACGTCAGATAGGAAGAACTCATGAGCAACCCACGCGTACGCCGCATCGCCGACCGCATCAAGGTCATCGTCGCCGAGATGCTCGAGCGCCGCGTCAAGGACCCGCGACTCGGGTTCGTCACCGTGACCGACGTACGCGTCTCCGGCGACGGCCAGCACGCCACGATCTTCTACACGGTGCTCGGCGAGGACGCCGACCGCGCCGGCACCGAGGTCGCCCTGGCCTCGGCCAAGGGCGTCATCCGCAAGGAGGTCGGCAGCCAGCTCGGCACCCGCACGGTGCCGACGCTGGAGTTCGTCGCCGACGCGCTGCCGGAGAACGCCCGGCAGATCGAGGACCTGCTGAGCCGTGTCCGCGAGTCCGACGCGGCGCGAGCCGCCGAGGTGGCGGGGGCGGCGTACGCCGGCGAGCCGGACCCGTACCGCAAGCCCCATGCCGACGACGACTTCGACGACCTCGACGACCCCGACGAGGACTGATCGCCGGCATGGCCTCCCGACCCGAGCCGACACCGGGCCTGGTCGTCGTCGACAAGCCCGCCGGCTGGACCTCCCACGACGTCGTCGCCCGGATGCGCCGCCTGGCCGGCACCCGCAAGGTGGGTCACGCCGGCACGCTCGACCCGATGGCCACAGGTCTCCTCGTCGTCGGGGTCGGCCGTGCCACCCGGCTGCTGGGACACCTGGCGCTGGGGGAGAAGAGCTACCGGGCGACGATCAGGCTCGGCGAGTCCACGACGACGGACGACGCCGAGGGCCTCTCGCTGGGCGCCGGCGACACGAGCCACCTGGCCGAGGCCGACGTGCGTGCCCGGCTCGAGACGTTCCGGGGCACCCAGCCGCAGGTGCCGGCGGCGGTGTCGGCGATCAAGGTCGACGGCAAGCGTGCCCACCAACGCGTCCGCGACGGCGAGCAGGTCGCGCTCGAGGCGCGTGAGGTCACCGTGCACGAGATGACGGTGCACGACGTCCGCCGCGTCGAGCTGTTCACCGACGTCGACGTGACCGTCCGTGTCTCCTCCGGCTTCTACGTGCGGTCGCTGGCGAGGGACCTCGGGTTCGGGCTCGGGGTCGGCGGTCACCTCACCGCCCTGCGGCGTACGACACTCGGCCCCTTCGCGCTCGAGGACGCCCACACGCTCGACGCGCTCGGCGCGCTGCGCGAGGCGGACGACCCGCTCCCGGTGCTGACGATGGCCCGGGCCACTCGCGCGGCCTTCCCGGCGCTGGACCTCGACACCGAGCAGGCAGCAGCCGTACGCGTGGGTCGGCGGTTGGGCCTCGACCTCGGCCACGACGAGACCACGGCGGTCTTCGCGCCGGACGGGGACTTCCTCGCCCTCTACGCGCGTCACCTCACGCCCGAGGGGGAACCGGAGGCGCGTCCCGTCGCGGTGTTCGTAGGCTGACCCCGGCGGGTGGCGCGGCCCCCGCGCCTGGCCAGGTGCCTGGCCAGGTGCCGACCGGAGGAGAAGACCTGCGATGCAGCTGTGGCGAGACCTCGAGGAGGTGCCCGGGGCCACCGAGCTCGGACGCACCGTCGTCACGATCGGCAACTTCGACGGCGTGCACCGCGGGCACCGGGCTGTCGTACGCCGAGCGCGGGCGGTGGCGACCGACGTCGGTGTGCCTCGTGTCGTCGCGGTGACCTTCGACCCGCACCCGTTCGCCGTGCTGCGACCGGACCATGCGCCGGTGCAGCTGACGCGCATCGACGAGCGCGCGACGCTGCTCCACGACGCCGGGGTCGACGACGTGCTCGCCGTGCCCTTCACGAAGGACCTGGCGGCGTACTCGCCGGAACGCTTCGTCGAGGAGATCCTCGTCGACACGCTGCACGCCGCCGCTGTCGTCGTCGGCGCGAACTTCCGCTTCGGTCGCAAGGCCTCGGGTGACACCGCGACCCTGGTCGAGCTGGGAGCCACGCACGACTTCGTCGTCGAGGCCGTCGACCTCGACGGTGGGCCACAGGTGTGGTCCTCGACCTACGTGCGTACGTGCCTGGCCGCGGGTGACGTCACGGGTGCGGCCGAGGCGCTGGGTCGTCCGGTCACCGTGACCGGACCCGTCGAGCGGGGTGACCAGCGCGGCCGCGACCTCGGCTACCCCACCGCCAACGTCGCCGCCTCGGGCGCGGTGCCGGCCGACGGGGTGTACGCCGGGTGGCTCCACGGCGTGGAGGACCGACCGCTGCCCGCGGCCGTCAGCGTCGGCACGAACCCCACGTTCGAGGGTGAGCGTGAGCGTCGTGTCGAGGCGTACGTGCTGGACCGCGACGACCTCGAGCTCTACGACCGCACCGTCACCGTCGAGATGGTTCAGAAGGTGCGCGGCATGGCTCGCTTCGACGGGGTCGAGGAGCTGCTCGAGGCGATGGCCGGCGACGTGGCACGCACGCGACAGGCACTGGGACTCGATCCCACCGACCACCCGGCCGGGCACGAACGATGAGCCGGGGGACGCCGCGGCTCGGCGGTCGCTGGAGGTCGCAGCCGGCGGACGCGATCCAGGCGACCGAGAAGTGGTTCGTGAAGAACGGACTGCCCTACTTCGTCCCCTCCGAACGGGCCGAGGCCCGCAAGGCGCTGACCCCGCGACGCCTGGCTCCCCTGGTGCTGGCGGTGGCGCTGCTGGGCGTCTCGGGTGGGGCCGCGCTGAGCTTCGTACGCAGCAGCCTGTCGTTCCTGCCCGCGACACTGACCCAGATCATCGTCGTGGCCGCGGTCTTCTACGCGCTCACGTCGCTTCGGGCGCGACCCATCGTGACCTGGGCGGGCAGGCGCATCATCGGCTCGATCAGGCAGCTGATCCCGACCATCACGCGTGCGCTGCCGCTGCTGCTGGTGTTCGTGACGTTCCTGTTCGTCAACGCCGAGGTGTGGCAGCTCTCGGCCAACCTCGACGGCGGCGCCCTGTGGCTGGTCGTGCTGCTCTTCGCGGTCGTCGGGGTCGCGTTCTTCCTGACCTCGATCCCCGCCGAGATCGACCGGGTCGACCACACCTACGAGTCCGAGGCCGTCGCGCGGGCGTGCGTCGGGACGCCGATGGAGGAGCAGGCGCGCCGCCTCGAGGCGCAGGGCGTCGACCTGGGGTCGGTGACCTCGCTGCGCCAGTACGAACGGCTCAACCTGATGCTGGTGCTGCTGCTGACGCAGTTCGTGCAGGTGCTCCTCGTCGCGGCCGGCATCTTCGCGTTCCTGTTCCTCTTCGGACTGATCGCGATGAACGACGTGGTGGCCACCACCTGGACCTCCGAGGAGAGCCTGACCGCCTGGGGTGGGCTGCCGAACCTCTCGATCGAGCTGCTGCAGGTCTGCGTGTTCCTCTCGTCGTTCTCGGGGCTGTACTTCACCGTGTACGCCGTCACCGACGACACCTTCCGCGCCGAGTTCTTCGGCACCGTGGTCGACGAGCTGGACCGGGCGACGGCGGTGCGCGCGGCCTACCTGGAGCTGCGTGAGGAGCAGGGCCTTCCCGACATCTCCGTGGACGAGCCCGACGACCAGCCCGACGACCAGCCCGACGAGCGCGACCCGGACCAGGGAGTGGCGGAGGACGAGATCACCGGTCGAGCGCCCTGAGGTAGCGGTGGGCCATCACGCGCTGGAAGGCCCTGGTGGCCGGTCCGCCGAGGCGCGTGAGCACGCTCGCCGGCCGGGAGAAGGCCACGACGTAGGCCACGACGGCGCCGTCGTCGCGTCGTCGGATGCCGAACCGCTCCTCGCCGCGCTCGGGGTGGCCGGGCAGGGTCCCGTACGCGAACCACGCCTCCTCGCCCGATCGGTGGACGGCGACGACTCGGCAGGGGATGCGCAACGACAAGGCCCCGACCCCCAGGCGGAGCACGACGACGGTGCCCTCGACGAGCGGGACCTCCGAGGAGGCTGCCCGCAGGCCGCTGTGCTCCTGCATCCGCCAGGCGAACAGCTCCTCGGCGAGGTCCTGGAGGTCGCGACGCTCCAGCACGCGCTCGTGGGCGAAGCTGTGCCAGCCGCTCGGCACCGGCGGGCCGCCCGGTGTCGTCGCACCGACGGTGTCGTAGGTGAGTCGCTGCCGACGCAACCGTGCGGACGCAGCGGGAGGCAGGGTCGTGACCACGTCCGGAGCGTACGCAGCGGGTCGGGCCGTCGGCCCCACGGCCGGAGTGTCGCGAACCTCGCAGCGGGCAGACAGGGAGTGCTGCGCTCAGTACGGTGACCCCAGTCCGTGGCACCCGTCACGGCGGCTCATCCTGCGGCGAGAGCGCCACCCGGCAGACGACGAAAGAGGCGAGCAAGTGGACGACGTGCGCGGCAAGAAGGTCCTGATCACCGGCGGCGGCATGGGACTGGGCAAGATCTTCGCGCGGCTGGCCGTCGAGGGCGGCGCCTCCGACGTGGTGCTGTGGGACATCAACGACGAGGCGATGAAGGAGACGTCCGAGGGGCTCTCGGGCCGCGGCACGCAGCTGCACACCTACAACGTCGACGTCTCCGACAACGCGCGCGTCACCGAGGCGGGCACGCAGGTCCTCTCCGAGGTCGGCGCACCGCACGTCGTGTTCAACAACGCGGGCATCGTGCGCGGCAACTCCTACTTCTGGGAGACCGGGGAGGACAACAAGGACTCCGAGCAGACGATCGCCATCAACGCGCTCGCCCCGATGTACGTCACCCGCGTCTTCCTGCCCGAGATGATCGCCCAGAGCGGCGAGGCCCGCATCGTCAACATCGCCTCGGCGGCCGGCTTCGTGGCGAACCCCCGGATGGCCGTGTACGCCGCGTCGAAGTGGGCGGCCATCGGTTTCTCCGACTCGGTGCGGCTCGAGCTCGAGCAGGCCGGGCACGACCACGTCAAGGTCACCACGGTCTGCCCCTACTACATCAAGACGGGCATGTTCGAGGGAGCGAAGTCCGCGCTGCTGGTGCCGCTGCTGGAGCCCGAGGACGTCTGCGCCGAGGTCTGGGACGGCATGCTGTCGGGCAAGCCGATGGTGATCATGCCGAAGACGGTCGCCCTGAACGAGACGATGAAGGGCATCCTCCCGGTGCGGCTGCGCGACTTCATCTCCGACAAGATCGGCATCCACAACTCGATGGACGACTTCAAGGGGCGTACGAAGTCCTGAGAGGTCGCACGGCGCGTGCATGAGGTGACGGGCTCGCGGACACGGTTGATGCATGAGCGAATCAACTGATCGAGGCGCCCCCGTCGTCGTCGTCACGGGAGCCAACGGACTCGTCGGCTCCACCGTCTGCCACGCCCTGCTCGAGCGGGGCGCGACCGTCCGCGCGGTCGTCCGCAGGGAGGGCGTCGCGCCCTCGGCCGAGGGCATCGAGGAGTGGGTCGGCGACTTCGCCGACGCGCGCTTCGCTGCGCGCGTGTGCGACGAGACCGATGGCCTCGTCACCACCGTCCACCCGCTCGGCGCCGACGCCGAGACCCAGCGCACCGTCGCCGTCGAGGGCACGCCCGTCATCGCGCGCGCCGCGAGCGCCTGCGGTGTGCCGCGCATGGTGCACGTCTCGACGGCCGCCGTCTACGAACGGGTCGCCGGTGTGGGTGACGTCGACGAGCAGTCGGCGCTGGTGCCCGAGGGCACCGAGGAGCAGGACGCGTACGCCGCGACGAAGCGCGACACCGACCACGCGCTCGCGGAGATCGAGGGCATCACCCGCACGCTGGTGCGGCCCCCGGCGATCCTGGGGGAGTCGGAGTCCTCGATCTGGAACACGATCCTGCCCGACCGCATGCGCGAGGAGGAGTCCGCGCGCCACGCGGTGCCGGACAAGACGTTCGCCTGGGTGCACGTCGACGACCTCGCCGCGATGATCGCCGACGTCGTGACCGGGCGCATCGACGAGGCCGAGGACGCCGGCACCGGCCCGGTGGCCGGCGGCTGCACCCCGGTCAACGTCACCGCCGAGCGGGCCACCCAGCGTGACTACGTCGGTGCGGTGTGCGAGGCGATCGGTGAGGAGCCCGTCTGGGACGACGACGACGCCTGGACAGGTACCTTGCGCAACGACCGCGCCCGCGGCTGGGGCTGGAGCCCGAAGGTCTCGCTCGAGGACGCCCTGACAGAGCTCCGCGCGGGGCTCGGCTGATCAGCGGGCCACGTAGACCGTCGCGGTGGAACGTCCCCTGGTCAGGGGGTTCGGAAAGCTGACGACCTCCGCCTGCACGGTGTCGAAGACCGTGCGCGCGGCCGCGAGCAGGTCGTCGTCCGGCGGGTCGTCCGACCACAGCGCGAAGACACCGTCGGCGGTGAGACGGCGACGCAGGGACCTCAGGCCTGCAGCCGAGTAGAGATCGGCGTGCGAGGCGTCGAGCAGGTGCCGCGGCGAGTGGTCGACGTCGAGCATCACCACGTCGTACGCGTCGGGCCCGTCCAGCTCCGTTGCGCCCCGTGCCCACGCGAAGAAGTCCGCCTCGACCAGGCGGCACCGGGGGCCCTCGACCAGAGGTGCTGCCTCGGGCAGCAGACCCTCGCGGTGCCAGGCGATCATCGCGGCGAGGGCATCGACGACGACGAGGTCGCTCACCCGCTCATCGGCGAGCGCGGCCAGGGCCGTGTAGCCCAGGCCCAGACCCCCGACGAGGACGCGCAGCCCGCCGTCGGTGTCGACCTGGTCGAGGGCGGCGGTGGCCAGGCGACGTTCGGCGACGGTCCAGGCGCTGGACATGAGGAACTCGTCGTCGAGCTTGACCTCGTAGAGGTCCTGGCGCAGCGCCGGGTCGTAGCGACGTCGCAGCGTCAGCAGGCCCATCCGTGTCGCGGCACTGCCCAGCTCCTCGAGTCGTCTGCCCATCGGCCGACCGTACGCCGCTGTGGCCGTGCCGGAGACGCCGACGGCCGGCCCCGTGCGTACGGGACCGGCCGAGGCAGCTCAGGCGGGGACGATCAGGAGGGGATGCCCGCCGTGATCGTCGCGGTGCCGACGACGAGGCCGGGCTTGACCGCGTCGGTGCCGAAGGTCGAGTTCAGCAGGTCGGCGGCCACCGGCGAGATCTTGACGGTGGTGCCGGTCAGGGTGGCGGTGCCGGCCTCGGAGTCGACCTCGGCGGGCTCGAGGGTGCTGCCGTCGGCGAAGAAGACGTACGCCTGGTCGGCGACCTTCTGCTTGCCGACGCGCACGTCGGCGTAGACCTTCGACGCGCCCGGGTCGATGGTGAAGTTCAGCAGGCGTACGCGGGTGCCGCCACCGGCGAGCTGGAGCCCGGAGGTGTCGTGCTCCACCGAGCCGACGACGTAGGGCTTGACCTGCTCGGGGTCGAACACCGACACGTTGCCCCCGGTGATTGGGAAGACCAGGGTGCCGTTGCGCAGCTTGCCCTGCTTCAGCGTCTTTGGGGTCAGCTCGAGCTGCCCGAGCGCGTCGACAAAGCCCTGGTCGAGGGCGATCTGCGTGTTCTTCCCGGCGCTGAGCGGGCTGATGGAGGCCACCGGCGTCGAGCCCTCGAAGTCCGAGCCGTCCTCTCCGCCGCACGCGGCGAGCGGGAACGCGAGGAGGCTGGCGGACGCAGCACCGACGACGGTGCGGCGGAGACGGGGCGAGAAGCTCATGGAGTTTCCTTCGGTGGACGGCACGACACGGCGGGACTGGTGTCTGAACGATCGTGGTTCGTACGCCGTCACTGTGCGGATGGTCACGATGCGGCAACGGACCAGACGGGTCGGGCGTGACCCCTCAGCCTGGGCCCCTTCCCTCGGTCTTCTCCGCATCGACCGTCCGGTGTGTCGCGTCGCGAGGTATCCCGGCTCGCGGAGTACCGTCCCTCGCATGGATCAGACGCAACTGCTCCGCGGCGTGCTCGACCTGGCCGTGCTGGCCGTCGTGGACGCGGAGGACGGCTACGGCTACGACATCGTGCGCCGCCTTCGCGAGTCCGGTCTCGAGGAGGTGGGGGAGGCCTCGGTGTACGGCACGCTGCGCCGTCTCTTCGGTGCCGGGGCGCTGACCTCCTACGTGGTGCCGTCCGAGTCCGGCCCCCACCGCAAGTACTACGGCATCACCGCCGTCGGTCGTGACCAGCTCAAGCGGCAGCACGACGACTGGTCGCACTTCTCCCACTCCGTCGAGCGCCTGCTCGGCAACTCGCGTGCCCAGGAGGCCCGATGAACGACACCCTCGCCCTCGATGTCTCGGCCCTTCGTGCCTCGGGTGCCCTCCGTTTCGTGGCGGAGGTGCGTGAGCACCTCGGCGATCTCGATCCCGAGACGCGCGAGGAGCTGACCGACGGGCTCGCCGCCGATCTCTCCGAGCAGGTCGCCGAGCAGGGTCCGGCCGTGCTGGAGGACCCGGCCTCGTACGCCGCCGAGCTGCGGGCCGCCGCCGGGCTGCCGGCCGAGGTCACGCGTCGGCGACGCCTCGGCCGCGTACGCGCTGCGGGTGCGGGGCAGCAGTGGCGGGACCGTGTCGACGCCGCGCTGCGCACCCCGACCGGAGCGGCCACCGCGTCGTTCCTGGCCTCGATCCGCCCGGCGTGGTGGGTGCTGCGCGCCTGGATCGGTCTGCAGCTGGTCGACGTGCTCGTCGGTCCGTGGGAGTACCTCAGCCTGCTGCCCTCGCTCGGCAACCCCGTGGTGAGCCTCGCTGCCCTGGTGGCCGCCGTCGTCCTGAGCGTGCAGATTGGTCGTGGTCGCTGGCCCGGGGCGCGCAGCGTGCGTCCGGGGGTCAGGACGTGGTCGCGGCGCGGCATCCTCGCCGCGAACACGCTCGGCGTCCTCGTCGCGCTGCCGTACGTGCTGGGCTCGGCGCTGTCGTCGGACCAGCTCCACGACGTCGCCACCTACGGCACCGTCTACGGCCCCGGGGCGTACGACGTGTCCCGCGAGGGTCTCTGGCTGGGTGACGAGGAGGTGCGGCAGGTGTTCGCCTACGCCGCCGACGGCACGCCGCTGGTCGGTGTGCAGCTCGTCGACCAGGCCGGTCGGCCCCTCGACGTCGTGGCGACGCGCGTGCGAGGCGACGGGGACGGCCGCTTCATCTCCTCGGGATGGCGCAACGGTGAGGTGGTGCAGCGCAACGTCTTCCCGCTGCCCGTGCGCCAGGTCGAGCGGCGCGGATTCGGCAGCCGCCGGGAGCTCGGTCCGGTGCAGGTGCCCGGCGCGCCGTACGCGCAGCTCTCACCGGTGCAGGTCGACGGCATCGCGCCGTCGACCGTCCTCGGTCCGGACGAGGTCGCGGTGGACGCGGCCGAGCTCGCGGCCCTGCAGGAAGCAGTGGCGAGCGGCCGGGCCGACGCTCGGGAGCAGCGCGAGGGGCCGGCCCGAGGGCAGGAGCAGGGTCGAGGCGCCTCACGCGGGTGAGGCGGCCACCACCTCGACCGGTACGCCGCTGAGCACCGCGTTGCCGGACGCGACGTCGAGTCTGGCGGGGTCGGTCAGGTCGTTGATGGACACCCCGGGCACACCGGCGGCGCGCTGCTGCGGTGTGCCGTGGCGGGCGTGGCCGTACCCGTGGGGGAGGGAGACGACCCCGCGCATGACCTCGTCGGTGGCTCTGACCTCGACCTCGACGGCGCCGACGGCCGAGGTGACGCGTACGCGCTGCCCGTCCTCGAGGTCGCGCGCGACCAGGTCCTCCGGGTGGACGAACAGCTGGTGGCGGGGCCTGCCCCGGGTGAGCCGCTCCTGGTTGTGCATCCAGGAGTTGTTGTCGCGCTGGTGCCGGCGGCCGATCAGGACGAGTCCGTGGTCCTCGCCGGCGGCCTCACGCTCGTCGCTGACGGCGCGCAGGCGGGAAAGATCGTCCATGACCGGTGCCGGCGCGAGGCGTACGCGCCTGTCCTTCGTCGCGAGCCGCTCCGGGAGCTGCGGCTTCAGCGGCCCGAGGTCGACACCCGCGGGGTTCTTGCGCAGGTCGCTCATCAGCACCGAGGCGCGCTTGAGGCGCAGCAGGGTGGCGATCGAGAAGGCGGGGGAGAGCGCGAGGCGGGCCCGGGTCGCCAGGCGTCGTCGCCGCGGCATCGGCCGGTCCAGCCGTTGCTGCACCCGCGCGAAGAGGTCGCGGAAGATCTCCCAGTCGTGGCGGGCGTCGTCGGGCTTGGGCAGCACCGCCGGGGTGAAGCGAGCCGTGTCGCGCACGGCGAGGGCCTGGAACACGAGGTCGTAGTGGTCGCGCTCCAGCGCCGTGGTCGGGGGCAGCACGACATCGGCGTGCCGGGTGGTCTCGTTGAGGTAGATGTCGACCGCGACCAGGTGGTCGAGGCCCTCGATCGCCTCGGCGAGGCGCGCGCCGTCCGGCGTGGAGAGCACCGGGTTGCCCGCCGAGGTGATCAGGGCGCGCACCTGACCCTTGCCCGGCGTCTCGATCTCCTCAGCCAGCGCGGAGACGGGCAGCTCACCGCCGAACTCGGGCAGCTCGCGCACCCGGCTGCGACGTCGCGCGAACCCTCCGCGGTGCAGCAGACCCCAGTCGACGACGTCGACCAGGGGCTTGGTGAGCATGGTGCCGCCGGGGGAGTCGAGGTTGCCGGTGAGGACGTTGAGGCACTGCACCGCCCACTGGCAGACCAGGCCGAACTCCTGGGTGGAGATGCCCAGGCGTCCGTACGCCGCACCGCCGTCGGCGGACGCGAGGTCGCGGGTAAGGCGTCGGATGTCCGCGGCCGGGACGCGGGAGACCTGCTCGGCGAGCTCGGGAGTCCACGACTCCACGGCCTCACGCACCTCACCCACGCCGTCGACCCAGGCCGGAGGTGTGGCGAGGCCCTCGGCGAACAGCGTGTGGAGCATGGCGAGCAGCACCCAGGCGTCGGTGCCGGGGCGTACGAAGTGGTGCTCGTCGGCGACCTTCGCGGTCTCGGTGCGCCGTGGGTCGAGCACGACCATCCGGCCGCCGCTAGCCTTCAGCTCGCGCAGCCGGCCGGGGAAGTCCGGCACCGTCATCAGGGACCCGTTCGAGGCCATCGGGTTGCCACCGAAGACCAGGAAGAAGCTCGTGCGGTCGATGTCGGGCACCGGGATGAGGAACTGGTGGCCGTACATCAGGTAGCAGGCGAGCTGCAGCGGCAGCTGGTCGACGCTGGTCGCGGAGTGCTTGTTGCGGGTGCGGAACGAACCGGCGAAGGCGGTGCCGTGCGTCATGGCACCGAGCGAGTGCACGTTGGGGTTGCCGAGGTAGAGCGCGAGGGCGTCGTCGCCGTGGGCGTTGACGGTGGAGGCGATGGCGTCGGCGGCGATGTCGAGGGCCTCGTCCCAGTCGATCTCGACCCAGGTGGCGTCGTCACCCTCGCCCACGCGCTTGACGGGGCGGCGGAGGCGGTCCGGGTCGGCGTGGATGTCGGGCAGCGCGACGCCCTTGGGGCAGATGTGGCCTCGGGAGAGCGGGTCGTCAGGGTTGCCGCGTACGCCGGTGACGTGAGGCCCGCCCTCGGTGCGCGGGCGGTCCTCGACGGTGAGCAGCAGACCGCAGATGGCCTCGCACAGGTTGCAGACCCCGTGCACGGTGCGGGTGGGATGCGAGCCGGACTGCACGGGCGGCGTGGGCTGCTCGGAGGACGTGGCGGTACTCATCGTCCGATCCTCGCACCCGTGGCGCAGGTGTGGCCGCCTCAGCCCAGCACGTCCTCGCCGAGCATCCGACCGATGAGCGCACGGTGCCGCAGGGCTCCGCCGCTGAAGCGCACCGTGCAACCACCGTCGTACGCCCGCTCGACCAGGGTCTGGAGCGTCAGCACACCGCTGACGTCGAGGCGACCCACCCGGTCGAGGTGCACCACGACGTGGTCGACCGCGGGGTGGTCGGCAATCGCGGAGTCGAGCACGGCCTCGACCATCGGGGCGGAGACGAAGTACAGGATGCCTGCGGGACGGATGTGCAAGGTGTCGCCCTGCACCTCGGTCGGCACCTGGACGCGGGCCTCGCGCCACAGGTGCACCGCCAGTGCGGAGCCGACCCCGACGAGCACCCCGAGGTCGACCCGTGGAGCCAGGACGAGGGTCGCGACAGCGGTGACGGTGCCGACGGCGAACTGCGGCTTCGACCAGCCCCAGTAGCGCCGTGGCGCCCGGACGTCGACCAGGTTGACCACAGCCGCGATGACGAGGCCCGACAGGGCGGCCACGGGCAGCTGCTCGAGCAGTCCGACGAAGGGCAGCGCGAGCAGCACGACCACGCCGGTGAGGGCCCCCGACCACCGGGTGCGGGCTCCGGCGAGCCGGTTGAGCGCCGTCCTGGAGAAGGACCCTCCGACCGGGAAGCCGCCGGCGACCCCCGAGGCCAGGTTGGCCAGGCCCTGGCCGACGAACTCTCGGTCCGCGTCCCAGCGACGCCGGTCCTGGGCGGCGAACTTGCGGGCGATCGAGGCGGGCTCGGCGAAGCCGACCACGGCGATGATGGCAGCAGGCACGAGGAGACCGACCACGTCCGCCGGAGCGATGCCACGCGGCAACGCCCAGTCGAGGCTCACCTCGCCGACCGTGGCACCGCCGTAGTCGGCGAGCGCTGCGTACGCCGTGGTCGCCACGACGGCGACGAGGGCACCGGGGAAGAACGATGACACCGCGCGGCCGCCGAGCAGCACGACGAAGGCCGCGAGACCGAGCACCAGCGCGTCGATCCGCCACGCCGTGGGCTGTGCCATCACCTCGAGGGCACCGAGCAGCGGGTTGCGGGCGTCGGTGTCCAGTCCGACGAGTCCCGGCACCTGGGTGGCGATGATGAGCACGGCCGCGGCGCTCGTGAAGCTCACGAGAACCGGCTGGCTCATCAGGAACGCGATCGGACCCGCGCGCACGAGACCGATCACGACACGGACGAGGCCGACGAGCACGGCGAGCGCCGCTGCCAGCGCCGCGAACCGGGCGCTCGTCGGCTCCGCCAGGGGCGCCAGGGCACCGAAGGTGAGCAGGCTCGTGACGGCCACCGGGCCGGTCTGCAGGTACGGCGAGGACCCGACCAGCGCACCGGCGATCGGTGCGGCGACCGCGGCGTACAGGCCGTACACGGGGTCCAGACCCGCGATCGTGGCGTACGCGAGACTCTGTGGGACGAGGATGAGCGCGACGTTCAGCGCCGCCAACGCGTCGGCCCCGGTCGGCGGCGGGGGCAACGCGGGTCGGGCCACGGCCGACACCTTCCCACGGACGACGATTGGCGTGCGTCGCTCGCGCGCTGATAGTCTGCACAGGTTGTCCGAGTGGCGTACGCCCCGTCTCTCACGAGCGGGTTGCGACGGCCGTTGCGGACGACACCGACACCACGCCGTGGAACGGCCGCGGATCGAGAGTGCCCGGGTGGACAGGCCCCGGCGCGCCGCGCAGCGAGAGAGCACAGGAGACACGCATGAGCATCGGCACCGACGCCGCCACCAAGAAGCAGATCATCGCGGAGTACGCCACCAAGGAGGGCGACACCGGTTCGCCCGAGGTGCAGATCGCACTCCTGAGCCACCGCATCCGCCACCTCACCGAGCACCTGCAGCAGCACAAGCACGACCACCACACCCGTCGTGGTCTGCTGCTGCTCGTCGGTCGGCGCCGGCGGCTGCTGAACTACCTGAACAAGACCGACATCGAGCGGTACCGCTCGATCGTCGAGCGCCTCGGCCTGCGGCGCTGAGCCTCCCCGGGAGGCTCCCGCAGACCTGACAGGAGCGGCTCCCCACGCCGGGGGCCGCTCCTGACTCGTTCCGGGCGAACCACCGCACTAGGCTCGGCGCGGGCCACCGGCCCGGCACGAGTGACACGGGGAACGACCCCGTACGCCACAACTCAACACGAACCACATCCAGGAGCGACCGCGGCGTCCGCCCCGGTCCTCGGTAGTGGCCTCCGGAGTCCCCGGTGCCGTGCGACAGCACGGCTCCCGGGGCGGCCGTGGGCCTCGATCGAAGGCCGGCACTCACCGCAGTTCCCAGGTCCCGCCACAGACGGGTGGGACCCGTGCGCCGAGAAGGGCGCCATCGCGGCACGCTCCGCGACAAGAAGGGAGGCCCCATGAACGAGGGCCCCGTCATCTCCACCGTGGAGACCGTGATCGACAACGGCTCCTTCGGCACCCGCACCGTCAAGTTCGAGACCGGCCTGCTGGCCCGTCAGGCGGCCGGCTCGGTCACCGCCTACCTCGACGACGAGACCATGCTGCTGTCGGCCACCACGGCCGGCAAGCGGCCCAAGGACCAGCTGGACTTCTTCCCGCTGACCATCGACGTCGAGGAGCGCATGTACGCCGTGGGCCAGATCCCCGGCTCGTTCTTCCGCTCCGAGGGTCGACCATCGGAAGACGCCATCCTCACCTGCCGTCTCATCGACCGTCCGCTGCGCCCGACCTTCAAGAAGGGTCTGCGCAACGAGGTCCAGGTCGTCATCACCGTGATGGCGCTCGACCCCGACCAGCCCTACGACGTGCTGGCCATGAACGCGGCGTCGATCTCGACGCAGCTGTCGGGTCTGCCGTTCTCCGGCCCCGTCGGTGCGGTGCGCATCGCGCTCATCGAGGGCACCTGGGTCGCCTTCCCCAGCCACACGCAGCTCGAGGACGCCGTCTTCGACATGGTCGTGGCCGGTCGCGTCACCGACACCGGTGACGTCGCGATCATGATGGTCGAGGCCGAGGCCACCGAGAAGACCTTCGACATGGTCCGCGGCGGCGCCACCAGCCCGACCGAGGAGCGCGTCGCCGAGGGTCTCGACGCCGCCAAGCCCTTCATCAAGCAGCTCGTCGAGGCGCAGAGCCAGCTTGCCGCCGAGGCCGCCAAGCCGGTGCAGGACTTCCCGGTCTTCCTGGACTTCCAGGACGACGTCTACGCCGCGGTCGAGAAGAACTCACGCGAGGACCTCTCGACGGCGATGCAGATCGCGGGCAAGCAGGAGCGCGACGACCGTCTCGACGAGGTCAAGGCCGCGCTGCTGGAGACGATCGGCGGCGACTTCGAGGGTCGCGAGAAGGAGATCGGCGCCGCGTTCCGCGCGCTGACCAAGGAGGTCGTGCGCGAGCGCGTGCTCCGCGACAAGGTCCGCATCGACGGCCGCGGCCTGACCGACATCCGCGACCTGTACGCCGAGGCCGGCGTCATCCCCCGCGTGCACGGCTCAGCGCTCTTCGAGCGCGGCGAGACCCAGATCCTCGGTGTCACCACGCTCAACATGCTCAAGCTCGAGCAGCAGCTCGACACCCTGAGCCCCGAGAAGCACCGCCGCTACATGCACAAGTACGTCTTCCCGCCCTTCTCCACCGGTGAGACCGGCCGCGTCGGCGCCCCGAAGCGCCGCGAGATCGGCCACGGCGCCCTGGCGCGTCGGGCGATCCTGCCGGTGCTGCCGACCCGCGAGGAGTTCCCGTACGCCATCCGCCAGCTCTCCGAGGCCATGGGCTCCAACGGCTCGACCTCGATGGGCTCGGTCTGCGCCTCGACGCTGTCGCTGCTGCAGGCCGGTGTGCCGCTGAAGGCCCCCGTCGCCGGCATCGCGATGGGTCTCATCTCCGGCGAGATCGACGGCAAGACCGAGTTCGTCACGCTGACCGACATCCTCGGCGCCGAGGACGCCTTCGGCGACATGGACTTCAAGGTCGCCGGCACCCGTGACTTCGTCACCGCGCTGCAGCTCGACACCAAGCTCGACGGCATCCCCGCCGACGTGCTGGCCGGTGCGTTGACGCAGGCCCGCGACGCCCGCTTCGCGATCCTCGACGTGATGGCCGAGGCCATTGACGGCCCCGAGGAGATGTCGCAGCACGCGCCGCGCATCATCACCGTGAAGATCCCCGTCGACAAGATCGGCGAGGTCATCGGCCCCAAGGGCAAGGTCATCAACCAGATCCAGGACGACACCGGCGCCTCGATCTCGATCGAGGACGACGGCACGATCTACATCGGTGCCACGAACGGTGAGGCCGCCGACGCCGCGCGCAACGCCGTCAACCAGATCGCGAACCCGACGATGCCCGAGGTCGGCGAGCGCTACCTCGGCACCGTGGTGAAGACGACGAACTTCGGTGCGTTCGTCTCGCTGATGCCGGGCAAGGACGGCCTGCTGCACATCTCCAAGCTCCGCGCGCTCGCCGGCGGCAAGCGGGTGGAGAACGTCGAGGACGTCGTGTCCGTCGGCCAGAAGGTGCAGGTCGAGATCGCCGAGGTCGACGACCGCGGCAAGCTCAGCCTCGCGCCGGTGGTCGAGGACGCCGAGGGCGGCTCCGACGCGGGTGAGGAGAGCTGATCCAGCTCACCCCGCTCTCCACGCAGACCCTCCTGGAGAGCACCGACGACGACGGCGCGGTCCTCGGCCGTGTCCGTCGCTCGGTGCTCCCAGGGGGGCTTCGTGTCATCACGGAGTCCGTGCCGGGCGTACGCTCCGCCGCGGTCGGCGTCTGGGTCGCCGCCGGATCGCGCGATGAGACCCCGGCACTCAACGGGGCCAGCCACTTCCTCGAGCACCTGCTCTTCAAGGGCACCCGCGAGCGGTCGGCCTGGGACATCTCGGTGCAGCTCGACGAGGTGGGCGGTGAGATGAACGCCTTCACCGCGAAGGAGAGCACCTGCTTCCACGCCCGCGTGCTCGACCGCGACCTGCCGGTCGCCATCGACGTCCTCGGCGACATGATGACGGCCTCCGCCTTCACCGCCGCCGACGTGGAGGCCGAGCGCGAGGTCATCCTCGACGAGATCGCGATGCACGACGACGACCCCGACGACGTCGCGCACAACCTCTTCGCCGCCCACGCCTTCGGGGACTCACCCCTCGGGCGGCCCGTCGCGGGCACCCACGACTCGATCTCCGCGATGAGCCGTGAGCAGATCCGCCGCTACTACCGCTCGCGCTACACGCCGAGCGCGATGGTCGTCTCGGTGGCCGGCAACGTCGACCACGACGAGGTCGTGGATCTCGTCGCACGGGCCTTCTCCCGGGCCGGCTTCCTGGAGCAGGCCACGGCCTCGGTGCCGCAGCGGCGCACGTCGGTGCGCCGCCGCATGCGAGCGGGCACGGTGAGGTCGTCTAAGGGGTTCGAGCAGGTCAACCTGGTGCTCGGCTTCCCCGGGCTCCCGCGGGGCGACCGCCGTCGCCACACGCTCGGGGTGCTCGACGCCGCGCTCGGCGGAGGCACCAGCTCACGCCTCTTCCAGGAGGTGCGCGAGCGGCGCGGCCTGGCGTACTCGGTCTTCAGCTTCGCCTCGCACTACACCGACACGGGCATCGTCGGCGTCGGCGCCGGGTGCCTGCCGACCAAGGTCGAGCCGCTGCTCGCCGTGGTCCGCGATCAGCTCGCCGACATGGCTCGCGGGGGTGTCACGAGCGAGGAGGTCGAGCGGGGCAAGGGACAACTGCGCGGCGGCATCGTGCTCGGCCTCGAGGACACGGCCTCGCGCATGTTCCGCAACGGCAAGACCGAGCTGGTCGGCGAGGACCTGCTGGGCGTCGAGGCGCTGATCGAGCGCATCGACAGCGTCACGGTCGAGGACGTCACGGCACTGGCCGCCGAGGTGTTCAGCCGGCCCGAGACCCTCGCGGTCGTCGGGCCGGCCTGACCCGGTCGCAGCTGTCGCCCGGTCAGCTGCCGAGTCGGTTCTCCAGGTTGTCGGTGAACTCCTGCTCGCACTGCGCCACGGCGTCCTGGTCGTTGCCGGCCTGCTGGAGGCACTCGGTCAACGAGCCGAAGTCGGCAGCCTGGAAGAGGAACACGGTCACCACGGTGAAGGCGATCGAGATGAGCAGACCGATCACACCGGTCACGCTGCCGCCGATGGCCAGGCCGCGGCCCTGCGCCCGGCCCTTCTTCGCCTTGCTGGAGGCGATGGCCCCCACGATGATCGCGGGGATGCCGAACAGGTAGCCGCCGATCAGGAAGAACCCACCGATGATGCTGATGATGCCGAGGATCAGGGCGGTGATGGCCATCCCCGAGCCTCCTGAGCTGCCGGAGGTCTGGTAGCCCCCGTCGTGCCCGCCGTACTGCGCCGGCGGACCCTGCTGTCCGTCCCCGGGCGGGCCATACGGGTTCTGGCTGCCGCCCTGGTAGCCGCCGGGCGGTGTCTGCTGGTCGCTCATCGGGATTCCTCTCGGTGGGCTCGTGCCCGGGTCGGATGCGTCTCCAGGGATACCCGCGGGCCGCGGCGGCAACCGCCGTGGGGACTAGGTTGGAGCGCATGGCTGTACGTGTGGGCGTCCTGGGAGCTCTCGGCAAGGTCGGTCAGGCGGTGTGCCACGCCGTGGAGGAGGCGGACGACCTCGAGCTGGCGGCGGCTCTCGACAAGGGCGACGACCTGAGTGCCCTCACCGACGAGCGGGTCGAGGTCGTCGTCGACTTCACCCACCCCGACGCGGTCATGGACAACCTCGCGTTCTGCATCGCCGCGGGCATCCACGCCGTGGTCGGCACCACCGGCTTCGACGAGGAACGCCTCGCCGTCCTGCGCGAGCAGCTCCGGGACGCCCCTGACGTCGGGATCCTCATCGCACCGAACTTCTCCATCGGCGCCGTGCTGATGATGCGCTTCGCGGCGCAGGCGGCCAGGTTCTACGAGTCCACCGAGATCGTCGAGCTCCACCACCCGGGCAAGGCCGACGCGCCCTCGGGCACGGCGCGGCGTACGGCCGAGCTCGTGGCCGCCGCCCGCGACGAGGCCGGGCTGGGCGCCCAGCCGGACGCCACCAGCAGTGGTCTCGACGGGGCGCGCGGCGCCGACGCGCACGGCGTCCCCGTGCACGCCGTGCGGCTGCGCGGTCTGCTCGCGCACCAGGAGGTGCTCCTCGGCGGCGAGGGCGAGACGCTGACCATCCGGCACGACAGCCTCGACCGGGTCTGCTTCAACCCCGGGGTGCTGCTGGGCGTACGCACGATGCCCGGCCGCCCTGGACTGACCGTCGGCCTCGAGGAGCTGCTCGACCTGGACTGAGGTCGGTCAGCCGTCGGCGATGCCGACGTGCAGCCGCACCTGGCGGGCGCTGGCTCCCTCGGACCCCTCGCCCAGGGTGCGGTGCGCGCCGTCGGCCTCCCACCCGGCGGAGGTGAGGAACGCGCGGCGCGCGTCGTCCTCGCTCACCACCCAGGTGGTCGCACGCTCGAACCGGTCGGCCTTCAAGGTGTCCACCGCCGCCTGCAGCAGCCGGGACCCGTGGCCGTCGCGTCGGTGGGCCGGGTCGACCACGAGGTCGACCAGCTCACCGTCACCCGGATCCGCGTCGGGGTCGCCGGCGGGAGAGGTGAGGGCGAAGCCGCGGACGGCGCTGCGCTCCAGCGCGACCAGCACCCGCTGCCGCGCCTCGGTGGGACGGCTGAGCGAGCCGCGCCAGATGCCGGTCAGCTCCGCGAGGGCTTCCGCGTCGTGCTCGCCCGGACTGCGCAGCTCACTCGGCAGCAGCTCGGGGCTGTCGGCACGCAGGGCGGCCAGCTGGACCCGGGCGACCGCCTCGGCGTCGTCGGCCCAGGCGACCCGGCAGGACACGTCGGCGGTGGGAGCCATGTCGCCAAGCCTGACAGGCCGCCGGGCCTGGGGCACACTGGCTCCCATCTCACCCCCCGGAGGCCCGATGACCCGCCTGGCGACCCACCCAGCGACCCACCCAGCGCCCCGCCGCGTCCCGTCGTTGCGTCGTCGCCTCGCGACGTCGGTGCTCGCGGTCTGCGCCGGCCTCGCCACGGCCGTCGCGACCGCCGTACCGGCGCAGGCCGTGGTGGGTGGCTCCCCGGTGCCGGACGGGAAGCGGGCGTACACGGTCTCGCTGCAGGCCTCCGGCCCCGCCGACGGCAGCGGCCACTTCTGTGGCGGCACCGCGATCAAGCGCTTCTGGGTGCTGACCGCCGCCCACTGCGTGGAGGACACGAGCCCGGGTGACCTGCAGGCGGTCACCGGCCGCACGGTGCTCAGCCGGGGCGACGGTCACGTCATCGGGGTGCGGCGCATCATCGTCCACCCGGCGTACGCGCGCCGCGGCACCGACGTCGCGCTGCTGCGGGTGGCCGAGCCCGTCCGCACGCGCCTCGCCGCCGTGCCGGGCCCTCGGCACCGTGCCGCGGAGCGCGAGGGCACCGGCGTCGTGGTCAGCGGCTGGGGGGCACAGGTCTTCCCCGACCTGATCGGCGCGACGGCGCCGGACCGCATGCGCGCGGCGAGCCTCGACGTGGTGGGTGATCAGCAGTGCGGCTCGGGTCTGAACGCGCTGTCCGGCTTCACCCCTGACGACGAGGTGTGTGCCTCGCGATTGCTCGGCGACTCCTGCCAGGGCGACTCCGGCGGTCCGCTGGTGCGGGACCGTGGCAAGCGACGCCCGCTGCTGGTCGGCGTCGTCAGCTTCGGCGTCGGCTGCGCGACACCGGGCTTCCCCGGCGTGTACGCCGAGGTCGGCAGTCCCGCGGTCGGCCGGTTCCTCGCCCGCCACGTCTTCCCCGCCCGACGCTGACACACGCAGAGGCGGCGCCGCGGCGTCCGGCCGATCCGCGGGTTAGGTTGAGCCGGTGCAGCAGTACCTCGATCTCCTGACCCGCGTGCTCGACGAGGGCGTCGCCAAGGACGACCGCACCGGCACCGGCACCCTCAGCGTCTTCGGGCACCAGATGCGCTTCGACCTGCGCGCCGGCTTCCCGCTGGTGACCACCAAGAAGGTGCACGTGAAGTCCGTGGTGGCCGAGCTGCTGTGGTTCCTGCGGGGCGAGACCAACGTGCGCTGGCTGCAGGAGCGAGGTGTCTCGATCTGGGACGAGTGGGCTGACGACGCCGGCGAGCTCGGCCCGATCTACGGTCACCAGTGGCGCTCGTGGCCCGCGCCCGACGGCGGCACCATCGACCAGCTGACGCAGGTCGTCACCGCGATCCGCGAGAACCCGGACTCCCGCCGGCACCTCGTCAGCGCCTGGAACGTCGCCGCCCTGCCGGAGATGGCGTTGCCGCCGTGCCACACCTTCTTCCAGTTCTACGTCGCGCCACCGGCCGCGGGGGAGACGCGCGGTCGGCTCTCGTGCCAGCTCTACCAGCGCTCGGGCGACGTGTTCCTGGGCGTGCCGTTCAACATCGCCTCGTACGCCCTGCTCACCCACCTCGTCGCGCAGGTGTGCGACCTCGACGTGGGCGACTTCGTGCACACACTCGGCGACGCACACCTCTACAGCAACCACCTCGACCAGGCCAGGCTCCAGCTGACCAGGCAGCCGCGGCCGCTTCCCCGGCTGGCGCTCGACGAGGGCATCCGCACCGTCGAGCACCTGGGGCGGCTCGAGCTCGACCAGGTCTCGATCGAGGCGTACGACCCCCACCCGGGCATCAAGGCGCCGGTCGCGGTCTGAGCCCGGGTGCATCGGTCGTGAGCACCCCGGGGGGCGTACGCGTCGTCATGGTCGCCGCCGTCGCCGAGAACGGCGTCATCGGCGACGGACCCGATATCCCGTGGCACCTCCCGGGGGAGCAGCGGCTCTTCAAGGAAGCCACGGTCGGCCACGTGCTGGTGCTCGGCCGCACCACGCACGAGTCGATCGGGCGGCCGCTGCCGGGACGGACCACCGTGGTCCTCACGCGTCAGGTCGATTGGTCCGCGGACGGTGTGCACGTCGCCGCCGACCTGGCAGCCGCCCTGGCGCTCGCTGACGAGCTCGTCGGCGGCACCACCGCCGAGGTGCGGATCGGCGGGGGAGCGCAGGTGTACGCCGCCGCGATGCCGTACGCCGACGAGCAGCTGCTCACCCGCGTGCCGCTCTCACCTCCCGGCGACGTGCACTACCCGGCGTACGACGAGGTCGACTGGGTGGAGACCGACCGCACCGCGTACGACGGGTTCACCCAGGTGCGACTCGTGCGGCGTCGGTGATCATGGCTTCACCCCGGTCCCATGTGCGGCTCGCGACCGACGTCCTGCGGATCCGGGCACTCCGAGGTGCGGGCCTGGGGCACCGGGTCGGGCTCGGCGCAGACGTAGAGCCCGGCGTCGAAGAAGACGCGATGGCGCTCGCCGTCCGCCTCGTAGGTGAGGCGGAGGCCTCGACGCTCGAGGTAGCCGGTCGACGTCGGTCGCATCCCGAGGAGCAGCTCGAGACCGGACTCGCGGAGCTCCGGAGTCACTCTCACCGAGTAGCCGGGGCCGTCGACGATCGACTCCGGCGCGAGCAGATCGTCTCGGGGTGGCCAGGGCATGAACTGGATGGATCCGAAACGACGCCGATCGTCCGCGATCTTCCAGCCGATGAGCTCGAGGTCGGGATCGCCGACGGCCTCCACCGAGAGGAGTCGCAGTCTCGTGACGCCGTCAGGGATCACGATGGTCTCGAAGCCGTCGGTGAACGGCACGCCGACCTGACGGGTCGTCGTGGCGAAGTGGGACTTCGGCGGCGGCAGGGGGCCTGACGTCGACTGCGGGTCCTCGGAGCAGCCGGCGACGGACGCCGCCAGCGTCGCGGCCGCCGCGGTCGAGAGCGTCCGCCGCCAAGACGTGGCTCTCACTGCTCCTGGGTGCCCAGCCTCAGCGCGCGCTGGACGGCACGACCGGCGAAGGAGGTGCGGTACGCCTTGCTGGTCGACCGCGCGTACTCCACCGTCACCATGGTGCCCTCGGCGACGCGGTCGTTGTACCAGCTGCTCATCGTCGGGGCGAGGGTGCCGCCGGGGTTGCCGACACCGACCTCGTCGAGCGGCAGCTGGAGGAAACGCGCGAGGCGCCGCTCCAGGCGGGGGTCCTTGCCGTTGGCGGCGACGACCCGGTAGGGCTGGTGGATGGAGGCCACCGACGTGGGCCTCACGTCCAGCAGGAACCGCCTCATGGCGCGGGTCTCCGGTTCAGAGGCGCGCGACGGTCCGCCGTAGCAGCAGCTCGAGGAGGCGTCGGTCCAGCCCGACGTCGGCCAGTTGCGGTTGAGGTCGACGCCGCGCGCGTTCTGCCGCGTGTACGCCCGGGCCCCGTCGGGGTTCATCGTCGGCACGATCCACACGCCGGTGCCGCGCCGGGGCCGGGTGTGGCGCTTCATCCACCGTGCGGTCGACTCCCCGGCGCGCTCGTTGCCGTGCATCGACCCGATCACCATCGTCACCAGGTCGGCGCCCGGGTCCCCACGGTAGAAGGCCCTGATCGGCCGCCCCTGGACCGACCGGCCCACCAGACGCTTGCGACGGACGAACGTACGCGCCTCCGGCTCGGACCCCGGCTCGGCGGCCGGCGGCTCGTCGTCGGCCTGCGAGACCGGCACCGCGCCGCGAGACGGATCGGCTGCCGGGGCGGCACTCGCGAAGCCCGGTGCGACGAGCAGGAGCGAGGTCAGCAGGGCGAGCGCCGCGACCGGCGCGCAGCGGACGGAAAGGGCAGAACGGGAGGAGTCGGCCACCGCGTCATCGTAGGTGGCCGTGGCGGACTGCGGGGCCGATCACGCGGACGGATAGCCTGAGCCCATGACATCGCGAGCCCTCCCCGACGCGCCCTTCGGGCGAGTGCTCACCGCGATGGTGACGCCCTTCACGCCGGAGGGCGCGGTCGACCTCGACGGGGTGGCCGCCGTCGCGACCGCGCTCCTCGCGGCGGGCAACGACGGCCTCGTCGTCTCCGGCACGACCGGTGAGTCCCCGACCACCACCCCGGACGAGGACGGCGAGATCCTCGCCGCCGTCCGCGCCGCCGTCGGACCCGACGTGCCGCTCGTGGCCGGCGTGGGCACCAACGACACGCGTACCTCCCTGGGCCTCGCCCGCCAGGCGCGCGACCGCGGCGCGGACTGCGTGCTGCTGGTCAGCCCGTACTACAACAAGCCCGGCCAGCGGGGGCTCCTGGGCCACTTCCGCCAGGTCGTCGACGCCGCCGAGGTGCCGGTCATGCTCTACGACGTGCCCGGTCGCACGGGCTCGCTGATCTCGCTGGACTCCTACGCGGAGATGGCCGCCTGGGAGCAGGTCGTCGCCGTGAAGGACGCCGCCGGCGACGTCTCGCGCGCGGCCCTGCTCGCCGGCATGGGCTACGCCGTCTACTCCGGCGACGACGCCAACACCCTCGGCTACCTCGCGTACGGCGGCTGCGGTGTCGTCTCCGTCGCCGCCCACGCGGCCGGACGAGAGATCGCACGGATGATCGACGCGCTGGACCGCGGTGACCTGCGCCAGGCCGTGGCCCTGCACCAGCGTCTCGTGCCCGCCTTCGAGGCGGTCATGGGCGTCCCGAACTACGGCGCCACGACGGCCAAGGCCGCCATGCAGCTGCTCGGGGTGATCGACAACCGGCGCGTACGCTCCCCGCTCGCCGAGCTCGACGAGACCGAGGTGGCCGCGCTGCGCGACGGGCTCGCCGCCTCCGGTCTCCTCCCGGCGTGAGACACGCCTGACCCCCACAAGACCTCGCCCGCACAGCGGGCCGGCCCCGACGGGCCACCGGACCACCCCCGAGAAGAACGGACCTGCATGACGCACGCGCACCCCGAGCTCAGCGCCCCCGGCAAGCTCCCGAAGGGAGGCCTGCGGGTCATCCCCCTGGGCGGCCTCGGCGAGATCGGCCGCAACATGACCGTCTTCGAGTACGACGGGCGACTCCTGATCGTCGACGCCGGCGTGCTGTTCCCCGACGAGGACCACCCCGGTGTCGACCTGATCCTGCCGGACTTCGACCCGATCCGGGACCGCCTCGACCGCATCGACGCCCTCGTGCTGACGCACGGGCACGAGGACCACATCGGTGCCGTGCCCTACCTGCTGCGCGAGCGCGGTGACATCCCGGTCGTCGGCTCCGAGCTGACGCTGGGGCTCCTCAACAACAAGATCCGCGAGCACCGCCTCAAGCACACCGTCACCCACACGGTGAAGGAGGGCGACACGATCGACTTCGGGCCGTTCAGCCTGGAGTTCGTCGCGGTGAACCACTCGATCCCCGACGCGCTCGCCGTCGCCATCCGCACGGGCGCCGGCATGGTGCTGCACACCGGCGACTTCAAGATGGACCAGCTGCCGCTGGACAACCGCATCACCGACCTCCGGGCGTTCGCACGGCTGGGGGAGGAGGGTGTCGACCTCTTTCTCACCGACTCCACCAACGCCGACGTGCCCGGCTTCACCACGCCCGAACGCGACATCGCGCCGGCCCTCGAGCGCGCCTTCGGGGCGAGCAGCCAGCGCATCATCGTGGCCTGCTTCGCCTCGCACGTGCACCGCGTCCAGCAGGTCATGGACACCGCCGTCTCCCACGGCCGCAAGGTGGCGTACGTCGGTCGCTCCATGGTGCGCAACATGGCCATCGCCGAGGAGCTCGGCTACCTCCACGTGCCGCCGCACACCCTCATCGACGGCAAGAAGATCGGCGACTACCCGCCGGAGAAGGTCGTGCTGATCTCGACCGGCTCCCAGGGCGAGCCGATGAGCGCCCTGGCTCGCATGGCCCAGGGCACGCACTCCTTCATCCACCTCGTCGAGGGCGACACGGTCGTGCTCGCCAGCTCGCTGATCCCGGGCAACGAGAACTCCGTCTACCGCGTCATCAACGGCCTCACCCGGTGCGGCGCCAACGTGGTGCACAAGGGCAACGCCCTCGTGCACGTCTCCGGCCACGCCAGTGCCGGTGAGCTCCTCTACTGCTACAACATCGTCAAGCCGCGCAACGTGCTGCCGGTGCACGGCGAGGCACGGCACATGAAGGCCAACGCCGAGCTGGCCCGCCGCACCGGCGTGCCGAAGGACCGGATCATCGAGGGCGAGGACGGCATCGTGGTCGACCTCGTCGACGGTGTCGCCCGCATCGCCGGCAAGGTCGACGTGGGCTACGTCTTCGTCGACGGCTCCTCGGTCGGCGACGTCAGCGAGAACTCCATGAAGGACCGGCGCATCCTGGCCGAGGAGGGCTTCATCTCGGCCATCGCGGTCGTGGACGTCTCGGCGGGCAAGGTGGTCTCGGGCCCGGAGATCCACGCCCGCGGCTTCGCCGAGGAGGAGTCGACCTTCGGCCAGGTGGTGCCGCAGCTCGTCCGCGCGCTGGAGAACGCGATGGCCGAGGGCACCGACGACCACTACCAGCTGCAGCAGGCGATGCGCCGGGTGCTGGGACGCTGGGTCAACAAGACCCACCGCCGCCGCCCGATGATCGTGCCGGTGGTCGTCGGCACCTGACTTCGGCGCGCCGTCCGGGCGCGTCGCGACCCGGGGTCGCCGGTGTGTGCGCATAGCGTCGCGGTATGTGGCGTGACGTTGTCCAGAGCACACTCGGGAAGTTCGGCTACGAGATCCGTCGGGCCGGCGGTGGCGGAGCCGAGCAGGCGCCACCCGGCGCGGCGGGCGCGGCCGGCGCGGCGAAGCCGGGCAAGCAGGCCGGCAAGCAGGCGGGCAAGAAGGGCGGCAAGCCGGCTCGCGGCGGGGCGGACGCCCCGCTCCCGCGGGGGGTGGACGAGCGCGATCGCGACATCCTGCTGCGCGCCCGTCCGCGCACCATGACCTCCTGGCCGAAGCTCCAGGCCCTGGTGCTCGCGGTGCGCTACGTGCACGAGCACCGCATCCCCGGAGACATCGTCGAGTGCGGCGTGTGGCGGGGAGGCTCGATGCAGGCGGCGGCGCTGACGCTGTTGCAGCTCGGCGAGCACCGGCACCTGCACCTCTTCGACACCTTCGAGGGCATGCCGCCGCCAGGGGAGCACGACGTACGCCACGACGGCACCCACGCCCAGGGTCTGCTCGACGCGGCGGACCGCGACGCGGCCGTCTGGGCCGTCGCCGACCTGGCCGACGTGAAGGAGGCCATGGCGGAGATCGAGTGGCCGGCCTCGCACGTCAGCTACCACGAGGGTCGCGTCGAGGACACGATCCCCGCCCGGGCTCCGGAGCAGATCGCGATCCTGCGCCTGGACACCGACTGGTACTCCTCGACCAGGCACGAGCTGACCCATCTCTACGACCGCCTGGTGCCCGGAGGCGTCCTCATCATCGACGACTACGGCCACTGGGAAGGTTCGCGCCGCGCCACCGAGGAGTTCCTCGCGGAGACCGGGGCCCAGCTGCTGCTCGTGCCGATCAGCACCGGTCGCATCGCGGTGAAGCCGGTCGGTGCCAGCGGACCGGGCAGCCCCGGCGTGGCAGACGCCGGCTGAGGCCCCGGCGGACCTACCCTCGGCACCATGGCGACCCGCACGTCTTCCCCGACGGGTACGCGCAGCAGATCCTCGTCCTCCGGCAGCAGCAGGAGCTCGGGGGGCAGCACGCGATCTCGTTCGTCCGGCAGCTCATCGACGTCCAAGAAGACCTCGAAGGGCTCCCGGCCGGCGCCACGCGCCGAGCGTTCGGGTCCCAGCCCCCTCGTGCTGCTCGTCCGCGCCGTCGGGCGCGGGCTGCGGGCCGTGTGGATGGGCCTCGCCTCGGTCGTCGGAGGCATCGTGCGGCGCATCGGGCACACCGCTGCCGAGCTCGAGCCCGAGCACCGTCGCGACGGTGTCGGCCTGCTGCTGATCGCCGCGGCGATCGTCGTCGCGGCCGCCTCGTGGTGGCAGCTGCCGGGCGCCGCGCCCGACCTCGTCCGCACGATCGTCGCGGGCTCGATCGGCATCGTCGGCTGGTTCTCGCCGCTGCTCCTGGTCGGCATCGGGTGGCGCACGATGCGCAACCCGGAGGCCAACGGCCCCGCCGGCCGCCAGGTCGTGGGCTGGACGGCGCTGCTGCTCGGCGTCCTCGGCCTGGTGCACCTCGCCAACGGGTCGCCGCAGCCGGCGCTGGGCGACACGACCGAGCTCCAGCGTGCTGGTGGCGCGCTCGGCTACGTCACCGCGAGCCTGCTGATGGACCTGCTGCGGACGCCGTTCGTCGTCGCGCCGCTGCTGGTGCTGCTCGCCGTCTTCGGGGTTCTGGTCATCACCGCCACCCCGGTCTACCGCATCCCCGAGCGGCTCGCCCAGGTGCGCGACAGGCTGCTCGGTGGGAGTGCCGGACCCACGGGCTTCGCGACCGACGCGGTCGGCACCGACGCCGCGGACGTCGAGGAGGCCGGTCCCTCCGGCCGCGCCGGGAGGGCGCCGCGCGTCGACGACGTCGCCTACGACAGCCCCGTGATCGACGAGGACGCGGTCAAGCCGAAGCGTCGCCTGGGTCGCAGGAAGGACACCGGGTCCGGAGACGCCATCGACACGGCGACCTCGTGGTCGCCCGAGGGCACCGAGACCGCGCGTGAGGCGGCCGCGGGCGCGGCAGCCGCCACGGGTGCGGCCACGGCACCGGGTGCCGTGGCCGAGGACACCGGTCCGCCCGAGACCCTGGAGGCCCCGCCCCACTCGCCGCTGCCGCAGCGCGTCGAGCAGCTGTCGCTCTCCGGCGACGTGACGTACTCGCTGCCGGCCAACGACGTGCTGAAGCCCGGCTCCGCCCACAAGGCGCGGTCCGCCGCCTCCGACGCGATCGTCGACGCGCTGACCGAGGTGCTGCAGCAGTTCGACATCGACGCCCAGGTCACCGGCTACACGCGCGGTCCGACGGTGACCCGCTACGTGGTCGAGCTCGGTCCGGCGGTCAAGGTCGAGAAGATCACCGGCATCCAGAAGAACATCGCGTACGCCGTCGCCTCCGCCGACGTCCGCATCCTCTCCCCGATCCCCGGCCGCTCGGCGGTGGGCATCGAGATCCCGAACACCGACAAGGAGGTCGTCTCCCTCGGCGACGTCCTCCGCTCCGGGGTCGCCCGCGGCGACCACCACCCGATGGTGGTCGGCCTGGGCAAGGACGTCGAGGGCGGCTTCGTCGTCGCCAACCTCGCGAAGATGCCCCACCTGCTGGTCGCGGGCGCCACGGGATCCGGCAAGTCGTCGTTCGTGAACTCGATGATCAGCTCGATCCTGATGCGCTCGACGCCCGACGAGGTGCGCATGGTGCTGGTCGACCCCAAGCGGGTCGAGCTGAACGCGTACGAGGGCATCCCGCACCTGATCACCCCGATCATCACCGACGCCAAGAAGGCGGCCGAGGCGCTGCAGTGGGTCGTGCGCGAGATGGACCTGCGCTACGACGACCTCGCCAACTTCGGCTTCCGGCACATCGACGAGTTCAACCGCGCCGTGCGTGCGGGCGAGGTGGAGGTGCCGCTCGGGTCCGAGCGCACCCTCGCGCCGTACCCGTACCTCGTGGTGGTCGTCGACGAGCTCGCCGACCTGATGATGGTCGCCCCGCGCGACGTCGAGGACTCGGTCGTCCGCATCACCCAGCTGGCCCGCGCGGCGGGCATCCACCTGGTGCTGGCGACCCAGCGCCCCTCCGTCGACGTGGTCACCGGTCTGATCAAGGCCAACGTGCCGTCACGGCTGGCGTTCGCGACCTCGTCGCTGGCCGACAGCCGCGTCATCCTCGACCAGCCCGGCGCCGAGAAGCTCGTCGGCCAGGGTGACGGACTGTTCCTGCCGATGGGCGCCTCCAAGCCGATCCGCGTGCAGGGCTCGTGGGTCACCGAGAAGGAGATCGCGCAGGTCGTCGCGCACTGCAAGGAGCAGCTGAAGCCGAGCTACCGCGAGGACGTCATCGCCCCCGCGACCGCCAAGCGCGACCTCGACGACGACATCGGCGACGACATGGAGCTGGTGGTCGCCGCCGTCGAGCTGGTCGTGACCACGCAGTTCGGATCCACCTCGATGCTGCAGCGCAAGCTGCGCGTCGGCTTCGCCAAGGCGGGCCGACTCATGGACATCCTCGAGTCGCGCGAGATCGTCGGCCCCAGCGAGGGGTCGAAGGCACGCGACGTGCTCGTCCAACCCGACGACCTCGACGAGGTCCTCGCCAACCTGATGCAGGGGGAGCAGTGAGCACCACCTCCACGGAGCGTCCGTCCGGTCTCGAGGAGACACCGGGTGACCACGGCGCGACACCGTTCGACAGCGACGTGCCCGTCGGTCCCGTCGTCGTCCGCCGCCGCGCGGCTCTGCTGCTGACCCTGGGTGCGCTCGCCTCGAGCCTCGCCATCGCATTCCTCTGGCGCGCCACCGGCTCCGGCTCCTGGGTCGACGCCCTCGTGTGTGCCGTGCTGGGCGCCATGGGAGCGGGCTACCTCACGGCGCTCATCGACGCCCGCGCACCGCTGCTGGTGGTCGACGAGCTCGGCGTACGCGTCCGCGTGGGCCGCGAGTGGCGGGGACTGCCCTGGGAGTCCGTGGACGGCATGTGGCTGCTGCCGCGTGACGGCATCACCCGCGACGAGCGCCTGGTGGTCGTGCCGACCGACCTCGGTCACGTCGTCGAGGGACTCGACAACGCCTCCGTACGCTCCATGCGCCTGACGCAGCGCTTCCACGGCGCACCCCTGGCCACCCCGCTGGGTGCCACCACCAAGGTCAGCGGCAGTGGGGACCTCGTGACTCGCCTGCGCGCGCTCGCCGGCGAGCACGCCGACGTCGTGATCGACCCGGCGTCCCTGCCCGAGGCCCAGGGCACGCTCGAGGAGCGCGCGCGTCTCACCGAGGAGGTGCTGGAACGCCGCGAGGCCGTCGTCCGCACCCTGCCCGGTGTGCCGCCGGTGCGCGCCGACGAGGTCAGCCACGTGGCGCTGGTGCCCGAGCAGAGCGGCCGCGACGACGAGCAGGACCACGACGGGGACGAGGCCCCCCAGGAGTTCAGCGTCCTCGGTCGGCTCTTCGACCTGCGTCCGTCCGAGCACGACGCCGCCGCCGAGGCGGTGGCGGACGACCTCGAGGAGCGCCCGGCAACGGCCGAGGTGACCGAGACCGTCGACACCGTCAGCCCGGCCGAGACCGTGGACGCGAACGCCGGCGACGACCTCGATGACCTCGACGATGTCGACGAGATCAGCGAGACCCTGCCGGATGGCGCCGCGCGGACGCCGTGGTGGCGCCGACGCCGCACGAGGTCGTGGCGCTCCAGGTCCGCCCGCGCCGACGCGGTAGAGACCGAGGAAGAAGCCACCGTCGAGCCCGTCGACACCGACCGGGCCGCTGACGAGTCCACGGACCTGCCGACCGTCATGGGGGACGAGGTCACCGACGACGTCGTCGAGGACACCGCCCCGACCGCTCCGACACCGCGACCGGTCATCGGCGTCGGCTCGACCTCGCCGGCTGCGACTGACCCGGGGTCGTCGGTGGCGCCGGAGGGCTCGGACGGGTCGGGTGAGTCGGCGGGTCCTGACGCGCCGGAGCAGCCGTCGATGACGCCCGCGGCCCACGTGAGCGTCGCTCCGCTCGTGCCGTCGCGGTCCTCCGCGCGCAGGGTCGAGGTCGTGCACCGGGTGGACGACGCGCCCAGTCACGGAGCCGCCGCACTCGACAGCGGCACGGACGACCACGGCGTGCACCTGCTCCCCGAGTCCGCAGCGTTGCGTCCGGGCAGCGACGACCTGCTGGCCGGGTCGCCGTACGCCTCGCCCGCGACGCCCGGGGCCTCCGGCGCGACGCCGCTCGCCCGCCCCGGAGACGCGGTCGCACCGCTGGTGCTGGGGGGCTTCGCCACCCGCCCGGCGTACGACCCCGTCATCGGTCCGGAGGTGCGCGCCGCGCGCACCCGGCTCGGGTTCAGCATCGACGACCTCGCCGACCGCACCCGCATCCGGCCGCACGTGCTGGAGTCCATCGAGGTCGACGACTTCGCGCCCTCGGGCGGCGACGTGTACGCCCGGGGCCACCTGCGCACCCTCGGCCGGGTGCTCGGCAAGGACGCGGAGGTGTGGGTCCACCTCTTCGACAGCCGGTACGCCGGGGGACCGACGACCGCCAAGCGTGTCTTCGAGGCCGAGCTCGCGACCGCTGTGCGTGCGCCCCGCGGCCCCCGGTCGGGCCCGCACTGGTCGCTCGTGGCGGCCGTGGTGCTCGCCCTCGGCGTGGTGTGGGCCGCGGCGACGTCGCTGTCCGACGAGCCCGTCGAGGTCGTCACCCCCGCCCCGCTCGTGGCACCGGACGCCGGCCAGCAGGCCGACCTGCCGACCGCGGCCCCCGTCCGTACGCTGCAGCTGCGAACGGCCGACCAGGCCGCGTCGGTGACGGTGCGCGACGCCGACGGAGCCGTGGTGCTCGTGACCGAGCTGCAGCCCGGTGAGACCCGCCGCGTCCGCCTGGCGCTCCCGGTGCGGGTGCTCGTCAGCGAGGGTGGCCCCGTGCAGCTGCGGTATGCCGGCGAGGCGCGTGGTCAGCTCGCCGCCGACGGAGTGGTCGTGCCCGGTCGTGAGGGTGAGGCTGCTCTCCCGAGCGCGTCGCGACTTCGCTGAGGGCGCGGGGGACGGGCATACTCGGCACTCAGATGTCGAACTCCCTGCCTTCGTCCCCCGCTCCGTCGCGTCCCGCCTCGGAGACCCTCGACTCCTCGGGGGCGCACGCACCCGTCAGCGTCGCCATCGTGACGCTCGGCTGCGCCCGCAACGAGGTCGACAGCGAGGAGATGGCGGGGCGCCTCGAGGCTGGAGGTTTCACGCTGGTCGACGACCCCGACAGCGCGCAGACCGTCGTGGTGAACACGTGCGGGTTCGTGGAGTCGGCCAAGAAGGACTCGGTCGACACGCTGCTGGCCGCTGCCGACCTCAAGGGCAGCGGCCCCACGCAGCAGGTCGTGGCGGTCGGCTGTCTCGCGGAGCGCTACGGGGCGGATCTCGCGGCGTCGCTGCCGGAGGCGGACGCGGTCCTAGGCTTCGACGACTACCCCGACATCGCCGCACGACTGCGCTCGATCGTCGCGGGTGAGTCCCACCAGGCGCACACGCCGTCCGACCGACGCCGCCTGCTCCCCATCTCACCGGTCGACCGGGCGGGCGCCGCAGGCGTGGCGATCCCTGGCCACCAGCAGGCGGAGGACCCTCTCGTCCCCGCCGCGCCGGACCTGCCGACCGGCCTCGCCCCCGCCTCCGGGCCCCGCGCGGTGCGCCGACGCCTCGACAGGGGTCCCATGGCGCCGTTGAAACTGGCCAGCGGCTGCGACCGACGCTGCGCGTTCTGCGCCATCCCCTCCTTCCGCGGCTCGTTCGTGTCCCGGCGGCCCACCGACGTCGTCGCCGAGGCCCGTTGGCTCGCCGAGCAGGGCACGAAGGAGCTGTTCCTGGTCTCGGAGAACTCCACCTCCTACGGCAAGGACCTCGGCGACCTGACGCTGCTGGAGTCGCTGCTCCCCGAGCTCGCTGCCGTCGACGGCGTCGAGCGGGTCCGCGTCTCCTACCTGCAGCCGGCCGAGACCCGCCCCGGCCTGGTGCGTGCCATCGCCACCACACCAGGGGTGGCGCCGTACTTCGACCTCTCCTTCCAGCACGCCAGCGGTCCGCTGCTGCGCCGCATGCGTCGCTTCGGCGACCCCGACTCCTTCCTGTCCCTCCTCGGGCAGGTTCGCGACCTGGCCCCGGAGGCGGGCGTACGCTCCAACGTCATCGTCGGCTTCCCCGGTGAGACCGAGGAGGACCTCGAGACGCTCTGCGACTTCCTCGTCGCCGCGCGCCTCGACGCCACCGGGGTGTTCGGCTACTCCGACGAGGACGGCACGGAAGCGGCCGGCTACGACGGCAAGCTCGACGAGGACGAGATCGCCGCGCGGGCGGCGCACGTCTCGGACCTCGTCGAGGAGCTGACCGCCCAACGGGCCGAGGAGCGCATCGGTGAGGTCGTCGAGGTGCTCGTGGAGAGCATCGGCGACGACGGCTCGCTCGAGGGGCGCGCGGCCCACCAGGGCCCCGAGGTCGACGGTTCGGTCACGGTGCAGGTGCCTTCCGGCGCGCCACCCCGGATCGGTGACATCGTGGCCGCACGGGTGGAGCAGGCAGCGGGGATCGACCTGGTCGCCGTCTTGACCGAGGGAGGCGACCGATGACCGACACGCGCACCGACACGTCCGCGTCGGGTCCCGCAGACCGGGCGACCTCGCCGAGCAACTGGAACCTGCCGAACGTCCTCACCGCCTCGCGCATCGTCGTGGTGCCGGTCTTCGGGTGGGTGCTGCTGCAGGACGGCGGCGACTCGGTGGGGTGGCGCTGGCTGGCCGTGCTGCTGTTCTCGCTCGCGATGTACACCGACAAGCTCGACGGCGACATCGCGCGCAGCCGCGGTCAGGTCACCGACTTCGGCAAGATCGCCGACCCGGTCGCCGACAAGGCCTTGACGGGCATGGCGTTCATCGGGCTCGCGGTCATCGACGAGCTGTTCGCGTGGGTCGCGGTCGTGGTGATCGTGCGTGAGCTGGCCGTCACCGTCACCCGCATGGCCGTACGCCGCCGCGTCGTCATCGCCGCCGACAAGCTCGGAAAGATCAAGACGGTGCTGCAGTCCATGGCGCTGGCCGGCCTGCTCATGCCGTTGCGGCTGGCGGACGGTGCGTGGGAGGTCCCCGGGCTGATCGCCTGGTGGGTCGCGGTCGCGCTGATGGCCGCTGCGGTCGTCATGACCATCGTGTCGGGTGCCCAGTTCTTCCGGCAGGTCGTGCGCGGTCGCCGGGTCGACGGCGACGGGGTGCCGGCGCAGTCCTGAGCAGCCCAGGGCAGGCCAGGGCGGGCAGGGGCAGCCAGGGGCCCGCTCAGACGTACAGCGCGCGGAGCAGCGTCGCGAGACCGTCGACGGTCATCACGGGCTCCTCGCGGCCGATCTGCTCCAGGGAGAGACCGTTCGCGAGGCTGAGCACCATCGCGGCGGCGTCGGCGGCGGAGACCGCGAGGTCACGGCCCTGCTCCTGGGCGACGGCGGCGAGCGTGTGCATCGTGCGCTCGGTCAACGGCCGGCGTACCTCCACCAGACGCGCCGACAGCTCGGCGTCGCGGGCGGCGTAGGCCGCGAACTCGGTGAAGGCGCGCTGCCCGCGCCCGTCGGAGGCGATCCCGAGGAGCCAGGTCGCGAGGTCGCGGAAGTAGGCATCGGTGTCGGTGGTGCTCGTGGTCTCGCGGCGCTTGTCGCCGAGCTCCTTCATCTCGACGTCCATGCAGGCCAGGAAGAGGCTCTCCTTGGAGTCGAAGTTGGAGTAGACCGCACCCTTGGAGAAGCCGGCCCGTCGCGCGATGCCGTCGAGCGAGGCACCGTGGTAGCCCAGCTCACGGAACGCGTCGCGGCCGGCGGCGAGGACCCCCTCGCGCACGTCCGCGCGCAGGGGACGGACCCGGGCCCGGCGAGGGCTGGGGGTGGCGGCGGCCGTCGGGTTCACGCGAGAAGTGGTTGACACGGAAGTAACCGTACCGAAAATTCACCCGACCCGGCTGTCCTCGGGCACGCGGTCTTGCCCACAGCGCGACGGGATCGCCGCACCGTTGGCTACGCTGGCCCTCCGCAGCGCGACGGTCGGCGTCCCCGAGGAACACCGAGGGAACACCGAAGGAACACGGACGGCCGGAGCGGTGTTGTCAGCAGCAGATCACCCGCCGTGTCCGCCGAAGGAGGTCAGCATGGTGCTCGTACGACGTCACCTCGGGACCGTGCTGCGTGCCGCGCGGCTCGAGCGGGCCCTCACGCTGCGCGAGCTCTCCGCCATGGCGAGGGTCTCGACGGGCTACATCTCCGAGGTGGAGCGTGGCCAGAAGGAGGCGTCCTCGGAGCTGCTCGCGTCGCTGTGCGACGCGCTCGACGTGGGTCTCGGCGACGTGCTCCGTGAGGTCGGGGACCTCGTGACCGCGGAGGAGACGCAGCTGGCCGCCGCCGTCGACGCGACCGTCACCGTGCCCGTGCCGCTCACGATCGAGCCCGTGAAGGACATCGACGGCGACGTCGTCGCCGCAGCGTAGGCACGAGCCGGTTCAACGCTGGCAGGTCGGGCACCAGTAGCTCGCCCGCTCGCCACGTTCAGGACTGTCGGCATCGCGTCGCATCCCGACCCTGATCCGGGTGCCGCACCGCCGGCACGCCTGTCGGTCCCGGCGGTAGACCCAGTGGGTCTCACCGCGCCGCGTGCTGCCCGTGGTCGACTGGCTGGTGCCCTGCGCACCGACCAGGAGCACCCGGCGCGCGCGGTCCACCAGGCGGTCGAGGTCCTCGACGTCGCCGACCGGTGTGAGGGGATCCCGGCCGTGGAGGAATGCGAGCTCGGCGGCGTACATGTTGCCGATGCCGGCCAGGTTGCGCTGGTCGAGCAACGCCTCGACCAGGGGCCGGTCGGGCCGCTGTCGGAGTCGGCGGACCGCCTCGGAGACGCACGCCGCGTCCCAGTCGGCGTCGAGCAGGTCGGGGCCGAGGTGGCCGACGACCTCGTGCTCCGCGGAGGTGGGGAGCAGCTCCACGACGCCGAGGCTGTGCCCGACCGCCTGCCACGCGTCGGTCGTGAGCACGGCCCGCACCTGGTGCGCCGGTCGCCGCCACCGGTCGGCACCGGACGCGACCTCCGGGGTGCGGTGCAGGTGCCACGAGCCCTCCATCCGCAGGTGGGTGTGGAGGGTGTGGACCCCGATCCGGGTGAGCAGGTGCTTGCCGCGGGCGAGCGTACGGTGGACCGTCTGCCCCGCGAGGTCCACGTCCGCCAGCGCCGGCACCCGCAGGTCGCACCCGGTGAGCACGTGACCGCTCAGCGCCCGGTCCAGGGACCGTGCGCTGCGCCAGACGGTGTCGCCCTCGGGCACTCCGGCGTCCCCTGATCAGCCGCGCAGCCGAAGGCCGCGCGGGGTGAGCACGAATCCGGCGCCGGTGAGCGCCTCGCGCAGGGTGGCGGTCTCCTCGCCGAGGATCGAGGCGCCGTCGGCCTTCTCCACGGTCAGCTTGCCGAGCTGACCGCGGCGTACGGCCTCGCCGAGCGACTGCACCGCCGCCGCGGTGTGGCCCGACTCCTCGCCGTAGGTCAGGAGCGTCTTGCCGCCGCGTTCGACGTACAGCGCCAGCTCACCCTCCACCAACACCACCAGGGCGCCCGCCTTGCGTCCCGGACGATGGCCGCCGTCGGGACGCTCGGGCCAGCCGAGCGCCGCGCCGTACGGGTTGGCCGGGTCGGTCGCGGCCAGCGCGACGGCCGCCGGTGCCGTGCCGGGCTTGACGTCCGCGGGCTCGCCGAACGTACGCAGCCGGTCGACGGCGCCGGCCGTGCCGAACTGTGCGGCGCCGAGACCCTCGACGAAGTAGCCGCGGCGGCAGCGACCGGTCTCCTCGAAGCGGGACAGCACGCCGTACACCCCGGCGAAGCCACCCGGGATGCGCTCGGAGACCACCGCGCCGCGGGTGACCACGCCGTGCCGCTCGAGCAGCGACTCCGCCGAGGCGTGGGCACGGCGGGTCGCGTCCTCCTCCCGCTCCGGCAGCAGCGTCCACCGACCGGCCGTCTCCGGCGGACCCGTGCGTGAGGGCATCCGCGGGCCGTCCCCGCGACCCGGCCGACCCATGCGACCCGGTCGCGCTGCCCGGGCGCGCGGGGGAGGGCGTCGGCTCTTGTGGGACGTACGCCCCGTCTGCGTCAGCGCGCGCAGCGGCGCCAGCGTGTCGTTGCCGACGTGGCCGGCCCAGACCAGGTCCCACAGCGCCGAGGTGAGCGCGGCGTCCTCGGGGAGCTCGCCCTCGCTGTGACGGGCGACGGCGTCGGCGAGCTGACGGAAGAAGTACGCGCCGCCGCCGGTCAGCACCTCGAGCAGCGTCCGGTGCAGCGGTGTGTCGTCGTAGGTGCCGTGCTCGGGCAGGGTCAGGTGCGCGAGGTCCGCCGGGTGCAGGGACACCCAGCCGTCGTTGCCGGCCAAGGATCCGTGTCCTGACCAGATGACCTCGCCGGCGCTGGTGAGCTCGTCGAGGTGGGCGGGGGAGTAGTCGCTCACCCGCGCGGGCAGGACCAACGACTCGAGTGCCGACGCCGGCACCGGGCAGCCCGCGAGCTGGTCGACCACGGCGAGCACACCGTCGGCACCGCGCAGCCTGGACCCGACCTGCTGCCAGCCAGGCAGGAAGCGTCCGAGCGTCGACGGCTCGACCGGCTCGACCTCCTTGCGCAGGCGCGCCAGCGAGCGGCGGCGCAGGCGCCGCAGCACCTCGGGGTCGATCCACTCGCTGCCGGCACCGTGGGGGCGGAACTCGCCCTCCATCGCCCGCCCCGAGGCGGCGAGCCGGTGGAGCGTCTGGGTGACCACGGCGACGCCGAGCCCGAATCGCTCGGCGACGTCGGGGGCGGTGAACGGGCCGTGCGTACGCGCGAAGCGGGCGACGAGATCGCCCAGCGGGTCCTCGACGGCCTCGCCGAACACCGCGGGTGTGCCGGGCGGCACGGGCACGCCGAGGCCGTCGCGGAGTCGGGCGACGTCCTCGACCGCCGTCCACCGCTCGACACCGGCGACGCGGGCGACGACGGCACGGCGGGCCGTACGCAGCTCCTCGAGCCAGACCGACGGCTCCCCGCCGTCCTCGAGGGGCACCGAGCGCTCGGCGACCTCCTCGAGGCTGAGGGGACCGAGCAGGCGCAGGAGGTCCGCGACGCCCTCGCGGTCCTTCGCGCGACGCTCCGGCACCAGCCGCTGCAGCTCGGCCTCGACCTCGACGAGCACCTCGGGGTCGAGCAGCTCGCGCAGCTCGGCGCGACCGAGCAGCTCCGCCAGCAGCCCCTGGTCGAGCGTCAGCGCCGCCGCGCGACGTTCGGCGAGAGGGGAGTCGCCCTCGTAGACGAACTGGGCGACGTAGCCGAAGAGCAGGGAGCGGGCGAAGGGCGAGGGCTGACGCGACTCGACCTCGACGATGCGCACCTCGCGGTTGCCGACCTGCTTCATCAGCGTGACCAGCTCGGGCACGTCGTAGACGTCCTGGAGCACCTCGCGCACCGTCTCCAGGATGATCGGGAAGGACGGGTACCGGCTCGCGACCTCCAACAGCTGCGCCGACCGCTGACGCTGCTGCCACAGCGGCGAACGGCGGCCGGGGTCACGACGGGGCAGCAGCAGCGCGCGCGCCGCGCACTCGCGGAAGCGCGAGGCGAACAGCGCCGACCCGCCGACCTCGTTCGTGACCATGTCGACGATCTCGTCGTGCTCGAAGGAGATGAGGTCCGCACCGGGCGGGTCGCCGTCGGTCTCGGGGATCCGCAGCACGATGCCGTCGTCCGAGGCGGTCGCCTGAGCATCGACGCCGTAGCGCTCGCGGAGGCGTACGTTCATCGCCAGCGCCCACGGTGCGTGCACCGGAGTGCCGAAGGGGGAGTGCACCACCAGCCGCCAGTCGCCGAGCTCGTCGCGGAAGCGCTCCACGAGGATCGTCTGGTCGGTGGGCAGCACCTGGGTGGCCTCACGCTGGTCGGTGAGGAACTGCACGAGGTTGTTCGAGGCCCACTCGTCGAGACCGGCCTCACGGGCCCGCGTACGCGCCTGCTCGGGCCTCATCGCCCCCAGCTCGCGGGTGAACGCGCCGACGGCGCGTCCCAGCTCGGCCGGCCGGCCGAGCGCGTCGCCCTTCCAGAACGGCAGCCGCCCGGGCACGCCCGGCGCGGGGGAGACCAGCACCTGGTCGTGGGTGATGTCCTCGATCCGCCAGCTCGTCGCGCCGAGCGCGAAGACGTCGCCGACGCGGGACTCGTAGACCATCTCCTCGTCGAGCTCGCCGACACGGGACTTCTTCTCACCGACGAGGAACACCCCGAACAGGCCCCGGTCCGGGATGGTGCCGCCGCTGGTGACCGCGAGACGCTGGGCACCGGGCCGGCCCGTGAGCGTGCCGGCGACACGGTCCCAGACGATGCGGGGTCGCAGCTCGGCGAACTCGTCGGAGGGGTACCGGCCGGCCAGCAGGTCCAATGTCGCCTCGTACACGCTGCGGGGCAGCGACACGAACGAGGCGGACCGGCGGAAGCAGGCGTAGAGGTCCTCGACGTCCCACTCCTCCATGGCGCAGGCGGCCACGACCTGCTGCGCGAGCACGTCGAGGGGGTTCGTCGGCACCGAGAGCGCCTCGATGGCACCCGTACGCATCCGCTCGACGGCGACCGCGGTCTGCACCAGGTCACCCCGGTGCTTGGGGAAGAGCACGCCCTCGGAGATCTCGCCCACCTGGTGACCGGCGCGACCGACGCGCTGCAGGGCGGAGGCGACCGAGGGTGGGGACTCGATCTGGATCACGAGGTCGACCGCGCCCATGTCGATGCCCAGCTCGAGGCTCGAGGTGGCCACCACCGCCGGCAGCCGGCCGCGCTTGAGGTCGTCCTCGATGATCGCCCGCTGGTCCTTGCTGACCGAGCCGTGGTGCGCGCGGGCCATGACCGGGGCCGCCCCCTCGCTGGTGCCCGACTGGCCGGGCGCCTCGGCCGCGGGACGGGTGGGGTCGAGCCGGTCGGGTGTCTCGTCGTCGAGCGGCGGCTGGGTCGCCGCGGCCTGGTCGGCCTCCAGGCCGGCGCGCTCGGCGGCGATCTCGTTCAGGCGTGCGGTCAGCCGCTCCGCGAGACGACGGGAGTTGGCGAACACGATCGTCGAGTCGTGCTCGGTGATCAGGTCGGCGACGCGCTCCTCCACGTGGGGCCAGATCGACGTACGCCGCTCTGCGCCGGCCGTGGGACCGGCCAGGTCGTCCTCGACCACCTGCCCGATCTCGGCCATGTCCTCGACCGGCACGACGACCTTCAGGTCCCACTGCTTGGTCGAGGTCGGGGACACGATCTCGACGGGTGCCGACCCGCCGAGGTAGCGCGCCACCTCCTCGATCGGGCGCACGGTCGCCGAGAGACCGACCCGCTGCGCGGGCTTCTCCAGGAGCTCGTCGAGGCGTTCCAGGGTCAGGGCCAGGTGGGCGCCGCGCTTGGACCCGGCCACCGCGTGCACCTCGTCGACGATGACCGTCTCGACCCCTCGGAGGGCCTCACGTGCCTGGCTCGTCAGCATCAGGAACAGCGACTCGGGCGTGGTGATGAGGATGTCGGGGGGCGAGGTCGCGATGCGGCGGCGGTCCTGCGCGCTGGTGTCGCCGGAGCGGACCCCGATCGTGACCTCGCGCGCGGTCTCACCGAGCCGGTCGGCGGTCTGCCGGATGCCGGTCAGCGGGGCTCGCAGGTTGCGCTCGACGTCGACGGCGAGCGCCTTCAGCGGTGAGACGTAGAGGACCTTGCAGCGCTCGAGCTTCTCCTCGGGCGGCTCGGAGGTGAGCAGCCGGTCCAGGCTCGCCAGGAACGCGGCGAGGGTCTTGCCCGACCCCGTGGGGGCGACGACCAGGGCGTGCTTGCCGGCGGCGATGCTCGACCAGGCGCCCACCTGCGCGGGGGTCGGCTCGGCGAAGGCGGCGGCGAACCACGTACGCGTGGCGGGGGAGAATCCCTCCATGCCTGCGGGCGCGGTCTGCGGTGCGGTGCTCACGTCCCCATAGTGTCCGGTCCCTCCACCGCCCACTCTAGGGTTGGGGCGTGCCGCATTCCTTGACAGACGCAACACCCGCGGCGGCCTCCAGCCGCGACGACGACGTGATGGTCCGTGCGCGGGATCTCCGCAAGAGCTTCGGCGACTTCGAGGCCGTCAAGGGCATCGACGTCGACGTACGCCGCGGCGAGGTCTTCGGCTTCCTCGGCCCGAACGGCGCCGGCAAGTCCTCCACGATGCGCATGATCTCGGCGATCTCGCCGGTGACCTCCGGCCAGCTGACGGTGCTGGGCATGGACCCCTGGGCCGACTCCTCGCGGGTCAAGGCGCGCCTGGGGGTGTGCCCCCAGGAGGACCTGCTCGACATCGAGCTGACCGTGCGCGACAACCTCTACGTCTACGGCCGCTACTTCGGGCTGCCCCGCAAGGTCGTGCGCGAGCGGGTCATCGAGCTGCTGGACTTCGCGAAGCTGGCCGACAAGGCGGACAACCTCGTCGACGAGCTCTCCGGCGGCATGAAGCGTCGCCTGACCATCGCGCGGTCGCTCATCAACCGGCCCGACGTGCTGCTCCTCGACGAGCCCACCACCGGCCTCGACCCGCAGGCCCGGCATCTGCTGTGGGACCAGCTCTACCGGCTCAAGGAGCAGGGGGTCACCCTCGTGCTCACGACGCACTACATGGACGAGGCCGAGCAGCTGTGCGACCGGCTCGTGGTCATGGACGAGGGCGAGATCGTCGCCGAGGGGTCGCCGAAGAGCCTCATCGAGGACCACGCCACGCCGGAGGTGGCCGAGCTCCGCTTCGGCATCGACGAGCAGCAGGCGCACGCCGACGGCGTACGCCGGGCCGTGTCCGCGGCCTCGGGCGTCGAGGCCCGGGTCGAGGTGCTCCCGGACAGGCTGCTCGTCTACACCGACGACGGCGACGCCGCCCTGCGAGCCATCGCCGAGGCCGGCCTCGAGCCCCGATCGACCCTGGTGCGGCGGGCGACGCTCGAGGACGTGTTCCTGACCCTCACCGGCCGGACGCTGGTCGACTGATGGCGCTGGACACCTCTCCGTCGGCGGGCTCAGCGCAGCGCGCGGCGGACGCGTCGCGCGCAGCGGACGCGTCGGGCACCGGCGAGGCCGGCTGGCGCGGCACCGTCGCGCGCGCGGCCCGCATGACCGACTACTGGCTGATCACCTACCGGCGCTCCTGGCGCGGCACGGTCACCACCGCGTTCGTCGCGCCCGTGCTCTTCCTGATCGCCATGGGGGTGCTGCTCGGGGACTTCGTCACCGGCGACCCCGCGCGACTGGACGGAGCGCCTGACTACCTCGCCTTCGTGGCTCCTGGGCTGCTCGCCGGACAGGTGATGCAGGTGGCGATGACCCAGTCGACCTTCCCGGTCTTCTCGATGACGAAGTGGTCGAAGGCGTACTGGGCCATGTGGGCGACCTCGCTGCAGATCGGCGACCTGGTGCTGGCCCACGTCGTCTCGATCCTGGCGCGGGCGCTGCTCACCGCCGTGGTCTTCACCGCGGTGCTCGTGCCCTTCGGGGTCATCGTCTCCTGGTGGGGGGCGCTGCTGGCGCTCCCGGTGATGGTGCTGCTCGCGGCCGCCTTCTGCCTGCCCACCTACGCCTACGCCGCCGGTCTGACCAGCGAGAAGTCCTTCACGGTGATCCTGCGCCTGGTGATGGTGCCGATCTTCCTGTTCTCGGGCGCGTTCTTCCCTGTGGCGAACCTGCCCGACGCGGTGGAGTGGGTGGCGTACGTGACGCCGCTGTGGCACGGCGTCGACCTGGCCCGCGGCCTGTTCCTCGGCCAGGCGACCCTCGGTCTCGCCCTGGTCAACCTGGCGGTGCTCGGTGCGTACGCGGGCCTCGGCGCCTGGCTGGCGCCGAAGCGCCTGACGAAGCGGATGGTCGCATGAGCGCCGACGTCGCCCTGCCCGGTCCGGCCGAGCCGACGAGCAGGGTCGTCACCGGTTCGTACGCCGGTCGCGTGCTCTCGGGCACCGGCCTGGTGGTCGCCCGCAACTTCAAGGCCTCGCAGACCCGCTGGTACGTCGTGGTCACCGGCCTCGCCGAGCCGCTGCTCTACCTCCTGAGCATCGGCATCGGGGTCGGCGGGCTCGTCGAGGGCTTCACCATCGACGGGCAGCAGGTCGACTACGCGGCGTACGTCGCTCCCGGCCTGCTGGCTGCGGCCGCGATGAACGGCGCGGTGATGGACGGGTCGTTCAACTTCTTCTTCCGGCTCAAGTTCGACAAGGTCTACACCCAGCAGCTCTCGACCCCGCTGACGCCGGTCGCGGTGGGCGCCGGGCAGCTCGTGTCCGCGCTGCTGCGCGGTGCGATGTACTCCGCCTTCTTCCTCGTCGCCATGGTCGTGCTCGGTCTCACCAGCTCGTGGTGGGCGGTGCTGGCGCTGCCCGCGGCGATCATGGTGGGACTGGCCTTCGGCGGCCTCGCGATGACGGCGACCGCGTACGCGAAGAGCTTCTCCGACCTCGAGTACGTCACCCTCGTGACCCTCCCGCTGTTCCTCTTCAGCGCCACGTTCTTCCCGCTGACGGCGTTCCCGGGGTGGCTGCAGCCGATCGTGGAGTGGAGTCCGCTCTACCGCGGCGTGGTGCTCTGCCGCGAGCTGACGACGGGCACGCCCGGGGTGGAGTCGCTGATCTCCGTGGTCTACCTGCTGGTGCTGGGCGCGGTGGCGCTGTGGGCGGTCTCGCGGCGCCTCGAGCGGCTGCTGCTCAGCTGAGCCGGTGGTTGAGGAGCGAGGCGCCAGCCGAGCGTCTCGAAACCGGGTCGTACGCTCTCTCGCGTGCGACACACCGAGCTCTGGGCCCGCCTCGAGGAGGCCCTGGGGGAGACGTACGCCGGGGTGTGGGCCGACACGCAGGTCATCTCAGGGCTCGGCGGCCGAACGGTCAACGACGCGCTCGCCCAGGGTGAGGACGCCAAGGACGTCTGGCGCGCGGTCTGGTCCCACCTGGACCTGCCCGACCGGGAGCGCTGATGCGTACGCCCGGCCCCACGGGCCCTGGCCCCGGTGAGCGGGCCGGGCGTGTCGGACGCTTCCTCGGCGCCGTCAGCGCCTCGGTCGCCCGCGAGGGGGCGGCGCTCGGCTCCGGGATGGCGGCCGGGGTCGTCGGGGGTCTGCGGTGGCCGCCCGAGCGTGTGGCCGCGGTGCAACGCCGCACGATCTGGACCCTGGTCGGGGCGCAGGTGCTGGCCGGGCTGGGACTCACCATCGGAATCGCCGCGGTGTCGCTGCTCGCGCGCGACGTGTCGGGGTCGGAGTCCCTGGCCGGTCTGGCGCAGACGAGCCAGGTGCTCGGTGCGGGGCTCGCGTCGTGGTGGCTCGCCCAGCTCATGGGGTCGCGCGGGCGGCGGCTCGGGCTCGTGGCAGGGTACGCCGTCGGAGCGCTCGGCGGCGTGCTCTGCGTGGTCGCGGCAGCGCTCTCCTCGTTCGTGGTGCTGCTGGTGGGCACCCTGCTGCTGGGCACGGTGACGGCGGCCAACGCCCAGTCGCGCTACGCGGCCACCGACCTCGCGGTGCCCTCCCGTCGGGCACGGGACCTGTCGCTGGTGGTGTGGGCGACGACCGTGGGGGCCGTCGTCGGCCCGAACCTCTCGGGCGTCGGACCGTCGGTGGCACGGGCACTCGGGTTGCCGCCCCTGGCCGGTCCCTACCTGCTGGGGGCGCTGGCCACCGTGGCCGCGGGGGTGCTGGTCGCGACGCGACTCCGTCCCGACTCGCTGCACGTGGCGCAAGAGGCCGCGTTGGTGGCGCGACGCAGGGATCGGGTGGCGGGGGAGCCCTCCTCCGTGCGGCGCGTGGTCGGCCTGCTGCAGCGGCTGCCTGCCGTGCGCGCCGCGGTCGCGGGTCTCGCGCTCGCGCACGCGGTGATGGTCTCGGTGATGGTGATGACCCCGCTGCACATGGACCACGGCGGGGCGGGTCTGCGTGTCATCGGACTGGTCATCAGCCTGCACGTGCTCGGCATGTTCGCCTTCTCGCCCCTGGTCGGTGCGGCCGTGGACCGCGTCGGGGCCGCGACCGTGATGGCGGCGGCGACCCCCGTGCTGCTGGTCTCGCTGCTGCTGTGCGGAGTGGCGCCGGAGGGCTCCTCGCCGGGACTGACGCTCGGCCTGTTCCTGCTGGGGCTCGGCTGGTCCTTCGCGACGATCGCCGCCTCGACGCTGCTGACCGCGGCCACGCCACCGGACGAGTCCCGCACCGACGTGCAGGGGGCGGCCGACCTGCTGATGAACCTGGGGGCGGCCGTGGCCGCCGCGCTCGGAGGCGTCGTGGTGGACGTGCTCGGCTTCCCGGCGCTGGCCTTCGGTGCGGCGTTCCTGGCCTGCGGGGTGGCCACGGCGGCGGAGGTCGCGCGACGGGCAGCGCGTCACGGCGTCGAGGAGACCGACGCGGCCTGGTGACCGGGTCGGCGCCCTCGTCGGCGGTGCACGCCGACACGCGGCGGAACCTGATCGAGATCGAACAGGTGTTCGCCTATCGTCAGGGGTGTCGGGACCGCCACCGGAAGTTCGGAGGCGGTTCTCCACAGGCCACGGTCTGCCCGTCGGAAATGTCGGCGGGTGCCCCTAACGTCTGTGCGCAGACGAGCACACAGGTCACCGCGACCTCCACACGCACAGGAGACACCCATGGCTGCAGCAGACCGCGACAAGTCCCTCGACGCCGCCCTCGCCAACATCGAGCGCCAGTTCGGCAAGGGCTCGGTGATGCGCCTCGGCGACGAGACCCGAGCCCCGCTGGAGGTCATCCCGACCGGTTCTATCTCTCTCGACGTCGCCCTGGGCCTCGGCGGCCTCCCGCGGGGTCGCGTGGTCGAGGTGTACGGTCCGGAGTCCTCCGGTAAGACGACGGTCGCCCTCCACGCGGTGGCCAACGCGCAGGCCGCCGGCGGCATCGTCGCCTTCATCGACGCCGAGCACGCGCTCGACCCGGAGTACGCGAAGTCCCTCGGTGTCGACACCGACGCCCTGCTGGTCTCCCAGCCCGACTCCGGTGAGCAGGCGCTGGAGATCGCCGACATGCTGGTGCGCTCGGGTGCGCTCGACCTGATCGTCATCGACTCGGTCGCCGCCCTGGTGCCCCGCGCCGAGATCGAGGGCGAGATGGGTGACAGCCACGTCGGTCTGCAGGCCCGCCTGATGAGCCAGGCGCTGCGCAAGATGACCGGCGCCCTGCACCAGTCGGGCACGACGGCGATCTTCATCAACCAGCTGCGCGAGAAGATCGGGGTCATGTTCGGCTCGCCCGAGACCACCACCGGTGGTCGGGCGCTGAAGTTCTACGCCTCGGTCCGACTCGACGTGCGACGCATCGAGACGCTGAAGGACGGCACCGACATGGTCGGCAACCGCACCCGCGTCAAGGTCGTGAAGAACAAGGTGGCGCCGCCGTTCAAGCAGGCCGAGTTCGACATCATGTACGGCAAGGGCATCTCCCGCGAGGGCGGCCTGATCGACGTGGGCGTCGAGGCGGGTCTGGTCCGCAAGGCGGGCGCTTGGTACACCTACGAGGGCGACCAGCTGGGCCAGGGCAAGGAGAACGCGCGCAACTTCCTGCGCGACAACCCCGACCTCGCCAACGAGCTGGAGAAGAAGATCCTCGAGAAGCTCGGCATCGGTGCGCAGGTCGACGCACCCGCCGAGGAGCAGCCGACCGGGATCGACTTCTGAGCACCCACCCGCGCGGTCGACGGTCGGGCGGCGTCCAGGAGGACACCGCCCGACCTCGACCGGTCGACACCGACCCCGAGGGCGTCGCGCGGCAGACGATGCTCGACCAGCTCGCGGTGCGAGCACGCAGTCGCCACGAGCTGGCCGAGAAGCTGCGCGGCAAGGACGTGCCCCACGAGGTCGCCGAGCCCCTGCTCGACCGCTTCACCGAGGTCGGTCTCATCGACGACGCGGCGTTCGCGCAGTCGTGGGTCGAGCAGCGCAGCCGCACCAAGGGGCTCGGCCGCCGCGCGCTCGTGCAGGAGCTGCGGCTCAAGGGTGTCGACCAGGTCCACATCGAGGCCGCGCTCGCCGAGATCGGCGCGGACGAGGAACGCGAAGCCGCTCGGGCGCTCGCCGAGAAGCGCCTGCGTACGCTCTCGCGGCTCGACCCGCCCGTGCAACGACGTCGCCTCGAGGGCTTCCTGGCGCGCAAGGGATACCCGGGTTCACTGGTCTCCGAGGTGGTCCGTGAGGCACTGGAGCAGCAAGTTACCGACGAGTAGCCCGTAGTAGCCTGCGCGCATGCCGTCGTTGCCGTCGCTCCCTGTCAGCCTGCCCGTCACCCTCCCGTCGCCGCCGACGCTGCTGCAGCTGTGGCAGGGCGCCTCGAAGGTGCCGCATGGCAAGCGGGCGTTCTCCCTTGCTTTCTCGCGCAAGGCCCCGTACTTCGCGACGGTCTCGCCTCGCTTCGTCGAGCTCCGCGAGGACTACGCCGAGCTCGTGATCCCGCTTCGCAAGTCGACGCAGAACCACATCGGCACGCTGCACGCCATCGCGGTGTGCAACGGCCTCGAGGCTGCGATGGGCGCGCTGGCGGAGGTGTCGATCCCTGACGACAAGCGGTGGCTGCCCAAGGGCATGCAGGTCTCCTACACCGCGAAGTCGACCAGCGACATCACCTGCATCGCCGAGACCGACCGGTCGCAGTGGACCGGTGACGACCCCGATCTCCCGGTCCGCGTCAAGGCGGTCCGTGAGGACGGCACCACGGTCGTGGAGGGCACGATCAACCTGTGGGTGACCAGGAAGCCGGCGAAGAAGTAGCCCGCCGCTAGGGTCCGAGCATGGACATCACAGCAGCCAGCGCCCTCGTCACCGGCGGATCCTCGGGCATCGGGGAAGCAGTGTGCCGCCAGCTCGCGGAGCGCGGAGCCAGGGTCGTCGTCGCCGACATCCAGGAGGGCCCGGGCCAGGCCCTGGCGGAGGAGATCGGCGGCACCTTCGCGAAGGTCGACGTCACCGACACCTCCCAGATCGAGCAGGCGGTGAGCCTCGCCGGCGAGCTCGGACCACTGCGGGTGCTGGTCAACTCGGCCGGCATCGGCTGGGCGCAGCGCACGATCGGGCGTGACGGCAGTGTCGAGTCGGCGCACGACCTGGATGCGTACAAGAAGGTGCTGGCGATCAACCTGATCGGCACCTTCGACTGCATCCGGGTGGCGGGCTCGGCGATGAGCGCGCTCGACCCGACCGAGTCCGGGGAGCGTGGCGCGATCGTGTCCATGGCTTCGGTCGCAGCGTTCGACGGACAGATCGGACAGGCGGCGTACAGCGCCTCGAAGGGCGGCGTGGTGGGGATGACCCTGCCGGTCGCCCGGGACCTCTCGGCCGCGGGCATCCGCGTCAACACGATCGCGCCGGGCCTGATCGACACCCCGATCTACGGCGACGGCGAGCAGGCCGAGCAGTTCAAGGCGAAGCTGGGGGAATCGGTTCTCTTCCCCAAGCGCCTCGGGCAGCCCTCCGAGCTCGCCTCGATGGTCCTCGAGGCCGTGACGAACTCCTACCTCAATGCGGAGGTCATCCGCGTCGACGGCGGCATCCGCATGCCTCCCAAGTGATCGGAGCCTGAGCATGAGCACGTTGTCCTCCCTCGCTGCCCGAGTCGGCGGCGCCGTCTCCGCCCTGCCCTTCGTGGGCGGCCACGGGCAGGCATGGGACCTGACCGGCAAGGTCGTGCTGGTCACCGGCGGTGCGCGCGGCATCGGTGCTGCTGCTGCCGCTGAGCTCGTACGCCGCGGCGCGGTGCCGGTGCTCGCCGACGTCGACACCGATGCGGCCGCTGCGACCGCGACGAACCTGGCGGACCTCGGGCTCGTGGACCCGCTCGTCGTCACCTGCGACGTGACCGACCTGTCCTCGTGCGAGGCGGCTGTGAGAGCCGCGGTGGAGCGCCACGGGCGACTCGACATCGTCTGGGCCAACGCGGGCATCGGCACGGGAGGTCCCGTGGAGCTGATGGATGTCGAGGGGTGGGCGCGGGTCGTGGAGGTGAACCTCCTGGGCGCCTTCCGCACGGTCCGCGCGGCCCTGCCTGCGATCATCGACGCGAAGGGGCACGTGGTGGTCACGTGCTCGCTGGCGAGCTTCGCGCACGCACCGGGACTCTCGGCGTACGCGGCGTCGAAGGCCGGCGCCGAGGCGTTCGCCGACTCGCTGCGCAGCGAGGTCGCGCACCAGGGCGTGACGGTGCAGGCAGTCCACCCCACCTGGATCGACACCGACATGGTGCGCGACGGTGACGAGGAGAACGACGCCTTCGCCGCGATGCGCGCGTCGCTGAAGCCGCCGGTCGACAAGACCTATCCGCTCGCGGACGTCATCCCGACGCTCGTGGACGGGATGGCCGCACGGGACTCCCGCACCTTCCTGCCGGGCTTCGTGGGTCTCGCGTTCCAGCTGCGCAACGCGCTCAACTCGCGTCCTCTCGTGCGCGACCAGGAGCGCGCGGCGAAGAAGATGCGCGGTCTGTTCGCCGCGCAGGTCGAGCGGGAGGGCGCACGGCGGGCGTCGATGGGCAGGCGCTGGTCCTGAGGTGACCGCCGGGGTCGCTCAGGGACCGACGAGGTCCAGCCGGACGGCGGCGATGTCGCCCGCGTCGTCGGTGTAGAGGTCGACCGCGAACCACTGCGCACACGACTCGATGGAGCGAGCGCCCGGCATCACCGCAAGCTGCTGGTCGACGTCGTAGCCCTCGAGCGGCGCGGTGGGGTCGGCGGCGCACTGGTCGTGCTCTCCCGCGACCGTGACGAAGATCCCGGTGTCCTGCTGCTCGCGCAGCGCGCGCTGCGCCTGCTGGGTGACCTGGCGCAGCGCGCTGAGGAAGCGGTCGCGCCCGGCGTACCCCTCGGTGGGCAGCAACCAGCGGCGCGGGTTGCCCAGGTCGCTGCCACTGAGCGTGCGTCGCACCTCGGTGCCCAGGCCGAGATCGACCTCGTCGGCGAAGTCGACGGTGCCCGCGGCCTGGGTGTCGGGACGCAGTGCGAAGTTCACGAACTGTCCGATGAGCTCGCCCTGCTCGGCGTCGGGCAGCGTCGGGAGATCACCCTCGCGGCTGCCTCCGCCGCCGAGACTCCGGTCGGGGGGCATCGACGACGCCGAACTGTCCGTGGAGGACGGCGCTGCGGGCACGCTCGGGTCCGACGGTGATGTGTCACCGCTGCATCCGCCCAGCAGCAGCGCACCGGCCGTCAGGACGGCGGTCGCGAGGGGACGGAGAGCGCGGCGGGACACGCCGCGACCCTACTCAGCGGCCCTCGCACCCAGGCCGAGGCTTGCAGGGACCGGCCTGCGGTGTGACGCAGCAGGGGAGCCGGACGTACGCTCGGTCGCTGTCATGACTGCTGCAGCCGAGCCCCGCACCTACGAGGTCAAGACCTACGGGTGCCAGATGAACGTCCACGACTCCGAGCGCCTCACGGGCCTCCTGGAGGACGCCGGCTACACGAGCGCGCCCGCGGGTGAGCAGGCCGACGTGGTCGTCTTCAACACCTGCGCCGTGCGCGAGAACGCCGACAACCGCCTCTACGGCAACCTCGGCCACCTCGCCCCGGTCAAGGCAGGCAGGCCTGGCATGCAGATCGCGGTCGGCGGCTGTCTGGCGCAGAAGGACCGCGACACCATCACGAAGAAGGCGCCCTGGGTCGATGTCGTCTTCGGCACGCACAACATCGGCTCCCTACCGGCGCTGCTGGAGCGGGCGCGCGTCCAGGAGGAGGCCCAGGTCGAGATCCTCGAGAGCCTCGAGGTCTTCCCCTCCACGCTGCCGACGAAGCGGGAGTCCGCGTACGCCGCCTGGGTCTCGATCTCCGTCGGCTGCAACAACACCTGCACCTTCTGCATCGTCCCGAGCCTGCGCGGCAAGGAGCGCGACCGCCGCCCGGGGGAGGTGCTCGCCGAGATCGAGGCCCTCGTCGCCGACGGCGTCTCCGAGGTCACGCTGCTCGGGCAGAACGTGAACTCCTACGGCGTCGAGTTCGGCGACCGTCAGGCCTTCTCCAAGCTGCTGCGCGCGTGCGGCGAGATCGACGGTCTCGAGCGGGTGCGCTTCACCAGCCCGCACCCGGCCGCGTTCACCGACGACGTCATCGCCGCCATGGCCGAGACGCCGAATGTCATGCCCCAGCTGCACATGCCGCTGCAGTCCGGCTCCGACCGCGTCCTGAAGGCGATGCGCCGTTCGTACCGCTCGGAGCGGTTCCTGGGCATCCTCGACCGTGTCCGTGCCGCGATGCCCGAGGCCGCGATCAGCACCGACATCATCGTGGGCTTCCCCGGCGAGACCGAGGAGGACTTCGAGGAGACGATGCGCGTCGTGGCCGCCTCCCGGTTCGCGCAGGCCTTCACCTTCCAGTACTCCCCACGTCCCGGCACGCCCGCTGCCGAGCTCGAGGACCAGGTGCCGAAGAAGGTCGTGCAGGCCCGCTACGAGCGCCTGGTCGAGCTCGTCAACGACATCGCCTGGGAGGAGAACAAGCGGCAGGTCGGCCGTCACCTCGAGCTGATGGTCGCGGAGGGCCAGGGCCGCAAGGACGACGCCACCCAGCGGCTGTCGGGCCGCGCACCCGACAACCGGCTGGTGCACTTCCGGCCCGTCGACGCCGACGGGTCCTCGGTCGACGTACGCCCCGGTGACACCGTCCTCGTCGAGGTCACCTACGCCGCGCCCCACCACCTCAACGCCGACGGACCGGTGCTCGAGGTGCGGCGTACGCGCTCCGGCGACGCGTGGCAGCGTCGACAGGACCAGCCCGAGACCGGCGGCCAGGGCGTCTCGCTCGGCCTGCCCGGCATCGGCGTCCCGCCGCCGCTGCCTCCCGTGACGACCCCCTGCGGCTGAGGGGTCACCGTGCCCGCCGAGCAGCCGACCATCCTCGCCACCTCCGGCGGGGCCGTCGCCGACCCTCGGCTGCGGTGGCGGCCCGGTCCGCTCACCGAGCTGGCCGTCGACCTCTCCGGCGTCGAGGGCACCCCGAAAGTCTGCTTCCTCGCGACCGCGCTCGGCGACGACCAGAGCACGATCAGCGCCTTCTACGCCGCCGCCACGGCCCGCGGCTGGCAGCCCAGCCACCTGCAGCTCTTCCCGATGCCCAACCACGCCGACGTCGCCGCCCACCTGTGCGACGTGGACGTGGTCTGGGTGTGGGGCGGGTCGGTCGCCGGCCTGCTCGCGATGTGGCGCATGCACGGCGTCGACACCGCCGTACGCACCGCCTGGCAGCGAGGCGTCGTGCTGACCGGCGTCTCGGCAGGCTCGATCTGCTGGCACGCAGGAGGCACGACCGACTCCTACGGTCCCGACCTGCGTCCGGTCACCGACGGACTCGGGCTGGTGCCGTACAGCAACGGGGTGCACTACGACTCCGAGGAGCAGCGGCGGCCGCTGTTCCAGTCGCTGGTCGCCGACGGGACCCTGCCCGACGGCTACGCCACCGACGACGGGGCAGGCGTCCTCTACCGCGGCACCGAGATGGTGGGTGCCTACGCCGAGCGACGCTCCGCGGGGGCGTACGCGGTGCGACGGACCGCCGACGGTCGGGCGGAGGAGACGGCGCTCGACATCGAACGGCTCTGACGTCCCAGAGGCCCCGGACGCCCCAGTCGTCCTCAGTCGTCGTCAGTCGTCGCCAAGGGCCTCGCGCTGCTGCTCCATGCGGCGCTCCGAGGTCACCCCGTCGGGGATCGCCGTGTCGGGTGTCTGCGCCGCCTTCGGCTGGTCGGCCGGCAGCGGCGCCTCATCGCGCGGGGTCGAGAGGTCGAGTGCCGTCGGGGAGGCGTCGATGCCGCCCGCGGCGCGGGGTGGCTGGGTGTCGTCGACGGTCACGTCGGGCATGTCACCGAGCTCGCTCATGGTGTGAGCATCACCACTCGCCGCGAATCTCAATCAGCCGGGTGCCTCGGACGGCGCCTCGGGGTCGCCGGAGTCCGGGCCCTCGTCGTCGGTCGACCGCTCCTGCTCGCCGAGCTTCTGCGAGACCGCGGAGTCCTCGGTCTGCGCCGCACGCGGCTGGTCCGTCGGCAGGGGTGGCTCCTCGCGGGGTGAGGAGAGGTCCTTCGCCGTCGGTGCGTTGTCCTGACGACCCGGTGCCCGCGGCGGTTGCGACTCATCGACGGTCGGCTCGGGCTGGTCTCCCAGGTCTCGGCTCATGGGCTCACCCTGTCCAGCCGAGCCGCACGCCACACCCGCAGCGGCGGGACACGTCACTGAGAGGATCCGGGCGTGCCCACACACCTCCCGCCCGTCGTGCTGCTGGTCGGTCCGACCGCGTCGGGCAAGACGGGGCTGAGCCTCGACCTGGCCGAGCGGCTCGACGGCGAGATCGTCAACACCGACGCCATGCAGCTCTACCGCGGCATGGACATCGGCACCGCGAAGCTGCCGGTCGCCGAGCGTCGCGGCATCCCCCACCACCTGCTCGACGTGCTCGAGGTGCACGAGGCGGCCTCCGTGGCACAGTTCCAGGCCTGGGCGCGTGACGCCGTCGCCGACATCCGGGGGAGGGGGCGTACGCCGATCCTCGTCGGGGGGTCGGCGCTCTACAACCGCGCCGTCGTCGACCAGTTCACCTTCCCCGGCACCGACCCGGACCTGCGCGCCGAGGTGGAGGCCGAGGTCGACCGTGACGGACTCGTGGCCGCGTACGCCCGCCTGGCCGACGCCGATCCCGCGGCGGCCGCGGCCATCGAGCCCGGCAACCGGCGCCGGGTGGTCCGGGCGCTGGAGGTGATCGCCCTCACCGGGCGGCCGTTCAGCGCCACGCTGCCGCGGCAGGCGTACGCGCTCGAGGGCGTCGTGCAGATCGGCATCGACATCCCTCGCGAAGTCGTCGACGACCGCATCGGGCAGCGGGTGGACGCGATGTGGCGCGCCGGACTCCTCGACGAGGTCGAGTCGCTGCTCGCGCGCGGGCTGCGGGAGTCGCGTACGGCGGCCGCGGCGATCGGCTACCGGCAGGCGGTGGACCAGCTCGACGGGACACTGACCGAGGAGCAGGCGCAGGCCGACACGGCGACGGCGACCAGACGGTTCGTCCGCCGCCAGCTCGCCTGGTGGCGCAAGGACCCCCGCATCACCTGGCTGCCCCACGACCACCCCGAGGCGGCTGACCAGGCAGCATCCTGGATCGTCGGTGGTCGCTCGTAGTCTGGACGCATGAGACCGGTCTCCGACATCGAGCGTCGCGTCGCCCCCTTCGAGGTCGTCAGCGACTACTCACCCTCCGGCGACCAGCCGACCGCGATCAAGGCGATCTCCGAGCGCATCAACGGCGGTGAGAGCGACGTCGTGCTGCTGGGCGCGACCGGCACCGGCAAGACCGCCACCGTCGCGTGGGTCGCGGAGCAGCTGCAGCGTCCGATGCTGGTGATGCAGCCCAACAAGACACTCGCGGCACAGTTCGCGAACGAGCTGCGACAACTCTTCCCGAACAACGCGGTGGAGTACTTCGTCTCCTACTACGACTACTACCAGCCCGAGGCGTACGTCCCCCAGACCGACACCTACATCGAGAAGGACTCCTCGATCAACGAGGAGGTGGAGCGGCTCCGGCACTCCGCCACCAACTCGCTGCTGACCCGGCGCGACACGATCGTGGTCTCGACCGTCTCCTGCATCTACGGCCTCGGCACGCCGCAGGAGTACGTCGACCGCATGCTGCGGCTCAAGGTCGGCGACGAGCGCGACCGCGACTCGATCCTGCGCCAGCTCGTGGAGATCCAGTACACGCGCAACGACCTGTCCTTCACCCGCGGCACCTTCCGGGTGCGCGGCGACACCCTGGAGATCTTCCCGGTCTACGAGGAGATGGCGATCCGGGTGGAGTTCTTCGGCGACGAGATCGAGCGGTTGATGACGCTCCACCCGATCACCGGCGACGTCATCAGCGAGGACACCGAGGTCTACGTCTTCCCCGCCACCCACTACGTGGCCGGTCCCGAGCGCATGGAGCGCGCCATCAAGGGCATCGAGGCCGAGCTCGAGGAGCGGCTGGCGGAGTTCGAGGCGCAGGGCAAGCTGCTGGAGGCGCAGCGGCTGCGGATGCGCACCACCTACGACATCGAGATGATGCGGCAGGTCGGCTCCTGCTCGGGCATCGAGAACTACTCGATGCACATCGACGGGCGCAGCCGCGGGTCGGCGTCGAACTGTCTGCTCGACTACTTCCCCGAGGACTTCGTGCTCGTGGTCGACGAGTCGCACGTCGCGGTGCCGCAGATCGGCGGCATGTACGAGGGCGACATGAGCCGCAAGCGCAACCTCGTCGACCACGGCTTCCGGTTGCCCTCCGCGATGGACAACCGCCCGCTGAAGTGGGAGGAGTTCCTCGAGCGCATCGGCCAGACGATCTACCTCTCGGCGACCCCGGGCGACTACGAGATGGCCAAGACCGGCGGGGAGTTCGTCGAGCAGATCATCCGGCCGACCGGGCTGATCGACCCCGAGGTGCTCGTACGCCCCACGAAGGGTCAGATCGACGACCTGCTGCACGAGATCGGCCTGCGGGTCGAGCGCAACGAGCGTGTGCTGGTCACGACCCTGACCAAGAAGATGAGCGAGGACCTCACCGACTACCTCCTCGAGCACGGTGTCCGCACGCGCTACCTGCACTCCGAGGTCGACACCCTGCGGCGCATCGAGCTTCTGCGCGAGCTGCGGATGGGGGAGTACGACGTGCTGGTCGGCATCAACCTGCTCCGCGAGGGCCTGGACCTGCCCGAGGTCTCGCTGGTCGCGATCCTCGACGCCGACAAGGAGGGCTTCCTCCGCTCGGACAAGTCGCTGATCCAGACGATCGGTCGCGCGGCGCGCAACGTGTCCGGCCAGGTCGTGATGTACGCCGACAAGGTCACCCCCTCGATGGAGCTCGCCATCGACGAGACCAACCGACGGCGCGAGAAGCAGATCGCCTACAACACCGAGCGCGGTGTCGACCCCCAGCCGCTGCGCAAGAAGATCGCCGACATCACCGAGATGCTGGCCCGCGAGGACGAGACGACCCAGGAGCTGCTCAAGACCTGGCAGGGCACCGGGGCGCGTGGCGACAAGTCCAAGAAGGCGCCGGTCCCGGGTCTGTCGAAGATGGGCGGCGCACCCGATCGCGCCGACATGCCCTCCGCCGAGCTCGCGCAGCTGGTGCAGGAGCTCACCGAGCAGATGCACACCGCCGCGGCCGAGCTGCAGTTCGAGGTGGCAGCCCGGCTCAGGGACGAGATCGGCGACCTGAAGAAGGAGCTCCGGCAGATGATGGAGGCCGGCGTCAGCTGAGCCACGGCAGACTGTGAGCGTGGACATCCCCGACCCGCTGCTGGTCGTGCTCGGCCTCGGTGTGCTGGTGCTCGGCGGTGACCTGCTGGTGCGCGGCGCGACGGGCATCGCCCGCCACGCGGGGCTCTCCACCCTCGTCACGGGCCTCACGGTCGTGGCCTTCGCGACCTCGGCGCCGGAGATGGCGGTGTCGGTCGACGCCGTCCTCGACGACCGGGGTGGTCTGGCGGTCGGCAACGTCGTGGGCAGCAACATCGCCCTGGTGCTGCTCATCCTCGGCTCCGCCGCGGTGCTGCTGCCGCTGCTCGTGCAGGCGGCGCTGGTCCGCGTCGACCTGCCCGTGCTCGTGGCCTTCTCGGTCGCCCTGCTCGTGCTGGCGCTCGACGGCAACCTCTCGCGACTCGACGGTCTGCTCCTGCTCGCAGCCACCGCGGTCTACCTCGTCGTCCTCGTCCGGACGCGCGGGGACGACACCACCGGCGCGACGGCCCCGGCGGAGGAGGCAGGACCGACGACGTCGTTGCCGATGTCGCTCCTGGCGTTGGCCGCCGGGCTGGCTCTCCTCGTCGGCGGGGCGCGCGCCCTGGTCGCGGGAGCCGCCGGCATCGCGAGCAGTCTGGGCGTCTCCGATCTCGTCATCGGGTTGACCGTGGTCGCGATCGGCACGTCGGTGCCCGAGCTCGTGACCGTCCTGGTGGCGGTGGCCAAGGGCGACCGCGACATGGCCGTGGGCAACGTGGTCGGCAGCGGCATCGCCAACATCGGTCTCGTGCTGGGCGTCACCGGGCTGGTCGCCCCCGACGGTGTCCCGGTCGCCGGGGCCGCCGTGGCGCTCGACATCCCCCTCATGCTCGCCTCGGCGGTCGTGCTGATCCCGATCGCCTTCACCGGGCTGGCGATCGCGCGCTGGGAGGGTGCGCTCTTCCTGGCGCTCTACGTGGCGTACACGGCGTACGTGCTGCTCGACGCGGCGGACCACGACGCGCTGCGGGACTTCGAGCTGGTGATGGTGTGGTTCGTCCTGCCGCTGCTGGGGGTCGTGCTGGTCGCCCTCACGTCCTACGAGCTCGGGAGACGCCGCGGTGGGGGGCACCCGCTCGTGCCGCGCTGACGCGTACGCGCGCCCCCGCCCCTCACCCGTCGTCCAGCTCCTCCGGGGGGTCCTCTCGCGGGCCGGGTGGTCTGTCGGGGCCGTCGGTGTCGGCGTGCCTCGTGAGCCAGTTCGCCAGGAGCGGGGTGACCGCGAGCATGACGACGATGCGTACGACCTGCAGCGTCAGCACGAAGGTCACGTCGGCGCCGGCCCCGGCGGCCAGCGGCAGCACGGCGAAGAGCCCTCCGGGTGTGGTGGCGAGGTACGCGGTCAGCTGGCTCACCCCGGTCACCGCGGCCAGCGCGACGCCCATCAGGCCGGAGCCGGCGATGACCACGACGATCGCGACCATCGCCCACGGCAGCAGCCGCGCGACGTGACGGATGGAGGAGCGGGTGAAGCGCAGGCCGACCGCCACCCCGATCACGACGTACGCCCCCTGCTCGAGCAGCGCCGGGACGGCCGGCTCCCCGAATGCTCCGGTCGCCGAGAGCGTCGCGGCGATGGCCAGCGGTGCGAGGAGGGCCGCCGCCGGCAGCGGGACGAGACGGGCGAAGAGTAGGCCGCCGACGATCGAGACGGCGGAGACCGCGAGGCCCGCGCCCAGCGTCCCGTCTCCGCCTGCAACGCCGGTGCCCCCGTCGCCGGCGGCATCGAAGAACAGTCCGGCGATGACGGGGAGGCTGAGCACGACGACGAGCACGCGCACGTACTGCACGACCGCGACGGTGCGATCGTCCGCCCCGACGTCGCGGGCGATCGCGACGACCCCCGAGGCGCCACCGGCGACCATCGAGCAGATGCCGGTCGCGCGATCGACGTGGGGGAGCAGCGCCAGCAGGCGACCCGTGGCGATGCTCAGCCCCAGGGTGCCGACCACGACCAGCGTCACCGCGACCCAGTTCTCGGCGAGGCGGGTGATCGTGCCGACCTGCACGATGGCACCGATGACCACGCCGATCGCGGCCTGGCCGACCCGGAAGAGGGCTGCGGGGAACGACAGTGGTGCGGTGAGCCGCGGGGCTCCCAGCGACAGCGCGACGGTCCCGACCAGCGCCCCGAACAACACCGGCGAGGGAAGGCCGATGAGCAGACACGCCGCCGTGGCCGCCGCGACGGCCGCCGTCACGAGCACCCAACGCCCCAGGAGCCCGGGCCCGGACTCCGCCCCGCCGTCGACCGCCACCCCGTGACTCTCGCAGAGACGGCCTCGGCACCCGTCCGACCCACCCCCAGGGCCCGGGCATGACCGACGGAGCAGGCGGGCAGACCTGAACCATGACCACCACGAACAGCACCGACCTCGGCCGTCCGACCGACGGCAACGTCATCGACCTCATCCTCGCCGACCACCGTCGGTTCGAGGACCTCCTGCGCGACCTCCGCGGCGACAAGGACGGGCGCCGCGCCGCCCTCGACGCCTTCGCCACCCTGCACGTGGCACACGCCCACGCCGAGGAGTCCGAGGTCTACCCGGTCGTGAAGAAGAAGGACGGCGTCGATGCCGACGAGGCCGAGCACGGGACCGAGGAGCACGCTGAGGGCAACGAGGCGCTGCTGAAGGTCATGGAGCTCGACGCCCTCGAGGGGGAGGACTTCGAGGAGGCGGCCGAGCACCTCGGCGAGATGATCAACCACCACCTCGGCGAGGAGGAGATCAACATCCTCACGCCCGCCCGCGAGTCCATGGCGGCCGACCGCATGGCCGAGCTCGGCAAGGCCTTCTGCGACAAGCGCAACCAGATCATCGACGAGGGCGTCGACATCGACCGCGTCCGGTCCATCGTGAACAAGGCTGAGGACAAGGGTCTGCTTGACTGACGTGGCATGAGCCACGTCACGTCCGCGGGAGACACACCGGACCACGTCGACCTCGTCGTGGTGGGGGCGGGCCCGACGGGCCTCTACGCCGCCTACTACGCGGGGTTCCGCGGTCTGAGCGTGGCCGTGGTCGACTCGTTGCCGGAGCTCGGCGGGCAGGTCACGGCGCTGTACCCGGAGAAGAAGATCTTCGACGTCGCGGGCTTCCCGGTCATCAAGGGTCGGGAGCTGGTCGCGGGCCTGGTCGAGCAGGCCGCGGCGAGTGAGCCGACGTACCTGCTCGGACGCACCGCGGTCACGATCGAACCGGTGCTGGGCGTCGACGGGGAGCCGACCGGCCTCGAGATCGGCCTGGGCGGTGACGGGCACGACATGACCGGGTCGACGCGGGGACTCACCTGCGGGGCCGCCCTGGTCACCGCCGGCATCGGCACCTTCGCACCGCGGCCACTGCCCGCAGCGGAGACGTGGCAGGGCGCCGGCATCGAGTTCTTCGTGCCCTCCCTCGACCCGTACGTCGACGCCGACGTCGTCATCGTCGGGGGTGGCGACTCCGCGTTCGACTGGGCACTGCACCTGCACGAGGTCGCTCGGACCGTGACGCTGGTGCACCGTCGCGACCGGTTCCGCGCGCACCAGGCGACGATCGACGCGGTGCGTGAGGCGGGCGTACGCATCGTGGCCCCGGCCGAGGTCGTCGCCCTGCGTGACAGCGAGGGCGGTGACGGGAGCTCGGGCTCGCCCCTGGCCTGCGTCGAGGTCGAGCTGGGCGCCCGCGGCGAGGAGAAGCGCCGCGAGGTCCTCGCGGCGCACCAGGTCGTCGCGGCCCTCGGGTTCCTCGCCGACATCTCCGCGCTGAAGGAGTGGGGCCTGGACCTGGACGCCCGGCACGTCCGCGTCGACACGACGATGGCGACCAGCGTGCCCCGCGTGTACGCCGCGGGCGACATCACCGAGTACCCCGGCAAGGTGCGGCTGATCTCGGTCGGCTTCGGGGAAGCGGCCACGGCCGTCAACAACATCGCCGTCACCCTGGACCCGGAGTCCTCGCTGTTCCCCGGACACTCCAGCGACGTCTGAGACGGGCGGGGGCCCACCGGCCCCCGGGCGCTGTGATGACCCCCACCGTGCCCCCGGCCCGGGGCCGGCGCGTGACAGAATCGGCCGGTCCGACCTGCCCGCGGTCAGCGGGTTCCCAGAGCAGAGAGAGGGGTCCGGTGCGCGTCGCGCTGCTGTCCTACCGGAGCAAGTCCCACGTCGGCGGCCAGGGCGTGTACGTCCGTCACCTCTCGCGCGAGCTCGTCGCGCTCGGGCACGACGTCGAGGTGCTCTCCGCGCAGCCCTACCCCGAGCTCGACCCGGGCGTACGCCTGACGAAGGTCCCCTCGCTGGACCTCTACCGCGACGACGACCCGTTCCGTACGCCCCATCCGCGCGAGCTGCTGCAGCGCCGCGACCCCGTCGACCTGCTCGAGCTGGCGACGATGTGGCTGGGTCGGTTCCCCGAGCCGCGCACCTTCGCCCTGCGCGTGGAGCGCCTCCTGCGCGACCGTCTGGTGGCGGAGCCCGCGGCGCGACCGCACGTCGTTCACGACAACCAGACTCTCGCGCCCGGGGTGCTGCGGCTGCGCCACCTGGGGCTGCCGCTGGTGACCACGATCCACCACCCGATCAGCCACGACCGCCGTGTGGACCTCGCCGCCGCGCCCTCGCGTCGACGACGCCAGGCGCTGAAGCGCTGGTACTCCTTCGTGGAGATGCAGGCGCGCACCGCGCGGCAGGTGGGCCGGGTGCTGACGGTCTCACGCAGCTCCGAGGCCGACATCGTCCGCGACTTCGCCGTGGACCCCGCCGCCGTGACCGTCGTGCCGCTCGGCGTGGAGGAGGACGTGTGGGCGCCGCCGACAGGTCCTCGTACGCCGGGCCGCCTGGTCGCCATGGCCAGCGCCGACACCCCGATGAAGGGCGTCGACGTGCTCCTGCGCGCGGTCGCGCAGCTGCGTGACCGCGCCGCGACCGAGGGGCGTACGCAGCCGCTGGAGCTCGTGCTCGTCTCGAAGCCGAAGCCACGCGGCCGCACCGAGCGGCTCCTGGACGAGCTCGACCTCGGTGACGTCGTACGCTTCGTGTCCGGGGTCTCCGACGCCGAGCTGGCCGCCCTCGTCGGATCGGCCGAGATCGCGTGCGTCCCGTCGCTGTACGAAGGCTTCTCCCTGCCGACCGCCGAGGCCATGTCGTGCGGGACGCCGCTCGTGGTCAGCCGCGCCGGCGCGATCCCCGAGGTCGTCGGTGAGGACGGAGTCTGCGCCGACCTGGTGCCGCCGGGCGACGTGGATGCGCTCACCGACGCGCTCGAGGCGCTGCTGGCCGACCCCGAGCGACGTGCGCGCCTGGGCGCCGCCGGTCGCGCCCGGGTGCTCGAGCGCTTCTCCTGGCGCGCGGTCGCGCGTGCCACCGCTGCCGTGTACGCCGAGGAGATCGCCGCCTCGGGTCACGCCCTGCCCGCCGACGACCCAGCGCGGACGACTGCCGACCTCATCCCGTCCATCCCCTCACCGAGCCTCGCAGGAGAACGCTGATGCTCACCGTCGACTTCGACCGGCTCGGGCTGCGGCCCGGCGAGCGCGTGCTGGACATGGGCTGCGGCGCCGGCCGCCACGCCTTCGAGATGTATCGCCGCGGTGCCGACGTCATCGCCTTCGACCAGGACGCCGACGAGCTCTCCGACGTGGCCGAGTTCTTCGCCGCGATGCGGGACTCCGGCGACCTCCCCGCCGGTGCCGAGGCGGACGTCAAGCAGGGTGACGCGCTCTCCCTGCCGTTCGGCGACGGCGAGTTCGACCGCATCGTGTGCGCCGAGGTGCTTGAGCACATCCCCGCCGACGAGCAGGCCATCGCCGAGCTCGCGCGCGTGCTGCGCCCGGGCGGCACGATCGCCGTCACCGTGCCGCGGTGGGGCCCGGAGAAGGTGTGCTGGGCGCTCTCGGAGGCCTACCACTCCAACGAGGGCGGCCACGTACGCATCTACCGCGGCCACGAGCTGATCGAGAAGCTGGCGGCCGTCGGGCTCGTGCACGAGCGCACCACCCACACGCACGGGCTCCACGCGCCGTACTGGTGGCTCAAGTGCGCCGTCGGCGTCGACCGCGACAAGCACCCGCTGGTGCGGGGGTACCACCAGGTGCTGGTGTGGGACATCGTCGGCACCAGGGGCCTCTCGCGCCTGACCCGGCTGGCCGAGCGCGCGCTGAGCCCGGCGATCGGCAAGTCGATGGTGCTGTACCTGCACAAGCCGGCCGTGCCGGCCGGGGCTGGTCGGGCTGCCGGGGACTCCGCCCGGCCCGATGCGTCCGTGCAGGCTCGCTGAGCCGGTGCTGCTGCCGACACAGCCGTCCGTACCGCACCTGCCGGGCGTCCTGACGAAGCACGACGTGCGCGCCACCGGCGCCTCGATCGTCGCGGTCCAGGAAGCCGACGGGGCGATCCCCTGGAGCCGCGCGGACCGTACCGACGTGTGGAACCACGTCGAGGCCGCCATGGCCCTCGTGGTGACCGGTCATCTGACCGCGGCGCACCAGGCGTATGAGTGGTGCGCGGCGACGCAGCGCGAGGACGGCTCCTGGCCCATGCGCACCACGATGGGCGAGGTCGACGACACCTCCGGCGAGACGAACATGAGTGCCTACCTCGCCGTCGGCGTGTGGCACCACTGGCTGGTGCGCCGCGACCGTCGCTTCGTGGACAGGATGTGGCCGCACGTACGCGCCGGGCTGGACTTCGTCGTCGCGCTGCAGCAGCCCGTCGGCGGGATCGCCTGGTCGGTCGACCCGCAGGGGCGTACGAATCGCGAGATGCTGCTGACCGCCTCCAGCTCGATCCACCAGTCGCTCGGCGCCGGCCTGGCGCTGGCGGGGCTCGTGGACGACCCGCAGCCGCACTGGGAGCTCGCGCTCGGCCGGCTCGGGCACGCGCTGCGCGAGCACCGCGACGCCTTCGAGGATCTCTCCCACTTCGCGATGGACTGGTACTACCCGGTGCTGGGCGGGGCCGTCCGTGGCGAGCCCGCCCGCGAGCTGCTGCGCGGCGCGCTGTGGGACCGGTTCGTGACCCCCGGCGTCGGGATCCGGTGCGTCGTCCCGAACGAGTGGTGGACCGGTGCCGAGACGTGCGAGCTGGTGATGGCGCTGCACGCGGTGGGTGAGGAGTCAGCGGCGCGGGCGTTGTTCGCCGACATGCAGCACCTGAGGCACCGGGCGGGGGGCTACTGGACCGGCTTCGTCGAGCCCGACCGCGTGAACTGGCCCCGCCAGCAGACGACCTTCACTGCGGCGGCGGTCGTGCTCGCCGCCGACCAGCTCTCGGGCACCACCCCCGGCGCGGACATCATGGTCGGCCGCACCCTGGTGACCGCCGCGCCCGAGATCGGGCTCGGCTGCGGTTGCCCGGACGACCCCGAGGTGCGCGATCGCACCGCGGAGCCGTCGCGCCGGCACGCCCCCGCCCGCTGAGAGGACACAGAATCACGCCGAGAGGGCAGGAAATCACGCCGAGACGGCAGAGAATCACGCCGAGAGGGCAGAGAATCACGCCGAGAGGGCAAAGAATCACGCCGAGACGGCAGAGAATCACGCCCACGAGGCACGAGACCATGTCGAGACCCGTCGTGGGCTTGGGGCGAGTGCGTCATCTGCGACCGACCGGCCGTGATTTTCTGCCCTCTCGCGAGAACTTTGTGCCCTCTCGCGGAAACTTTGTGCCCTCTCGGCGTGATGGTGTGCCCTCTCGCGGTCAGGTGCGGGTCAGGGCGCGCAGGGACCCCAGCGCAGCCGTCTCGCGCCAGGCGCCCGATGCCAGGGCCCGCTGGTGGACCCGCCACGGCGGTTGGCCTCCCTCGGCCGGGTCGCTGAACACGTCGTGGATCACCAGCGTCCCGCCGGGCACCACCCACGGAGCGAACCCGTCGAAGTCGTTGCCGACGTGCTCGTCGGTGTGACCGCCGTCGACGAACAGCAGCCCCAGCGGCGTACGCCAGTGCCGCGCGACGACCGTGTTGTGCCCGACCACCGGCACGACCACGTCCTCGAGTCCCGCGTCGACGAGCGTCGCACGCAGGAACGGCAGCGTGTCGATGCGTCCGGTGCGGGGGTCGACGAGGTCGGGTTCGTGGTACTCCCAGCCCGGCTGGTTCTCCTCCGAGCCGTGGTGGTGGTCGAGGGTGAAGACCGTCGCGGGTGCGCCGTCGTCGGTGCCGGCCGCCGTCGCGGCGCGGGCCGCGGCACCGAGCAGCACCGTGGACCTGCCGCACCACGACCCGACCTCCAGGCCGGGACCGCGCCGTAGCGCCTCGGTGGCGATGTCGACCAGCAGCTCACCCTCGTCGCGAGGCATGAACCCGCGGACGCCCCACGCGTACGCCACCAGCGCCGCCGGGTCCGCCGGATCCGCGGGAGGGGCGGGCAGGTCTGCCGGATCGGGGCCGTGCGGGCTCACACCGCGGCCCGCTGGGCCTGCTGCCACCGCCGGTGGTGCCAGGTCAGGAAGCGCTCGATGCCGTGGACCGCATGGGCGCTGCGCACGCTCGGCAGCACGTCGAAACCGTGCTGCGCCCCGGGCAGCTCGGCGTAGACGACGGCCTTCTGCGACTCCTCGCGCAACCGACGGACGAACGCGTGCGCCATGCCCGGGTCGACGAGGGAGTCGCGACCGCCGTGGAGCACGAAGAAGTCCGGCGCGTCCGCGTCCACCTGCAGCAGCGGTGAGGCCTCCTCGTAGTCCGCCATGTGCTGCTGCGGATCGCGCTGGAAGATGCGCTCGGCGAGGAACTCGTCACGCAGGCGCGCGGCATGCCGCGAGCCGCTCGTGCCGGCCATGTCGTACACGCCGTAGTGCGGCACGCACGCGGTGACGGAGGTGTCGGCGTCCTCGAAGCCGGGCTGCCAGTCCGACTTGCCGGGGGTGAGGGCCGCGAGCGAGGCGAGGTGGCCGCCGGCCGACCCGCCGGTGATGGCGACGTAGGAGGGGTCGCCGCCGTAGGTGCCGATCTCCTCGCGGATCCAGGCCAGCGCCCGCTTGACGTCCACGACCTGGGCGGGCCAGGCGTCGCGCGGTGCCAGCCGGTAGTTCAGGGCCACGCAGACCCAGCCCTGCTGGGCCATGTGGACCATCAGCGGCACGCCCTGGTGCTCCTTCTCGCCGAGCGTCCACGCTCCTCCGTGCACCTGCAGCAGCACGGGCGCGCCCCGGACCTCGCCGTCGGGGTAGTAGACGTCGAGCAGGCCGCGCTTGCCGGCGGGGGAGTAGCGCACGTCGTGGTGCCGGTGCACGCCCTCGGTCTGCCGGGGGCTCAGCCGCGGCCCCTCCAGCAGCTGCTGGGCGAACTGTCGGGTCTGCGTCGCGGGTGCGGGGAGGTCCTCGTCCCAGCCGGCTCCGAGGCCGACGCGCAACGCGTCGTCGACGACGCGGCGGGCGCGCTGCCCCTCGGCGCTCAACCAGGCCAGACCTGCGGCGTTCACCGCGCCGAGCGCGAGGGCGAGGCGGTCCGGCGTACGCCCGGTCGCGCGGCACCAGGTGAGGTACAGCGCCGCGTCGAGGGCCTGCCCGGCGAGCAGCTGGGGTGCCAGCTCGGAGACGAGCCAGCCGGGCGCGAACGCGGCCACACCGCTGCGGAAGCCGCGCGGCGGGGCGAGAGCGTTGGCTACGAGCCCCGCCGTGCCCAGCTGCGTCAGCAGGGCGGGGCGGGGGATGCGTACGCCGAGAGGTCCAGACACGCCGTCACCCTAGTGAACGCCGTCACCGGGTGCTGGCGGTGTGGGTGTCCGGGTGCGCCGGACGTGACCGCGTCGGGTCAGCGCAGCCCGACCTTGCGCGAGCACACGGGCCATGCCCGCCAGCCCTGTCGCGCCTGGACGTCCTGGGCGGTGCGGATCTGCTCCAGCTTCGTCGCCTGGTGGGCGTAGCGGGCGTACTTCGTGCCGCCGAAGCCGCGCCAGGTCGAGGCGCTGAACTGCAGGCCGCCGTAGTAGCCGTTGCCCGTGTTGATCTTCCAGTTGCCACCGGACTCGCACTGGGCGAGACGCTCCCAGCCCCGCAGGGTGGTCGGTCGCGCGTCGGCGCTGACCGCGGTGGCGGGGATGAGTCCGCCGGTCAGCACCAGGACGGTGCCGGCAGTGAGGGCGCGTACGCGCACGGGGCCTCCAGAGGCTCGCTTGTGTCTCGGATCGGACCCGGCGAGGTTACGGAAGCGTCACGGCGTACGGCAACCCGGGGTCGACGTGAGGCGCCCCACGTGACCCCGGGGCGCCAGGGCGGCACCGCCTCAGTCCTGGGCGGCCTCGAGCGCCGTGATCGCCTCGTGCATGGTGAGCACCCGCTGGGCGGACTCGACGTGCAGGTTCTCGACCATGCGGCCGTTGTAGGTGACCACGCCGGAGCCCTTGCCGTCCTCCCAGGCCGTGAGGATGCCCCGGGCGTCCTCGACGGCCTGCTGCGACGGCGCGAAGGCCTCGTTCGCCGGCGCCACCTGACCGGGGTGGATCAGCGTCTTGCCGTCGAAGCCCATGCTGCGACCCTGCGCGCACTCGACGAGGAACCCGTCGGTGTCCTTCACGTCGTTGTAGACGCCGTCGATGATCGCCGTGCCGGTGGCGCGAGCGGCGAGCAGGCACAGTCCGAGACCGGTGAGCAGCGGTGCGCGGCCGGGGACGTGCTCGGCGTACAGCTCCTTGGCGAGGTCGTTGGTGCCCATGACCAGCACCGTCAGCCGTTCGGAGGCGGCGGCGATCTCCTCGCAGTGCAGCATCGCGCGCGGGGTCTCGACCATCGCCCAGAGCTTCGTACGCGCCGGGGCGCCGTGCCGCTCCATCGTCGCGACGAGCTCGCGCACGGCGTCCGCCGAGTCGACCTTCGGCACCACGATCGCGTCGGGTCCGGCCGCGCACGCGGCGGCCATGTCGTCGGCGTGCCAGGCGGTGTCCATGCCGTTGACGCGGATGGTGATCTCGCGGCGGCCGTACTCACCCGACTGTGCGGCCGCGCAGGCCGCCTCGCGGGCCTCGGGCTTGGCGTCGGGGGCGACGGCGTCCTCGAGGTCGAGGATCAGCCCGTCGCAGGGGATGCCCTTGGCCTTCTCGAGCGCGCGGGCGTTCGAGCTCGGCATGTAGAGCACCGAGCGGCGGGGGCGGAATATCGACAGCGACGCGGTGTCCATCTCGGCGGTCATCTCAGGCACCTGCCTCGGCGTACGCGGCCTTCAGGTCCTCGTCGACCTCCGAGAGCCGCTCGGCGAGCTCGACCATGACCAGGCACTGCTTGAGGGAGGCGTCGTCCTCCATCTTGCCGTCGAGCATGACCGCTCCGGTGCCGTCACCCATGGCCTCGACCACCCGGCGGGCGTGCGCGACGTCCTCGACCGAGGGGGAGAAGACGCGGCGCGCGATGTCGATCTGCTTGGGATGCAGGGTCCAGGTGCCGACGCAGCCGAGAAGGAAGGCGTTGCGGAACTGGTCCTCGCAGGCCACGACGTCGGCGATGTCGCCGAAGGGCCCGTAGTAGGGGTAGATGCCGTGCATGGCGCACGCGTCGACCATGCGCGAGATCGTGTAGTGCCACAGGTCCTGCTGGTACGTCGTGCGGTCGGCGTCGACCTGCGACGCACCGTCGTCAGCGCGCGGGGGGTCCTGGCGCACCAGGTAGCCGGGGTGCCCGCCACCGACGCGGGTGGTCTTCATGCGGCGGTCGGCGGCGAGGTCGGCGGGGCCCAGGGAGAGTCCCTGCATGCGGGGGCTGGCACCGCAGATCTCCTCGACGTTCGCGACACCGCGGGCGGTCTCGAGGATCGCGTGCACGAGGATCGGCCGTTGGAGTCCGGCCTTCGCCTCGAGCTGGGCGAGGATCCGGTCGACGTAGTGGATGTCCTCCGCGCCCTGCACCTTCGGCACCATCACGACGTCGAGCTTGTCGCCGATCGCGGTGACGAGCCGGGTGATGTCGTCGAGGAACCAGGGGGAGTCCAGCGCGTTGACGCGGGTCCACAGCTGCGTGGGCCCGAAGTCGGTCGACTGCGCGATCGACACGAGGCCCTCGCGGGCGGCCTCCTTGTTGTCCGCCTTGACGGCGTCCTCGAGGTTGCCGAGCAGCACGTCGACGCTGCCGACCATGCCTGGCACCTTCGAGGCCATCTTCTCGTTGCTGGGGTCGAAGAAATGGATCGCCCGGCTGGGGCGGGCCGGGATCTCGCGCAGGGGCTCGGGTGCCCCGACGGCGAGCGGCCGGAAGAAGTCCTTGGCGCTGCGCACGGTGTCTCCTGTGGTGTGACTGGGCGGGCTCGCTCGAGCCGGTCGGCGGTACGGCCCGGACGCTAGCAGCGTGCGCTCGACCACAACGCCGCCCTTCCGTGGACGCGAGATGGGCTGGTGTGTGCCGATTCCTGCCCCGGTGGCCCGGATGTCGTGCGTCTGGGATCGGAAACCGGGGGAACTAGTCACATCGAGGCACGGACACAGAGCGCGAGGACGGTTACCGTGAACGGTGTGAGCAGCGGAACCTGGGCGTCTCTGCGTGAGGCGTACGACGAGGCCGTGCTGCGCCGTGCCACCGGGGAGAGCGACCCCCAGCTCCTGGACCACGTGCTGCGCTCGCACGACGTGGCCCCGATCTGGACGCGCTCGGGCTCGGCCCGCGACCTGCTGCAGAGCGCCTTCGAGGCCGAGGTGCCGCAGCAGCGCCTGCGCTCGCACATGATGCAGGGCGTGCCGCGCCTCATGCGTCACCGCCGGCAACTCAGCGATCTTGCCGTCCTGCAGCCCGAGGCCCTCCTGGACCGCGAGCAGCGCAAGCGCGCCGCGGAGGCGTGGTGGGCCATCCCCGACGAGTGGATCCCGCTCTCCCACGTCACCGCCCACCAGCGCCGTTCGTGGCGGCCGGGACGGTCCTCGACGGCGCTCCTCCCGCTGCCCGTGATGCTCGAGAGCGGGTGCGGCGCGAGCCTGACGCACTGTGTCGAGTTCCCCCGCGACGGTGAGGGCTGGCACAACGTGCTGGTGTGGCTCCGGGTGGAGGACCCCGAGGAGGTCGTCGCGATCGCCGACGCCCAGGACGGCGAGCACTACCTGCTCGATGTCATGGTCGGTGACGCCAAGGTCGCCGAGACACTGGTGCCGATCGCCCTGGCCCGCGTGCTCGCCGGTCTGGCGGCCGCGCAGGTGGTCTCCGACGGCCTGCTCCAGGTCAACCTCGACCCCCGCACCGGCAGCCCGTACGTCGGTCGCATGCGCTGCCACCTGCCCGACTGACGCGCACACGCGCGACGTAGCGTCGGGACGGTGCCCGACTCACCGAACCCAGCACGCGCCGCGTCCACCTCCTACGTCCTCGAGGTCGCCGAGATCGTGGACGAGACCGGCGGGGCACGCTCGGTGGTGCTGGAGGTGCCCTCGGGACTCCGCGAGGAGTTCACCTACCGGGCGGGGCAGTTCCTGACCCTCGCCATCCCGAGCGAAGCGGCCGAGTCGGGCCTGGTGGCGCGCAGCTACTCCGTGTCCTCCGCGCCGCACCACGGCGCCGACAGGATCCGGATCACGGTGAGGCCGACGCCGGAGGGCTTCGGCTCGCGATGGGTCGTCGAGACGCTCCGACCCGGCCACCGCGTCCGCGTGCTGCCGCCGGCGGGGGAGTTCACCCTCGACGACGTCGATGCCGACCTGCTGCTCCTCGCGGCAGGGTCGGGCATCACCCCCGTCATGTCGATCGCCTGCGAGGCTCTCGCCGCCGGCTCGGGGCGCGTGCGCCTGGTGTACGCCAACGCCGACCGACGCTCCGTGGTCTTCGCCGACCGTCTGGCGGCCCTGGAGGAGGCGTACGCGGACCGCCTCGAGGTGCTCCACTGGCTCGAGGACGAGCGCGGGCTGCCGACGCCCGAGGGCCTCGCCCCGCACGTGGCCGACTGTCGCGAGCGCCACGCGTTCGTGTGCGGGCCGTTGCCGTTCATGGAGGTCGCGACCCGGGCCCTGCGCGAGGCGGGCGTCCCGCGCGAGCGTCGGCACCAGGAGAGGTTCAGCTCGCTGGGCGGCAACCCGTTCGGGGACGCCGGGGTGCCCGAGGGGAGCCCTCGACTCGCACGCTGCCCCTGAGGAGCCGCGCCGCGGCGGCCGTCAGGGGAACGCGAGGAAGGACCCACCCTCGCCGACGCAGCCGGTGCCGACCTCGGCGCCGTCGACGTAGGCGTTCGCCGTCCAGAAGCCGATGCCCTCGGCGTCGAGGCCCCCGACCTCGGCGAGAGGCACGGTCGAGGTGACGGAGTCGTCCGCGACCTCGGGCTCCCCGTCGACGGGGACCTCTCCGCTGTCCAGGTCGGCGAGCACCGTGTACTGCGCGAGCCGCGCGCCGTCGTAGACGACCGTGAGCGCGCCGCCGGAGTCCTCGCCGCGGTTCGAGTTCGGGCCGAGGGCGTTCACCCGGAGCTCCAGCAGCGTGCCCAGCTCCGGCGAGACGCCGGCCCAGGTCGTCACCATGTCGCTCTCGGTCTGCTCGAGGGTCACCGACGCGCCGTCGCCGAGGTCGCAGGTCGCCTCGGCCGGTCCCTGCGGCGGTGCCGACTGGTTGCCTCCCGCGTCGGCGGACCCGGACGACCCGGCGGCGTCGGAGGGATCCTCGTCGCCCCCGCACGCTGTCAGGGTCACGGCGAGGAGCAGGGCGGTGCAGGGCAGCAGTCGGCGCATGTCGACACCGTAGGGCTTCGGATCGCCCGCGGTCACCACCCTCGCCCGCGCCACTCCGGGAGCTTGGGCCTCTCCTCACCGAGCGTCGAGTCCTCGCCGTGGCCGGGGTAGAACCAGGTGTCGTCGGGCAGCCGGTCGAAGACCCGCTCCTCGACGTCGTCGACGAGCTGGGCGAAGGCTGCCTCGTCGCCGAAGGTGTTGCCCACGCCGCCGGGGAACAGCGAGTCGCCGGTCCACAGGTGCGGGCGGCCGTCCGGGTCCTGCCACAGCAGCGCGATCGAGCCGGGCGTGTGGCCACGCAGGTGGATGACGTCGAGGGTCACCTCGCCGAGGGTCACGGTGTCGCCGTGGGCGAGGCGTACGTCGACCGCGACGCCGGTCTGGTCGGTGATCTCCTCGGTGTCGGGGGCGCCGGCGTACGTCGTGGCTCCCGTGGCCGCGACGACGTCGGCCAGGGCGCGGTGGTGGTCCCAGTGCTGGTGCGTGGTGACCACGGCGGCCAGACCGTCGCCGGGGCCGTCGCCGACGAGCTGCAGCACCTGCTCGGGCTCGGCGGCGGCATCGACCAGCAGCTGCGCTCCGGTGGCGCGGCAGCTGAGCAGGTAGACGTTGTTGGACATCTCGGGGTCGACCGCGAGCTTGGCGATCCGCAGGGCTCCGGTCTCGCGTACGTCGGGCTCTCCTCCGGGTGAGACGGAACCCGTGTAGGTGTTGGCGCTGGAGGTCATGTGGGCACGTTAACCGGCGTGCCGGCCCGCGCCCAGCGTTGTCGGCGGGCCCACCTAGAGTGGGCGAACACGTGTTCGACGTCAGCCGTGCACCCCATCGAACGAGCACTGAACGAGAGGCCGAGCGTGCAGGACCAGCTCATCATCCGAGGCGCCAGGGAGCACAACCTCAAGGACGTCTCGATCGACCTGCCCCGTGACAGCCTCATCGTCTTCACCGGTCTGTCGGGCTCGGGCAAGTCGAGCCTCGCGTTCGACACGATCTTCGCCGAGGGCCAGCGTCGCTACGTCGAGTCGCTCTCGGCGTACGCCCGGCAGTTCCTGGGTCAGATGGACAAGCCCGACGTCGACTTCATCGAGGGCCTCAGCCCCGCGGTCTCGATCGACCAGAAGTCGACCTCACGCAACCCGCGCTCGACGGTCGGCACGATCACCGAGGTCTACGACTACCTCCGGTTGCTGTACGCGCGCGCCGGCCGCCCGCACTGCCCGACGTGCGGCGCGCCGATCAGCCGTCAGACGCCGCAGCAGATCGTCGACAAGGTGCTGGCCGGTGAAGACGGTGCCCGCTTCCAGGTGCTGGCCCCGGTCGTCCGCGGCCGCAAGGGGGAGTACCTCGAGCTGTACCGGTCGCTGCAGACCCAGGGCTTCAGCCGCGCCCGCACCGACGGTGAGACGCACCTGCTCGCCGAGCCCCCGACGCTGGACAAGCAGAAGAAGCACACCATCGAGGTCGTCGTGGACCGCCTGGCGGTCAAGGAGTCCTCCAAGCGACGCCTCACGGACTCGGTGGAGACGGCCCTGGGCCTCGCGGGTGGGCTCGTGCTGCTCGACTACGTCGACCGCGACGCCGCCGACCCCGACCGCGAGCAGCGCTTCAGCGAGAAGATGGCCTGCCCGAACGACCACCCGCTCGACACCGACGAGCTCGAGCCGCGGTCCTTCTCCTTCAACTCGCCCTTCGGTGCCTGCCCGGAGTGCTCGGGCATCGGCACGCGCATGGAGGTGGACGCCGAGCTCGTCGTGCCGGACGAGACCAAGACCCTGGGCCAGGGCGCGATCGCACCGTGGACGGGCGCGCACGTGGCCGACTACTTCTACCGTCTGCTCGGCGCCCTGGGCCAGGAGCTCGACTTCGACCTCGACACCCGCTGGGCCGACCTGTCCCGGCCCGCCCAGAAGTCGATCCTCGACGGCCACCGCACGAAGGTGCACGTCACCCACACCAACCGCTACGGCCGCCGTCGGGCCTACGACACCGCGTTCGAGGGCGTCCGCCCCTACATCGAGCGCCGGCACCGCGAGGCGGAGTCCGACACCTCTCGCGAGCGGTTCGAGGGCTACATGCGCGAGGTGCCGTGCCCGGTGTGCCGTGGCAGTCGTCTGAAGAAGGTCGCCACCTCGGTGCTCCTCGGCGAGAAGAACATCGCCGAGGTCTGTGCCATGCCGATCAACGAGGCCTCCGCCTTCCTCGACGAGCTGCACCTCACCGACCGCGAGAAGCAGATCGCCGAGCGGGTGCTGAAGGAGATCCAGGAGCGCATGCGCTTCCTGCTCGACGTCGGTCTCGACTACCTCTCGCTGGACCGCCCCTCGGGGTCGCTCTCGGGCGGCGAGGCCCAGCGCATCCGCCTGGCGACGCAGATCGGCGCCGGCCTGGTGGGCGTGCTGTACGTGCTCGACGAGCCGTCCATCGGGCTCCACCAGCGCGACAACCACCGGTTGATCGAGACGCTCGTACGCCTGAAGGACCTCGGCAACACCCTCATCGTCGTCGAGCACGACGAGGACACGATCAAGGTCGCCGACTGGATCGTCGACATCGGCCCGGGCGCGGGGGAGCACGGCGGGCAGGTCGTGCACTCGGGCCCGGTGCCCGGACTCCTGGAGCACCCGGACTCCGAGACCGGCCTCTACCTCTCGGGCCGCAAGTCGATCCCGCTGCCCGCGGTGCGGCGTCCGCGCACCAAGGGCCGTGAGCTGGTCGTGCGTGACGCGAAGGAGCACAACCTGCAAGGTGTCGACGTGGCGTTCCCGCTGGGACTGTTCGTCGCCGTCACCGGTGTCTCCGGGTCGGGCAAGTCGACCCTGGTCAACGACATCCTGTACGCCTCCCTCGCCAAGCAGATCTACAACGCCCGGGCCGTGCCCGGTCGCCACCGCGACATCACCGGCGTCGAGCACGTCGACAAGGTCATCCACGTCGACCAGTCGCCCATCGGGCGCACCCCGCGGTCGAACCCGGCGACGTACACCGGGGTCTTCGACCACGTCCGCAAGCTGTTCGCCTCGACCCAGGAGGCGAAGGTGCGCGGCTACATGCCGGGCCGCTTCTCCTTCAACGTCAAGGGCGGTCGGTGCGAGGCGTGCTCCGGCGACGGCACGATCAAGATCGAGATGAACTTCCTGCCCGACGTGTACGTGCCCTGCGAGGTGTGCCACGGCGCGCGCTACAACCGGGAGACGCTCGAGGTCCGCTACAAGGGCAAGACCATCGCCGAGGTCCTCGACATGCCCATCGAGGAGGCCGTCGAGTTCTTCGCGGCCATCCCCGCGATCGCGCGGCACCTGCGCACGCTGGTCGACGTCGGTCTGGGGTACGTCCGCCTCGGTCAGTCCGCACCGACGCTGTCCGGCGGCGAGGCGCAGCGCGTCAAGCTCGCCTCGGAGCTGCAGAAGCGCTCGACCGGCCGCACCGTCTACGTGCTCGACGAGCCCACGACCGGCCTGCACTTCGAGGACATCCGCAAGCTGCTCGTGGTGCTCGGTCGACTCGTCGACGCGGGCAACACGGTGCTCGTCATCGAGCACAACCTCGACGTCATCAAGACCGCCGACTGGCTCATCGACATGGGGCCCGAGGGCGGCAACCGCGGGGGCGGTGTGGTGGCCACGGGTACGCCCGAGCAGGTCGCGGCGGTGCCGGAGAGCTTCACCGGGCAGTTCCTGAAGCCGCTGCTCGACGGCCGCGACCCGGTGCCGATGGGCAAGCCGACGAAGCAGGCCGCCGCACCGGCGCCGCCGATGACGAAGGCAGCGAAGAAGGCCGCCGAGAAGGCCGCCGCGAAGGCTGCCGCGAAGAAGACGACGACGACGGCGGCGACGGCGGCGGCGACGAGGAAGACCACGAAGAAGGCGGCCACGAAGAAGACGACCACGGGGGCCGCGAAGGCCCCGTCGCGTCAGCGCAAGACCCGCAAGATCTCCTGAGGGTCACGGCCGCGAGCGTTTTCGGCGGCCTGGCTAGTCTTCGCCGCATGAGCGAGCAGACCGAGGCGATCCGTCCCTGCCAGCACGCGGGCCCGACGCGCCGCGGGGTCCTCGCGGGTGTCGCGGGCGTGGGGGGAGCGTGTCTCCTCGCGGCCTGTGGCAGCTCCTCGGGCGGCTCGTCATCCTCGGGGTCGGGCTCCGCGTCCGCCGGCGAGGGTGACGTCGGTTCGACCGGCACGGGCGTCCCGGTCGCCGAGGTCGCGGTGGGCGGCGGCGTCATCGTGGGCGACGTCGACGCGCCGTACGTCGTGACCCAGCCGACCGAGGGCGAGTTCAAGGCGTTCTCCGCGGTCTGCACCCACCAGAGCTGCACCGTGAGCAGCGTCTCCTCCGGGACGATCGTGTGCGCGTGCCACAACAGCGAGTTCGACGCGACCACGGGCGAGGTCCTCGGCGGGCCTGCGCCCTCACCGCTGCCCGAGCTCTCGGTCACCCAGGAGGGCGACACCCTCGTCGTGCAGGCGTAGTCGGTCCGCGTCTACTCGCCGGATCCGGTGACGACGGCGACGACCGTGCGCATCAGGATCTTGACGTCGAGCCAGATCGACCAGTTCTCGATGTAGACGTTGTCGTAGTGCACGCGGTCGCGCAGCGAGGTGTTGCCGCGGAGTCCCTCGACGGCGGCGAGGCCGGTGAGCCCCACCGGCACGCGGTGGCGGAGGCTGTAGCCGGGGAAGCGCTCGGAGAACTCCTCCACGAAGCGCGGCTGCTCGGGTCGTGGTCCGACCACGGACATGTCGCCCCGCAGGATGTTGAACAGCTGGGGCAGCTCGTCGAGCGAGAACCGTCGGATGAAGCGGCCCACGGGGCCGATCGACGCGTCGCCGGCGGCGGCCCCCCACGACCGCGGCGAGTCCGCGTGCGGCATCGACCGGAACTTCAGCACGGTGAAGAGCTCGCCGTTGAGACCGACGCGCTCCTGGCGGAAGAGCACGCCCCGCCCGAGCTCGAGGCGCACCGCGAGGGCCACGGCCGCGAGCACCGGGGACAGCAGGAGCAGGGCGAGCGACGCGGCGGCGACGTCGAAGGCGCGCTTGGCGGCGAAGCCGACGCGTCGTTGGTAGCCCGGACGCACCCGCTGGATGGACATCCCGGCGATGTGGTCGTCGGCGATGCCCATCGGGGCCATCTCGTCGAGCGGGGAGGCGACCCACGTCTCGACGTCGCGGGCGTGGCACGACCGCAGCAGTGCCTTCAGGTCGCCCGCGGACATGCCGCCCGGATCGACGACGATCAGGGCGCCGCCGCGCATGTCACCGAGGTAGCCGACGGGGTCGCCGTCGGTGTCGTGGACGACGACGTGGTCGGGCGTCGGGGACTCCTCGCCGAGGTCGTCGGCGTCGACCAGTCCGACCAGGCTGAGGCCGGAGGACGAGCTCTCGCAGACGCGGCGCTGGAAGTCGTCGCGCATGGTGCCGCGACCGAAGAGGATCGCGGGGGTGACCAACGTGCGGCCGCTCGCGCGCAGCCGTCGGATCCGACCGTGGGTGAGGAGGCGGACGATGCTGGTCAGCAGCAGGAGCATCGTGCCCAGCAGCAGCGCCGCGGGCAGGGTCGTCGCCGTCACGAGCTGTGCCACCAGCAGGCCGACGCCCACGCCGACGGCGAGACGAGGCAGCTCCTCGATCACGCTCAGCCGGAAGCGGGGACGGTGCAGACCGAGCACGACCCACGTCGACAGCGCCACGACCGTCGTCGCCAGCGCCGCGCGGAAGCCGATGGCGTCCCACTGACGGCTCGCCAGCAGCACGACCAGCACACTCACGACGTCCGCGAGACCCAGCAGCGCCGTCACGGTGGCGCGACGGCGTCCGCCCGCCCGAGGCGACTCGGTGCCGGGCAGCGTGTGAGCGACCCTGACCAGGGAGGCGTCGCGGCCCGCCAGGTGGGCGGCCGCGTCCGTCACGCGACGTCGGGACACCTCCCCGCCGGTCCCGGGCGCTTCCATGACGGTCATGTCACCTCACTGCCAGCTCAGGAGGCCGGCTTCTCGACATCAGCTGCTCCGGCGTGCGCGCACACCGAGGAGGTCGGGGACCCCCGAGTAGGCCGCCTACCCAAGTCAACACCTACGGACGCATTGCGCGCGACCGTACGTGTCCGGCACGACATGGGTGCGCATGTCGAGTCGCAGCGGAATCGTCTCACGGGGCGTGGTGGGTGGGAGGCGTTCGTACGGACCGGCCCGGACCGTGCTGGTGTGTGCCGGTCTGCCCGGACACGCCCGGCCTGACGGACTCGTCCGCGGGGGCGGGTAAAGACTGCCGGACGCATCACGATTCCTCCGCGCGAAGCCCCCTCGGCGACGGATTCTCACGTCATGTCTCGTGCGACTCCCCGGTTGACCCTGGTGACCTTGCTCTCACTGCTGATGCTGCTTCCCATGGCTGTATCGACGGCCGGCGCAGTGCCGGCCTCGGCTCCCGCCACGGTCGCCCCCGCGGCCACCCCGGCGACCCCGGCCACCCCGGCGGCGACGACCCAGGTCGCGACGACGGCGCTGCCCGCCGTCGCTGCCCGACGCGGCCCTCGCCCCGTACGCCTCGGCGTCCAGTTCCACGGTCTGTGGTCCCACCAGACGCCGCTGACCCGCGGTCGCACCCTCGACATGATCAAGGAGTCGGGTGCACGGTGGGTGCGCCTGGACGTCAGCTGGGCGATGATCCAGCCGCGCGAGGGCTCCTACGACCTGGTGTGGGGCGTGCCGAAGGTCGACACGGCCATCCAGGAGGCACGCGCCCGCGGACTGAAGGTGCTCGTCACCTTCTGGTTGACCCCCGGATGGGCCAACGGCAACAAGGGCGAGCGGGTCGGACCCGACGACCCGAGCGACTACGCCAAGGCGCTCGCGTGGGCGGTCAAGCGTTGGAAGGGTGAGGTGCGCGCCTGGGAGGTCTGGAACGAGCAGAACTCCTCGGACTTCTTCCGCAGCGCCGACCCGGTGGAGTACACGCGCCTGCTGTGCGCGGCGCACCGACAGACCAAGGCGACCGGCGTCAAGCACAAGCTGCTCTACGGCGGCGTGATGTACAACGACTCCGGCTTCATCCGTCGCACCTACGAGGCCGGCGCCCGCAACTGCTTCGACATCCTCTCCACCCACCCGTACATGGCTCCCTCCGACGCCCACCCCGGGCTGCCGGACGACGGCACGATCTGGCGCCTGCGGCACCTGGAGAGCATCCGTCGGCTGCAGGCCGAGTTCCGCGACCGCACCCCGATCTGGGCGACCGAGTTCGGGTGGTCGGCGCACCGCAACACCGGCGGCGAGCAGAACTGGAACCGCGGGGTGAGCGAGGAGACACAGGCCGACTACGCGACCCTGGCGCTCCGGATCCTCCAGAACGACTACCCCTACGTCCGCAAGGCCTTCTGGTACAACGACGTGATGCGTACGGACGGCGACCCCCAGCTCAACGGATTCGGGATGCTGCGGCCCGACTACAGCCCCCGACCCCTGTGGAACGCCTTCCGCGCCATGCTCGGCTGAGGCACGGCCGAGGACGTGACCGGCACGCGCATCCTGCACGTCGCCCAGCCGACCGACGCCGGGGTGGCCCACGTCGCGGTCGACGAGGCCGCCCGGCAGGCCGCAGCCGGCCACGACGTGCACCTGGCGTGCCCCGACGGTGAGCTCGTGGAGCTGGCTCGCCGGGCGGGACTCACCCGGCACGCGTGGCAGGCGACCAGGTCGCCGGGGCCGTCGACTCTCCGGGAGGCCCGCGCCCTGGCTCGGATCGTCGGCTCGGTGGACCCCGACCTGGTGCACCTGCACAGCGCCAAGGCCGGTCTCGCCGGCCGGCTGGCCGTCCGGGGCCGGCGTCCGACGGTCTTCATGCCGCACGCCTGGTCCTGGAACGGCGCCGACGGACCGGTGTCGAGGCTCGCGGAGCGCTGGGAACGGCTCGCCGCGCGATGGACCGACGTCGTCGTGTGCGTCAGCGAGGCCGAGCGCGACGACGGCCGCGCCCACGGCGTGCGGGCGCCGATGACGGTGCTGCCGAACTGGGTGGACCTCGCCGAGCTCGGCCGTGACCTGCCCGGGTCCCGCGCCGCGGCGCGCGGGCACCTGGGGGTGGGCGCCGAGCCGCTGGCCGTGTGCGTGGGCCGGCTCGCGCAGCAGAAGGGGCAGGACGTGCTGCTGGCCGCGTGGCCGCAGGTGCGCGAGGCGCTCCCGACCGCCGGGCTCGTGCTGGTCGGGGACGGCCCCGAGCGGACCGCGGTCGAGGCCGCCGCCGCGAGGCTCGAGGGCGTACGCGTGCTCGGCGCCCGGCCGCGGACGGAGTGCCTGACGTGGAGCCGAGCCGCCGACGTGGTGGTGGTGCCCTCGCGCTACGAGGGCATGGCGCTGGTGCCTCTCGAGGCCGCCGCCCTGGGCACCGCGGTCGTCGCCAGCGACGTCGAGGGCATGGCGGTCGGCGCGCCGGACCGCGTACGGCGCCTGGTGCCCGTGGAGGACGTGGACGCCCTGGGCAAGGCACTGGTCGAGGCCCTGCGCGACCGCGACCGTGCGGCCGCCCACGGCGAGGAGGCCGCCGCCTGGTCGCGCGTCCACGGCACGCGCGCCGCCGACGCCATGCTGCAGGTCTACGCCGATGTCCTCGAGGCCCGCGACAGTTCGTCCGATTCGCGTAGGGCGTGACGTCCGGCCCGGGACCAAGGTCCTGCTCGCGGGCGACATCAGGCGGATGACCTGCGTCATGACCTGCGAGGTCTCCCACGCGTGACGCGGGATTGTGCCACGATCCTGGGGTGGCCCAGACCCTGCGCGAGACCGACGAGCCCGGGGGGCTCAGCACCTTCCTCCGAGCGGTCCGATGGCGGTGGCGGCTGATCCTCGCCGTGGTCGTGCCGGCGGCGATCCTTGGTGTCGGGTACGTCGCGCTGCTTCCTCCGTCCTCGACCGCGGTCAGCGTGGTGACCGTCAGTCCCCAGACGCCGGACGCCGCCTTCGGCGATCTGGTCAACCTCCGCACGGCCCGCTACGCCGTCGAGATGACCTCGACCCCGCGCCTGCAGCAGGTCTCCGACGCCTCAGGCGTGAGCGTCGAGGACCTGCAGACCGCCGTCAACGTCGAGACCGACCCCATCAACGGCAACATGCGCATCGTCGCCACGCTCGAGACCGACGAGCAGGCGCTCGCCGTGGCAGACGCCGTGGCGGACAGCGCGGTGATCGCCGCATCGAACGACACGCTGCTGCTGACCGAGAAGATCGCCCCCGCGGCACTGCAGCCCCCGCCGCTGACGTCCTCGCCGGCCCTGCTGCGGATCGTGCTGATCCTCGCGGCGCTGGCGCTCGGACTCTGGGTGGCGTTCCTGCTCGAGCGGCTCCGGCCCCGGGTGGTCGACGAGGCCGACGCCGAGCGCGTCACCGGGGTGCCCACCCTGGGCACGATCTCGCGCTCGGGATCCCAGGCCGACCTCACGGCCATGCTCGACACCGAGAAGTCATCCGCGGAGGCGAGGATCCTGCGCACCGGGCTGCGCGCCTCCGAGCCCAGCGGAGCGCCCCTGGACTTCACGGTCACCGGCGTCGACGCCGGCGTCGGCGTCGCCACCACGGCGTACCTCGTCTCCCGCAGCCTCGCCAGCGTCGGCTCCCAGGTGCTCCTGATCGACGGCGACACCGAGGACACGGTGCTCAGCAACCAGGTCGGCGTCGACCAGGGGGTGCTCCTCGGAGACCTCGTCGGCGGACGTGAGCTGGGCTCGCCCCGAGGACCAAGCGGTCAGCTGGCCCTGGTCACCACCCAGCCCGACACCTTCGCCGACGAGGACGTCCTGAGCCGAGGGCTCGCGGCCGTGGTCTCCACGGCCACCGACCGGTGGCAGCGCGTCGTGGTCAGCTCGGCCTCGATGGACGGCTCCGGCGTCGCCGAGTCCGCGCTCGGGGCGACGTCCCGGGCGGTGCTGGTCATTCCGCGGGGCACCGACACGCTCTCCGTACGCGAGGCGGTGCGCCGCATCCGCCGTCTCAGCGGCGGCCTGGCCGGCACGGTCGTGTACGACGGGACGACGACGACGTGAGCTCCCGCGGCGCCGGCTCGGGCGCAGCCGCACAGCACCGCGAGCCGCCGTGGTGGCGACGCCTCGGACGGCGGGAGCCGGTGGTGCTGCTCTACCACGGCTTCGCCGATGCGCCGCGTCCCGACGACCCCGAGCACCTGTTCGTCCCGCTGCCCGAGCTCGACGCCCAGCTGGCGTGGCTCCGCCGCGAGGGATGGGCGCTGCTCACCTGGGGGGAGTACGAGGCGATCCGCCGCGGCCGGGCCCCGCGCCCGCGGCGCAGCGTGCTGCTGACGATCGACGATGCGTACGACTCGACCCGCGCGGGACTGGCTGTCATGGCGCGGCACGAGGCCCCGTGCGTGCTGTACACCCCGGCGGGACTCATCGGCGAGACCGCCGAGTGGCTGCCCGAGCCCGAGGACGAGCCGCTGCTCACCGCGGACGAGCTGAAGGAGCTGGCCGGCCCGCTGGTGGCCATGGGCGTGCACGGGTGGGACCACTCACCGATGCGCGGCGGCGGTGCGGACTACCTCGCGCAGCAGACGGCCGAGGCGCGCAACCGGCTCGAGGAGGTCGTCGGTCCCACCGTGCCGAGCTTCGCCTATCCCTTCGGCATCCATGACGCCGCCGCTCGTCGGGCGGTGGCGGAGGCCGGATACGACTCCGCGTTCTCCGTCTTCGACGACAAGGGGACCTTCGCGATCTCGCGCGTCGACGTCAACGCCACGGACTCCCTCGCCTCGTTCCGCCTCAAGCTCATGCCGGGGTACCGGCGCGTGTGGCGGCTGCTCGACCGGGCGTCGTTCCTGCGGCGGGGCACCCGGCGCCTGCTGACCCGTGACACGACCACGCGGTGACCACCCGATGAGCGAACCGGACCTCCCCGGGGGTGTGCGCGTGTCGTCGACCGTCGTCCAGTACCGCGCGGGGGCCAGGAGCGGCCAGCAGGTGCCGCGTGCGTCCGCACGTTCGCTGACCGTCCTGCTCGGCGGAGTCGCCTTCTTCGTGGTGCTGTCCTACCTGGCGCTGTCGTCGGCACTGGCCGGTGCCGGTCCGCTCGGCCTCGCGATCCCCGCGGCGCTGTGCGCGCTGGCGGTCGCCGCGACCGCGCCGGTCGACCGCGCGCTCGGGCTGCTGTGCCTGTTCGTGGTGACCCTGCCGCTGGGCTCCGTCGGGGTGGGTCCGCTGCAGGTCGTGCAGCTGATGGCGGTCGTCGCAGCCGGCGGCGTGCTGGCGGTCGAGGCGGCTCGCGGGGACTTCGTGCCGGTGCCGTGGCCGGTCGGGCTGCCCCTGGCGGCGATGCTCGTCTCCGCCGCCCTGTCGACGTACGTCTCACCCTCGCCGGACGTCACCTTCCGGCTGGACGTGGCGCTGGTCGTCAGCGTTCTCCTCATCGCGGTCACCCACTCGGTGATCAGCTCCGCCGGCAGGCTCCGGCTCGTCGTACGCCTCCTCGTCGCCGCTGCGGCCGTGGTGGGAGCGCTCTCGGTGCAGGGAGCTGGTGAGGCGCAGGTCAGCAACGCCGGCGCCGTCGTCACCGGCCGCGCGGTCGGCATCTTCGAGCAGCCGAACGAGCTCGGCATCTTCTGCGCGATGCTCCTGCCCGTCGCTGCCGGGCTGGCGCTGGCCGAACGAGGTCGCCGCGGCCGGATCCTTGCGACCCTTGGCGCCCTGGCGATCCTGGTCGGCCTCGTGGTCAGCCTGTCGCGCGGCGCCTGGACCGGCGCCGTGGTCGGGATGCTCGTCTTCTGGGCCCTGCTCCCGGACCGCCGTCGCTTCCTGCTGCCGGTCGCGACCGCGGTGGGAACGATCGCGGCGCTGCTCGTCGTGCTCGCCCGCGTCGACATCGTGGCCATCGTGAACCAGCGGCTGCTGAGCCTCTTCGACGGCACCCAGAACCCGTACGACGAGAGACCCGCGATCTACGCCGAGGCGCGCCGCCAGATCACCGACTCACCGTGGATCGGTCAGGGCCCCGGCGCCTTCGCCCAGGTCGGTACGCAGCTGAACCAGGACGGGTACTACCTCCAGGCCGAGCACGCGCACAACATCTTCCTCAACACCTGGGCCGAGTACGGGCTGATCGGGCTGCTCTGCCTTCTCGGACTGATGGTGGGGCTCGCCTCGCGTCTGCTGCCCGGCGCGCGCAGCGTCAGAGGTCGCCTGGACGAGGCCGGACCCGCGCTCGCGAGCCGTCTCCTCGCGGGAACGACAGCGGGCCTGGTGGCCGTGCTGGCACACGGCATCGTCGACTACCCCTTCCGCAATCCCGTGACCAGCACGACCCTGTGGTTCCTCGTGGGTCTCGCCGCGGCCTCGGCCCGCGTCGCGCTCACCTACGCGAGGACGGGCGGACGGACGGGCCGTCGCACGGGCGGCAGCCGCAGGGCCGATCCCGCCGTCGGGGCGCCGTCGTGACCCCGCCGCTCCGGGTGACGGTGGTGAGTCCGTACGCCGTCCTCGGTGGATCGGAACGGTGGCTGCTCTCGCTGCTCGCCGAGACCGGGCGCCTCGACGCCCGGGTCGTGCTGCTGCAGGACGGCCCCCTGCGGGCCCGGCTCGAGGAGGCCGGTGTCCCGGTCGAGGTGATGGCGACGGGCACCGGCGCCCGCGACATGCTCGGCGCGGGCATCAGGCTCCGAGGGGTCCTGCGGCGCCACGATCCCGAGGTCGTGCTCGCCAACGGCGTGAAGGCGGCGCTGGCGGCCGTGCCTGCGGCCCGGCTGCTCGGCGTGCCCGTCGCCTGGATGAAGCACGACTTCTCCTTCGACGCCCGGCTCGGCCCCTGGCTGGGGCGGCTCAGCGACGCGGTGCTGGCGAACTCGGCCGCCGTCGCGGCGGCGACCCGGCGCGATGACGCCGTCCTCGTGCCGCCGGCGCGACCCGAGGAGCCCGCCCTCGACCGCGCGGCCGCCCGTCGCTGGTGGGCCGATCGCGGCGTCGAGCTGCCGCAGGCGTCGACGATGGTGATGCTGGGGCGGCTGGTCGCGTACAAGGGCGTCGACACCGCCGTCTGCGCGCTGGCGGCGGCCCCCGGCTGGCACCTCGTGGTCGTCGGTGGTGACGACCCCACAGAGCCGGGGGAGTCGGCTCGCCTGCGTGAGCTGGCCGCCGCCCGGGGCGTGGGTGACCGGGTCAGGTTCGTCGGAGAGGTCGACGAGGCCTGGCGTGCCCTGGCGGCGTTCGACGCTCTCGCGGTGCTGACGCGCAGTGCGGGGGGATTCGGCCGTGAGGGCTACTCCCTGGCGGCGATCGAGGCGCTGCACGCCGGCGTGCCGGTGCTCGGGGCCACGGGCAATCCCGAGGTCGAGCGCATGGCCGCCCTGCACGGTGCCGTGGTCGACGTCGACGACGCCGAGGCGGTCGCCGCAGGTCTGCAAGAGGTGGGGTCGAGGACGGAAAGCCTGCAGCCGGACGGGCGGCCGGTCGGCCTGCTCAGCGACCACCCCGACGCCGCCGCGGTGGCGGACCGGGTGGCCGCCGTGCTGGCCCGCACGGCGCTGCGGCCCGGCGCCGGGCTCGCACCGGAGGCACCGGTGTCCGTGCTCTCGTGCATGCGCAACGAGGCCGGTCACGTCGACGGGGTCGTCTCCGCCGTCGTGCCGCAGCTGCGCGAGCACGACGAGTACCTCCTGGTCGACGACGGCTCCACGGACGGCACCCGCGAGGAGATGGCGGCCTGGGCTGCCCGCGACCCTCGCATCCGGATCCTCGACGGACCCCAGGTCAACCTCTCCGCCGCGCGCAACCTCGGCTTCGGCGAGGCGAGGCACGCGGTGGTCTGCTGCACGGACGCCGGCTGCACGCCGGCGCCGGACTGGCTCGACCGCCTGCGTACGCCGTACGCCGAGGCTCACGCCGACGACGTGCCGGCGATCGTCACCGGCACCTACGACGTCGACCACGACACCGCGTGGAAGGCCGCCGCGCGCGTCGTCCTGTTCCCCGACAAGGACGCCGCACGGCGCGCCACCCCGATCCGTCGGCTGCGCGCACGTCTGCTCGGTCGTGCCTTCGCGGCGCACCGGGTGGACGGTCGGTCGATGGGCGTGGCGGTGACGTCGTGGCGGGCAGCCGGCGGCTTCGACGTCGACCTCTTCAGCTCCGAGGACGCCGTCTTCGGCTACGCCGTGCAGGAGCACGCCGGGCCCGCGGTGCTCTCCCTCGACGCCACCGTGGTGTGGGAGCAGGCCGAGACCCTGGCCGAGACCGCGGCGATGTACCGCAAGTACGGGCAGTGGGGCGGTCAGGCGGGCTCCGGGCCGCTGGTCGCCCGGGACCTCGTGCGGGTCGCGTACTTCGCCGGACTGCCGCTGCTCGCCGCCTCCGGCCGGCACGGTCGACGTCTCGCGGCGCTCGGTGCCGGGCTGTGGCTCGGACCCCCGGCGCTCTCGTGCGCCCGTCGGGGCGAGCCCGCGCAGGTGGTGGCGTACGCCCCCGTCGTGGTCACGCTGAAGGACCTCAGCAAGGCGCGGGGTCTGGTGGAGGGTCTGGTCACCCGGGCGCGACGACGGCGCCGCGGCTGAGCGTCGGCGGTCTGCGCCCCCGCCCCTGAACGCCCGCACCTGCGGGCGTTCCCGTGCTTGCGCGGGCTTGCAGGGCCGCACATGCACCTGGACGCCCGCACCTGCGGGCGTTCAGGAGCCGTGCAGGAGCGGGAGATCAGACCAGCAGCGCTCGGTCGACGATGGTGCCCAGGCTCGCCGCGTCGGCGGTCGGCAGGGTGCCGAAGGTGCCGGCGTACGCCGCGGGCCCCGAGCCGGCCAGACGCGAGGCGCAGAACAGGTCGGCGACCTCCGGCGGCGCGAAGCGTACGAGCAACGCCCCCTGCAGGCAGGCGGCCATCAGCCCGGCGAGCGACCGTGCCCCGATCTCGAGGGCGCTCTGGTCGGCGAGCATGGCGAGCACCTGCTCGACGGCGGCGTCGAGACGCCCGTCGGCACCGCGGGCCGCGCCGACCTCGGACAGCCAGGCGTCCAGCACCTCCGGCTCGCGCAGCATCGCCCGCAGCACGTCGAGCGCGTTGACGTTGCCCGACCCCTCCCAGACCGAGTTCAGCGGCGACTCGCGGAACAGCAGGGGCATGCCGGACTCCTCGACGTACCCGTTGCCGCCCAGGCACTCCAGCGCCTCCGCCGCCATCGCCGGCGTGCGCTTGCAGACCCAGAACTTCGCCAGGGGCAGCGCGATGCGCCGGAACGCCTGCTCCCGCGGGTCGTGGCGGGCGTCGACGGCGGCCGCGAGCCGCATGGCCAGCGCCGTCGCGGCCTCGGACTCGATCGCGAGGTCGGCGAGCACATTGCGCATCAGCGGCTTCTCGGCCAGCGGACCACCGAAGGCGCTGCGGTGCCGGGTGTGCCACACGGCCTCGGCGAGTGCCTTGCGCATCAGGGCGGCGGAGCCGATGACGCAGTCGAGCCGAGTCGCCGCGACCATCTCGATGATGGTGCGTACGCCCTTGCCCTCGTCGCCCAGCCGCTGCGCCCAGGTGCCGCGGAACTCGAGCTCGGAGGAGGCGTTGGAGCGGTTGCCCAGCTTGTCCTTGAGCCGCACCACGTCGAGGGTGTTGCGCGAGCCGTCGGGCAGCGAGCGAGGCAGCAGGAAGCAGGTGAGTCCATCGGGGGCCTGGGCGAGCACGAGGAAGACGTCGTTCATCGGCGCCGAGGTGAACCACTTGTGGCCGTGCAGCGCGTACTCGCCGTCGACCGAGGTGGGCTCAGCCGTGGTGAGGTTGGCCCGCACGTCGGAGCCGCCCTGCTTCTCGGTCATGCCCATGCCGGCCAGGGCGCCGGTCTTCTCCGCCAGGGGGCGTACGCCGGGGTCGTAGGAGGTGGCAGCCAGCTTCGGGGTCCACTCCTTCGCCAGGGCGTCGTCGACGCGCAGGGCGGGCACCGCGGCGTACGTCATGGAGATGGGGCAGGCGTGGCCGGGCTCGCTCTGGGACCAGGCGAAGAAGCCGGCGGCGCGGCGAAGGTGCGCGTGGGGGTCGTCGGACTCCCAGGGGCTCGCCTGCAGTCCGTAGCCCACCGCGCGCTCCATCAGCCAGTGCCACGAGGGGTGGAAGGACACCTCGTCGACCCGGTTGCCGAAGCGGTCGACGGGCACGACCTTCGGCGGGTTCTGGTTCGCGAGCATGCCGTGCTCGCGCGTCTCGGCGCGGCCGGCCTCGCGGCCGAGGTCGGCGAGGCTGTCGTACGCCGCCTCGTCCCCGTGGCGCAGGACCGCCTCGGTCAACGCCGCGTCGGCGGCGACGACGTCGTGGTCGACGAGTGGCGGTGGCTGGTTCGTGGCTACCCGACTTGTCCTGTCCATCGGTCTAGCGTAGGCGTCATGACGGTGCCCGACACGCGTACGCCCCTGCCCTCGGGCGGTCTCGGGCGCACCGGGCGCACTGGGCGCACCGGCCGCGCTGGGCGCACCGTGCAGGGGGCGGTGCGGGCGGCACGACCACGCGCACCCGAGGGGCTTCGCCACCGCGTGCTCCAGCTCTGGTCGGTCGTGGTCCGCACGGTCGGCATCTGCATGCGCAACCGGGTCACGGGGCTCGCGGCCGAGGCGGCGTTCTTCGCGATCCTGTCGCTGCCGCCGCTGGTCTTCGCGCTCGCCGGCACGGTGGGGTACGTCTTCGACAACTTCCCGGCGGCCCAGCTCGACGCCGTGCGGGACTCGGCGATGGACGCCGCGGGCCGGGCCCTGACCGAGCCCGCGGTGCAGACGGTGGTGGCGCCGATCCTCGACGACGTGTTGACCGGGGGCGGGCGCTACGGCGTCATCTCGGTCGGCTTCGTGCTGGCGCTGTGGTCGGGCTCGCGCGCGCTGAACGTCTTCATCGACACCATCACGATCATGTACGGCCTGGGCGGTCAGCGCGGCATCGTGTCCACGCGCGCGTTGTCGTTCACGCTCTACCTGATCGGCATGGTGCTGGCCGTGGCGGCGCTCCCGCTCGCGGTGGCGGGGCCCGACCTGGTGCGCGAGGTGCTCCCGACCGAGCTCGGCGCCCTGGTCTCGCTCTACTGGCCGGTGCTGCTGGTGCTCGTCACGGTGTTCCTGGCGCTGCTCTACCACCTGTCGGTGCCGGTGCGCACGTCGTGGTGGCTCAACCTCCCGGGGGCGGCGTTCACGCTCGTGGTCTGGGTGGGGGGTTCGTACGTGCTGCGCAGCGTCATCTCCGCGACCGCGGGCGGGTCGACGAGCATCTACGGTCCGCTGGCCGCGCCGATCGCGGTGCTGCTGTGGCTCTACCTGTTGAGCATCGCGGTGCTCATCGGTGCCGCCGTGAACGCGGCGGTGGACCAGGTCTGGCCCGAGGAGACGACCAGCCGGGCCCGCGCCGACCTGATCCGTCGGCTGCGCACCGCGCCGGTGCGGCTGCGACGCGACCGCACCGGTTAGGTTCGACCGGTGGCGAAGGAGACGTTCGAGCGGCCCGACCTGGACATGGTCACCCTGCCGACGCCGAGCCGCTCGCCGTGGTGGGAGCTGAGCCGGCGCCTGACCGCGGCCGCCGCGATCCTGGTCGCCACCGTGCTGCTGGTCTACATCGACCGCGACGGGTACGGCGACTCCGCCGACGGCACGGTCAGCCTGATGGACGCGATCTACTACACGACCGTCACGCTGTCGACGACCGGGTACGGCGACATCTCACCGGTCACGGACACCGCCCGCATGATCAACGCCTTCGTGATCACGCCGTTCCGCATCGGCTTCCTGGTGCTGCTGATCGGCACCACGATCGAGGTGCTGGCCGCGCAGGGCCGCGAGAGCTTCAAGATCCAGCGCTGGAGGAGAACCTTGAAGGACCACACCGTGATCATCGGGTACGGCACGAAGGGTCGGTCGGCGGTGAAGACCCTGATGAGCAACGGCATCGAGCAGGACCAGCTCGTCATCGTCGACCCCGGCACCGAGGCCGCGGCGGACGCCCAGGGTGACGGCATCGCGGTCGTGACCGGCGACGCCACCCGGCGCGAGGTGATGCGCCGGGCCGGCGTGAACCGCGCGCAGCAGGTCATCATCACCACCGACCGCGACGACTCCACGATCCTGGCCGTGCTGAACGCCCGCGAGCTCAACGACGCCGCGTGGATCGTCGCGACGGTGCGCGAGGAGGACAACATCGCGCTGGTTCGGCAGTCGGGCGCCGACCAGGTCATCACCTCCTCCGACGCGGTCGGCCGGCTGGTGGGTCTGTCCACGATCAGCCCGCAGCTCGGGTCGGTGCTCGACGACCTCCTGTCCTCCGGCGACGGGCTCGAGGTCGCCGAGCGCGACCTGCTCGTCCGCGAGGTGGGCAAGCAGCCCCAGGACCTGCCCGACCAGGTCATCGCCGTCGTCCGTGACGGGCGGGTGCACCGCTACTTCGACCCCGTGGTCACCCAGCTGGCCCGCGGCGACAAGCTGATCGTCGTACGCCCGGCGAAGGAGGCCCCGTGGGCGGCGCGGCCGGGCACGCACCAGGAGGACGTCGCAGTCGAGGAGGACTGATCATGAGCGCCCAGGTCAGCAGGCGCGAGCGCTGGGAGTCGGCGGTCGAGATCCCGATGCTCGTCCTCGCGGTCGTCTTCGTGGCGGCGTACGCGTGGCAGGTGGTCGACCAGGGTCTCTCCAGCAGCACCGAACGACTCCTGGAGTACGTCGTGTGGGGCACCTGGATGGCCTTCGTCGTCGACTACGGCGTGCGGCTCGCGGTGTCCCGGGACCGCCTGAGGTATTTCAAACAGCACTGGTACGAGGTGCCGATCGTGGTGCTGCCGATGCTGCGGCCGTTGCGGCTGTTGCAGCTGCTGGTGTTCGTGCGCGTCATCAACCGTGGTGCGGCGCACGCCGCGAGCCGGGCGGCGACCTACATCGGGATGGCTGCGGTGATCGCTGTGCTCATCGGTGCGCTGGCCGTGCTCGACGCCGAGCAGGACGCCGCGGGCGCCAACATCACGAGCTTCGGCAACGCCCTGTGGTGGGCGTGCGTCACCGTCACCACGGTGGGCTACGGCGACTTCTTCCCGATCACGGTGACCGGTCGTCTGGTGGCGCTGGGGCTGATGGTCTTCGGGGTCGCGCTGATCGGTGCCCTCACCGCGACGGTGGCCGCTTGGCTGGTCGGTCAGGTGGGGGAGGAGCGTGAGGCCGAGCTGGAGGCCGAGGACGACGCGCGACAGGGCGAGCTGCGCGAGGAGCTGGCCCAGGTGCTGCAGGAGCTGGCGCACGTCCGGCAGCACCTCTCCTCGCGCGGCGACCGCGGCTGATTGGTCGCGTACGCCACACTCTGACTCATGGCAGACGTCGGTCGTGGGCTCAAGCGCATCCTCATCGAGGGCCTCGGCTGGACACTGGTCGTCGTCGGCATCGCCGCCCTGGTGCTGCCGGGCCCGGGGCTGCTGGCTCTGTTCGCCGGCCTCGCGCTGCTCGCGACGCAGTACGACTGGGCCGAGAAGCGGCTCGCGCCGGTCCGCGTACGCGCCCTGCAGACCGCCGCCGACTCGGTGTCGTCGTGGGGACGCATCGCGGTCTCGCTCTTCGGTGTCGTCTTCCTGACCGCGGCGGGCTTCTTCTGGGGGCTCGGCCCGGAGGCCCCGACGTGGTGGCCTGTCGCCGACCGCTTCTGGCTCATGGGCGGCTGGTCCGCCGGCGCCACGATGATCGCGTCGGCCCTCATCGCCCTCGCGACGATCGTCTACAGCTACAAGAACTACCGCGGCGAGGAAGGCCGGCGTCGACTCGAGCGGGCGCAGCGCAAGACCGCCGAGGACAGCGGCTACACCGACTTCGACGCGCATGACGCCGGGGCCGACCGGCCCGCCGACCCCGTGGAGGACAGAGCATCGTGAAGACCGACCCGGATCCCGCCTCCACCCCCGAGCGCCGTCGCCGACGGCTGCGGCTGGCGCTGCTGATGGTGCTGATCGCGTTCGCGGCCTTCATGGCGCTGTCGCTCATCCCGCGGTTGTTCGGCGCGGAGGCCTGAGCCCCGCCGCGGTCACAGTTGCGCGAACCGGATCGCTGCGACGACCAGGGCGAGCACGCCCAACACCACCGTCGGCAGCGCCGTCTCCTTCAGCTCGTTGCGTCGGGCGTGGGTGACCAGGGCGCCGGCCATGGTGCCGGCGAGCCCGAGCGCGGCGATCGGTGTCAGCACCGGGGCGATGTCCAGCGCCCACGGCAGGATCAACCCGAGCGCGCCGAGCACCTCCGCGACACCGATGAAGGTCACGAGGCTGCGGGAGAACTCCTCGGCCCAGGCGAACCGCGGGTCCTCGAGCAGCTGCTCCTTGGAGCGGAGGATCTTGATCGAGCCTGCGGCGACGAAGGCGAGGGCGAGGACGGCGGAGAGGATCCAGGCGACGACGTTCATGCCCCGACCATGCCAGCGTTGCCGCGTGCTGGAAACCTGCCGGGTCGCCGGGTCAGCCTTCGCTTGAGGAGGCGGCGACGTCGACGACGACGCGCGGGGGATCGGTCAGCGTGAAGACGCGGTACGGCCGTGCTTCGTCGGCGACGCCGACGTAGATGTCCGTGTAACCCTCGAAGGTGCCGCCGACCACGACGTCGGTCACGGACCCGCCAGGACCGTCGAGGCGGTTCGGCCCTGCGTAGTAGTCCGAGCCCTCTCCCGGGTACGTCGTGCGGTCGGCGGTGACCACCAGCGCGGCGCCGCCGTCGAGGCGTACGGGATCGCCGCTGCCCTCCAGGCGCGGGTTCAAGTCGTAGCGCACCTGGAATCCGGGGACGGCCGATCCGCGGAACTCCATGACCACGCGGTCGTAGCCCTCCTGGCCGCCGGTGCGTACGTCGGTGAGCACGAGGTCGTAGGGTCCCGACCCGGCGGACGTGCTGCGTTCGCCGGGCGTGGTGCTTCCCGCGAAGGCGGGGTCGGGCTCCGCCGTCGGAGCCGCCGAGGGCTGGGAGCTCGCGGACGGCTCGGAAGACGCCGAGGGCGCAGAGGTCGACGCGCTCTGAGAGGGGCCCTGGGATGCGCCCTGGGATGCGCCCCGGGATGCGCCCTGGGACGCCTCAGGGACCGCGCCAGGCGCCGGCTCGGTCGTCGAGCAGGCTGCGAGGGATCCGATCAGCGCCGCGGCGGCGAGGACTGCGGGAGCGGCGGACGTGATGCTGCGAGGACCTCGACGGTTGATGGTGGCGACCATGGTGGCGATCGTAGGCCCGGAACGACGAACCCGCCGGGCCGACGAGCGGCTCAGCGGGTTCGGATGGTGGGCGATACTGGGTTTGAACCAGTGACCTCTTCCGTGTCAAGGAAGCGCGCTACCACTGCGCCAATCGCCCGAGGTGGAGACGGGATTCGAACCCGTGTACACGGATTTGCAGTCCGTTGCCTCGCCTCTCGGCCACTCCACCAGGTGGGGAGGGCCCTGACAGGCCTTCTCCGAGCGGACGACGAGGCTCGAACTCGCGACCTCAACCTTGGCAAGGTTGCGCTCTACCAACTGAGCTACGTCCGCTTGTCACGTTCACCGGCTGACCGGCTGTGCGTGCGGGTGAAACCATAGCCGATCCGCTCCGGGCCGCAAACCGGGGGGTGACCTGGCGCGCCGCGGGTCTAAGGTCGCCCCATGAGGGCCTGGCTCGACGGCGAGCTGCACGACGACGCCTCGCTGGCGCGGGTGAGCCTGCTCGACCACGGCCTCACGGTGGGGGACGGGATCTTCGAGTCCGTCGCGGTCTACGACGGTTCCCCTTTCGCGCTGAGCGAGCACCTCGACCGGCTGCTGCGATCCGCCGCGGCCATGGAGATGCCGACGCCCGACACGAGCCTCCTCAGGGAGGCGATCGACGCGCTGCTCGCCCGCGAGGCCGCCACCGAGGGCACCACCCCGCTGGCGCGGCTGCGACTGACGTACACCGCCGGGGAGGCCCCGATGGGGTCCGACCGGGGCGACGGTCCACCGACGTACGCGGTCGTGCACGGCCCCGTGGCACCGCAGCCTGCTGCCGCGCCGGTGGTGACCGTGCCGTGGCGCCGCAACGAGCAGGGGGCGCTCGCGGGGGTGAAGAGCACGTCGTACGCCGAGAACGTGCTCGCCCTGCGCCGTGCCCGTCAGGCCGGGGCCGCCGAGGCTGTCTTCGGGAACACTGCCGGCCTGCTGTGCGAGGGCACGGGCTCGAACGTCTTCTACGTCGTCGACGGCGAGATCCGTACGCCGACGCTGGTCTCCGGGTGCCTCGCCGGGGTCACCCGGGCCCTGGCCCTCACGTGGCTGCGGGAGGACGGAGCGGTGCCGGTCGTCGAGGTCGACGCCCCGCTGGAGGTGCTGCACGAGGCCGACGAGGTCTTCCTGACCTCCACGTTCCGCGACGTGCAGGCGGTCACTGCGGTCGACGGTCGACCGGTGCCGCCGGGGGAGGTCGTACGCCACGCCATCAGGGTGTGGGCGTCCCGCGCACCCGGGCACCGGGGCTGACCCGCGTCCGACGTCGTCGGGCGGACGCGACGGAGCGTCGCAGGCACAGGGCCTGCGACGCTCCGTGAGGGGGATGCTGCCGAGAAGTCCGACCAGCGCGGCAGCGGGTCGATGGCCTCAGACGGCCAGCAACGCGTCGACGAGGGAGTCCAGGTCGAGGTGGGCCGACTCCTCGCCGGCCGGGACGACGGACTGGGTCGCCGTGACGAAGGCGGAGATGTCGGAGGTGGGCGCCTGCAGGAGTGCCTGGCCGCCGGGGCTCTGCAGCTCGATCACGGTGACCGGGCGTCCGTCGCGGTCGACCGAGGGCCACACGTGCACGTCGCCGGTGCCCGCGGGCTCGCGCACACCGGTGGCGAGCAGGTCGCGGGCGAAGCTCCAGGTCACCTCCGGACCGTCGGTGTAGAAGGTGAGCGTGACGGCGTACGGGTCGGCGGCGTCGAAGACGAAGCCGGCGGTCAGGTCGATACTGCGCCCCATCCCGTCGATCAGGTCGAGGTGGATACGGCGGGCGACGGTCGTGGCGTCGGTGCCGGTGCGGCGGTCCTGGCTGCGGAACGACATGGTGTTTCCCCCTGGAAGCGGTGTGACCGAGCTGGCCTGTGTCGAGGACTAGAACGAGGGACCCGCGCCGTGGTGACGGTCGTGTGAGGTAAAGGACTCGCCGGTCTGGACGATCGCTTCATCCGTGAACGGGTCTCGTGGGGGTGTTCGGCCCGATCCGCAGGGAGGACGGGTCACCCCCCGAACGGTCTAGGGCGGTCTAGTCACAGTCGCGTGACGACGTCACGGAGCACGTCGCAGCACCCGAGCCCCAGGTGAGAACGGGCCGGGGACGTGCGCTAATGTTCGACGTGCTCGGGCGATTGGCGCAGTGGTAGCGCGCTTCGTTCACACCGAAGAGGTCACTGGTTCGAACCCAGTATCGCCCACCGCGCGACGAAGGCCCGGCACCTGCATCTCTGCAGGTGCCGGGCCTTCGTCGTCGAGACGTTCCGACGCCTCAGCGCAGCAGCGGGCTCAGGCGTGGCCGGCACTGCTTCCCGTCGCACGCCCGCAGCTCGCGCAGCGTGCGGCGCATCTCCTGGGACACCAGCACGTAGCCGAGCTCGTCGACGACGTTGTCGTACTGGTTCGGGTCGGCCCGGAGGTCGTAGAGCTCCTCGAACCCGGTGGCCCGGTCGGTGAAGAGGTATCGCGGCGTCCGGATGCCGATGATGAACCGGTTGTCGGGTGTGTCCATACCGCCGGGGACGATCGGGTCGCCGTCCTCGGTCGACATGCGCACCGTGGAGGCCGGTCCGGTCTCGGTGAGCACCGGCCGGTTCCACCCGCGGTCGCCCATCTGGGCGGACGGCAGGAGGGAGATGCCGTCGGGCTCGTACGGCATCCGCACGTCGGCGAGGTCGGCGAACGTCGGCGCGAAGTCGATCGACAGGAACGGGTCCTGCCGCCGCTGACCCGCGGGGATGCCGGGACCCGACATCAGCAGGGGCACGCGCAGGGACGGCTCGTACGGCAGTGTCTTGCCCTGACGGACGCCGTGCTCGCCGAGGAAGTAACCGTTGTCGGAGGTGAAGACGATCATCGTCTCCTCCCGCTCGCCGGACCGCTCGAGCTCACGCACGATCTTGCGGACCTCCTGGTCGACCACGTGCAGCGACTCCAGCCGCTGGCGGTGCACGGTCAGCAGGCCGTCGATCTCGGCGGCGTTCAGGTCGGGGTTGTCGGCCAGCTCGTCCGCCCGGTCGGAGTCGTCCGGGTCGTCCCAGAAGACGCCGGGCGCCTCGAAGACGGTGTCGTCGAACATGCCCCGCACCTTCGGCGGACGGGCGACGGTCAGGAACCGACGGGTCTCCCCGGAGTCATCGGTGATGGGGCCCGGGTCGTCGGGCTCGGTCGGGTTGCCGAAGTGGGGCGCGACGAAGGAGATGTAGGAGAAGAAGGGGGCCTCCCGCTTCGCCGACCTCCGGATCTGCTTGCGACCCTCCTGGCCGATGACGTACGTGTTGTACCTGCCCTCGTTCGAGACGAACCCGCGCCCGTTGTTGTTCAGCGTGGTGTCGTAGAAGGAGTAGGTGAACCCGTACGCGGGGTGCTTCTTCGGCAGCCCCCCGTCGATCGACCCCTTCCAGTCGTCCCAGCCGCGCGGCACGTAGCGGGCGGACGTCCCCGTGGTCGCACCGGGCTCGGGCTGGTTGCCGTAGCCGTTGAGGTACTTGCCGACGTACGTCGTGGTGTAGCCGGCGTCGTCGAGCCACGTCGCGATCGTCGACTCGTCGTCGAACTTGTTGAAACCCCAGGGCTCGACGTGGCTGAAGACGCGGTGGTTGTGGGTGTAGAGGCCCGACAGCACCGAGGCGCGGGCCGGGCAGCACAGCGGGTAGGGCGCGAGACCGTTGTCGAAGGTCACGCCCTTGTCGCCGATCAGACGTCGCGTGAGCGGCATGTACTCCAGGTCGTCGGCCCGCATGTCGTCGACCATGATCATGACGATGTTGGGCCGCGACTGCTGCGCGACCGGTCCGACCGAGGCGGTGGACACGCCACCGTCGCGGTTGCGGACCCGCACGTCGACCTCGAGGGTCGAGGCACCCCGGAGACAGTGACGCGGCACGCTCAGCGTCGTCGTGCGCGAACGGTCGGGGGACGACAGGGACGCCTTGCCGCAACGCCACGGCTTGCCGCCGGAGAACCGCAGGCGTCCGCGCTCCGGCCCGACGCCGTGCCGGACCTCGGCGATGAAACCGGCCTCCTCGCCGGGAACCCTCATGGTGAGACGCACCTGGCCGTCCCAGGCCGCCCTCGCGTGCTTGACCGTCACGCCGACGCGAGGGCCGTCGTTGTCCACCACGGTGCGTACGACCGCGTGCGGACCCTCGCCCTCGGACTGACGCTGTCTCACCGTGTCGGCGCTGGAGGGGACCGCGCCCTGGACGACCATCGCGCCGCTCAACGCGAACGCGCCCAGGGCTGCTGCAGCCCGCCGGCTCATCGGAGCACCGCCGGGAGCGGCACGGCGCAGTCCTTGCCGCCACAGGCCCGGAGCGCTCGCAGCTGGTCCCGCAACGCGGTGAGCTGCTCGGCGTACGCGGGGTCGCCCACGAGGTTGACGTACTGACGGGGGTCGACACTCACGTCGAACAACTCCTCGAATCCGCTGTCACGCTTGGTGTAGAGGTACTCGCGCGTCCGGACGCCCAGCAGGTAGCGCGGGTCGTCGCCGACGGCCTCGTCGGTGAGGGGGTCACCCGCCTCGTCGGAGCCGCGTACGACGGACTCAGGGCCAGTCTCGGTGAGCAGGCCGCGGGTCCAGCCGCGGTCGCCGCGCCGGGCGACCCGCAGTACGGACCGCCCGTCGGCCGGCACGGGTCGCCGGGCGTCCGCGAGGGCGACGAAGGTCGGGGCCAGGTCGGTGAGCGTCACGGGGTCCTCGCGGACCTCCCCGGCGGGGATCTCCGGGCCGGACATGAGCACCGGGACGCGCAGGGCGGGCTCGTAGGGAAGGATCTTGCCCTCGCGGATGCCGTGCTCCCCGAGCAGGTAGCCGTTGTCGGAGACGAAGACGACGAGGGTCTCCTCCCGCTCGCCGGTGCGCTCGAGCGCGGTGAGGACGCGCGCGACCTGCTGGTCCACGACCTCCAGCGACTCCGCCCGCTGACGTGCCACCACGGTGAGCGCCTCGCGCTCGGCGTCGCTGAGCGGCTGGATCGACTGCAGCTCCGGGGCCTGGTCGCTGCGGTCCGGGTCCTCCCAGTCCGAACCCGGACCGGCCACGATGAGGTCGTCGAACATCCCCTTGACGTCGCCGGGACGCACCGCGGTGGGGAAGTAGGCGAGGCTGCCGTCCTCCCGGACGACCGCCTGCGGGTCGTCGGGCTCACGGGGGAACCCGACGTGGGGCGCCGCGAAGGAGACCCAGGTGAAGAACGGGTCGGCCTTGTCGGCGTCGCGACGGATCTGCTGGGCGGCGAGCTGCCCGTACACCCGGGTCTGGTAGCGACCCTGGTAGTTGTCGAGGCGGCGCCCGTTCACCGACAGGGTGGTGTCGAAGAAGCGGTAGCTGCCGCCGGCCTTCGGGTGCTCGCGCGGGAGGCCGCCGGTGAGCGAGGCGCGCCACTGGGTCCAGCCCGGCGGGCGGTAGTAGATCCAGCCCTTGCCGCCCTCCTCCTGGGTGCTGCCGTAGCCGTTGAGGTACTTGCCGATGAAGTTGGTGCGGTAGCCGGCCTCCTGCAGCGACGTCGCGATCGTGGCGTCGTCGTCGAGGGCGAAGGTGCCGTACGGCCTCTTGTTGCCCAGCACACCGTGGTTGTGGGCGTACTGGCCCGTCAGCACCGAGGCGCGGGCAGGGCAGCACAGCGGGTAGGTCGAGAACGCGTTCTCGAAGGTCACGCCCTCGTCGCCGATGAGCGCACGGGTGCGCGGCATCCACTGGATCTCGTCGGCCCGCATGTCGTCGACCATGAAGAAGAGGATGTTCGGACGCGACTGCTGCGCCACGAGCTTGGTGCGGCGTACGGACTCCAGGCCCGTCGCCGTGGTCGCCACCACGCGCACCGCCACCCGCTCGGCGCCGTCGAGGCACGCACGAGGCACGTCCACGACCGTGGTGCGGGCGTTCGGCTTCGAGCGCACGCGCGCCCCGAAGCAGCCCCACGGCTGCGTACGCGCCGGCCGGGCGGTGGGGTAGGAGGTCGTCGTGGTGCGTTGCCCGGGGGCGTGGCGCACCTCGGCGACGTACGTCGTGCCGCGGCGAGCGACCCGCGTACGACCCTCGCCGGGAACCCGCAGCTCGACGGCGACGGTCCCGCGCCAGCGGGACCCCTCGTGCTCGGCGCGGACGCGCACCCGCGGGCCGTCGTTGTCGACCTCGACCCGGGTGATCGCGTGAGGACCCCTGGCATCGTCGGGGGCGTCGTCGGGACTCTCGACCACGGCGGAGTCGACGAGGCGCAGCGACGGCTGCGTCGTCCGGGTCGGCTCACCGTCCACGGCGGTGACCAGGGCGAAGGCGCTCGCCAGGCCGACGAGGCCTGCGGTGGCCACACGCGCCGGACGGCCGTCCGAGCGCCCGAGAGGGGGAAGGGTGCGCATGGTGCCTCATCGTGACATGCGGCACGCATCGCCGCAGGACAATCAAACCCAGCGTGGACAAAACGTCGCAATCGGTCCTCCGGTACGGCGGATCAGCCGCTGCGACCTGCCGACAGCCTGCCGATAGCATCGCGGCGCGCCGTCCAGGCGTCCACCACCACCCAGGAGCCCTCCCCGTGTCGCAGCTGACCGTGTCCGTGACCACCGCCGACGGCGAGACCGAGCAGCGCCAGGTCGAGCCGGGCACACGGGCGTGGGAGCTGTTCCGCGACGACGCGGACGTCATCGCGGCACGGGTCGCCGGCGACCTGCGCGACCTCTCCCACGAGCTGGCCGACGGCGACGTCGTGGTCGGCGTCGCGATGGGTTCCGCGGACGGGCGCGACATCCTGCGCCACTCCTGCGCCCACGTGATGGCGCAGGCCGTGCAGGACCTCTTCCCCGAGGCGAGGCTCGGCATCGGTCCGCCGGTCGAGGACGGCTTCTACTACGACTTCGACGTCGCGACACCGTTCACGCCGCAGGACCTGGAGAAGGTCGAGACGCGGATGCGCAAGATCATCAAGGAGGGGCAGAAGTTCTCCCGCCGACCGGTGGGGGACGACGCGGCGCGCGAGGAGCTGGCCGACGAGCCGTACAAGCTCGAGCTGATCGGGCTCAAGGGCGCCTCGGGGACCTCCGGCGAGGAGGTCGCCGAAGGCGCCTCGGTCGAGGTCGGCGCCGGCGAGCTGACGATCTACGACAACCTCAAGCGCGACGGGTCCGTGGCGTGGAAGGACCTGTGCCGCGGACCGCACGTCCCGACCACCAAGCGGATCCCGGCGTTCACGCTGATGCGCAGCGCGGCCGCGTACTGGCGCGGCGACGAGAAGAACCCGCAGCTGCAGCGCATCTACGGCACCGCCTGGGAGTCCAAGGAGGCGCTGGAGGACTACCTGCACCGCCGCGAGGAGGCCGAGCGGCGCGACCACCGTCGGCTCGGTCGTGAGCTCGACCTCTTCAGCTTCCCCGACGAGATCGGCTCCGGCCTGGCGATCTTCCACCCCAAGGGCGGCCGGCTGCGCAAGGAGATGGAGGACTACTCGCGCCGCCGTCACGAGGAGGCCGGCTACGAGTTCGTGAACACCCCGCACATCACCAAGGGGCGGCTCTTCGAGGTCTCGGGCCACCTCGACTGGTACGCCGACGGCATGTACCCCCCGATGCAGCTCGACCCCGCCGGCGACAAGCCCGGCGTGGACTACTACCTCAAGCCGATGAACTGCCCCATGCACAACCTCGTCTTCGACGCCCGGGGCCGGTCCTACCGCGAGCTGCCCCTCAAGCTCTTCGAGTTCGGCACCGTCTACCGCTACGAGAAGTCCGGCGTCGTGCACGGCATGACCCGGGCCCGCGGCTTCACCCAGGACGACGCGCACATCTACTGCACCCGCGAGCAGATGAAGGAGCAGCTCTCCCAGCTGCTGACCTTCGTGCTCGACCTGCTGCGCGACTACGGACTCGACGACTTCTACCTGGAGCTGTCGACCAAGAACGCGGAGAAGTCCGTCGGTGACGACGCCACCTGGGAGGAGGCGACCCGCACGCTCGAGGAGGTCGCGACCGGCTCGGGCCTCGAGCTCGTGCCCGACCCGGGCGGCGCCGCGTTCTACGGGCCGAAGATCTCGGTGCAGGCGCGCGACGCGATCGGGCGCACGTGGCAGATGTCGACGATCCAGCTCGACTTCAACCTGCCCGAGCGCTTCGACCTGACCTACACGGCCGCCGACGGCTCCAAGCAGCGACCGGTGATGATCCACCGCGCACTCTTCGGCTCCATCGAGCGCTTCGTCGCCGTGCTCACCGAGCACTACGGCGGCGCGTTCCCGCCCTGGCTCGCTCCGGTGCAGGTGCAGGCGATCCCGATCGCCGAGCGTCACCTGGAGCACCTCCAGCCGCTCGTGGCGCGGCTGCGCGAGCAGGGCGTACGCGTCGAGGTCGACGACTCCGACAACCGGATGCAGAAGAAGATCCGCGACGCCCAGATCGCGAAGGTGCCCTTCATGGTCATCGCGGGCGACAAGGACGCGGAGGCCGGCGCGGTCTCCTTCCGCTACCGCGACGGCACCCAGGACAACGGGGTGCTGCTCGAGGAGGCCGTACGCCGCGTGGTCGAGGCGGTGCGCGACCGCGTGCAGGTCTGAGGCGGGACGGCGACATGGCGGTCGGCGTGAAGGCAGCGTCTGTGGGTCTGGCCGCCGCGGTCGCCGCCGTCGGCGTCGCGCTCGGCACGGGCTTGGGCGGCGACGAGACGGCGCCGGACCGTGACGCGGGAACGACCGGGCAGCCGGCGCGCGTCCTCTTCGACGCCGCGCGCGGCCAGCAGGCGGGCAACGCCGACTGGGTGATCTCCGCAGTGATGCCGGACCCGCTCGCCGAGGACCCGGCGCCCGTCGAGGAGTCGGACTGGACGGGCGGCCTGTCGGCCTGGGGGGTCGCGCTGGCGGGGCGTCCCGATACCTACCGGCTGGCCACCAACCCGCCGGGGCGGCCCCTGACGCACGGCCAGGTCGGCAACGGGCTCGACCTCGCGAAGGTCGAGGTGCTTGTGCTGCCGGAGCCCAACCGCTCGCTGACCCCGGCCGAGCGGCGGGCGGTCGTGCAGTTCGTCAGCGGGGGAGGCGGGCTGTTCCTGATCGTCGACCACGCCGACTCCGACCGCGACGCGGACGGCATCGACTCCGTCGGTGTCGGGGCACAGCTGCTGGACGCGTTCGCCGAGCGGGGCCTGGCGACCGGACTGTCGATCGACGTCGCCGACATCGATTCCGAGAACACCGACAACGTCGCTGCCGGGGCCGAGGACCACCCGGTGGTCGACGGTGCGTGGGGCAGGGCGGAGTCGTCGATCCTGCGCGGCGGGACCACCTCGACGATCGACCGGGGTGCGAACCCGGCGGCCGCGTGCCTCCTGTACCGCGATGCCGTGGACCCGGCGGGGGACACCGGCTGCTTTCTCGCGCGCAGCGAGGTCGGGGAGGGTCGCCTGCTGCTGTGGGGCGACTCCTCACCAGTCGACGACGGCACCGGAGACCCCGGTGACCGGTTGTACGCCAACTTCTCCGATCCGCGCGACACCAACGAGGCGTGGGCGCTCAACGGCACCGACTGGTTGGCCCGCCTCGTCGGGTGACCGCGCGCGGGCGACCCCGCCCCCATGTAACCCCATGTTCTGGGCGCTTCGCGCGGCCCCGGCGCCGCGCGGAGCAGCAACAACACCGTCGGAGTCGAGCTGCGGGCGCGTGCGAGCAGTGGCGTACGCGATCGCGCTCGGATCGGCCTCGGATCGACCAGACGATGCATCTTCGACGGTGGTGTGGTCGCTCCGCACGGCCCCGGCGACCGTCGAGGCCGCCACAACATGGGGTTACAAGCGGGTCTGCGGCGACGAGGCACGCCCCGGCGCAGGAAAATTATGCGACACAACGTCGCGCTAACCCTGTTTGCGGACGCCATGTCGCGGTAACCTGCTCGCGGAGACACCGACCGTGGACCTGCGACCCAGGGAGTGACCATGACCGTCACGAGCGAGATCCGCACCATCGACCAGCACGAGCGCGCGAGCCACGCCGACCGCCGCGCCGCCTTCGACACCCGGCTGGCGACGCTGTCGCAGGGCTCGGTCGACATGCACTTCGACGCGTTCAAGGACATCGCCTGGGACGACCCCTCCTACGCGGTCGACCCGACGGACCCTCGTTGGATCCTGCCCGCGGCCGACCCGCTGGGCGGCTCGGACTGGTACCGCTCGCTCTCCCGCGAGCGCCAGATCGAGATCGGCCTCTACCGCCAGGCCAACATCGTCAAGGTCGGGCTGCAGTTCGAGCAGATCCTCATCTCGGGCCTGATGAACTACGCCTTCACCCGCCCCAACGGCAGCCCGGAGTTCCGGTACGCCACGCACGAGGCGACCGAGGAGTGCCACCACACCCAGATGTTCCAGGAGTTCGTGAACCGCACCGGCCTGCCGGTGCAGGGCGGTTCCCCGTGGTTCCGCGGCTCCGGCCCGTTCCTGAGCCTGGCTGCGCGCTACCTGCCCTTCGGCTTCTTCTTCGGCGTGCTCGCCGGTGAGGAGCCGATCGACCACATGCAGAAGCAGATGCTGCGCCAGGGCGAGATGCAGCACCCGCTGCTGCGTCGCATCATGCAGATCCACATCGCCGAGGAGGCGCGGCACATCGGGTTCGCGCACGAGTACCTCTCCTACCGTGCGCCGCTCCTGAACCGCCCCCAGCGCGCGCTGCTCAGCATCATGATCCCCGTGGTGATGCGCGTGCTCTGCGACGAGATCCTCGTGCCCAACAAGCAGATGCGCCGCGACCTGGGCATCCCCAAGAAGGTCGTGAAGGACCTGTACTGGAAGAGCCCGGAGGGCGAGAAGTTCCTCCGCGACCTCTTCGGCGACGTCCGGATGCTGACCGAGGAGACCGGCCTGATGAACCGTGCCGCCCGCCGCGTGTGGCGTGCGCTGGGCATCGACGGTCCCGCCTCGCGGTTCCGCTCCGAGCCCGCCTCCGCCGCGGCCTGACGGGCCCGGGGGCCAGCGCGTGCCGTACGTCGTCACCCAGTCCTGCTGCGCCGACGCCTCGTGCGTCGTCGCCTGCCCGGTCAACTGCATCCATCCCGCACCCGGTGAGCCCGGCTTCGCCGAGGCCGAGATGGTGTACGTCGACCCCCAGGCCTGCGTCGACTGCGGCGCGTGCGCCACGGCGTGCCCGGTCGACGCGATCAAGCCGCACACGCAGCTGACGGCGGCCGAGAAGCCGTTCCTCGACCTGAACGCCTCCTACTACGACGCGTTCCCGCACGCCGACCGGGCCGAGATCGCTCCGGTGCCGCCGCAGCGGCGGCTCCGGCGGCAGGGCCCCTTCCGGGTCGCGGTCGTGGGAGCCGGGCCGGCCGGCATGTACGCGGCCGACGAGCTGCTCAAGCACCCCGAGGTCCGCGTCGACGTCCTGGACCGCCTGCCGACCCCGTACGGGCTGGCCCGCGCCGGCGTCGCGCCGGACCACCTCACGACCCGCCAGGTCTCGAACCTCTTCGCCCACGTCGAGCAGCTCCCGGGGTTCTCCTACCTGCTCGACGTCGCGGTGGGCTCGCCGGAACAGGTCGAGTCGGGCGAGGCGGCGCTGACGCACGACGAGCTCGCGGCCGCGTACGACGCCGTGGTGTACGCCGTCGGCGCGAGCACCGACCGCCGCCTCGGCATCGAGGGCGAGGACCTCGACGGCTCGATGGCCGCGACCGACTTCGTGGGTTGGTACAACGGCCATCCCGACCACCAGCAGCACGACGTACGCCTCGACGCCGGCGCCCTGCCCGAGGGACGCGTCGTGGTCGTCGGCAACGGCAACGTCGCGCTCGACGTCGCCAGGCTGCTCGCCTCGGACGCCGACCGGCTGGCCGGCACCGACATGGCGCTGTCGGCCCGCGAGGCCCTGACCGCCTCGGCCGTCGAGGAGGTCGTCGTGCTCGGGCGCCGCGGACCTGCCCAGGCCGCGTTCACGGTGCCGGAGCTCGTCGGGCTGCTCGGCCTGGCTCAGAGCGGTGCGATCGACGTCCGCGTGGACGCCCGCGGTGCCGATCTCGGCGAGGGCGAGACGGCGGCACTGCTGGCCGGGTTCGCCGACTGCGCCCCGGGGCCGGGAGCGAAGCGGCTGGTGCTGCGGTTCCTCACCTCCCCGGTGCGACTCACCGGGGAGGGGCGCGTGGGCGGCATCGAGGTCGAGACCACCCGTCTGGTCACCGACGCCGAGGGGCGGACGCGCGCGGAGCCGACCGGGGCGACCGAGGTCATCCCGTGCGGTCTGGTGCTGCGCTCGGTGGGCTACCGCGGCCGCCCGGTCGCCGGTCTGCCGTTCGACGAGCAGTCGGGCACCGTGCCGCACGAGCACGGCCGCGTGAACCCCGGCACGTACGTCGCGGGGTGGATCAAGCGAGGACCGAGCGGCTTCCTCGGCACCAACAAGGCCGATGCCGAGGACACGGTGAGCAGCCTGCTCGACGACCTCGACGCGGCGGCGACGCCCGACCCCGTCTCCCCGGGCGTCGAGGGCCTGCTGGCCTCGCGCGGCGTACGCCCGGTCGACCTCGCCGGCTGGCAGCGCATCGCCGGGGCCGAGGCGGCGCACGGGCGGGAGCACGGCGTGCCGCGGTTGCCGCTCACCGACCTTGCCGCCCAGCGCTCGATCGCCGGCGGGGGCCCCGAGGGCGGCTCCGAGTACGCTTCCCGAGCCCGGGGCAGGTTGTCCGGGAGGCGCCGACAGCTCCGCTGAGCCGTACGCGCGCCTGCCAGGCGGGCGCGGACCAGTGCGGAGGAGGCGGCGATGGCGACGCAGCGTGCGACCGACGGCCGCCAGCTGCGGTGGGAGCGCCACAACGCCGAGCGCCGCACCGCGATCCTCACGGCCGCGATCGCCGAGCTGAACGACAACGCGCCCGGCAGCGAGGTGCACGTCGCCGACATCGCGAAGCGCGCCGGGCTGTCCCGCACCGTGCTCTACCGGCACTTCGACGACCGCGCCGACCTCGACCGGTCCGTGCAGACCGAGATCCTCGACGGTCTGTGGCGCGACCTGCTGCCCGGCGTCAGCCTCGAGGGAGGCACGGCGCGCGAGATCATCCGACGCATCCTCGACACCTACGTCGGGTGGGCCGTGCAGAACCCCTCGCTGCACCAGTTCGTCGAGATCGACACCTCACCCGACGGGTCCGGGCCCCTGCAGCGGGGGCTGGAGTTCATCGCCGGCCAGGTCAGCGCGGTCATCGAGGCGGCGGTGGCGCTCCTGGAGGTCGACCTCTCCGAGGACGAGGCCGCGGCGATGGACCCGCTCGTGCACGGCATCGTGGGCATGGTCTTCGGTGCGGTGCGCCGGTGGGCGTTCCGACCCGTGCGCGAGCCCGACCGGGAGGTCTTCGTGGACCTGACGACGGAGACGGTGTGGCACATCCTCGGCGGCTTCACGACCCGGCTCGGTCTCGACCTCGACCCCGACGTGCCCGTCGAGCAGCTCCTGGGGGTCGACGAGTGAGCGCCGACGGTCGTGACAGCGAGCCCGACACCTGGTCGGCGGGCACGGTGGAGCAGGAGGGCGTCGGGGACCCGGACGCACTCGAGCGTCTCTGGACGCCCCACCGGTTGGCGTACATCAAGGGCGAGAACCGTCCCGACGATCCCGACGAGCAGAAGTGCCCCTTCTGCCGCATCCCCGAGCGCGACGACCGCGACGGGCTCGTCGTGCACCGGGGCGAGGTGGCGTACGCGGTGCTGAACCTCTACCCGTACTCCTCGGGTCATCTGCTCGTCTGCCCCTACCGTCACATCCCCGACTACACCGACACCACCGACGCCGAGGCGTACGAGATGACGCTGCTGACGCGGGCGGCGATGCGTACGATCCGTGAGGTCAGCGGCGCGCACGGCTTCAACGTCGGCATGAACCAGGGCGCCGTGGCCGGCGCGGGCATCGCCGCGCACCTGCACCAGCACGTCGTGCCCCGCTGGGGCGGCGACCAGAACTTCCTGCCGGTGATCGGCGGCACGCGCACGTTGCCTGAGCTGTTGGGCGACACCCGCGACCTGCTCGCCGAGGCGTGGCAGGACGGCGGAGAGGCGTCGGTGCCCTAGCCTGAGCGCGTCATGATGGAAAGATTCCGCGCGTTCTGGACCGCCGTCTTCGCCCCCGTGGGCAACCTGTTCCTGCGATGGGGGATCAGCCCCGACGCGGTCACGATCGTCGGCACCCTCGGGGTGAGCGCCGGTGCGCTGATCTTCTTCCCCCAGGGCATGCTGCTCGTGGGTGTGCTGGTGGTGACGGCCTTCGTCTTCTCGGACATGATCGACGGCTACATGGCGCGCCAGCTGGGTCGGTCCAGCAAGTGGGGGGCCTTCCTGGACTCCACCATGGACCGCTTCGGCGACGCCGCCGTCTTCGGCGGCCTGGTGCTCTACTTCCTGGCCGGCCCCGGCGACTCCGATCTCTACGGTGTGCTCGCGCTGGTCTGCCTGGTGCTGGGCTCCATCACCTCCTACGCCCGCGCCCGCGCCGAGTCGCTCGGCATGCAGGCCAGGGGAGGCATCGCCGAGCGGGCCGACCGTCTGGTCGCCGTGCTCGTGCTGACCGGTCTGTCAGACCTGTTCAACCTGCCGTGGCTGCTCTTCGGGGTGCTGTGGGTGCTCGCCCTGGCGAGCGCGGTCACCGTCGTGCAGCGCATGATGAGCGTTCGCCGCCAGGCGCTCGCGGCCGAGGTCTGACCTGATGGCGCGTGGCGTCGCCGGACCGTGGCGCGAGGAGCTGAGCGCCTCGGCGTACGTCGCCGGATGGCGCCTGGTGCGACGGCTGCCGGAGCGCCGCGCGCGGCAGCTGTTCGACCGCATCGGTCGGCGCCTCTATCGCGGCGACGGGAAGTCGGTGCAGCGTCTGCGGGCGAACCTGCGGCGCCTCGACGTGTCCGAGGCCGACCTCGAGCGCGTCGTCGAGACGGGCGTGCGGTCCTACCTGCGCTACTGGTGCGAGTCGTTCCGGCTCCCGTCGTGGCCGGTGGACGACGTGGTGGCGCGCACCCGTCGCGTCGACGAGCAGCGCGTACGCGACGCCCTCGCCCGGGGCGGCGTGGTCGCCGTGCTGCCGCACGCCGGCAACTGGGACTGGGCCGGCACGTGGGCCTGTCAGGAGGTCGCACCGTTGGTCTCGGTGGCCGAGCGGCTGAAGCCGGAGCGCCTGTATGACGAGTTCGTCGCGTTCCGCGAGAGCCTCGGCATGCAGATCCTGCCGCTCGGTGAGGCCGACACCTGGCCGCGGCTGCGTACGTGGGTCGCCGAGGGTGGCCTCGCCTGCCTGCTCGCGGACCGCGACCTGTCGCGGCACGCGGTGACCGTGCAGCTCGCCGGGCACGCGGCCAGGTTCCCCTCCGGTCCGGCGCAGCTGGCACTGGAGACCGGGGCGGCGCTGCTGCCGATCACCTCTCACTACGAGGGCGAGCAGATGTGCCTGGTCTTCCACCCCGAGATCCCGCCGTCGGACCCGCAGACCATGACGCAGGGGGTGGCCGACGCGTTCACCTCGGCGCTGCGGGCGCACCCGGAGGACTGGCACATGATGCAGCGGGTCTTCGTCGACGACCTCGATCCGACGCGCGCCGGCTGAGCGTGATGAGGATCGGTCTCGTCTGCCCCTACTCCCTCGACGCGCCCGGGGGAGTGCAGAACCACGTGAAGGACCTCGCCGGGGTGCTCGTCGAGCGCGGCCACGACGTCGCCGTGCTCGCGCCGGGCGAGGACGACCCGGACCTCCCGGCCTACGTCACCACCACCGGCAGGGCCGTCCCGGTCCCCTACAACGGGTCGGTCGCCCGGCTCGCGTTCGGTCCGGTGCAGGCGGCCCGCGTACGCCGCTGGCTCAAGGACGTCGATCCCGAGGTGCTGCACGTGCACGAGCCGACGACGCCGTCGGTGTCGATGATCGCGACGGCGGCGACGTCGGCGCCGGTGGTCGCCACCTTCCACACCGCGCAGACCAGGTCGCGCACGATGTCGGCGTCCTCGGGGCTGCTGCGGCCGGTGCTGGAGAAGGTGACGGCGCGCATCGCGGTCTCCGAGTACGCCCGTGCCACCCTCGTTCAGCACCTGGGCGGCGAGCCGGTGATCATCCCGAACGGTGTCCACGTCGCGACTTACGCCGCCGCCACCGCACGGCCCGAGTGGGCCGGTGACCCGACGATCTCCTTCGTGGGACGGCTCGACGAGCCCCGCAAGGGGCTCGACGTGCTGTTGCAGGCGATGCCCACGCTGCTCGACACCCACCCGGGCCTGAGGCTGCTGGTGGTCGGGGGAGGGGACGCCGAGGAGATGCTGCACGAGGTGGCCAGGGCCCGGCGTGAGCGGGTGCGCGAGGCCTGCACGTTCCTCGGCTTCGTCTCCGACACCGAGAAGGCGGACGCGCTCGCGACCTCGCAGGTGTACGTCGCGCCCCACCGCGGCGGGGAGTCCTTCGGCATCGTGCTGGTCGAGGCCATGGCGGCCGGGGCGGCCGTGGTGGCCAGCGACCTCGCCGCCTTCTCGCGGGTGCTCGACGGAGGTCGCTTCGGGCGCCTGTTCACCACCGGCGATGTCGCCGCGTGCGCCGAGGCGGTCGCGGCGGTGCTGGACGACGACTCGGCGCGGCGGGCGTACGTCGAGGCGGCACGCGAGGGCGTACGCCGCTACGACTGGGAGCAGGTCGCCAGCCAGGTGGAGCGGGTCTACGAGACCGTGACGGTGCGGTGAGCCCGGCATGACGCCGCTCGTGGTGGCCGCCCTCGTCGCGGTCGCCGTGGTGGCTGTGGTGGTGCTCGGGCTGCGACTGATCTGGACGGCCCGGCGGCTCGACGCCGTGCACACGCGCCTGGACCTGGCGCGCGAGTCGTTGCGTACGCAGCTCGGCGCCCGCGCCGCCGTGGTCGTCGAGGTCTCCGGCAGCGGTGTCCTCGACCCGGCCAGCGCGGTGCTGCTGGCCGACGCCGGACGCGCGTCGCTCTCCGAGCTCGTCGCCGGCGGCGGGGTCGGTGCGGCCGAGTCCGACCTGTCGCGGCTGCTGCGCGAGGTGATGGACGCCGAGACCGTGGACTCCCTGCGCGAGGAGGTGCCCGAGCTCGTCGAGCAGCTGGGGACGCTGTGCGCCAAGGTCGAGCTGGGCCGGCGCATCCTCAACGACCAGGTCGTACGCTCCCGCGACCTGCGGGACATGGCTCACGTCCGTCTCTTCCGCCTGGCCGGGCACGCGCCGCCGTACGCCACGGTGGAGCTCGACGCCGACCCCCCGCCGGCGCTGGTGCCGCACCGGATCTGAGGCGGACCCGAGACCGGGGTGAGCGGTGTCTCGCCTTAGGCTGGGAAGGCTGCTCGCCGTGCGCACGTTGCGCACGGCGACACCCCAGAACTCGACGAGACGGAGAAGCAGACGTGAGCGAGACCGGCACCGACGGCGTCAAGCGCGGCATGGCAGAGATGCTCAAGGGCGGCGTGATCATGGACGTGGTCACCGCCGAGCAGGCCAAGATCGCCGAGGACGCCGGCGCCGTCGCGGTCATGGCGCTCGAGCGGGTGCCGGCTGACATCCGCGCCCAGGGCGGCGTCTCCCGCATGAGCGACCCCGACATGATCGACGGCATCATCGAGGCCGTCTCGATCCCGGTGATGGCCAAGGCCCGCATCGGTCACTTCGTCGAGGCGCAGGTGCTGCAGAGCCTGGGCGTCGACTACGTCGACGAGTCCGAGGTGCTCACCCCCGTCGACTACGCCAACCACGTCGACAAGTGGCAGTTCACCGTGCCGTTCGTGTGCGGCGCGACGAACCTCGGCGAGGCGCTGCGGCGCATCACCGAGGGCGCCGCGATGATCCGCTCGAAGGGCGAGGCCGGCACCGGGGACGCCTCGAACGCGGTCTTCCACATGCGCACCATCGGCGGTGAGATCCGTCGTCTCGGCTCGCTGTCCCACGACGAGCTGTACGTCGCGGCCAAGGAGCTGCAGGCCCCGTACGCGCTGGTCAAGGAGGTCGCCGAGACCGGCAAGCTGCCGGTCGTGCTGTTCACCGCGGGCGGCATCGCGACCCCGGCGGACGCGGCGATGATGATGCAGCTCGGCGCCGAGGGCGTCTTCGTCGGCTCCGGCATCTTCAAGTCGGGCAACCCGCAGCAGCGCGCCGAGGCGATCGTGAAGGCGACGACCTTCTACGACGACCCCGACACCCTGGCGAAGGTCTCCCGCGGGCTCGGCGAGGCCATGGTCGGCATCAACGTCGACGACATCCCGCAGCCGCACCGGCTGGCCGAGCGCGGTTGGTGACCACCTCACCGCAGTTCAGGACACGTGAGCTCCGCCTGCTCCTGGGCTGAGAGCGCGTCGTAGTCGCCGATCATGTCGAGCACCGCGTCGGACTGCGGGTCGAAGAAGACGCGGAACTCATAGGGGTCCTTCGCCCAGTACAGCTGCGGGTCGCCCCCGTCGGAGACGGTGTACTCGCCGTACGCGTCGCCCATCGCGGCCACGATGTCGGCACGGCTGTCGAGGACGGTCAGATCGCACCAGGCCTCGACCCACCGCGCGGTGTCGGCGTCGTCGACGGTGCGCGGGCTCTCCCGCGTGAGGCGCCAGGCGCCGCGGTGGAACTCCAGCCGCACGGTCGTCGCCGGCGTCGGGGAGCCGGGAGCGAAGCGGACGGCGAGGGTCGCCTTCTCACCGGTGTCCTGGGTGATCTCGATGTCGTCGATGGCGAAGCTGCGCGCCGGGTCCTCCCACAGCAGGGCCTCGAAGTCGACGCAGGGGTCGCCGAGCTCGGCGCGTCGCTGCTGGACGGCCTGCAGCCTCAGGTCGATGGTGACCTGGGGATGCTGCAGGCGGCACGCGGTCTCGGTGTCGCGACGACTCAGGGCGTCGAGCCATCGGGTGTACGTCTCGGCCGGACCGCGTGGAGCGTCGACCGGGCCGGCGACGGGGTCGGCCGGCGGCGACGTCTCCGGGACGAGAGCGGGCTCCGTCGCCATGTCGGCGGCATCGACGGGGGCGGTCGGGACAGGCAGCCTCTGCGAGTCGCCCGGCCTGGGGTCGTTGCAGCCGGTCAGCGCCACGGCGGCGACCAGGCAGGTGGCGAGCGCCTTCGACAGGCGCCGCCCGGCCAGCGACGCAGGACTCGACTCCAGGTCGCGGCGGGACACATTCCGACCCTGCCACGGGCGAGCCCGCTTTGTCCTGCAGACCCGCAACGGCGATCCGGGACCTTCGTCGCCCTCCCCGTGGCGCCTAGAGGTGCCGTTGGATGGTGCGCAACGGGACCTTGGCCCTGAGAAGTCCCGAAAGCGTTTCAGGACCTTTCCGAGCTGCGGTCCAGACCGCATTCTTTACTCGCACCCGACGGCGGGTGCGGCACCCAGCCGGTCGACCCGGGGTCCTCCCACACCCACGTCCCGGCGGGTGCCCCTCACCTCCCGAAGGGCATCACCATGAAGAACTCCAAGCGCGCCGGCATCGTCTCCGCCTCCGCCGCCACCCTGATCGTCGGGGGCGTCGCGTTCGCGGCGTGGACCTCGACCGGCACCGCGGACGGCAGCGTGACGGCCGGAACCGAGAAGGACCTCGTCGTGACGACCAGCAACGTCTCGTCGCTGTACCCGCAGAAGTCCGTCACGATCGAGTTCGCGGTCAAGAACGAGAACCCTTACAGCGTCAGGGTCACGACGGTCAGTCCCGCCGCGACCACCGCCACGAGCGCGGCGGGCTGCCCGGGTGGCGACGTCACGTTCGGTGAGGCCGCCCTCGAGTCCGGGTCGTCCGCCACCCTGGCCGAGGGCGCCAGTGCCTTGTACACCGCGACGGTCACGATGGAGGCCGACGCCGCGAGCGCCTGCCAGGGCGCGACGTTCACCAACACCTACACGGCCACCGCGGACAGCGACGTCTCCTGATCGCGACTGCTGACCGCCGAGCCGAGGAGCTGCGCCGTGCCCACCCCTGACCGTCGCGTCGTGCTGGGGTCCGTCTTCGTGACGGTCGCCGGCACGGCCGCGGCGGTGATGCTGGTGGGCACGGTGGGGTCCACGGGAGACAGCCCGGGTGTCGGTGACCGCGGCGCATCCAGTGCACCGAGGTCCGCCGGGGTGCTCGTCGCGAAGGCCACGACGAACAACGCCGATCCCGGGTGCAAGGGCGTGCAGAACCCCTCGTGCCAGGGGCGCATGGACGTCCTCTTCACCGACCCCGCTGCGGGTCGACTGCTCTACCCGGGGGTCCGGGTGCCTCTCGCCGCCCGGGTCGCGAACCCCAACGGCTTCCCCATCGAGGTCGTGAGCGCCACGACCGACCGGCTGGGGGCATCGACGTGTGGCACCGCGCCCGTCCTGACGCCGAACGCAGGCAAACTGTCGATCGTCGTGCCGGCACGCACCCCGGCGGCGAGTGCGGCCCGCGTGCCGGCGGGGTCGATCACCCTGCCGGCGTCGGCATCGTCCGCCTGCGAGAACGCTCGATTCTCGCTGCGTGTCACGGTGACAGCGGTGAAGCCGTGAGCCGCCCTGCTCCGAGGCACCGCGCCGACCGCCGCGTACGCGTCGTCGATCCCGAGAGGGTCTCGCTCGGCCGCGCCGCCGTCGCTCTGCCGCTGGCAGCAACCCTCACCCTCTCCGGCGTGGCTGTCTCCTCGGCCGCCTGGGTCTCCGCCGGTACCGGCGCGATCATCGCCACCGCCGCCGCGGTCGCTGCGCCCACGCACGTCGCCGCCACCCAGCAGTCCGCAGGGAGCCCGACCGTCACGGTCACGTGGCAGGCCGTTGCGAACGCCTCGCGTTACGACGTCTACCGCTCGGGCACCACCGCTCCGGTCGGCACGGTGACCGAGGCGTCGTACGTCGACACGCTGCCCACCGAGGGCACGTACACCTACCGGGTCGTCGCACGGACAGGCACGAACTGGGTCGGACCGAGCAGCGCGCCGAGCGGACAGGTCGCGTACGTGGTCGAACCCGGCGCCCCGACGATCGCTAGGTCGACGCCTGACAGCGGTACGATGGACGACGGGTTCACGAACGTGGCCGCACAGACCCTCTCTGGCACAGCCAGGCCCGGCTCGAGCGTGACCATCGTCCAGAACGGGACTGCCCTGACCCCACCGGTGACCGCCACCACGAGCGGTACGTACTCGGCACCGGTCACGTTGGCTGCCGGGGCGAACATCTTCACCGCCCGGGCTGCCGACGCGGGAGGCGCCTCGGCGCCCTCGACGCCCTTCGTCGTCTCGCTCGACCAGGTGGCCCCCGTGACGACCTACGACGCGACGACGAAGAAGTTCGAGATCGTCGAGAACGGCAGCGGCGTGGCGACCACCTACTTCAAGGTCGGCAGCGCGTCCTACGCCGTGTACGAGCAGCAGCAGATCACCGTCCCGCCCGGCAGCACGCTGCTCTTCTACTCGGTCGACAAGGCGGAGAACAGGGAGCCCGACAAGACCTACACGGCGGCCGCCGCGGACTCGACGCCTCCGAAGACCACCCGGACCGTCAGCGGCACGCAGGGCGTCAACGATTGGTACACCTCGTCCGTCAGCCTCGAGCTGTCGGCGACGGACGGTGGTGATCCCGCGTCAGGTGTCGAGAGAATCGACTACTCGACGGACGGCGGACAGACCTGGACGCCGTACAGCACGGCCCTCTCGTTCAGCTCGGAGGGCGCGCGGACCATCTCCTACCGGGCAGTCGACAACCGTGGCAATACCGAGGCGACTCAGTCGGTCGAGATCAAGATCGACCTGACGAACCCGACGATCAGTGCGCAGATGGTCTCCACCAGCAAGGGAGTCGACAAGTACACGCTGTCCGCTGCCGACAGTCTCACCGGTCCTCTGGCGATCCAGTACAGGGTGACGGCGAAGAACAAGACGCCCGGCGTCTACGCGACGTACGCCCTCGGCGCGGAGATCGGTGTGAACAGTGGGGACGTGCTGGAGTATCGGGTCACCGACTCCTCAGGTCGCACCGCCGCAGGCAGTGTCACCAAGCAGTGATTCCCCCGCCTCCAGGCGCAACTACCCTGGTCGGTCATGACCACCATCGGCGTCCTCGCGCTCCAGGGCAACGTACGCGAGCACCTCGCTGCGCTCGTGGCCCTCGGTGTCGACGCCCGCGCGGTGCGTCGCCCGAGCGAGCTGGAGGCACTCGACGGCATCGTGCTCCCCGGCGGGGAGTCCACGACGATCACGAAGCTCGCGCGCATCTTCGAGCTCCTCGACCCGCTGCGGGACCGCATCCGCGGTGGCCTGCCGGCGTTCGGCACCTGCGCCGGCATGATCCTGCTCGCCGACCGCCTGCGCGACGGTGTCGAGGGACAGGAGACGGTGGGCGGGCTCGACGTCACCGTCCGCCGCAACGCCTTCGGCCGTCAGGTCGACTCCTTCGAGGCCGACCTCGACGTGTGCCTGGACCCGCCGTGCGCGCCGAGGGAGGCCCAGCCGCCGCCGACGTACACGCCGTTCCACGCCGTCTTCATCCGTGCGCCGCTGGTGGAGGAGGCGAGCGAGGACGTCGAGGTCATCGCCCGGGTGTCGGAGCGTACGACCGGCCCCGACACCACCGGTAGGATCGTCGCCGTCCGCCAGGGCCACCTGCTCGCGACGTCGTTCCATCCCGAGCTGACGGGCGACGGCCGCATCCACGAGCTGTTCGTGACGATGGTCGAGCAGTCCCGCGACCGACAGGCCCAGGCGAGCGCCTAGAGCACCGCCGTAGAGCAGAGGAGACGCGCATGTCCGGCCATTCCAAGTGGGCGACCACGAAGCACAAGAAGGCCGTCATCGACGCCCGCCGCGGCAAGCTCTTCGCGAAGCTGATCAAGAACGTCGAGGTCGCGGCGCGCATGGGCGGGGGCGACCCGGCGGGCAACCCGACGCTCTACGACGCCATCCAGAAGGCGAAGAAGAGCTCGGTCCCCAACGACAACATCGACCGCGCCGTCAAGCGCGGCTCGGGCGCCGAGGCGGGGGGCGCGGAGTACGCGACGATCATGTACGAGGGCTACGGCCCGAACGGCGTCGCGATGCTCGTGGAGTGCCTCACCGACAACCGCAACCGGGCGGCGATGGAGGTGCGGACGGCGATGACCCGCAACGGCGGCACCATGGCCGACCCGGGCTCGGTGTCCTACCTCTTCAACCGCAAGGGCGTGGTGCTCGTGCCGGTCGACCAGGAGGATCGGACCGTCACCGAGGACGACGTGCTCGAGGCGACGCTCGAGGCTGGCGCGGAAGAGGTCAACGACCTGGGTGAGACCTTCGAGGTCGTCTCCGAGCCGACCGACCTGGTGCAGGTGCGTACGTCGCTGCAGGACGCCGGTGTCGACTACGACTCCGCGGAGGCCTCCTTCGTGCCGTCCATGCAGATCGAGGTGGACGCTGACGGCGCGAGCAAGGTCTTCCGGCTCATCGAGGCGCTCGAGGACCTCGACGACGTGCAGAACGTCTTCACCAACGTCGACGTCTCCGACGACGTGCTGGCCACGCTGGACGCCTGAGTGACCGCGACACCGACAACGGTTGCTCGGCACCGAACCTGACACGACCCGTGTCGTACCCGACGCGATCAGGACGATCTCGTCGAAGCGGCCCGAAGGCCGCTCGGGTGCGCTGGGATCGAGACATGACCGCGACCCGCCCGTCGTTCCCGGGCCTCACGTCGGCGTCGACCGAGGGGGCCGGGCGGGCTCGCCGGGGTCGTCCGGTCCGCGTGCTCGGCAGTGCGACCTGGCTCAACCTCACGCTCGTCGTCGTGGTCGCAGGCCGTGAGATCGGATCGGTGCTCGGCGACGGATCGGGGCCCGAGGACCCCCTGGTCGGAGCGAGGGTCGCGACGGTCGGCGTGCTTGTGCTCACGGCCGCGTACGGCGTGGTGTGCCTGCGTGCGTCACGCAGCAGGGTCGCCCGGCGTCGACGCGTCCTTCTCGCCATGAGCGTCCTCACGCTGGTGACCGGGCTGGCCTGCGGCGCGGCGTGCCTGAGCGCGGTGGTGTCGGCGTCGTCCTCGGCGCCGGGTCTCACGCCGGGTCCCATGCCGAGCACCGTGCCGAGCGCCGGGCCGTTCGCCGGCGCCCACCTCGTCACCGCGGACCTCGTGCTCGGTTCCGCGCTGGGCGTCGTCCTGTGGGCGGTCGTCCTCGCGGGTGCCGCGCGACTGACCACCGACGTCCTGCGTACGAGGACCCCGGCGCGTCACCGCGACTTCGTCAGGACTCTCACCTAGCCTTCCGAACACGTGTTCGGACCGGCGTCGTCAGTGAGGGAGCCCGCATGCGTGTGCTCGGCATCGACCCCGGCCTCACCCGTCTCGGTCTCGGGGTGGTCGAGGGACAGACGGGCCGTGGCCTGCGCATGGTCGCGGTGGGGGTGGCGCGTACGCCCGCCGACCAGCCGCTGGAGCAGCGGCTGTGCCACCTCGACGCGGTCGTCGAGGAGTGGGTGCACCAGCACCGTCCCGACGTCGTCGCCGTCGAGCGCATGTTCGCCCAGCACAACGTCTCGACCGTCATCGGCACCGCCCAGGCCAGTGCTGTCGCGATGGTCGCCGCCGCGCGGCTCGGGATCCCCGTCGCCCTGCACACCCCCAGCGAGGTCAAGGCGGCCATCTCCGGCAACGGCCGGGCCGACAAGAAGCAGGTGACGGCGATGGTCACCCGACACCTGCGTCTGACCGAGGCGCCCAAGCCGGCGGATGCCGCCGACGCGCTCGCCCTCGCGATCACCCACGTCTGGCGCGGCTCGGCGCAGCACCGTCTGGAGCAGGCCGCACGGCGGGCGGCGGCGAGCACCGACCCCGCAACGAGGAGGCCCGCGTGATCAGCTCCGTCCGTGGCGAGGTGACGCACCTCGGCATCACCGACGCCGTCGTCGAGGTCGGCGGGGTCGGGCTCCGCCTGGCCTGCACGCCCGAGACCCTGGCCGGGCTGCGGCTCGGCCAGCAGGCGCGGCTCGCCGCGAGCCTGGTCGTCCGGGAGGACTCGATGACGCTCTTCGGCTTCGTCGACGACGACGAGCGCAGCGTCTTCGAGCTCGTGCAGACCGCGTCCGGCGTCGGCCCGAAGCTGGCCCAGGCGATGTTGGCGGTGCTGCGTCCCGACGACGTACGCCGGGCCGTGTCGACCGAGGACGTCAAGGCGCTCACCACCGTGCCCGGCATCGGACAGAAGGGCGCCCAACGCATCATCCTCGAGCTCAAGGACCGCATCGGGGCCCCGACGGCCGCAGCGCTGCCCGGACGAGCACCCGTTGCCCCGTCCGCCGCCGGCTGGCAGCCGCAGGTGCACGAGGCGCTGACGGGGCTGGGGTGGTCGGCGAAGGAGGCCGACAAGGCCGTCGAGCGTGTGGCCGAGGACCCCGCACAGACCGAGCTCGTCGACGCCGCCGACGTCGCGGGGCTCCTGCGTGCCGCGCTGCGCGGCTTGAGCAAGGCCTGAGGCGGCCATGAACGACCTGGGCGACCACCTGTCCGCGTACGAGGACGCCGAGCTCTCCGGGCGGCTCGTCGACGGCGCGGCGGGCGCCGGGGGAGACCTCGACGAGCAGGCCGTCGAGGCGGCGCTGCGGCCCAAGAGCCTCGACGAGGTCATCGGTCAGGAGCGCGTACGCGAGCAGCTGGGCCTCGTCCTCGACGCCGCCCGGGCACGCGGCCGTACGCCCGACCACGTGCTGCTCTCCGGCCCGCCGGGGCTCGGCAAGACGACACTGGCCATGATCATCGCCGGTGAGATGAGCGCGCCGCTGCGGCTGACGTCCGGTCCGGCGCTCACGCACGCCGGCGACCTCGCCGCGATCCTCTCGGGCCTGAACGAGGGCGACGTGCTCTTCGTCGACGAGATCCACCGCATGGCGCGCCCCGCCGAGGAGATGCTCTACCTCGCGATGGAGGACTTCCGCGTCGACGTCGTCATCGGCAAAGGGCCCGGTGCCACCGCGATCCCGCTCGAGCTGCCCCCCTTCACGCTCGTGGGCGCCACGACGCGAGCCGGCCTGCTGCCCAGTCCCCTGCGCGACCGCTTCGGGTTCACGGCCCACCTCGACTTCTACGCGCCGGCCGACCTCGAGCAGATCCTGCGCCGCTCGGCGGACCTGCTCGGTGTCGAGCTCACGGGCGAGGGGGCGGCCGAGATCGCCTCGCGCTCGCGCGGCACCCCGCGCATCGCCAACCGACTGCTGCGCCGTGTGCGCGACTACGCTCAGGTGCGCGCGGACGGTGTGGTGACGCCGACCGTCGCCCACGCCGCCCTGGAGCTGTACGAGGTCGACCAGCTCGGTCTCGACCGGCTCGACCGCGGGGTGCTCGATGCCCTGTGCCGTCGCTTCGGCGGGGGGCCGGTGGGCCTATCGACCCTCGCCGTGGCCGTGGGCGAGGAGCGTGAGACCGTCGAGGAGGTCGCCGAGCCGTTCCTCGTGCGCTCCGGTTTCCTGGCGCGTACGCCCCGGGGTCGTGTCGCCACACGCGCCGCGTGGGAGCACCTCGGTCTCCCGGCGCCGGCCGGGGGCGCGGAGGACGCGCCACGATTGCCGCTGGATGGGCTGGGGTAGAGGCTCCGGTTACGATTGGCGGCTGTTGCCCGATTGAGTGCGTGATCGACGAACAGGTTGCTCGTGGAATTCATCTTTCCCCTGCTCATCCTGGTCGTGTTCTGGCTCCTGGTCATCCGCCCGGCGCGCAAGCGCCAGGCTGATCTCCAGGCCACCCAGAACGCGGCCGGCGTGGGTACCCGCGTGATGCTCTCCTCCGGATTCTTCGGATCCGTGACCGAGGAGCGAGACGAGACCTTCATGGTCGAGATCGCCCCCGAGACCGTCGTCGAGGTCGCCAAGGGCGCCGTCGTACGCATCGTGGAGCCGGTCGTGCTCGACGCTGACTCCGCGACCATCGAGTCGCCCGAGCCCGGTCGCACGACCGACGACGAGCGCTGAGGCATGGCGAAGCTCAAGCGTTCGAAGAAGTCGAAGCCGCCTAAGCGCACCGCGGCCTCGCGCGTGGGCAAGAACGCGCCGCGCTACGGCCGACGGGTGCTGGTCTTCCTCGGCAGCCTCGCCCTCATCTTCGTGGCCATCGGCGCCAACGGAGTCTGGGCGCCGAGCCTGGGTCTCGACCTGCAGGGCGGCACACGCATCACGCTCGAGGCGCAGACCACCGACGGGGAGGCCGTCGACCCCGAGCAGCTGCAGGAGGCCGTCGCCATCATCGACGCCCGCGTGAACGGCTCGGGCGTGGCGGAGTCCGAGGTCGGCACCCAGGGCGACCGCAACATCGTCGTGGAGATCCCGGGCGAGAACCGCACCGACCTCGTCGAGGCGGTGCAGCAGACCGCCCAGCTGCGGTTCCGGCTCGTGGCGCAGCTGCCGACCGGCGAACCGGCCCAGCTCCCCGGTGTCGCCGCGCCGGCGCAGCAGCAGCCGCCGGTCGCTCCCGAGAGTGACCCGTCGGATGAGCCCTCGCCGACCGACGAGGCATCCCCCTCCGACGAGGCGTCGCCGCGAGGGCGCGCCCCCTTCGCGCAGCAGACCGACGAGACGCCCGCCCAGGGCAACGGTCAGGGAACGGGTCAGGGATCGGGTCAGGACGGAGGCCAGGGCTCCGGTCAGTCCGGTCAGGGAGGGGCCACCGACGGTGAGGACCCCGCGACCGAGCTGCCGCAGCCGGACGTCGCTCCGCAGCAGGACCTCTCCAGCCTCCCCGGCGCCCCGATCGACGAGCCCCTGGCCTGGCAGCAGAACCCGGGAGGGGAGTGGTTGCAGCAGTTCGCCGACTTCACCTGTCCCCGTGACGGGTCGATCCCCGACGTCAACGACAACCCGAACCAGCCGCTGGTCACCTGCGACGAGAACGGACTGAAGTACCTGCTGTCGGTCGCCGTCATCGAGGGCACCCAGCTCACGGACGCCTCGGCGGGCATCCCGCAGGGCCAGTTCAACTACACGGTCAACCTCTCCCTCAACGGCGAGGCCCGCGGTACCTTCGCCGACATCAGCCGTGCCATCGCCGGCACCGGTGAGCTCTTCGCCATCGTGCTCGACGGGCAGGTCATCTCCCCGCCCGAGATCAATACTCCGATCCTCGGCGGCAACGCCCAGATCACCGGTGACTTCACCGAGGCCGAGGCCGAGTCGCTCGCCAACTCGCTGCGCTACGGCGCGCTGCCGCTGAGCTTCACCGTGCCCGTCATCAGCGACGAAGGACCGACGCTCGCGGCCGGTCAGCTGCAGGCCGGTCTCATCGCCGGCGCGATCGGTCTGGCCCTGGTGATGATCTACTGCCTGGTCTACTACCGCGGTCTGGGCATGGTCGTCATCCTGTCGCTGCTGATCGCCGGTCTCGCGACGTACGCCGCGGTGATCTTCCTGTCGGAGACGGCGGGCTTCACCCTGACGCTGCCCGGCATCGCGGGCCTCATCGTCTCGGTGGGCATCACGGCCGACTCGTTCATCGTGTTCTTCGAACGAATACGAGACGAGATGCGTGAGGGCAAGTCCATGCGGGTCGCGGTCGAGGCCGGCTGGACGCGGGCCCGCAACACCTGCCTCGCCGCCGACGCGGTGTCGCTGCTGGCCGCCGTGGTGCTCTACATCTTCGCCATCGGCGTCGTGAAGGGCTTCGCGTTCGCGCTCGGCATCTCCACCCTGGTCGACCTGGTCGTGTTCTTCCTGTTCACCAAGCCGCTCGTCAGCTGGCTCGGTGGCTTCAAGTTCTTCAACCAGGGTCACAAGCTGTCCGGGCTCGACGCCGAGAACCTCGGCGTCGACGCCCTGCCCAAGGCGAAGGTCACCCCCCGTCGCCCTGCCACCGCTGGTGCTGGAGGTCGTTCCTGATGGGCAAGTTCTCCCGGCTGGGAAACAGCCTCTACGAGGGCACGGTCTCGATCGACTTCGTCGGTCGCGCGAAGCAGTGGTACGCCATCTCTGCCGTCATCTTCGTGGTCGCCATCGGCGCGCTCATCTTCAAGCCCCTCAACCTCGGCATCGAGTTCGAGGGCGGCGTGGAGTACCGCATCGCCGCGCCCGCGAACCAGGTCACCGACGACGGCGCGACGGAGCTGCGCGACGCGATCATCGACACCGGTATCGAGAACGCGTCGGACCCGCAGGTGAACACCTCGGGCACCGACACCCTCCGGGTGCAGGTGCAGCCCCTGACACCTGACGAGTCCGACCAGGTCGTCGCGGCGATCCAGGAGCAGACGGGCGTCCAGGCGCAGGCCATCAGCCAGGACCAGATCGGCGCCACGTGGGGCTCGCAGGTGCTCAACCGGGCCCTGACCGGCATGATCGTGTTCCTGATCGCGGTCAGCGTGTTCATCTGGTTCTACTTCCGCGAGTGGAAGATGTCGGTGGCCGCCCTGGTGGCCCTGGGCCACGACGTGCTCATCACCGTCGGCGTCTACGCGCTCAGCGGCTTCGAGGTCACCCCCGCCACGGTCACCGGTGTGCTGACGATCCTCGGCTTCTCGCTGTACGACACCGTCGTCGTCTTCGACAAGGTCAACGAGAACATCAAGATCGGCCGCAAACGCGGCTGGTCCTACCGCTACGCCGCGAACCTCGCCGTCAACCAGACCCTCGTACGCTCGGTCAACACCTCGGTGGTCGCGCTCCTGCCCATCGGCGCGATCCTCGGCATCGGCGTGTACGTGCTGGGCTCCGGCTCGCTGAAGGACCTCGCTCTGTCGCTGTTCGTCGGCATGGCAGCCGGCACGTACTCCTCGGTCTTCATCGCCACGCCGCTGCTGGTGCAGCTGAAGATGCGGGAGCCCGAGGTGGTCGACGCCGACCGCCGCCAGCTCTCCAAGCTGCAGCGGGCCGACCGCTACGCCGCGGTGCCGACGTACGCCGACAACATGCCGGTGCCCGAGGAGCGCGACGTCCGGGAGCTCGACGAGGACTTCGACGGCGACCAGCTCAACGAGTTCGCCGACCCCAACGCAGGCACTCCGGGTGGCGGCCGTCGCCCTGCCGGCGGTGTCATGCCGCGCGGTCAGACGCACGAGGAGCCGATGGGACGGGGACGGGTCCAGCCCGAGCGGCAGCGTCCGGTGCAGGACTCCGGGGCCGCGGGGCGCAACCAGCCCCGGCGCAGCACCCGCGAGAGCCGCAAGCGTGACGGCTGAGGAGCCCGGGGCGTACACGATCGAGGCCGCTCTCGACCTCATCCGTGACGTCCCGGACTTCCCCGAGCCCGGCATCGTCTTCAAGGACATCGCCCCGCTGCTCGCCCACCCCGCCGCCCTGGCGGCGGTCGTACGCGGCCTGGCCGCCGCCGGCCGCGACGAGCAGGGACTGACGGCGGTGACACACGTCGTCGGCGTCGAGTCACGAGGCTTCCTCTTCGGTGTGCCGGTGGCGCAGGCGCTCGACGTGGCCTTCGTGCCGGTCCGCAAGCCCGGCAAGCTCCCGGGCGAGGTGCACCGGGTCTCCTACGCCCTGGAGTACGGCGAGGAGGTGCTGGAGGTCCAGACCGATGCCCTCACCGCCGGTGACCGGGTGCTGGTCGTCGACGACGTGCTGGCCACTGGCGGCACGCTCGCCGCCTCGGTCGATCTGGTCGCCCGCTGCGGCGCCGAGGTCGCCGGCACGGTGGTGCTGCTGGAGCTCGGCTTCCTCGACGGCAGGGCCGCGCTGGGCGATGTCGGGCTGACCACGCTGAGGCGTGTGTAGTCACGGGTTCAACTGACTAGACTCGACAACGACGAGGAGGCCGGATGACCGAGGAGCGCACCGCACCGCCGTCCTCGCGCGCGCCACAGCGCGCCGCTGCGATCGAGACCGAGGCGTCAGGACGCATGGCACCCGCGGGCACCGCCGCCGCTCCGTCCGCGCGCCGCATGAGGGCTCGCCTCGCGCGCATCGCCACCCGGTCGGCCCCGGGCGGCAACCCGGTGCTCGACCCGGTGTTCCGCATCGTCCGCGCGCACCACCCCAAGGCCGACCTGGCCCTGCTGGAACGGGCGTACGAGGTCGCCGAGAGGCTGCACGACGGCCAGCGCCGCCGCAGCGGCGAGCCGTACATCACCCACCCGCTCGCGGTGACGACGATCCTCGCCGAGATCGGGATGACCGAGTCGACCCTGTGTGCCGCGCTGCTGCACGACACGGTCGAGGACACCGACTACACGCTCGACCAGCTGCGCGAGGACTTCGGGCCCGAGGTCGCGCTGCTCGTCGACGGCGTGACGAAGCTCGACAAGGTCAAGTACGGCGACTCCGCCCAGGCCGAGACGATCCGCAAGATGATCGTGGCGATGGCCCGGGACATCCGGGTGCTCGTCATCAAGCTCGCCGACCGGCTGCACAACATGCGCACGATCCGGTACGTCAAGCAGTCCACCCAGGAGCGCAAGGCGCGCGAGACGCTCGAGATCTTCGCCCCGCTGGCCCACCGCCTGGGCATGAACACCATCAAGTGGGAGCTGGAGGACCTGTCCTTCGGCACCCTGCACCCGAAGATCTACGACGAGATCGTGCGGCTGGTCGCCGAGCGCGCGCCGGCGCGCGACCAGTTCCTCTCCGAGGTCATCGCGAAGGTCGAGGCCGACCTCAAGACCTCCAAGATCACCGCGACCGTGACCGGCCGCCCCAAGCACTACTACTCGATCTACCAGAAGATGATCGTGCGGGGCATGGAGTTCTCCGACATCTACGACCTCGTCGGCATCCGCATCCTGGTCGAGGACGACCGCGACTGCTATGCCGCGCTCGGCGTGCTGCACAACCGGTGGAACCCGGTGCCGGGACGGTTCAAGGACTACGTCGCGATGCCGAAGTTCAACATGTACCAGTCGCTGCACACCACGGTCATCGGGCCGTCCGGCAAGGCCGTCGAGCTGCAGATCCGCACCTACGACATGCACCGCCGTGCGGAGTACGGCGTCGCCGCCCACTGGAAGTACAAGGAGAACGCCCGCAACGGCGTCGACACCTCCAAGCGGCTCGAGGGCGGCACGAAGACCGAGGACCTCTCCTGGATGCGTCACCTGCTCGACTGGCAGGCCGACATCGTCGACCCCAGCGAGTTCCTCGAGTCGTTGCGCTTCGAGGTCAACCGTGCCGAGGTGTACGTCTTCACCCCGAACGGCGACGTCGTGGCCCTGCCCACGGGTTCCACCCCGGTCGACTTCGCGTACGCCATCCACACCGAGGTCGGGCACCACACCGTCGGCGCCCGGGTCAACGGACGCCTCGTGTCGCTGGAGTCCACGCTCGACAACGGCGACACCGTCGAGATCTTCACGACGAAGTCGGACTCGGCCGGGCCCAGCCGCGACTGGCTGAACTTCGTCAAGTCACCGCGCGCCCGCAACAAGATCCGGCAGTGGCACTCGCGCGAACGCCGCGACGAGGCGATCGAGGCCGGCAAGGACGCGATCGCGAAGCTGATGCGCAAGGAGGGCCGCCCCCTCAAGCGGCTGCTCACCCACGAGTCGCTGACCGCCGTGGCCGCCGACCTGCGTCAGCCCGACGTGGAGTCCCTGTACGCCGCGGTCGGCGAGAAGCAGCTGGGTGCCCAGACCGTCGTACGCCGCGTGGTGGAGATGTTCGGTGGCGAGGCCGGCACGACCGAGGACCTCTCCGAGGCCGTGACGATCACCCCGGGCACCGGCTCGGTCAGCGGGCGCGTCGGTCAGGGCGGAGACGCCGGCGTCATCGTGCGCGGGGTCTCCGACGTGTGGGTGAAGCTCGCCAAGTGCTGCGCCCCGGTGCCCGGCGACGACATCCTCGGCTTCGTCACCAAGGGCGGGGGAGTGTCGGTGCACCGGGCCGACTGCACCAACGCCGCGGACCTGCGCGGCCAGCCCGAGCGGCTCCTCGACGTCGACTGGGCGCCCACGAGCTCCTCGGTGTTCCTGGTGAACATCTGCGTGGAGGCGCTGGACCGGTCCCGGCTGCTGTCCGACATCACCATGGCGTTGGCGGACAGCCACGTGAACATCCTCAGCGCCACGCTCACCACGGCGAAGGACCGCGTCGCGAAGTCGCGCTTCAGCTTCGAGATGGCCGACCCGAAGCACCTGGACACGGTGCTCAAGCAGGTCAGGGGTGTGCCAGGCGTCTTCGACGCCTACCGCATCACCGGGTGAGATGTTGCCGCTGGTTGAGGAGCCGAGCCTCGGTGGTTGAGGAGCCGAGGTACGAGGCGTCTCGAAACCATCGGCCTACCGAGGTCCGATCGGGCCGTCCGCCTGAACTCCGGACACCTGCCCCCGATCGCGACTGTGCGTACGCCGCATCGCGAGCCCGGGCAGGCCGGCGAAGTCGCCGGACATGAGCGCTTCGCGCTTCTTGCGCGACCAGCCTTGCACCTGCTTCTCGAAGGCGTATGCCTCGTCGATCCGCGAGAACTCGCACGACCAGGCCAGGCGCAGAGGTCGACGGCGCCGCGTGTACTCGGCGCCGAGCCCCTGCTGATGTTCGCTGAGGCGCCGCTCGAGATGACGGGTGCTGCCGACGTAGGAGGAGCCGTCAGCACACTCGAGGATGTAGGTCCATGCCATGGGCGGTAGTCGATCCCAGAACTGCTGCGGTGTCGAATGGCTGTCCACAGGCTTGAATGGTTTCGAGACGCCTTCGTTCCTCGGCTCCTCAACCACCGGGCGTCAGCTGTAGTCGTTCAATGCCTTCTGTGCCTCCGCCAACCACAGCTGCCGCGCCTGGATCGCCTCGGCCGCCTCGGCCGCGGCCTTGGCGTTGCCGGCCGCGTCTGCCTTCGCCTTCTTGCTCTCCAGGTCGGCGATGAGGGACTCCAGCTGCGTGACGGTCGCCTGAGCGCGGGCCGCGGCCTCGGGGTTGGTCCGCTTCCAGCGCGCGTCGTCCGCGTCGCGCACGGCCTTCTCCACCGCGCTCATGCGGCCCTCGAGCTCCTTGATGCGCGCCCGGGGCACCTTGCCGGCGGCGTCCCACCGCTCACCGATGTCGCGCAGGGACGCCTTCGCGGCGGCGAGGTCCTTCACCGGCAGCAGCGCCTCTGCCTCGACCAGCAGCTGCTCCTTGACCTCGGCGTTGCCGGCGAACTCCTTGTCGAGCTCGGCGTTCATCGCGTCGCGCGCGGCGAAGAAGTGGTCCTGGGCGACGCGGAAGTCGTTCCAGAGCGTGTCCTCGACGTCGCGGGGCGCCGGACCGGCGGCCTTCCAGTCGCGCATGAGGTCGCGGAAGCGACCCGAGGTGGGGCCCCAGTCGGTGGAGTCCTTCAGCTTCTCGGCCTCGGCGAGCAGGCGCTTCTTCACCACGGCCGCCTCGCCGCGCTTGGCGTCCATCTCGGCGTAGTGGGCCTTGCGCTTCTTGCCGAACGCGGACCGGGCGCCGGAGAACCGCTGCCACAGCGCGTCGTCGGTCGGCTTGTCGAGCCGCGCCTCGGCCTTCCACTGGGCCAGGAGGTCGCGCAGCCGGTTCATGCCGTTGCGCCAGTCCGAGCCCTCGGCGACCTTCTCGGCCGCGGCGACGATCTTCTCCTTGTTCTTCAGGGCGACGGCGCGCGCCTTCTCGCGCTCGGCCCTGCGCTCCTCGCGGGCCGCCGCGACGAGCTCGTCCATCGCGGCGATGCGTGTGAGCAGCCCGTCGAGGTCACCCACGGCGGCGGCGCCGTCGACGTCCTCGCGCAGTCGGGCCGCGGTCTTGGAGGCCTCGTCGGGCTTCACCGCACCGGTGCGCAGCCGCTGCTCGAGCAGCTCGACCTGGCCCTCGAGGGCCTCGAACCGGCGTACGTAGAAGGCGAGGGCGGCGTCCGGGGAGTCCGCGGCGTACTGGCCCACCTCCCTCTCCCCGTCGCCGTCACGGACGAAGACGGTGCCGTCCTCGGTCACCCGGCCGAACGTCGCGGCCTCCGAGCGCCCGGCGGCGACGTCCTCGGCGGTGGTGCCCTCCGGGGCCGCTGAGGGCGGCGCGGGACGCGGCGGCGCCGACGGGGCGCGTACGGCTCGCGCGACCGCACCCGGGCCCGGCGTCGGGGTGGGGCGCGGCCGAGGCGCAGCAGGAGGCGGTGTCGGCGCCTGCTCGGCGGTCTCGGCGGTCTCGTCGGCGGGGGCGTCGGGCTGCTCCTGCGGGATGTCCGTGCTCACGGTCGCTCACTCTAACTGCGAGGTCAGGGGCTAGGGTGACTCGCGGCGTCGGATCCCTCGCATGCCGGCTGCACGCCGTCGCGGCCTCGCGGTCGACGCCTCGCTCATCCTCGACCCGCCGCTTCGGAGGCTGCCGTGCTCCTCGCAGGATTCCCCGCCGGCCCGTGGGGCACCAACTGCTACGTCGCTGCGACCGGTCCGGGCGCCGAGTGCGTCGTCATCGACCCCGGCTACCAGGCCACCGACGGTGTCGCCCAGGTCGTCCGCGAGCACAACCTCAAGCCCGTGCACGTGCTCCTCACCCACGGTCACCTCGACCACATGTGGACCGTCGCACCGGTCTCCGGGGCGTACGACGCCACCGCCTGGGTGCACCCCGAGGACCGTCACCTGCTGACGAACCCCGAGACGGGCATGAGCGCGGACATGAACCGGATGCTCCCGAACCTCTTGGGTGACGAGAAGGCGGAGTGGAAGGAGCCCGACGAGGTGCGCGAGCTGACCGACGGTCTCGCCGTCGAGCTCGCGGGCATCGAGTTCACCATCGACCACGCGCCGGGCCACACGCGCGGCTCGGTGGCCTTCCGGGTCCCGTACGCCGAGCAGGACGTCTCCCAGGTGATGTTCTCCGGCGACCTGCTCTTCGAGGGCTCCATCGGCCGCACCGACCTCCCCGGGGGTGACCACCCCACGATGCTGCAGTCGCTGCGGGAGAAGGTGCTGACCCTGCCCGACGACATCGTCGTGCTGCCCGGCCACGGCAACCAGACCAGCATCGGTCGCGAACGCGCGACGAACCCCTACCTGCGCCAGCTGATCGACGACGCGGGCGAGCCCCGGCAGGTCCGCCGCGGCCTCTGAGGAGCACCCATGACCACCAAGCCCAGGCCGATCGCGGCGCCCAAGGGCGTGCCGGAGTACCTGCCGCCGGACTCCGCGCGCTTCACCGCCGTCCACGAGGCCCTCTCACGGCCGGCCCGTCTCGCGGGCTACGGCCACGTCGAGCTGCCCGTCTTCGAGGACACCGCTCTCTACGTGCGCGGGGTGGGGGAGTCCACCGACGTGGTGTCGAAGGAGATGTACACCTTCACCGACCGCGGCGACCGGTCCCTGACCCTGCGGCCCGAAGGCACGGCCGGGGTGATGCGGTCGGTCATCGAGCACGGCCTCGACCGTGGGCAGCTGCCGGTGAAGCTGTCGTACGCGGGCCCGTTCTTCCGGGCCGAGAGGCCCCAGCACGGCCGGTACCGCCAGCTCCAGCAGTTCGGTGTCGAGGCGATCGGTTCCGACGACCCGGCGCTGGACGCCGAGGTCGTGGCGCTGGCCGACGACGGCTTCCGGGCGCTCGGGCTGACCGGCTACCGCCTCGAGCTGACCTCGCTGGGCTGCGGCTCCTGCCGGCCGGGCTACCGGGAGCGGCTGATCGAGTTCCTCGCCGGGCTCGACCTCGACGAGGCGACCCAGGAGCGGGCACGGCTGAACCCGCTGCGGGTGCTCGACGACAAGCGTCCCGAGGTGCGTGCGCAGCTCGACGACGCGCCGCTGATGCTCGACCACCTCTGCGAGGACTGCGCGGCGCACTTCGCCCGGGTGCGTGAGCACCTCGCCGACCTCGAGGTGGCCTACGAGGTCAACGCCCGCATGGTGCGAGGCCTCGACTACTACACGCGCACCACCTTCGAGTTCGTGCACGACGGCCTCGGCGCCCAGTCCGGCATCGGCGGCGGCGGCCGGTACGACGGGCTGATGGAGAGTCTCGGCGGCCAGTCGCTGTCAGGCATCGGCTTCGGCCTCGGCGTCGACCGCACCCTGCTGGCCTGCGAGGCCGAGGGCCTGACCCCGGGGCCCGGCCGCCCCCTCGACGTCTACGTCGTGCCCATCGGGGACACCGCCGTGATCTCGCGCCCCGCCGCGGGGCTCGCGTCACGCCTGCGGCGCGCGGGCGTACGCACCGACATGAGCTTCGGCGGCCGCGGCCTGAAGGGCGCCATGAAGGCAGCCGACCGCTCGGGCGCCGCGTACGCCGTCGTGCTCGGCGAGCGCGACCTCGACCAGGGTCTCGCGCAGCTCAAGACGCTCGGCACCGGCGAGCAGGTCGCGGTGCCGCTCACCGACATCGTCACCACCCTGACCACCCTGATCGAGGAGAACCCGTGATCCGCACCCACGACGCCGGCGCCCTGCGCGCCGACCACGTCGGCCAGACCGTCACCCTCGCCGGATGGGTCGCGCGCCGCCGCGACCACGGCGGCGTGGCCTTCATCGACCTGCGCGAGGCCTCCGGCGTGGTGCAGGTCGTGGTGCGCGACGAGGAGGTGGCCAACCGGCTCCGCAACGAGTTCTGCCTCAAGGTCGTCGGTGAGGTCTCCGCACGCCCCGAGGGCAACGCCAACGACGCCATCCCGACAGGGGAGATCGAGGTGATCGCCACCGAGGTGGAGGTGCTCTCGACCGCCGCGCCGCTGCCCTTCCCCATCGACGAGCACGTCGAGGTCGGCGAGGAGACGCGCCTGGCGCACCGCTACCTGGACCTGCGACGCCCCGCTCCGGCTGCGGCGATCCGGCTGCGTTCGCGGGTCAACGCCGCCGCGCGCCGCGTGCTCGGCGACGCCGACTTCGTCGAGGTCGAGACCCCCACCCTGACGCGCTCGACGCCCGAGGGCGCCCGCGACTTCCTGGTGCCCGCGCGGCTGCGCCCCGGCAGCTGGTACGCCCTGCCGCAGAGCCCCCAGCTGTTCAAGCAGCTGCTGATGGTCGGTGGGCTCGAGCGGTACTACCAGATCGCGCGCTGCTACCGCGACGAGGACTTCCGCGCCGACCGGCAACCCGAGTTCACCCAGCTCGACATCGAGATGAGCTTCGTGGAGCAGGACGACGTCATCGAGCTGGCCGAGCGGCTGCTCCGCGAGGTCTGGGCGCTCATCGACGTCGAGGTGCCGACCCCGCTGCCTCGCATGACGTACGCCGAGGCGATGCGCCGCTACGGCTCGGACAAGCCCGACCTGCGGTGCCCGATCGAGCTCGTGGAGTGCACCGACTACTTCGCCGACACCCCGTTCCGGGTGTTCCAGGCCGAGTACGTCGGCGCCGTCGTCATGCCCGGGGGAGCCGACCAGCCCCGCCGCCAGCTGGACGCCTGGCAGGAGTGGGCCAAGCAGCGCGGCGCCCGCGGCCTGGCGTACGTGCTCGTCGGCGAGGACGGCACGCTCGGTGGCCCGGTCGCCAAGAACCTCTCGGACGCCGAGCGCGAGGGCCTCGCAGCCCACGTCGGCGCGCAGCCGGGCGACTGCGTGTTCTTCGGGGCGGGTGCCACGAAGTCCTCCCGGGCGCTCCTGGGTGCCGCGCGCATGGAGATCGGTCGCCGGGTCGGTCTCGTCGACGAGGACGCCTGGAGCTTCCTGTGGGTGGTGGACGCGCCGATGTTCGAGCCTGCAGGTGACGCGGTCGCCGCGGGTGACGTGGCGGTCGGCGACGGCGCCTGGACGGCCGTGCACCACGCCTTCACCTCGCCGAAGGAGGAGTTCACGGACACCTTCGACACCGACCCCGGCTCGGCGCTGGCGTACGCCTACGACGTGGTCTGCAACGGGAACGAGATCGGTGGCGGGTCGATCCGTATCCACCGCCAGGACGTGCAGGAGCGCGTCTTCGGCGTGATGGGTCTCGACGAGGCGGAGGCGGCCGAGAAGTTCGGGTTCCTGCTCGAGGCCTTCAAGTACGGCGCCCCGCCGCACGGCGGGATCGCGTTCGGGTGGGACCGGATCTGTGCCCTGCTGAGCGGCACGGACTCGATCCGCGAGGTCATCGCCTTCCCCAAGACCGGTGGGGGCTACGACCCGCTCACCGCAGCGCCCGCGCCGATCACGGCCGCGCAGCGCAAGGAGGCGGGCGTGGACGCGAAGCCGGCCACGCCGACGGGAGAGCCGAGCGAGACCGCGCCCGCGGCCGCTCCCCCCGTGTCCTGAGGAGCTCACGTGCAACCGGTCTGTACAGGTTCGGCAGGATTTGTCCGGTCTCCGACCAAAGACTCTTTCACGCCGTAACTTTGATCGCAGATTGGTAACGATCGTCAACCATCGCCCTCGGTGAATTCCCCATGAAACGTCGGCGACCTAGGTTCTCTCCGTCCCGTGTCCGGCATACCTGAGCCGGGCCTCGTACGAGGTGGTCGTGACGCACGACGGCCGTAGAAGGAGAACCGTGATCCAGAAGAAGTTCCTCGCCGCAAGCGCCGTGGCCACCCTCGCCCTGTCGCTGGCCGCGTGCTCCGCACCCGAGACGAGCGACAACCCCAGCTCGGGCGACAACAGCGACGGAGGCGGCGCATCCACCGGCGGCAGCGTCAACGTCGGCTGGAACCAGCCGTTCTACTCCTACAACGAGGCGACCTCCGACGGCAACGCCTCGGCCAACGCGGTCATCAAGACCATGGTCGTGCGTGGCTTCAACTACTACAACGAAGACCTCGAGCTCGTGAAGGACGAGAGCTTCGGCACCTACGAGCAGGTCTCCGAGGACCCGCTGACCGTCAAGTGGACGATCAACGACGACGTCAACTGGTCCGACGGCACCCCCGTCGACGCCGCCGACATGATGCTCTGGTGGGCCGCCGGCTCCGGCAACGTCAACACCAAGGACTCCGTCGAGGGCGACAACGGTGTCTACTTCGACACCTCCTCGGCCGGTCTCCCGTTCATCACCGAGATCCCCGAGATCGGTGACGACGGCAAGTCCATCACCGTCACCTACGACGAGCCCTTCGCCGACTGGGAGCTCGACTTCGGTCTGGGCTCGATGACCGTGCCGGCGCACGCCACCGTGCAGCAGGCCCTCGACATCGCCGACCCGCAGGAGGCCAAGGACACGCTGATCTCGGCGATCCAGGAGGGCAACAACAACCAGCTCGCCCAGATCGCGAACTTCTGGAACGACGGCTACGACTTCAAGCAGCTCCCCGACGACGAGTCGCTCTACCTCTCCAACGGTCCGTACGTGCTGACCGACATGCAGGAGAACCAGTTCGCGACCCTGGAGAAGAACCCGGAGTACACGGGCGAGCTCGAGGGCAACCTTGACCAGATCACGGTGATCTGGAACGAGGACCCGAACTCCCAGCTGCAGCAGCTGCAGAACGGCGAGATCGACGCGATGCAGCCGCAGGTCACCTCCGACCTGATCCAGGCGGCCGAGGGCAGCGGCAACATCGAGGTCACCACGGCCGAGGAGGCCGCGTACGAGCACTTCGACCTCGTCTACGACAACGGCGGCCCGTTCGACCCGGCCGCGTACGGCGGCGACGAGGAGACCGCGCAGCTGGTGCGCGAGGCCTTCATGGCGGCCTTCCCGCGCCAGGAGATCGTCGAGAAGCTGATCCAGCCAGTCGACCCCGAGGCCGTCGTGCGCGACTCCTTCACCAAGATCCCGGGTGCCCCGGGCTACGACGAGGTGGCCGCCAACAACGGCACCGACGCCTACGCCCAGGCCGACCCCGAGCGCGCCCAGCAGCTGCTCGAGCAGGCCGGGGTGGACACCCCGATCGACGTGCGCATGATGTACGCCGCCGACAACGAGCGCCGCAGCCAGCTGTTCCAGATCGTGCAGCCGCGCATGGCCGAGGTCGGCTTCAACCTCATCGACCGCAAGAACATCGACTGGGGCTCCAAGCTCGGCGACGGCACCTACGACTCGGTGTTCTTCGCCTGGGCCTCGACCTCGACCGCGGTCACTGAGTCGAGCGAGACCTACCGCACCGGGGGTCTCAACAACCTCAACGGCTACTCCAACGAGACCGTCGACGAGGCCTACCAGCAGCTGGCGGTCAGCCAGGACGAGGCCGAGCAGGACGAGCTGCTGACGACCATCGAGTCCGAGCTGGTCGACGACGCGTACGGCCTGACGCTGTTCCAGTTCCCCAGCGCCACGTTCGTCAACACCGACCGCATCGACGGCATCGAGACGATCGCCATCAGCCCGACGATGTTCTACGGGTTCTGGGACTGGTCGATCCCCTCGAACTGATCTCGTCGTCGCACCACCTCTCCTGACCGGGGGGTAGGCAGGGGGGTGCTGCCGCCGTACGCGCGTACGGTGGTGGCACCCCCCTCCCGGTGGTGTCCCGTCCCTGCTCCCTGGAGGTCCGACCCGCGATGGTCACCTACCTGACACGACGCCTGCTCTCCTCGGCGCTCGTCGTCGCCGTCTCCACCTTCTTGATGTACGTGCTGGTCGACCTGGCCATCGATCCTCTCGAGGACCTGCGGATCTCCACCGCACCCAACCGGGACCAGCTGATCGCCAACCGCATCGCACGACTGAACCTCGACGACCCCGTCGTCGTGCGCTACCTCGACTGGGCGCAGGGCGCCGGCGGCTGCCTCGTCGGCCAGTGCGACCTCGGCATCAACTTCAGGACCAACCAGGAGGTGACCTCGCTCATCGCCGGCGCGATCGGCACCACGATGCTGCTGGTCACGGCCTCGGCGATCCTCGCGATCTTCCTCGGTGTCGCCGTCGGCATCGTCTCCGCGCTGCGGCAGTACTCGGGCTTCGACTACTCCTCGACCTTCGTGTCGTTCCTCTTCTACTCGCTGCCCGTCTTCTGGGTCGCGGTGCTGGCCAAAGAGTTCCTGGCCATCCAGTTCAACGACTTCCTGGCCGACCCGACCATCGGCGTGCTGTTCATCGTCATCGCCTCGGCACTCGTCGGGCTGGCCGTCTCGGCCGGCGTCGGGGGAGACCGCCGGCGCCGGCTCATCACCTTCGGCGCCTCGGCCGCGATCATCGCCGCGCTGCTCGTCTACATCGACGTCGCGGACTTCCTCGTCACGCCGTCGCTCGGGCTGCCCGGGGTCGCGCTCGGATCGCTCGGCGCCGCCGTCGGTATCACGGCGCTGAGCACCGGGTTGCGCAACCGGCGGGCGCTGTACGCCGCCCTCACCGTCGCGGGCATCGGCATCGCGCTGTGGTACCCGATGTTCTTCGTCTGGGCCGCGCTCGAGGAGACGATCTGGCGGGTGCTGGGTCTCGGCGTCGTCGCCGTGCTCGTCGGCATCGCCGTCGGGTTCGCCTGGGGCGGCCCCGACAAGGGAGCCTCGGCCCGCACCGCGGCGATCACGGCGCTCCCGGTGGCCACCCTCCTGTTCCTCGACCGGGTGCTGCGTTCGTGGCCCGACTACGTCGACGAGCTGCGCGGGCGTCCGATCGCGACGACCTCACGATCGACGCCGAACCTCGACGGCGACTTCTGGATCACCTCCATCGACACCTTCACCCACCTGCTGCTGCCCTCGATCACGCTGTTGCTGATCAGCTTCGCCGGCTACACGCGCTACAGCCGGGCCTCGATGCTCGAGACGATGAACGCCGACTACATCCGCACCGCGCGGGCGAAGGGCCTCAATGAGCGCACGGTGGTGATGCGGCACGCGTTCCGCAACGCGCTGCTGCCGCTCGCCTCGGTCGTGCCGGTCGACATCATCACGCTCGCAGGCGGCGCCGTCATCACCGAGTCGATCTTCAGCTGGTTCGGCATGGGCAAGCTGTTCGTCGACTCGCTCAACGAGAACATCATCGACCCGGTGATGGCCTTCATCCTCGTCGTCGGCATCCTCGCGGTCGTGGCGAACTTCGTCGCCGACCTCGCGTACGCCGTGCTCGACCCCCGCATCCGAGTGAGCTGAGGCGACCATGACCTCCACCGACAACACGCCGCCCGCCTCCTCGACCTCCGGGTCCGTCGGAGCCGGGGAGAACGCCATCGAGCTCAAGGCCGTCGAGGGCAAGTCGCAGGGCCAGATCGTCCGGGAGCGGTTCTTCCGCCACACCGGCGCGATGGTCTCGCTCGTCGTGCTCGGCGCGGTGCTGGTGCTCGCGTACAGCTCCGTGGGCGTCGGCCCGATCCCCGGCTGGTGGAAGTTCGACTACACCACCACCAACGACGTGCTGAACCGCGGCCAACCGACGCTCGGGCTGCCGACGTGGCTGGGCGGGTCGGGGCTGGCGTGGGGGGAGCACCCCTTCGGCCAGGACACCATCGGCAAGGACAACTTCGCGATGGTGATGCGGGGCGTGCAGGTCTCGTTCAACGTCACCATCATCATCGGCCTCGTCGCCGGTGCGATCGGCATCGTCTTCGGGGCGGTCTCCGGCTTCTTCCGCGGCTTCACCGACGGCGCGCTGATGCGCTTCACCGACCTCATCATCACCTTCCCGGTGATCGTCGTCGGCGCGGTGCTCGGCAAGCTCGCCGGCGGCGGCAACTGGCTCTACCTCGCGTTGGCGCTGGGAGCGATCACCTGGACCTCCCTCGCACGACTCGTGCGAGCGGAGTTCCTGACGCTGCGCGAGCGCGAGTTCGTCGACGCGGCCCGGGTCGCAGGAGCGTCGAACACGCGCATCATGTTCAAGCACATGCTGCCCAACGCCGCGGGCGTGATCATCGTCAACACCACGCTCCTCATGAGCATCGCCGTGCTGCTGGAGACGGCGCTCAGCTTCCTGGGCTTCGGCATCACCCAGCCCGAGGTCTCGCTCGGTCAGCTGATCAGCGAGTACCAGTCGGCGTTCACGACCCGGCCGTGGCTCTTCTGGTGGCCCGGACTGTTCATCATCATCATCGTGCTGAGCATCAACTTCATCGGCGACGGTCTGCGCGACGCGTTCGACCCCCGCCAGAAGAAGATCCCCTCGGCGCGCGAGATGGACAAGGCGCTGGCCGCCCAGGAGTCGACCTCGACCTCGCGCGTCGGCGCCGGTGCCGGACGTCCGTCGATGAAGGACGCCGAGGAGGCAGAACAGGCCCGGAAGCCGTCGTGAGCGACGCGATCGGGTCAGCCGAGAGCGACCGCCAGCAGCGCTCCGAGCAGCAGCACGGCGGGCACGGCGAGCGCGACCAGCTGGGGCGTACGCCACGTGACCTGCGCGGTCGGCCCCTCGACGGCGCCGCTGTCGAGGTGGCCGGCGTCGCGTACGCGGTCCCAGTGCGTCCGCACCAGCGCCGCTGCCTCGCTGGCCTGGCCGCGCGTGCGGGCACGGCCGGACGGAGGACCCGCCGCCCAGGCCGACCAGTGGCTCTCCGCCGTCCGCAGCCGCAGCCCGAAGCGGCCGTCGACCTCGTGCAGGGCGGGCCACGTGACGAGCACGCGGCGCACGGGGTTCTCCAGCTCCACGCCGTGCGGCAGCACGCGCACGACCGGCTGCCACAGGGCCACCCACGCCAGCGTCGCGACGAACAGCAGACCGGCGAGCACGGCGTACGTCGACGCGGCGTCCAACGGGCTGCCGAGCAGCTGGCCGCCGGCCAGCACCGCGCACATGAGCACCGTCGCGACGGCGATCGGTCTCGAGGTGCCGGGCCGGTAGGCCACGGTCTCGTCGTCCGGAACACCCATCCGCCCACGGTCGCACACCCGACCCGAGCAGGAGGCAGGCCATGAGCAGCACGGGGAACGCCAGCGCGGAGCGCGAGAGCGCCGGGCAGAACATCCTCGAGGTCGAGGACCTCTCGGTCGCCTTCTACGTCGAGGGGGAGTGGTTCCCCGCCGTCAGGTCGCTCAGCTACACCGTCGCCCGCGGCGAGGTGCTCGCCATCGTCGGCGAGTCCGGCTCGGGCAAGACGCAGTCGTCGATGTCGCTGCTCGGGCTGCTGCCGGGCAACGGCCGCGCCTCCGGCAGTGCCCGGCTCAACGGTCGCGAGCTCATCGGCATGAAGGGATCGGCGCTGCGCGACGTGCGCGGCAAGGACATGGCGGTGATCTTCCAGGAGCCGATGACGGCCATGAACCCGGTCTACACGGTCGGGTTCCAGCTCGTGGAGATGATCCGTACGCACCTCGACATGGGCCCGGCGGAGGCGAAGGAGCGGGCGCTGGAGCTGCTGCGGCTGGTGGAGATCCCCGAGCCGGAGCGACGCTTCGGCAACTTCCCGCACCAGCTCTCCGGCGGCCAGCGGCAGCGCGCCATGATCGCCATGGCTCTCGCCTGCGACCCGGGCCTGCTTGTCGCCGACGAGCCGACGACCGCCCTCGACGTGACCGTCCAGGCCGAGATCCTCAAGCTGATGCGGGACCTGCGCTCGCGCATCGACGCCGGCATCGTGCTCATCACCCACGACATGGGCGTGGTCGCCGACATGGCCGACCGCATCATCGTGATGCGCCAGGGTGAGGTCGTCGAGAGCGGCACGGCGGCGAAGATCTTCGGCGACCCGCAGCACGCGTACACCAAGGAGCTCCTCGCCGCGGTGCCGCACTTCGGCTCGCTCGCCGGCACGACGTCGGCCCAGACGTCGGGCCAGACGTCGGAGCGGGCGTCCGCCGGACAGGGCACCCCTGCGATGCCGACGACGGTGAAGGAGTCCGGCAGCAGCGAGCCCGGCGAGCACGTGGACGTGCGGGAGCACGGCACGGGGCGTACGCCGGTGCTGAAGGCCGAGGACCTGGTGCTGGAGTACCCCAAGCAGGGGCGACAGCCCGCCTTCCGCGCCGTCGACGGCGTCAGCTTCTCGCTGATGCCCGGCGAGGTCGTCGGCCTCGTGGGCGAGTCGGGCTCGGGCAAGTCCACCATCGGACGGGCCGTGGTGGGGTTGCTCCCGGTGCACTCCGGCTCACTGGAGGTCGCGGGCGTCCAGATGAAGGGCGCGAGGGCGCGCGACCTGAAGCCGCTGCGCGACAAGGTCGGCATCGTCTTCCAGGACCCGTCGAGCTCGCTGAACCCGCGGATGCCGATCGGTGACTCGATCGGCGAGCCGATGTACCTGCACAAGAAGCTGCGCAGCAAGGGCCTGGCACAGGCGGTCGAGAAGCTGCTCGACGACGTGCAGCTGCCGCGGTCCTATCGCAACCGCTACCCCCACGAGCTCTCCGGCGGCCAGAAGCAGCGCGTCGGCATCGCCCGGGCGCTGTCCCTCGAGCCGACGCTGCTCGTGGCCGACGAACCGACCTCCGCACTGGACGTCTCGGTGCAGGCGACGGTGCTCGAGCTGTTCGGTGAGCTGCAGCGCGAGCACGGCTTCGCGAGCCTGTTCATCAGCCACGACCTGGGCGTGATCGAGATGGTGTGCTCGCGCATCGCGGTGATGCGGCACGGCGAGCTGGTCGAGATGGGCAGCCGCGACCAGGTCGTGCTGGAGCCGCGGCACGAGTACACCCAGCGCCTGGTCGCCGCCGTCCCGGTGCCGGACCCGGACGTGCAGCGACAGCGCCGCGAGCAGCGCGACCGGATGATCGAGCAGGCGGGCGTCTCCTGACGACCTCGGACGAGCCGGACGCGCTCTTCGAGACCCCGGGCGCCGGGGGCGCCGCGCGTACGCCCCGTGGCGCCGGCAGCCTCGCGGGCAACGCGCACGCCTCGGCGCCGCTCGCCGTCAGGATGCGGCCGCGCACGCTCGACGAGCTGGCCGGCCAGGCGCACCTGCGGGTCGAGGGATCGCCCCTTCGTCGGCTCGTCGAGGGCGACCAGCCGATGTCGCTGTTGCTGTGGGGGCCGCCCGGGGTGGGCAAGACGACGATCGCCTCGATCCTCTCCGGACAGACCGACCGGGCCTTCGTGGAGGTCTCCGCGGTCTCGGCGGGCGTCAAGGAGGTGCGCGCAGCGATCGAGGCCGCGCGCGCCGAGCTGGTGCGGTCGGGACAGGAGACCGTGCTCTTCGTCGACGAGGTGCACCGCTTCTCCAAGGCCCAGCAGGACGCCCTGCTGCCAGGGGTGGAGAACCGGTGGGTCTCCCTGGTGGCGGCGACGACCGAGAACCCGTACTTCTCGGTGATCTCGCCGCTGCTGAGCCGGTCGCTGCTGTTGACGCTGGAGTCGCTGACCGACGACGACATCCGCGAGGTCATGGCACGCGCCGTCGCCGACGAGCGTGGTCTCGCCGGGGAGGTCGCGGTAAACGACGAGGCCCTGGACCACCTCGTACGCCTCGCCGGCGGCGACGCCCGCCGTGGCCTCACCTACCTCGAGGCAGCGGCCGGGGCGGCGCGGTCGCGGGGCCGCGACGTCGTCGACCTCGCGACCGCGGAGCTGGCGGTGGACAAGGCGGCGGTGCGCTACGACAAGGACGGCGACCAGCACTACGACGTCACCAGCGCCTTCATCAAGTCCGTCCGCGGGTCCGATGCCGACGCGGCGCTGCACTACCTGGCGCGCATGATCGAGGCGGGGGAGGACCCGCGCTTCATCGCACGCCGCCTGATGATCCTGGCCAGCGAGGACATCGGGCTGGCCGACCCGACGGCGCTGCCGACCGCGGTCGCGGCGGCGCAGGCCGTGGCGCTGATCGGGTTCCCCGAGGCGCAGCTGACGCTTGCCCACGCGACGGTCGCGCTGGCCGTCGCACCGAAGTCCAACGCGGTCACCACCGCCATCTCCCGGGCGCGCGCCGACGTGGCGAAGGGTCTGATCGGGCCGGTGCCGCCGCACCTGCGCGACGCCCACTACGCCGGCGCCAAGAAGCTCGGCCACGGGTCCGCATACGTCTACGCGCACGACGAGCCGTACGGGATCGCCGCGCAGCAGTACGCCCCCGACGTCGTCGACGGTGCCGCCTACTACGAGCCGAAGCCGATCGGGGCCGAGGCCGGCGTCAAGGAGCGGTGGGAGCGCGTACGCCGCATCGTGCGCGGCTCGCGAGGACCCGGCGGCGGCACGTAGCGTGCCCGTCATGTCCTCCGACGCGTGGCTCGTGACCGCCCTGGTCGCGCTCGCCGTCCTCGTCGTGCTGCTGGTGCTGGTCGGTGTCCTTCTCGTGTCCGTGCGCTCCACGCGACGTCGCGCCGCCGCCGACCGGGCTGCCGCGGACCAGGCCCGCGAGGACGTCGCCGTGCTGACCGCGCGCCTGGACCGGCTGGCCGGAGAGGTGGAGGACACCCGGCGCCAGCGCGAGGCGGCGGCGGAGACCGGGTACCTCATCACCGACGCCGGCATCCGCAAGGTCGAGCCGGAGGTCAGCCACGCGCCCACGCGCATCGTGGTGTCGGGCCCGCTGGGGGAGGGAGTCGTGCGCGGCATGGCCGTCGCGCACGGATTGCGGACGGCGCTGCGTCCCGCGAACCGCAACCGCATCGGCTTCGCCATGAAGCAGGAGGTGCGTCGGGCGCGCAAGCAGCGCCGCGAGGAGCTGCGTACGGCCCGGCGCCTGGTGCGTGACCAGCAGCGCGCGGGCCTCACCGACTCCGACTGAGCCCCCGTACGCCCCGGCTCCCTGAACGCCCGCGTACGCGGACGTTGGGGTACGTGCGCGGGGTTGCAACGCCGCACATGTTCGGGATTGCCCGCATACGCGGGCGTTCCGGGGGCGGCCGGAGGGGCAGAGCAGGACCACGAGCGGGACCATTCGGACATCGTGGGGGCGGGCGGTCCAGCGGGCGGCGGTAAGGTGCCCCGCATGGGTCGAGGCTTGTGGTTCGTGGCCGGTGCAGGCACCGGGGTGTACGCCATGGTGCGCGCCCGCCGTCTCGCCGAGGCCGTCACGCCCGAGGGACTCGCCGACCGGGTGGGGGCCCTCGCCCTGGGTGCTCGCCTTCTCGCCGACGACGTCCGGGCCGCGACCGCGACCCGCGAGGCCGAGATCCGCGCCGAGCTCGGCCTCGCCCTCGAGAGCATTGAGAGCAGCGAGAACAGCGAGGCTCGCAAGACTCTCGAGAGCGGCCCGGCCCGCGAGCTGGCGACGCGAGACCGTTCGCTCGAGCCCGCCGCAGGCGCGGCGCACCCGACCGCCGCCGCCCGCGCTTCCTGAGGCAGGCTCTTCCCACGCCCGCCGGTCGATCACCGGACGGGGCACGCATCGACCCCGGAGGCACACCCCGATGGAGACCCCCTTGGACACCCCCTTGGACACCGCGGAGATCCGGCGTCGCTTCATCGCGCACTTCGAGGCCGCCGGCCACACCCCCGTGCCCTCGGCCTCGCTGCTGCTCGAGGACCCGAACCTGTTGTTCGTCAACGCCGGCATGGTGCCGTTCAAGCCGTTCTTCCTCGGCCAGCAGACGCCTCCGTACGCCACGGCGACCAGCATCCAGAAGTGCATCCGCACCCCTGACATCGAGGACGTCGGCAAGACCACCCGCCACGGCACGTTCTTCGAGATGTGCGGCAACTTCAGCTTCGGCGACTACTTCAAGGAGCGGGCCATCGAGCTCGCCTGGGACCTGGTGACCAAGCCGCGCGCCGACGGGGGGTGGGGGCTGGAGGAGTCGCGCCTCTACCCGAGCGTGTACGCCGAGGACGCCGAGGCGCTCGCCCTGTGGATGAAGGTCACGGGCCTGCCCGAGCACCGCATCCTCAAGCTGGGTCGTCGCGAGAACTACTGGTCGATGGGCGTGCCCGGCCCGGGTGGTCCGTGCTCGGAGATCCTGTACGACCGCGGTCCGGCGTACGGACCCGACTTCGACCCCGCCGCGATCGGCCCCGACATGGAGCCTGCGCTGGAGGACCGGCTGCTGGAGATCTGGAACCTGGTCTTCATGCAGGAGGAGCTCTCCGCGGTGCGCTCCAAGGTCGACTTCGACATCGCCGGGCCGCTGCCGGCCGCGAACATCGACACCGGCATGGGCCTCGAGCGCGTCGCGCTGCTGATGCAGGACGTCGAGAACATGTACGAGATCGACGTCGTGTGGCCGGTCATCGCCAAGGCTGCCGAGCTCGCCGGGAAGACGTACGGCCGCTCCCGTGAGGACGACGTGCGGCTGCGTGTGGTCGGTGACCACATCCGGTCCTCGATGATGCTGATCAGCGACGGTGTGACGCCCGGCAACGAGGGCCGCGGCTACGTGCTGCGACGGCTGCTGCGCCGCGCGGTGCGCTCGATGCGTCTGCTCGGCGTCGAGGACCGCACACTGCCTGAGCTGATGCCGGTCAGCCGCGACAAGATGGGCGAGACCTACGGCGACCTCGTGCGCGACTGGGAGCGCATCAGCACGGTGGCGTACGCCGAGGAGGACGCCTTCCGCTCCACCCTCGCGAGCGGCACCCGCATCTTCGACTCGGCCGCGGCGGAGGCGAAGGGCAAGGGCGCGGTCACGTTCTCCGGCGCGCAGGCGTTCGCGCTGCACGACACCTACGGCTTCCCGATCGACCTGACCCTGGAGATGGCGGCCGAGAAGGGTCTCGCTGTCGACGAGCCCGAGTTCCGGCGGCTGATGGGCGAGCAGCGCGAGCGCGCCAAGGCCGACGCCCGCGCGAAGAAGGGCCAGCACGCCGACGCCTCGGCCTACCGCGAGATCGCGGACTCGATGGGTGTCGACGTCGAGTTCACCGGCTACGACAGCAGCCGTCTGACCAGCACCGAGGGCACCGTACGCGGCCTGGTCTCGGCCGGGCGCACGGTGCACGCGGCAGGCGTGGGCGACACGGTCGAGGTGGTGCTCGACCGCACCCCGTTCTACGCCGAGGGCGGTGGGCAGCTCGCCGACCAGGGCGTCATCGAGCTCGACAACGGCGCCCGCATCGAGGTGCTCGACGTGCAGTCGCCGGTCTCCGGCGTCATCGTGCACGCCGCGCGGGTGCTCGAGGGCGAGGTGACGGTCGGGGCCCAGGCCTCCTCCCTGGTCGACCTCGAGCGCCGGCGCTCGATCAGCCGCGCCCACACCGCGACGCACATGGTGCACAAGGCGTTCCGGGAGGCTCTCGGCGAGACGGCCACCCAGGCCGGCTCTGAGAACGCCCCCGGCCGGTTCCGCTTCGACTTCTCCGCCAGCGGTTCCGTGCCTGCCTCGGCGATGGCCGACGTCGAGGCCCGTGTCAACGACCTCGTGCTGGCCGACCTCGCGGTCGAGGCCGAGATCATGACGCAGACCGAGGCCGTGCGCTCGGGCGCGATGGCGCTGTTCGGCGAGAAGTACGGCGACGAGGTGCGCGTGGTCTCCGTCGGCGACTGGGCCCGCGAGCTGTGCGGCGGCACCCACACCGAGCGGTCGGGCCAGCTCGGCGTCGTCAAGCTCCTGGGGGAGTCCTCCATCGGGTCGGGCGTACGCCGTGTGGAGGCGCTCGTCGGCGGTGACGCCTACCGCTTCCTGGCCCGCGAGCACGTGCTGGTGGCGCAGCTGTCGGAGGCGCTGAAGGTACGTCCCGAGCAGCTTCCCGAGCGGGTCGAGGACCTCGTGGAGCGACTGCGCGCCGCCGAGAAGGAGATCGAGAAGGTCCGCATCGGCCAGCTGCTCAGCTCCGCGGGCGACATGGCGGCGCAGGCGACCGACGTCGCCGGCGTCGCGGTCGTCGCGCACCGTGCCGACGGCGCCGCACCCGGCGACGTACGCACCCTCGCCCTCGACGTCCGCGGCCGCATCCCCGCCTCCCGTCCCGCCGTCGTCGCGATCGTCGGGGTCACCGACGACAAGCCCGCTGTGGTCGTCGCGGTCAACGACGCCGCGCGCGCCGGTGGTCTGTCCGCCGGCGACCTGGTGCGCACCGTCGCCACCACGCTCGGTGGCCGCGGTGGCGGCAAGCCGGACGTCGCGCAGGGCGGCGGCGGTGACGCCACGCAGGTCGAGGCCGCCCTCGAGGCGGTGCGCCGCGAGGTCGCGGCCTCGGTGCAGGGCCGCTGAGAGGCTGCGGCCGTGAGACGTGGCGTACGCCTCGGGCTCGATCCCGGTGACGCGCGCATCGGGGTCGCCCGCTGCGATCCTTCGGGCATGATCGCGACCCCCGTCGGCACGGTGGCGGTCACCGGCCGCAAGCCGGTCGACGTGCTCACCGAGGTCGCCGACCTCGTCGTCGAGCACGAGGCGGTCGAGGTGGTGGTCGGCCTGCCGCGGTCGCTGTCGGGCTCGGAGGGCCCCGCGGCGGCCAAGGCACGGACCTTCGCCGTCGACGTCGCTGCCAGAATCTCGCCCGTGCCCGTGAGACTCTGCGACGAGCGTCTGTCCACCGTCTCCGCGGAGTCGGTGCTGCGCGAGCAGGGACGCAAGGGAAAGAAGCGCCGTGCGGTGGTCGACCAGGTCGCCGCCCAGGTGATCCTGCAGCACGCACTCGACACCGAGCGGGGCAGCGGCAGGGCACCCGGCCAGGTCGTGGACGTACCCTCGAACCCCTAGCCGGACCCACCTCTCGGACCGACCCGACCGACCAGCACGCCAGACCCCCGGCGGACCAGCCACCCAGGAGCCCGACGTGAGCCAGCTCGACTTCTCCGACGACGGACCACGTCGCCGCCGTGGCCTGGGCTGCGTGGTCGCCCTGGTGGTGCTGGCGGTGATCGTCGGCGCCGGCTACTTCGGCGTGCAGCGTGGGCTCGAGGCGCTCGACGGCCGCTTCGACACCGAGCCGGTCGCCGACTACCCGGGACCCGGCACCGGTGAGGTCGTGTACGAGGTGCAGCCCGGTGACACGCCCGAGAACGAGATCGCCACGGCACTGGAGCAGCAGGACGTCGTGCAGAGCGCGGAAGCCTTCATCGAGGCCGCCCGCGCCGATGAGCGCTCCAGCGGGATCCAGGCCGGCTTCTACGAGCTGCGCCAGCAGATGTCGGCCCAGGGCGCGCTCGAGGTGCTGGTCGACCCCGACAACATCCTGCAGACCTCGGTGACCATCCCCGAGGGACTCACGGTCGACGACACCGTCGCGCAGCTCGCCCGGGGCACCGACTTCGGTCAGCGTGCCTTCCGCCGGGCGCTCCGCGGCGACATCGGTCTGCCCGAGTACGCCGACGGCAACCCCGAGGGCTACCTCTTCCCCGCCACGTACGCCTTCCCGCCGAATGCGACACCGGAGTCGATGCTGACCACGATGGTCGACCGGTGGCGCCAGGCCGCGGACGAGGCGAACCTCGATGCGCGGGCCGAGGAGCTCGGCTACACCGCCGACGAGCTGATGATCATCGCGAGCCTCGTGGAGGCCGAGGCCAGCCGCGACCAGGACCGACCCAAGGTCGCCCGTGTCATCTACAACCGGCTCGAGGGTGACGAGACCGACGGACTGCTGCAGATCGACTCGACCCTGAACTACATCAACTCCGACATCGGGGCCCGCGCCACCTTCGAGGACCTGCAGCAGGAGTCCGAGTACAACACCTACCAGAACCCCGGACTGCCGCCCTCGCCCATCGAGTCGCCCGGTGACGCCGCGATCGAGGCGGCGGCCAACCCGGCGGACGGTCCGTGGTTCTACTACGTGACGGTGAACCTGCGCACCGGCGAGACGAAGTTCGCCGAGGACTACGACACGTTCCTCGGTTTCCGTCGCGAGCTCGACGAGTACTGCGCGACGCAGTCCGACGCCTGCTGACCACGGCCCCGGATGCCCCGTTGCGCCGTGCTCGGCGACCCGATCGAGCACTCCCTCTCCCCGGTGCTGCACGCCGCCGCGTACGACGAGCTCGGCCTGACCGACTGGGCCTACGGCGCCCACCGTGTCGACGAGCGGGCTCTCGCCGGCTTCCTGACCGGGCTGCACGGCCAGGGCACGGAGTGGCGGGGTCTGTCCCTCACCATGCCGCTCAAGCGCACCGTCATGCCGCTCCTCGACGAGGTCGCACCGACGGCAGCCCTGGCGGGCGCCGCGAACACCGTCCTGGTCGCACCTGATGGTCGGTTGAGCGGCGACAACACCGACGTGCCCGGCGCCGTCGCGGCCATCCGCGAGCGGCACGAGGGTCCCGTACGCACCGCTGCGGTGCTCGGCGGCGGCGCGACCGCGACCTCGACGCTGCTCGCCCTCGCCGACCTGGGCTGCGACGAGGCGGTCGTGCTCGTCCGCGACCCCGCACGGGCTCGAAAGACGCTCGACGCCGTGGCCCGCCACGAGGCGGCGCCACGGCTCACGACCGCGCTGCTCACCGACGAGCAGCCCCTCGCGGTCGACGTCGTCGTCTCCACGATCCCCGCCGCCGCCCAGACGCCCGCGCTCGTACGCCGCTGCGCGCCGGCCGCCGTCGTGTTCGAGGTGCTCTACGACCCGTGGCCCACCCCGCTGGCCTCGGCGGCCACCGAGGCCGGGCAGACGCTGGTGAGCGGCCTCGACCTCCTGGTGCACCAGGCCGCCCGCCAGCTCGAGCTGATGACGGGCGTCCCTACCGCACCCGTGGCAGCGATGAGACAGGCGGGGGAGCGGGCCCTGGCCGCACGGGTGGACCACTAACCTCGCCCGGGTGTCCTCCGACGTCCTGCTCGTGCTCGTCGCGGCTCTCGTCGCAGCGGGGCTGAGCGCGATGGTGCCTACGGTGGTGGCGCGCCTGCCCGAGCCCGCTCCGGAGCCCGAGGTCGAGGAGCGCGAGGGCGTCGGCGACCCGCTCGCGCCGCCGACGCCGAAGATCCCGTACGCCGTGCTCGCCCGCGCCCGCGGGCTGCGGGCCTGGTGCGTGCTCGCCGGCGCCGCGGCCGGAGCGGCCTGCGGCTTCGCCGTCGAGGAGCTCGGGCGCCCGGGGCTGCTGCCGGCGCTGCTGATGATGGTGCCGCTCGGCGTGGCACTCGCCTACATCGACGCACGCACCCGGCTGCTGCCCTCCGCGCTCATCAAGCCCGCGTACCCCGCCCTGGTCGCCCTGCTCCTGCTGGGCGCGGTCGTCGACGGCTCCTGGACCGTGCTCCGCGGCGCTGCCCTCGGCTGGCTGGTGCTCGGCGGGCTCTACTTGGTGCTGAACCTCGTCTACCCCGCGGGCATGGGCTACGGCGACGTGCGGCTCGCCGGCCTCCTCGGCATGGTGCTGGGGTACGCGGGCCTGGCCCCGCTGCTCGTCGGCCTGGAGGCCGCGTTCCTGCTCGGCGCCGTCGGCGGGCTGGTGCCTGTCGTGTGGCGCCGGGTCCGCGGGCTGCCACGGGTCCGCGGCTATCCCTTCGGGCCGTACATGCTGCTCGGGGCCCTGGTCGGGCTCGTGGTGGGCGAGCCCCTGCTGCGCGCGCTGCTCGGGGGGCCCAGCGCGGGCTGAGCCGTACGCCTGCGTCCGCGCGGCCATCTCCCGCCCAGCACCGGCCCGCACCGCCCCGCCCCGGCCGGGGGCCCCGTGGGAAGATCGGCCACATGTTGCGCTGGCTGACCGCGGGTGAATCCCATGGACCCTCGCTCGTCGCGATCCTCGAGGGCCTGCCGGCCCACGTCGAGATCACGAGCGCCGACGTCGTCGACGCGCTGGCCCGCCGCCGGCTCGGCTACGGCCGCGGCGCCCGCATGAAGTTCGAGGCCGACGAGGTCACGATGATCGGCGGCGTACGCCACGGCCGCACCCAGGGTGGCCCGGTGGCCATCGAGGTCGGCAACACCGAGTGGCCCAAGTGGGAGAAGGTCATGGCCGCCGACCCGGTCGACCAGGCCGAGCTCGACTCCCTGGCCCGCAACGCCAAGCTCACCCGGCCCCGGCCGGGTCACGCCGACCTGGTCGGCATGCAGAAGTACGACTTCGACGAGGCACGGCCGATCCTCGAGCGTGCCTCGGCCCGTGAGACCGCCGCCCGGGTCGCGCTCGGCGCGGTGGCCACGGCGTTCCTGACGCAGGTCTGCGACGCCGACGTGGTGTCCCACGTCGTCCGCATCGGGTCCGCCGAGGCACCCCCCGGCTCGGTCCCGGTGGCTGCCGACGTGCCCGCGCTCGACGAGAACCCCGTGCGCTGCCTGAGCCCCGAGGGCACCGACGCGATGGTCGCGGCGATCGACCAGGCGCACAAGGACGGCGACACGCTCGGCGGCGTCGTCGAGGTCGTGGTGCACGGCCTCCCGCCGGGCCTCGGGTCCCACGTGCACTGGGACCGCCGCCTGGACTCCCGGCTCGCCGGCGCCCTGATGGGCATCCAGGCCATCAAGGGCGTCGAGGTCGGCGACGGGTTCGCCCTCGCCGCGACCCCGGGGTCCCAGGCGCACGACGAGATCGTGGACTCCGGCGAGGGCATCCGCCGCGCCACCGGCCGCGCCGGAGGCACCGAGGGGGGCATGAGCACCGGCGAGCCGCTCCGCGTACGCGCCGCCATGAAGCCCATCGCGACCGTGCCCCGCGCACTCAGCACGATCGACGTCGCGACCGGCGAGGCCACCAAGGCGCACCACCAGCGCTCCGACGTCTGCGCCGTCCCCGCCGCCGGCATCGTCGCCGAGGCGATGGTGGCCCTGGTGGTAGCCGACGCCGTCCTGGAGAAGTTCGGCGGGGACTCGGTGGGCGAGACGCGGCGCAACGTGGAGACCTACCTGTCCTCGCTGCGGTACCGGTGATGACGACCGAGCAGCCGACCGCCCACCCGGTGCCGTCGGAGCCGCCTCCCGTGCAGCCGCGCGTGGTGCTGGTCGGCCCCATGGGGGCGGGTAAGAGCACCGTGGGCCGCCTGCTGGCACAGCGGTGGGGGGTCGACTTCCGCGACACCGACGCCGACGTCGAGAGGCTCGAGGGTCGGCCGATCTCGGAGATCTTCGTCGACGACGGCGAGCCGTACTTCCGTGACAAGGAGCGGCTCGCGGTCGTCGCCGGGCTCAAGACGCACCCGGGCGTGCTCGCGCTGGGCGGCGGCGCCGTGCTCGACGAGCGCACCCAGGAGCAGCTGCGCGAGCACACGGTCGTGTTCCTCTCGGTGGGCCTGTCCGAGGCCGTCAAGCGCGTCGGGCTCGGCACCTCCCGACCGCTGCTGCTCGGCAACGTGCGCGGCACGGTGAAGAAGCTGCTCGACGAGCGCGCCCCGATCTACGCCGCCGTCGCGACGGCGACGATCGACACCGACGGACTCGCTGCCGCCGAGGTCGTCGACCGCATCGAGAAGGAGCTCTGGGCCCACCGATGAGCGATCCCGTCGACGTCGCGGGCGGCGACCCCATGAGCATGGAGCCCTCGGCCGCCGTGGCGCACACCTCGGCCGACGCCCCGGTGCGGGTGCGCGTGGCAGGTCCCGCGCCCTACGACGTGGTCATCGGCCACCTCGGCGACCGCATCGCCGACGTGCTCGGGGACCTGCTGGGCGGTGAGGTGCTCGGTCACCGGGTGACCCGGGTCGCCGTGGTCAGCCCCGACAACAGCGCCGTGGGGGCGTACGTCTCGCGCGTCCGCTCAGCCCTCGCCGACCGCGGTCTGCAGGTGCTCGACGTGACCGTGCCCGACGGTGAGGCCGGCAAGACCGCCGACGTCGCCGCCCGCGCCTGGGAGGCGTTGGGCGAGGCCGGGTTCACCCGCTCCGACGCCGTCGTCACCGTCGGCGGCGGCGCCGTGACCGACATGGGCGGCTTCATCGCCGCGACCTGGCTGCGCGGGGTGCCGGTGGTGCACGTGCCGACCACGCTGCTGGCGATGGTCGACGCGGCCGTCGGCGGCAAGACCGGCATGAACACCGGTGCGGGCAAGAACCTCGTGGGCGCCTTCCACGAGCCCGCGGGCGTCGTCTGCGACCTCGACGCGCTCGTGACGCTGCCGCGCGCCGAGCTGGTCGCCGGCATGGCCGAGGTCCTCAAGTGCGGCTTCATCGCCGACCCGCGCATCCTCGAGCTCGTCGAGGGCGGCGCCGGGGCGGCGATGGACCCGCTGAGCCCGGTGGTGGCCGAGCTCGTACGCCGCGCCGTGCAGGTCAAGGCCGACGTGGTCGCGGGCGACCTGCGCGAGACCGGGGGAGCGGACGGCCACCCGGGGCGCGAGGCGTTGAACTACGGCCACACACTGGCCCACGCCATCGAGCGGGCCAGCGGGTACGCCGTGCGTCACGGCGAGGCCGTGGCGATCGGGATGGTGTTCGTCGCCGAGCTCGCTCGACGCGCCGGACGCCTCGACGAGGAGACGGTCGCGCGGCACCGGACGGTGCTGGAGGCGGTGGGGCTGCCCACGACGTACGCCGACCACGACTACGAGACCCTCCTCGCCGGGATGCGGGTCGACAAGAAGGCGCGGGGCGCGACGCTGCGGTTCGTGGTGCTCGAGGGGATCGGTCGTCCGGTGGTGCTGACGGGACCGGGCGAGGACGACCTGCGCGGCGCCTACGAGGCGCTCTCGGGCCTCTCGGGCTTCCCGGGCCTCTCGGGCACCGGCTGAACCCGCAGCAGCGGGCGGGCGACCAGACCGGCCACCAGTGCCCAGAAGGCCGCGCCGATGCCGAGGAACGTCACCCCCGAGGCGGCCACGACCAGGCAGATCGTCGCGGGCGCACGGTCGCCCTCGGCGTCCAGGGCCCCACGCAGCGAGGCCGCGAGCGTGCCGAGCAGCGCGAGGCCGGCGGCGGACTCCACGACGCCGGGAGGTGCTGCGGTCACCAGGGCGGTGACGACGCCGGCGCCGGCGGCGAGCACGACGTACGCCCCGGCCGACCCGAGCGACGCCGGCCAGCGCCGCTCGCGGTCCGGGCCGGCCTCTGGGCCGGCGATCAAGGCCGCGGTGATGGCGGCGAGGTTCACGACGTGCCCTCCCAGGGGTGCCGCCGCCACCGTCCCGAGCCCGGTGACGGTCAGGGACTCCCGCCAGGGCACCCGGTACCCCAGGCCCCGCATGACCGCGACGCCGGGCACGTTCTGGCTGGCCATCGTCACGACGTACAGCGGCAGCGCGAGTCCCACCACCGCCTGCCACGACCACTGCGGCGTCGTCCACGTCAGGCTCGGCAGCAGATCGACCGTCGTGTCCGCGGTCAGGGCGATGACTGCCAGCGCCACGGCGAGCGAGGCGGGCACGGCCCAGCGGGGGGCGGGACGCCACAGCACCAGCCAGGTCAGCACGACCGGCGCCACCAGGGCCGGTTGGTCGGCGAGCGCCAGGGCCGGCTCGACGCAGATCGGCAGCAGCACCCCGGCGAGCATGGCCTGCGCCAGGGCTACGGGGATGCGGCCGACGAGGTCGCCGAGCACGGGCACGAGACCGGTGCCGACCACGAGTACGCCGGTGACGACGAAGGCCCCGACCGCCGCGGGCCAGCCGCCCTCGGCGGCGTTGCCGGACAGCAGCAGCGCCGCGCCCGGGGTCGACCAGGCCAGCGCCAGCGGCTGGCGGTGGCGGAGGGCCAGCCACACCATGCCCGCCGCCTGCGCGAGACACAGGGCGACGAGTCCCGAGGTCGCCTGCTCAGCCGTGGCGCCGACGTTGCGCAGCCCGGCGAGCACGACGACGAACGAGCTGCTGAAGCCGACGACGGACGCGACCACGCCGGCGGTGACGGCTGGTCCGGCGGGACGGTGCATGGCAGTCTGGTCCTGACGCGAGACGTTCTGTAAACAGAACGATAGGTCAGGGAGGGTCGCCCGTGCGCGAGGGGCACGCAGGTCGCAGCACCGGGGCACGCGTACGCGCCGAGCGCGAGGCCCGCGGCCTCACGCTCTCCGCGCTCGCGGCGGCCGCCGGCATCGGCAAGGGGTCGCTCTCCGAGCTCGAGGCGGGACGCCGCAACCCCACCCTGGACACGCTCTACGCCCTCGCCGGCCCGCTCGGGCTGCCGCTGGCGGCCCTGGTGTCCGCGGTGGACGTGGGCGACGACGCGCTGGACGCGCACCGGCTCCACGTCGTCGACGGGGTCGACGCCGTCACCGAGGTCTACCTGATCCGCGTACGCCCCGGCGCCGAACGCCGGTCGCCCGCGCACGCGGGCGGGGCCCGCGAGCAGCTGGTCGTGCTGGCGGGCTCCGGGATGCTGCGCGTGGAGGGCGAGGACGACACCGCGCTCTCCCCGGGCACGCACCACGCCTGGCGGGCCGACCGCCCGCACGCCTACCGCTGCACCTCCCCGGTGGAGCTGGTGGCGGTCGACGTCATCGTCACGCCCCGCTCCGACGATGCTGTCCCGACCACGTCGTAGATTCACGCCCATGCGCGTGCTGGTGCTCAACGGACCCAACCTCGGCCGGCTGGGCCGACGGCAGCCGGAGATCTACGGCTCCACCACCCACGACGAGCTCGCCCGGCTGTGCCGCGACTGGGGCGCCGAGCTCGGGATGAGCGTGGAGGTGCGCCAGACCAACCACGAGGGCGAGATGCTCGACTGGCTCGGGGCCGCGGCCGACGACCGGACGCCGGTGGTGCTCAACGCCGCGGCGTGGACGCACTACTCCCTCGCGCTGCACGACGCGTGCGCGATGCTCGAGGCGCCGATGGTGGAGGTGCACATCTCCGAGCCCAAGCAGCGCCCCGAGGAGTTCCGGCACACCTCGCACGTCGAGCCGCACGCCGCGGCCACCATCTCCGGCCAGGGCATCGACGGCTACCGCCAGGCCCTGGCCTGGCTCGCCGACCGGCTCGACCGCTCGGACCCGCAGGTGGACCAGACCACCTGAGGTACGCTGCGCCCCGTGCCTCTCTTCGAGCTCAGCGGCGGCGCGCCCCGTCGCCTCCAGCGGCTGCACACGGTCGCGGAGACCCACGAACGGCAGGTCGCCGAGCTCTTCTGGGAGGACCTCGAGACCTTCGCCGGCGAGCCGCTGTTCCCCCTCGCGCGGCGCCCCGAGCTGCCCGGCGGCGGCGCCCCCGACATCGTGGCGCTCGACGCGGAGGGCCACGTGGTGCTGGTCGAGGTGACCCGGCTGGTCGACGCCGGCCGGCTCGCGGCCTGCCTGGATCTCCTCGGCTGGGCGCAACGCACCGACGCGACGGCGGTCGGCGACCTGTACCCCCAGGGCGCCGCCAGGTTCGGCGAGGACTGGCAGGCGTTCACCGCCACCCCGGCCCCGCTCCCGGTGGTCGCCCCGGCACGGCTGCTGCTCGTGGCCTTCGCGACCGACTCCCGCGCCGGAGCCGCCGTCGAGCTCCTGGAGACCCATGGGTTCCCCCTCACCGTGGTGCCCGTACGCCTCCACGAGACGCCCGGCGGGGACCGGATCCTCGACGTCGGGGCCGCCGGCGGCACCGCGACCCAGCCAGGTCGCCCGACGCTGCTCGACCTTCTCGAGGCCGGAACCCTGCAGGTCGACGAGCCGGTGGTGTGGCGCCGCCCGCAGCTTGCGCAGCAGCACGCGGCCACCGTGACGGCTCGCGGGGAGCTGCGCCTGGCCGACGGGCGGGTCTTCGCCGGTCCGTCGGCGGCGTGCAACCGGCTCGGCTCGGGCTCCTACAACGGCTGGGAGTGCTGGGTGGTGCCCCGCCTCGACGACACCCCGCTTGCCGGGCTGCGTACGCCCTGACGGCCCTCGCCAGGACGCGGATAGACTGCACCGTCGCGCCTCTCCCGGCGCCCCGCTCCGCGGCCCGGTCCCGTCGGCTCTGCCGGCGCCGGGGCCGACGCCCAGAACGCCCCCGACACCTCTGAGGTACGACTGCGCATGGCCACGACCAACGACCTGAAGAACGGCATGGTGCTCAACCTGGACGGCCAGCTCTGGGCCGTGCAGTGGTTCCAGCACCACAAGCCCGGCAAGGGCGGAGCCGTCGTGCGCACCAAGCTGAAGAACGTCGAGTCGGGCAAGATCGTCGACAAGACCTTCAACGCCGACGTCAAGGTCGACATCGCCAACGTCGACAAGCGCACGATGCAGTACCTCTACAACGACGGCACCAGCTACGTGTTCATGGACACCGGCACCTTCGACCAGATCGAGGTCGACCCCGACCTGGTGGGGGAGGCGTCGAACTTCCTGCTGGAGAACGGTGAGGCCATCGTCGCCACCAACGACGGTCGCGTGCTCTACATCGAGCTGCCGGCCTCGGTCGAGCTCGAGGTGACCTTCACCGAGCCGGGTCTGCAGGGTGATCGTTCCACCGGCGGAACCAAGCCGGCCACGCTGGAGACCGGCCACACGATCAACGTGCCGCTCTTCATCACCCAGGGCGAGCGCATCAAGGTGGACACCCGCGACTCCTCCTACCTCGGCCGCGTCAAGAGCTGAGCGGGACGCACGGGTGCCGGCACGTTCCAAGGCGCGACGACGCGCGTTCGAGATGCTCTACGAGGGCGAGGCCAAGGCGATTACGCCCGGTCAGCTGCTCGACCAGCGCATCGTCGACGGCTACGTCGTCAACAACGCCTACACGACCACCCTGGTGCGCGGGGTCACCGAGCACGCGGCGCGCATCGACGCCGTGCTCGCCGACTACAGCCAGGCGTGGCAGCTCTCCCGCATGCCCGCCGTCGACCGCAACCTGCTGCGGCTCGGTGCGTACGAGGTGCTCTACGTCGACGACGTGCCCGACGGGGTCGCGATCTCCGAGGCGGTCGACGCCGCGACCGAGCTGTCGACCGACGAGTCCCCGGCCTTCCTCAACGGGGTGCTCAGCGCGATCTCGCGCGACAAGTCGGCCATCCTCGCGGTCTGAGCCGGCCCCACCGTGATCGTCGACCGCTTCACCGGGCGGATCCTCGGCGCGGGCACGAGCCGCGGCGTACGCCTCGTGGTCGGTCGCTGGGACGACTCCCCGTGGGGCCCGTTCGCCGACGTGATGGTCGCCGAGCCGTCCGGGCGACGGATCCTGCTGGCGCCGGACGACCGGGTGGCCGACTACGTGTCGCAGACCTACTCCTTCGACGAGGTCCGCACCGGACCGGTGACGGTCCAGGGCGAGGACGCCTGGGTGGTCCAGGCGCCCGGGCTGGAGCTGCGCGTACGCACCGGCGCCCGCGCACCGCTCGGCTGGCTGCTGCAGGGCGTGCCGCGGGCGCTCGCGACCTCGCCGGCGTGGGCGCGGCTCACCGACCCGATCGCGCGTCGGGTGCTGCAGGGCGTACGCACCCGAGGGAGTGCCGGCAACGGCCGCACCGAGACCTATGGTGCCTACGACCTCCGCGGCGTCCTGTCGCTGGTCGGCACCTGGCAGGGCGACTCCGTGGGCGAGCTGGCGCCGGTCTCCCCGGAGCCCGGCTTCGGCTTCGGGTCGACCCCGGAGGCGCCCAGCGTGACCTCGCTGGTGACCACGGTCGTCCGTCCCGACTGAGCCGGGAGTGCCCTGACGCGCCGAGGCCGCCCGGCGGGGAGGGGGGTGCCGGGCGGCCTCGGTCTGTGCACTCCTGGGAGGGAGTCGCGCTCGCGGGTGCGGCCCGGCCGGGGAGGGGGTGGCCGGAAGCATGTCCTGGGGAGGAGGCGCACGCCGTCGAACGCGTGTTCGACGATACAACGTGCCGGCCGCCGGTCGCGGCATCGATCGCGCGACGCGCCGCGCGTGTCGCGACACGCATCGATCCGGAGGCGCCATCGGGTGATCGAGACACCCTCACGGGGCAGGAACGACCCATGAGCGAGACACACGAGGTGGACGTCGTCGTCGTGGGCCTGGGGCCCGGCGGTGAGGCAGTGGCGAGCGGGGCGGCCGAGGCCGGCCTCGAGGTGGTCGGCATCGACCGGCGCCTGGTCGGGGGCGAGTGTCCCTACTACGGCTGCATCCCCAGCAAGATGATGCTCGAGGCGGCGCACCGGCTGCAGACGGCCGGCAGCATCCAGGGGGTCGCCGGCAGTGCCGACGTGCACCCCGACTTCACGCCGGTGGCCACCCGCATCCGCGACGAGGCCACCACGGACTGGGACGACGCCTCCGCGGTCGAGCGGCTGACCGGCGCCGGCATCACCTTCGTGCGCGGCGAGGCCCGGCTCACCGGACCGAAGCAGGTCGAGGTCGACGGCACCACGTACGCCGCGCGGGTCGGTGTCGTGCTCAACGTCGGCACGCAGCCGGCGACGCCGTCGATCCCGGGCCTGGCCGACACGCCCTTCTGGACCAATCAGGAGGTCGTCAAGGTCACCGAGGTGCCCGCGAGCCTGATCGTGGTCGGCGGGGGCCCGATCGGGGTCGAGATGGCCCAGGCGTTCGCCGGCTTCGGCTGTCGCGTCACGCTGCTCGAGGGCGGCGACCGCATCCTCGGACCCGACGAGCCCGAGGCGTCGCAGGCGCTCGCCGGCGTGCTCGCCGAGCAGGGCGTCCAGGTGCTCGACGGCGTGCAGATCGAGCGCGTCGACCACGCCGACGGCTCCTTCACCGTCACGACGACCTCCGGGGGCCAGACCCAGGAGCTCACCGCTGACAAGCTGCTCGTGGCCGCCGGCCGCATCACCCAGCTGCAGGGACTCGGCCTGGAGACCGTCGGCGTCGACCCCGAGGCGCACCGGCTGGACGTCGACGAGCGGTGCCGCGTGGTCGGCGCCGAGGGCCTGTGGGCGGTGGGCGACGTCACGGGCAAGGGCGCGTACACGCACGTGTCGATGTACCAGTCCGCCATCGTCGTGCCCGACCTGCAGGGCGAGGACGGGCCCACCGGCGACTACCGCGCCGTGCCGCACGTGACCTACACCGACCCCGAGGTCGCAGGCGTCGGCATGACCGAGCAGGCCGCGCGCGACGCCGGGCTGACCGTCAACGTCGGCTCCTACGACCTCGGTGCCTCCACCCGCGGCTGGATCGCGGGGGCCAGTGGCCTGGTGAAGCTGGTCGAGGACGCCGACCGCGGTGTGCTCGTCGGCGGCACCGTCGTCGGCCCCGCCGCGGGTGAGATCGTGGCGATGCTGACCGTCGCGGTGCACGCGGAGGTGCCGGTGGAGAGGCTGCTGAGCATGATGTACGCCTTCCCCGCCCTGCACCGCGCCGTGGAGAACGCGGTCAAGGACCTGCGCGCCTGACAGCGCCTGATCGCAGGTTGTCGCAGGTGGTCGCAGGTGGTCGCAGCAGGCGTACGGAGGGGGAGCAGCATGGGCGACGACGGTCCGCTGGTGGTGGCGCGGTCACCCCTGCGCGAACGGGCGCTCGCCGGGCTCCTCGGGGGCGTCGGGGCAGCCGCCGCCGGTCACCTGCTGTGGGGCCGCGTCGGCGGCCGGCCCGGACAGGTGGCGGCCGTCCTGGCGCTGACCGGCACCGGCGCCGCGGTGGGACGCCTCAGTAGCGCCGCCCGACGGGGCGAGCCGGCGCTCGTCCTGACGAGCGAGGCCCTGCACGACCACGCCTCCGTCGCCGGCGTCGGCGAGCTGCCGTGGGACGAGGTCACCGGGGTCGGCGTCCGTCGGCTGCCCGGCAGCGACATCGTGCAGCTGCAGGTCGCAGACCGCGACGCCGTGCTGCGGCGTCGACCGTGGTGGTCCCGCGCCGTCGTGCGGTGGAACGAGCGCGCGATCGGTGCGCCGGTGAACATCCCGGTGGCCGCCTGCGCCGTCGGCCCCATCTCGCTGCACGAGGAGATCACGGCCCGGGTGAGCACCGCGGCTACCGGGCCGGGTGGCCCCGGCTCAGGCGCGACGCCCGACTGAGTCCGACCGTGGCCGCAGCGGCCGCGACGACCAGCAGGGGCACGCGTACGCCCAGGGCCGGCTCGAGGACCGTGAGCAGCAACGGCAGCGCGAACCCGAGGTAGGTCGTCACGTAGAAGACGCCGGTCAGGGCACCGCGCCGTCCGGGTGGGCACAGGGCCTGCACGTCGAGGAGGCCCTCACGCAGGCAGAGACCGTACGCGGTCCCGAGCAGCAGGCAGGTGAGCACGAAGATCGGCAGGCCCACGCCCTCCCCGGCGGCCGCGAGCAGCAGGAAGCCCAGGAGGCTCGCGGCGGCGCCGACGACGCCCGTCCGCGGTCCCCATCCCCGGACGCGGGCGACCTGCTGGATCGCCGACCCGAAGCCGAGCGACAGGATCGACCCGACCCCGACCAGGAGCGGCCCGCCGACGTCTCCCTCCAACCGGGTGGGCACGGTGATGAGCGGCACCGAGACCGAGGCGAAGACCAGGGCTCCGACGGGCAGCGCCCAGGAGGCGGCGAGCCCCACGGACTGGTGCGGACCCGTAAGCGGCGGGGCGCCCGTCCGGTCGGGTCGCTCGCTCGACGGGATCGCCCAACGCGTCGCCGCGAGGATCGCCGCAACGGACAGCACGACGGAGAGCACGAAGGGCACGAGGAGCGGACCGGGAGCCCACCGGCCGAGCGCCCCGGAGACGAGGGGGCCGACCGCGAAGCCCGCGGAGAGGAAGACGCCGGCCAGCACGGCGCCGGTGCGTGCGGCGAGATCGGTCGCCCAGGCCGTGCCGGCCGCGAAGGTCAGGCCCGCACCCAGCCCCACCACGAAGCGTCCCGCCACGAGGCTGAGCGCGCCGGCGTCGAGGGCGAGCACGACCGTTCCGAGGACGGCCAGACAGGCTCCTGGCAGGACGATGCGCGGTCGGCCGATCCGGTCCGAGACGCTGCCGCCCGCGAGCAGCCCGGGCAGGAGACCGAGCGCGTACACACCGAAGGCGGAGTCGATCGCCATCGTCGAGAGCCCCCGGGTCTCGACGTAGAGCGGGAACAGCGCCGAGACGTGGTTGGCCGCCCACCCGGTCGCCATCAGCAGGGCGAGCACCGATGCTGTCGCCGCGCGTCTGCTCACCGGAGCACTCTCGCACCCGCCGGTGTCGGCGACACACCGGGCGTGTGGTGCAGGGGACACACCACGCCGGTGTGTCGCAGCGGCGGCCGCTGATAGCGTCCCTGTCCAGCACGCAGCAGCACCAGAGCACCACCAGAGCACCACGACATCCTTTAACGAGCCGTCCCGTGAGGCGGAGAAGGAGGTCTCGCAGCGTTGAGCGAAGCAGCCCGGCCGTCCGGCCGCACCGTCCTCGACGAGCGCGACATCGCCCGCGCCCTGACCCGCGTGGCGCACGAGATCCTCGAGCGCAACCGCGGCGCCGCGCAGCTCGTGCTCCTCGGCATCCCGACCCGCGGGGTGCACCTCGCGCGGCGCATCGCCGACCGCATCGGCGAGGTCGAGGGCACCGAGGTGCCCGTCGGCTCCCTGGACGTGACGATGTACCGCGACGACCTGCGCCTGAAGCCGGCGCGCGCGCTGATGCCGACCGACATCCCCGGAGACGGCGTCGAGGGCAAGGTGGTCGTGCTGGTCGACGACGTCCTGATGAGCGGGCGAACGATCCGCAGCGCGCTCGACGCCCTCAACGACATCGGCAGGCCGCAGGCGGTGCAGCTCGCGGTGCTGGTCGACCGGGGTCACCGGGAGCTGCCGATCCGGGCGGACTACGTGGGCAAGAACCTGCCGACCTCGACCAGTGAGAAGGTCGCCGTACGTCTCGCGCACGCCGACGACGTCGACACCGACTCGGTGGCGATCGGGTCGGCGACAGGGGCGACGTCGTGAGGTCGCACCTGCTGAGTGCCGCCGACCTCACCCGGGCCGACGCCATGCGTGTGCTGCGCACCGCCGAGGAGCTGCGCAGCCTCGCCGATCGGCCCATCAAGAAGCTGCCGGCGCTGCGCGGCCGCACCGTGGTCAACCTCTTCTTCGAGGACTCCACCCGCACCCGCACCTCCTTCGAGGCGGCCGCCAAGCGACTGAGCGCCGACGTCATCAACTTCTCCGCCAAGGGCTCCAGCCTCAGCAAGGGGGAGTCGCTGAAGGACACCGCGATGACGCTCGAGGCGATGGGGGCCGACGCGGTCGTCGTACGCCACCCGGGATCGGGTGCCCCGCACCTGCTCGCCCACGCCGGCTGGATCCGGGGCTCGGTGGTCAACGCCGGAGACGGCACCCACGAGCACCCGACCCAGGGCCTGCTCGACGCCTTCACGATGTGGCGGCACCTCGCGGCCGACCCAGGCGACGACGACGCGATGGTCGGCAAGCGCGTGGTGCTCTGCGGTGACGTGCTGCACTCCCGCGTCGCCCGCTCCAACGCCCTGCTGCTGCAGACCCTCGGCGCGCACGTCACCTTCGTCGCACCGCCGACGCTGCTTCCCTACGGCGTGGAGACGTGGGGCGTCGACGTGTCCTACGACCTCGACGCCGTGCTGCCGGACGCCGACGCGGTGATGATGCTGCGGGTCCAGCGCGAGCGCATGAATGCCGCGTTCTTCCCGACCGTGAGGGAGTACAGCCGCCGATACGGGCTCGACGCCCGTCGCATGGCGATGCTCCCGGACCACGCGATCGTGATGCACCCCGGCCCGATGGTGCGCGGCATGGAGATCACCGCCGAGGTCGCCGACGCTCCCCGCTCGGTCATCGTCGAGCAGGTCACCAACGGGGTGGCCGTGCGCATGTCCGTCCTGTACCTGCTGCTCGGTGGCAGCGAGTCCGCCGTAGGAGGCCCCGAATGAGCAGCGTGAACGGCACGAGCAGGGGCACCGCCTACTGGATCCGCGGCGTACGCCCCCTCGGCGGCGAACCGACCGACCTGGTGCTGGCGGACGGCCGGATCTGGGGACGGAACGTGCGACCTGAGGAGGGCGTCCACGACGAGGTGGTCGAGATCGACGCCTCGGGTCTCATCGCCCTGCCGGGCCTCGTCGACCTGCACACCCACCTGCGCGAGCCGGGCCGCGAGGACGCCGAGACCGTCGCCACCGGATCGGCCGCGGCCGCGATGGGCGGCTTCACCGCCGTGCACGCCATGGCCAACACCGAGCCCGTCGCGGACACCGCCGGCGTCGTGGAGCAGGTGCACCGCCTGGGCCGCGAGGCCGGGCTGGTCGACGTGCAGCCGGTAGGGGCGGTCACCGTCGGTCTCGGGGGAGAGCGACTCGCCGAGCTCGGCGCGATGGCCGACTCCGCGGCGCGCGTACGCGTCTTCTCCGACGACGGCAAGTGCGTCCACGACCCCGTGCTGATGCGTCGGGCGCTGGAGTACGTCAAGGCCTTCGACGGCGTCGTCGCCCAGCACGCCCAGGAGCCGCGGCTGACCGAGGACGCCCAGATGAACGAGGGCGTCGTGTCCGGCAGGCTCGGCCTGCGCGGCTGGCCGGCCGTCGCCGAGGAGGCGATCATCGCGCGTGACTGCCTGCTCGCCGCCCACGTCGGGTCGCGCCTGCACGTCTGCCACGTCTCCACCGCCGGGTCGGTGCAGATCATCCGGTGGGCCAAGGAGCAGGGTTGGGACGTCACCGCCGAGGCCTGCCCCCACCACCTGCTGCTCACCGACGAGCTCGCCGAGACCTACGACCCGATCTACAAGGTCAACCCGCCCCTGCGTACGCAGCGCGACGTCGAGGCGCTGCGCGCCGGACTCGCCGACGGCACCATCGACGTCGTCGCCACCGACCACGCACCCCACCCGCGCGAGGACAAGGACTGCGAGTGGCAGGCCGCGGCCTTCGGCATGATCGGGCTCGAGACCGCCCTGAGCGTCGTGCAGGCCACGATGGTCGACACCGGCCTGCTCGACTGGGCCGGCGTGGCCGAGCGCATGTCGGCGACCCCCGCGCGCATCGGCCGTCTGGCCGGCCACGGACGCCCGATCGAGGCCGGCGAGCCGGCCAACGTCGTGCTGTACGACCCGGAGTACTCCCGCGTCGTCGACGGCGCCACGATGACCTCGATGTCGAGCAACACCCCGTACGCCGGACGCGAGCTGCCCGGCCGCGTCGTCGCGACCTTCCTGCGCGGCACCGCGACGGTGCTCGACGGCGAGCTGGTCACCCAGGACGGTCCGGCATGACGCCCCTGCCCTGGCGCCGCGACCGCCACGGTCTGCCGCCGCTCGCGGAATGCCCGAAGGTGGCCGACCTGCCCGAGCCGAAGCTGTCGGCCGGGGCTCGCTACCTCGGCACCGAGCTCGCCTCCGACGCCACCGCCCGGGTGGCCGACCACGGACTGGGCGGGGCGGGCTCGTGCCGGCTCAACCTGTCGGCCGAGGCGCTGGACGTCGTACGCCTCGCGGGCGCCTTCCGCATCCCCGCCGCGTCCGTGCGCGGCGCGGTCGGGCACCGGTCCGACAGCCCGCAGGCCCACCGCTTCGCCGTGCGCTGGCAGCACGGCGAGCACCACCTGACCACCCGCTTCGAGCTCAGCCCGGTCAAGCCCGCTGCGGGCTCGACGAAAAAGACCGCCGACCGGGGCGCCCAGCCCTGGGTCCGTGCGCTGTCGAAGATCGCCAAGGAGAACGCATGACCGCCGCACCCGCCGCCGAGCCGCCGGTGCCCTCGCCCGCCACCCCCGCCCTGCTCGTGCTCGAGGACGGGCGTGCCTTCCACGGGCTCTCCTACGGCGCCCAGGGCGAGACCTTCGGCGAGGCCGTCTTCTCCACCGGCATGACCGGCTACCAGGAGACGCTGACCGACCCCAGCTACCACCGCCAGGTCGTCGTGCAGACCGCGCCGCACATCGGCAACACCGGGGTGAACGACGAGGACGACGAGTCCCGCCGCTTCTGGGTCTCCGGCTACGTCGTGCGCGACCCCGCCCGGCGCGTGTCCTCCTGGCGGGCGACGCGGAGCCTGGACGAGCGGCTCCGTGATGAGGAGGTCGTCGGGATCTCCGGCGTCGACACCCGGGCGCTGACGCGACACCTCCGTGAGCGCGGCGCGATGCGCTGCGGCATCTCCACCGTCACGACCGAGCCCGAGGCCCTGCTGGCCAAGGTGCTGGAGTCCGGCGAGATGACGGGCACCGAGCTGGCCGGCGAGGTCACCGTCTCCGGGGCGTACGTCGTGACCGCCGTGGGTCGGAAGCGCTTCACGGTCGCCGTGGTCGACCTCGGGCTGAAGGCGATGACGCCACAGATGATGGCCGACCGTGGCTGCGAGGTGCACGTGCTCCCCGCGACCGCCTCGATCGAGGACGTGCTCGCGGTCGGCGACGCCGGCCCCGACGGCCTGTTCTTCTCCAACGGGCCCGGCGACCCCGCCGCGACGACGGCGCAGGTCGAGCTGCTGCAGGCGGCCCTGGGGCGCGGGCTGCCGTACTTCGGCATCTGCTTCGGCAACCAGCTCTTCGGCCGGGCGCTCGGGTTTGGCACCTACAAGCTGGTCTACGGCCACCGGGGCATCAATCAGCCGGTCATGGACCGCACCACCGGCAAGGTCGAGGTCACCGCCCACAATCACGGGTTCGCCGTCGACGCGCCCCTGGAGGGGGCGACGAGCACCCCGTACGGCGAGGCGACCGTCAGCCACGTCTGCCTCAACGACGACGTGGTCGAGGGGCTCGAGCTGCGGGACGCCGAGGGTCGCCTGAAGGGCTTCAGCGTGCAGTACCACCCCGAGGCAGCGGCCGGCCCGCACGACGCGGCGTACCTGTTCGACCGCTTCAACGAGCTCATGGCCGGGTCCGCGACGTCGGCCGACCGGTCCGAGGAGGCCTGACATGCCGAAGCGCGACGACATCTCATCGGTGATGGTGATCGGGTCCGGTCCGATCGTCATCGGCCAGGCCTGCGAGTTCGACTACTCCGGCACCCAGGCCTGCCGGGTGCTGAAGGAGGAGGGCCTGCGGGTCGTCCTGGTCAACTCCAACCCGGCGACGATCATGACCGACCCGGAGTTCGCCGACGCCACCTACGTCGAGCCGATCACGCCCGAGTACGTCGAGAAGGTCATCGCCAAGGAGCGTCCCGACGCGTTGCTGGCGACCCTCGGCGGGCAGACCGCGCTGAACACCGCGATGAGCCTCGCCGAGGCCGGCGTGCTCGAGAAGTACGGCGTGGAGCTGATCGGCGCCAGCATCGAGGCGATCGACCGCGGCGAGAACCGCGAGATCTTCAAGGGCATCGTCGAGGAGCTGGGGGGCGAGTGCGCCCGCTCGGTCATCTGCAACGGCGAGGACCTCGCGCCCGGCTCCCCGAAGGCGACCAAGGAGAAGGCGGCCTTGGAGAAGGCGCTCGCCGGGGCCGAGGAACTCGGCTACCCCGTGGTCGTGCGCCCCAGCTTCACGATGGGCGGGCGCGGCTCCGGCATGGCGTACGACGCCGACGAGCTGCGCCTGATCGCCGGCTCCGGGCTCTCGGCGAGCCCGACCACCGAGGTGCTCCTGGAGGAGTCGATCCTCGGCTGGAAGGAGTACGAGCTCGAGGTCATGCGCGACACGGCCGACAACGTCGTCATCATCTGCTCGATCGAGAACGTCGACCCGGTCGGCGTCCACACCGGCGACTCGATCACCGTCGCGCCGGCCCTGACGCTGACCGACCGGGAGTACCAGCACCTGCGCGACCTGTCCCTCGGCATCATCCGGTCCGTCGGCGTGGACACCGGCGGCTGCAACATCCAGTTCGCGGTGAACCCGGAGAACGGGCGCGTCGTGGTCATCGAGATGAACCCGCGCGTCTCACGCTCCAGCGCGCTGGCGTCGAAGGCGACCGGCTTCCCGATCGCGAAGATCGCGGCCAAGGTGGCCATCGGCTACACCCTGGACGAGATCGACAACGACATCACCCGCGAGACCCCCGCCGCGTTCGAGCCGACGCTCGACTACGTCGTGGTCAAGGTGCCGCGCTTCGCGTTCGAGAAGTTCCCGAGCGCCGACGCGACGCTGACCACGCACATGAAGTCCGTCGGCGAGGCGATGGCGATCGGCCGCAACTTCACCGAGGCCCTGCAGAAGGCCCTGCGCAGCCTGGAGTCCAAGGGCGCCCCCTTCGACTGGGCGGCGTCCCACCCCGACCTCGACGTGCTGCTGCACGACATCCGTACGCCGCACGACGGTCGGCTGCGCGAGGTCATGGACGCGATCCGCGCAGGAGCCACGCTCGAGCAGCTGCACGAGGCCACCTGGATCGACCCCTGGTTCCTCGACCAGCTCTTCCTGCTGCACGAGCAGGCCGTCGCGCTGGCCGAGGCGCCCGTGCTCGACGGACCGACGCTGCGGGCCGCGAAGCGCCACGGGTTCTCCGACGCCCAGATCGGCGGCCTGCGGGTGATGACCGAGGCCGAGGTGCGCGCGGCGCGGCACGCGGCCGACGTACGCCCCGTCTACAAGACCGTCGACACCTGCGCGGCGGAGTTCGCCGCGCACACGCCGTACCACTACTCCTCCTACGACGAGGAGACCGAGGTGCGTCCGCGGGAGAAGCCGGCGGTGGTGATCCTCGGGTCGGGCCCCAACCGCATCGGTCAGGGCATCGAGTTCGACTACTCCTGCGTGCACGCGGCGCTGGCGCTGAGCGCGAGCAAGGGCGGCGCGGACTTCGAGACCGTGATGGTCAACTGCAACCCCGAGACGGTCTCGACCGACTACGACACCTCCGACCGCCTCTACTTCGAGCCGCTCACGCTCGAGGACGTGCTCGAGGTCATCCACGCCGAGCAGCAGGCCGGACCCGTCGTCGGGGTCATCTGCCAGCTCGGCGGACAGACGCCGCTGGGGCTCGCGGCGGGCCTGCAGGCCGCCGGCATCCCCATCGTCGGCACCCAGCCGGAGGCGATCGACCTCGCCGAGGAGCGCGGTGCCTTCGGTCAGGTGCTGGCCCGGGCCGGTCTCCCGGCCCCGAAGCACGGCATGGCCACCTCCTTCGAGGAGGCCTCGCAGATCGCAGCCGGCATCGGGTACCCCGTGCTGGTCCGACCCAGCTTCGTGCTCGGCGGCCGCGGCATGGAGATCGTGTACGACGAGAGCTCGCTGGAGGGCTACATCTCCCGGGCCACCGAGGTGACGCCCGAGCACCCGGTGCTGGTCGACCGCTTCATCGACGACGCGGTCGAGATCGACGTCGACGCGCTCTTCGACGGCACCGAGCTCTACCTCGGCGGCGTGATGGAGCACATCGAGGAGGCCGGCATCCACTCCGGCGACTCCTCCTGCGCCCTGCCACCCACCACCCTGGGCGACTCCGAGATCGCGCAGATCCGGGCCGCCACGGAGAAGATCGCGGCCGGCGTGGGCGTCCGCGGGCTGATCAACATCCAGTACGCGCTGGGCTCGGACGTGCTCTACGTGCTCGAGGCCAACCCGCGCGCCTCGCGCACGGTGCCGTTCGTCTCCAAGGCGACCGGGGTGCCGCTGGCCAAGGCCGCCGCCCGGGTGATGCTCGGGGAGTCGATCGCCGACCTGCGGGCTGCCGGGGTGCTCCCCGCCGAGGGTGACGGCGGCTCGCTGCCTCCGGACGCCCCGATCGCGGTCAAGGAGGCCGTGATGCCCTTCAACCGGTTCCGTACGCCGGACGGCCGCAGTGTCGACACGGTGCTCGGCCCGGAGATGAAGAGCACCGGTGAGGTGATGGGCTTCGACGCGAGCTTCGGCAAGGCGTTCGCGAAGTCCCAGACCGCGGCGTACGGTCCGCTGCCGACGTCGGGCCGGATCTTCGTGTCGATGGCGAACCGCGACAAGCGCACGATGATCTTCCCGATCAAGCGGCTGGCCGACCTGGGCTTCGAGATCCTCGCGACCCGGGGCACCGCGGAGGTGCTGCACCGCTTCGGCATCTCCGCCGAGGTGGTCCGCAAGCACTTCGAGGGTCCGGGGCCCGACGGCGAGCCGACGGTCGTCGGGCGCATCCTCGACGGCGACGTCGACCTGATCGTGAACACGCCGCACGGCATCACCACCGGCGGCTCCAACCCGCGCATCGACGGTTACGACATCCGCACCGCGGCCGTGCAGACCAACACGGTCTGCATCACCACCGTGCAGGGGCTGGCGGCGGCGGTGCAGGGCATCGAGTCGCTGCTGCAGGGCAACATCGGGGTCAGGTCGCTGCAGGAGTGGGCGCACCGCTCCGACGACCCGGGCCTTGCGGACTCCGTCGACGCGGGCAGCACCGCGTGAGGGCGTACGACCTGCTGTTCTCCGGCGTGCTCTCGCGCCTGGACCCCGAGCGCGCCCACCACCTGGGGTTCGCGGGGATCAAGGCCGCGGGCGCGGTCGCACCCGTGGTGGCACCGCGGCGCACGGCGGTCCGCGCGATGGGCATCGACTTCCCCGAGGTGCTGGGGGTGGCCGCCGGCTTCGACAAGGACGCCGCTGCGATCGACGGGCTCGCGGCCCTCGGCTTCGGCTTCGTGGAGGTCGGCACGGTCACCGGCGAGCCCCAGGCGGGCAACGCCACCCCGCGCCTCGCGCGGCTCGTGCGCGACGAGGCGGTCGTGAACCGCATGGGGTTCAACAACGCGGGTGCCGAGGCCGTCGCGCGGCGGCTGGCACGGCGCGTGGGCGCCGGGAACGCTGCGAACGCGCAGGGCGGGCGCAGCTTCCCGGTGCCGCTGGGCGTCAACATCGGCAAGACGAAGGTCGTGCCGGAGGAGGCCGCGGTCGCCGACTACGAGAAGTCGACCGGGCTGCTGGCGCCGTACGCGGACTACCTGGTGGTCAACGTGTCCTCGCCCAACACCCCCGGGCTGCGGGACCTGCAGGCGGTGGAGAAGCTCGAGCCGCTGCTCTCGGCCGTGCGCCGCCGCGCGGACGAGGCCACCGAGCACCAGGAGCGGCGCGTGCCGCTGTGCGTCAAGATCGCGCCCGACCTCGCCGACGACGACGTGCGCGCGGTGGGCGACCTCGCGGTCGCGCTCGGGCTCGACGGGGTCGTGGCGACGAACACGACGATCGGGCGCACGGGCCTGACGACGCCGCACGCCGAGGTCGAGGCCGCCGGGGCGGGCGGCCTCTCGGGGCGGCCGCTGCGGGGACGGGCCGAGGAGGTCGTCCGCGTCCTGCGCGACCAGGTGGGACCCGAGATGACGATCGTCGGCGTCGGCGGCATCGACTCGGTCGAGAGCGCGCGCTCGCGGCTCGAGGCGGGTGCCACGCTGCTGCAGGCCTACACCGCCTTCATCTACCGGGGCCCGACCTGGCCGCGGTCGGTCAACGCGGGCCTGGTCGCGAAGACGGGGGTACGCCGGTGACCCGCCGCTCCACCTTCGGTGTCCGGCTGCGCGAGGCGATGGACGCGCGCGGACCGCTGTGCGTGGGCATCGACCCGCACGCCGCCCTGCTGGACGCGTGGGGGCTGCACGACGACGTCGGCGGGCTGGAGACCTTTGCCTCGACGTGCGTGGAGGCTCTTGCCCCGCACGCGGCGGTGATCAAGCCGCAGTCGGCGTTCTTCGAGCGCTTCGGCGCCGCCGGGGTCGCGGTGCTGGAGCGCACGATCCGCGACAGCCAGCAGGCCGGCGCGCTGGTGCTGCTCGACGTCAAGCGCGGAGACATCGGCTCGACGGCGCAGGCGTACGCGGAGGCGTTCCTGCACCCCGACGCCGCGGCGCCTGTCGACGCGGTGACGGTGAGCCCCTACCTCGGCTTCGGGTCGGTGCGGCCGTTCCTCGACGTCGCGCACGCCCACGGACGCGGCGTCTTCGTGCTGGCCCTGACGAGCAATCCGGAGGCACCCTCGGTGCAGCACGCCCGCACGAGTGATGGCCTGACCGTGGCCGGCGGGGTGCTGGCGGGGGTGGCGGCGGAGAACGCCGACCGCTACGCCGACGCCGCCCTCGGGTCGGTCGGCGCCGTCGTCGGAGCGACCGTCGGGAAGACCGACGAGGACCTCGACATCGGCGGTCCGCTGCTGGCGCCGGGGTTCGGCGCCCAGGGCGGCACCGTGGAGGACCTGCGCCGCATCTTCGCCGGCGTGACCGGACGGGTGGTGCCGACGAGCTCGCGCGAGATCCTCACCGCAGGTCCGAGCGTGGTGTCGCTGACCGAGCGGTTCCAGCAGGTGGCGGCCTCCGTCCGCGGACTGGGGGAGTGACGGTGCCCCGTGCACACCGCCGGGCACACCGCCGGGAGCACCGCCGGGCACACCGCCGGGAGCACCGGCGTCGCGCGCTGCTCGCGGGGGCGCTCCTGGCGCCGATGCTGCTGGCCTCGTGCGCGAGCGAGGAGGAGCGCTACTGCGACGCGCTCGGCGAGGCCGCGCCCCGCATCGAGTCGCTCGGACGGCAGGCCGGGTCCTCGCCGGCCGCCTCGGCACTGGCCTCCCTGCCCGTGCTCGAGGAGGTATCGGCCGAGGCCCCGCCGGAGCTCGTCGACGAGTGGACTGTCGTGCTGAACGCGCTGCGCACCTTCCGGGACTCCGTGCGCGCCGCCGACGTCGAGACCGGACCGGGCGCCGCCGAGGCCATCGAGGCGCTGCCGCCGGAGGAGCGCGACGCCGTGCAGCAGGCCGCCGCCAGGCTGGCGGCACCTCAGGTCATCGAGGCCTCGGCGGGCATCGAGGACTACGGCACCCAGGTCTGCGGGGTCTCTCTGGGAGCGTGAAGGCCGTGGCACCGCCGTTGCGTGCACAGGTGAGGCATCGCTAAGTTGAGCCCTTCACCCGGTCTGACCATCGCAGGCCGAGGTCTCGAGCACCGAGGAGTCGACCCGTGGCCCTGCCCCCGCTCACCCCCGAGCAGCGCCAGGCGGCGCTGGAGAAGGCGGCCGCGTCGCGCAAGGAGCGCGCCGAGGTGAAGAACAGGCTCAAGCACTCCGACGCCACGATCTCGGAGGTGCTGCGCGAGGGCACGACCAACGAGGTGATCGGCAAGATGCGCGTCAGCGAGCTGCTGCAGTCGATGCCGGGACTCGGCAAGGTGCGCGCGGCACAGACCATGGAGCGCCTCGGCATCTCCGAGAACCGCCGGGTGCGGGGTCTGGGTGCCAAGCAGGTGGCCGCGCTGGAGGCCGAGTTCGCCCACGGTGGCTGACACGGCGAGCCCGGCCCCCGCGGATCGGCCCGCCCGCAGCAGGCTGACCGTGCTGGCCGGTCCGACGGCTGTCGGCAAGGGCAGCGTCTGTGCCGAGGTGCGGCGTACGCACCCCGAGGTGTGGGTGTCGGTGTCGGCGACGACCCGGGCGCCGCGTCCAGGGGAGACCGACGGGGTGCACTACCACTTCGTCTCCGAGCAGCGCTTCGACGAGCTCGTGGAGACCGGGCAGATGCTGGAGTGGGCGGTGGTGCACGGCCGTCACCGGTACGGCACCCCGCGCGGACCGGTCGACCAGGCCCTCGCGGAGGGGCGGCTCGCGCTGCTGGAGATCGACCTGCAGGGCGCACGGCAGGTGCGTGAGGCGATGCCCGAGGCGCTGTTCGTATTCCTCTCGCCACCCTCGTGGGAGGAGCTCGTGGACCGTCTGGTCGGACGCGGCACCGAGGACGCCGAGGAACGCGAGCGGCGGCTGCGTACGGCGCGCACAGAGCTGGCGGCGGAGTCGGAGTTCGACGTGACGGTCGTCAACGAGGAGATTCACGCTGCGAGCGAGGAGTTGGTAGCCTTGCTCCGTTCAGGCGCCGCGAGCTGAGCTCCACCGTGATCGATCACGGCACCAGCCCCTCGCAGGCCCCCACGCCCCCGACACGCAAGTGAGGCGCATCCGCGTGACTGGCACCCTGCCGAGGCCCGAAGGCATCACCAACCCGCCCATCGACGACCTGCTGACCAAGACCGACAGCAAGTACCAGCTGGTGCTCTACAGCTCCAAGCGTGCGCGCCAGATCAACGCGTACTACTCCCAGATCGGCGAGGGCCTCCTCGAGCACGTCGGCCCCCTGGTCGACACCCACGTGCAGGAGAAGCCGCTCTCGATCGCCCTGCGCGAGATCAACGAGGACCTCCTCACCTGCGAGCCGGTCGACCCCGAGGTCGAGGCCGCCGAGGCCGCCGCTCGTGCCCAGGCCGCCGCGTCGTTCGTCGACGCCGCGTCCGAGTACTGAGCGCCGCACCCGCCATGACCAGCAGCCGCCCCCGCGTCGTCCTCGGCGTGGGAGGCGGCATCGCTGCGTACAAGGCCTGTGAGCTGCTGCGTCAGCTCACCGAGTCCGGCCACCACGTCGACGTGGTGCCGACGGCCGCCGCGCTCGAGTTCGTCGGCGAGCCGACCTGGGCGGCGCTCTCGGGCAACCCGGTGACCTCCTCGGTGTGGGAGCGGGTGCACGAGGTGCCGCACGTACGCCTCGGCAAGCAGGCCGACCTCGTCGTCGTCGCCCCGTGCACCACGGATCTGCTTGCGAAGGCGGCCCACGGGCTGGCCGACGACCTGCTGACGAACACGCTGCTGACCGCGCGGTGCCCCGTCGTGCTCGCCCCCGCGATGCACACCGAGATGTGGGAGCACCCCGCCACGGTCGCGAACGTCGCGACGCTGCGTGCGCGCGGCGTGCTCGTGCTGGAGCCCGCCTCCGGACGACTCACCGGCACCGACACCGGCAAGGGACGGCTGCCCGACCCCGTCGAGATCTTCGAGGCCGCGCGCGAGGCGTTGGCCCGCGGGTCGATGGAGGGCCGCGGACATGACCTGGAGGGACGCCACGTCGTCGTCTCCGCAGGCGGCACCCGCGAGCCGTTGGACCCGGTGCGTTTCCTGGGCAACCGGTCCTCGGGCCGACAGGGGTACGCGCTCGCTCGTGCCGCCGTCGCGCGCGGCGCGCGGGTCACCCTGGTGGCGGCCCACGTGGAGCTGCCCGACCCCGCGGGCGCCGACGTCGTCACGGTCGGCACGACCGCCGAGCTCGACGCGGTCGTGAGGGCCCACGCGGCGACGGCCGACGCCGTGGTCATGGCCGCCGCGCCGGCCGACTTCCGGCCGCTCGCAACGGCCGAGCACAAGATCAAGAAGAACCCTGACGGCTCCGTGGCCCCGGTCGAGCTGGAGGAGAATCCCGACGTGCTCGCCGGACTCGTCCGCGACCGCGCCGAGGACCCCGGCCGCGACGGGCAGGTGCTCGTGGGCTTCGCCGCGGAGACCGGGGACGAGTCCGCGGACGTGCTGACCCACGCCCGATCCAAGCTGGCACGCAAGGGCTGCGACCTGCTCGTCGTCAACGACGTCGGCGGGGGAGCGGTGTTCGGCGCCGAGCACACCACCGCGACCGTGCTCGCCGCCGAGGGCGCCACCGTCAAGGTGCCCGAGGGCTCCAAGGCGGCCCTCTCCCACGTCGTCTGGGACCTCGTGGCCTCCCGCCTGCGCTGAGGGAGCACCCCTCAGGCGTCCCACGGGCCGGACTCACCAGTCGAGGCGTGAGACGGCCTGGCTAGGGTGGCGCGCATGACTGCTCAGTTCGACGGCCGGCTCTTCACCTCCGAGTCGGTGACCGAGGGCCACCCCGACAAGATCGCCGATTCCATCAGCGACGCCGTGCTCGACCACCTGATGGCCAACGACCCCAACAAGGCCGACCTCCGCGTCGCCGTCGAGACGCTGCTGACCACCGGTCTCGTCGTCGTGGCCGGCGAGGTGCGTACGACCGCGTACGCGCCGGTCGCCCAGCTCGTGCGCGACCGCATCCTCGAGATCGGCTACGACTCCTCGGAGAAGGGCTTCGACGGCGCCTCCTGCGGCGTGCAGGTCGCGATCGGCGGACAGTCCGCCGACATCGCCCAGGGCGTCGACGACGGTCACGAGGCCCGCGTCGGCTCCTCGGTCGACGAGCTCGACAAGCAGGGCGCCGGCGACCAGGGACTGATGTTCGGCTACGCCTGCTCCGACACCCCCGAGCTGATGCCGCTGCCGATCGCGATGGCACAGCGGCTCTCCGAGCGACTCACCGCGGTGCGCAAGGACGGCTCGCTGTCCTACCTGCGGCCCGACGGCAAGACCCAGGTCACCATCGAGTACGACGACCACAAGCCGATCCGTGTCGACACCGTCGTGCTCTCCACCCAGCACGCCGACGGCATCGACCTCGAGAAGACGCTGCAGCCCGACATCAAGAAGCACGTCATCGACCCTGTGCTCGACTCCTTCGACATCCCGCACGACGACTACCGCCTGCTGGTCAACCCGACCGGCAAGTTCGTCGTCGGCGGCCCCATGGGCGACGCCGGCCTCACCGGCCGCAAGATCATCGTCGACACCTACGGCGGCATGGCCCGCCACGGCGGCGGCGCCTTCTCCGGCAAGGACCCCTCGAAGGTCGACCGGTCCGCGGCGTACGCCATGCGCTGGGTCGCCAAGAACGTCGTCGCCGCCGGCCTCGCCGACCGCTGCGAGGTGCAGGTCGCGTACGCCATCGGCAAGGCCTCGCCGGTCGGCTTCTACATCGACACCTTCGGCACCGAGAAGGTCGACGTCGAGACGATTCGCACCGCGGTGCTCGAGGTCTTCGACCTACGCCCCGCCGCGATCATCCGCGACCTGGACCTGCTGCGGCCGATCTACGCGCAGACCTCCGCGTACGGGCACTTCGGCCGCGAGCTGCCCGACTTCACCTGGGAGAAGACCGACCGGGCCGAGGCGCTGAGGGTGGCCGCCGGGCTGTGACGATGGCGGCCTCCGGCCGCGTGTCCGCGGGGCTGTGACGATGGCGCCCTCCGGCCGCGTGTCCGCGGGGCCTGTCACCTTCTCGCCGTCGCTGCGCGCGCACGCTCTCGCTCGGCTTCGCCTCGCATAGAGCGTGCGTGCTCTCTCCTTGCGAGAAGGGACCCCGCGGACGATCCTCGGTGGTCGAGGAGTGAGCCGATAGGCGAGCCGTCGGTGGTCGAGGAGTGAGCCGATAGGCGAGCCGTCGGTGGTCGAGGAGTGAGCCGATAGGCGAGCCGCGAGACCCGCTGACCGTCCACAGCAGCGTCGGCCGGGGCCGTGACTGTCGGGGCTCGGTGACAGGCTCGTGCCGTGATTGACGACGAGCCCGCGCTGCCGGGCATGGCCGCCCCGCCGCGGGCTGCGGTCATCGCGCCCGCGGACGTCGTCGCGGCTCCCGAGCGACCCGTGGCGCGGGTGCTCGCCGCCGTCGGTCTGCTGCACCTCGACCGCACCTTCGACTACCTCGTCACCGCCGACCAGCACGAGGCGGCCGTGCCCGGCGCCCGAGTGCGCGTACGTTTCGCGGGCCAGGAGGTCGAGGGCTTCGTCCTCGAGCGCGCCGAGACCACCGACCACGTCGGCACCCTGACCCCGCTGCGTCGCGTGGCCGGCTCCGAGGCCGTGCTGCGCCCCGACGTCGCCGACCTGCTCGGGCTGGTGGCCGAGCGCTTCGCCGGGTCCCGCGCCGACGTGCTGCGGCTGGCCGTGCCGCCGCGGCACGCGACCACCGAGAGGCGCGTACGCCGGGAGCCGCCCGCGTCACCGACCTCCGAGCTGGTCGCGCGCGCGTCCGAGCGGTGGGCCGATGGCCACGGCTCCCGGGCCGCCGGGTTGCTGACGGCGCTGGCGGACGGTGCGAGTCCGCGAGCGGTGTGGACGTGCCCGCCGGGGGAGTCCTGGCCCGACCGGCTCGCGGAGCTGCTCGCCGCGACTGCCGCGTCGGGGCGCGGGGCCATCGCCTGTGTGCCCGACACCAAGGACCTCGAGCGTCTCGACGCCGCCCTGACCGCACTGCTCGGCAAGGGCGTGCACGCCGTGCTCACCGCCGACGGCGGCCCCGCGAAGCGCTACGGCGCGTTCCTGTCCTGCAGCCGCGGCGAGGCGCGGATCGCGATCGGCACCCGCTCCGCGGCGTACGCACCGGTGCACGACCTCGGCCTCGTCGCGATCTGGGACGACGGCGACGACCTCCACCACGAGCCCCGCGCGCCCTACCCTCACACCCGTGAGGTGCTGCTGCTGCGCGCGTCCGCCTCCGGCGCGGCGGCCGTCGTCGGGGCGTACGCCCAGAGCGCCGAGGCCCACCTACTGGTGGAGTCGGGCTGGGCGCGCCACCTCACGGCCGACCGTGCAGTGCTGCGGGACCGGGTGCAGGTCGAGGTCGTGGGCGGCGACCCGTCGGCGACCGCGACGGTGCGCGACGTGCACGCGCCGGTCGCGCGCATCCCCGGCGCCGTGCACCAGGGCATCAAGCGCGCGCTCGCCGACGGACCGGTGCTGGTGCAGGTGCCGCGCGGTGGCTACGTCTCGGCCCTGGCCTGCGCCGAGTGTCGGACGCCGGCCCGGTGCAGCCGGTGCACCGGCCCCGTACGCCTCCCGGGCCCCGACGCGGCACCCGTGTGCCGGTGGTGCGGGCACGAGGACGTCGGGTGGCGGTGCCCCGAGTGCGGCAGTGCGCGGTTGCGTGCACCGGTCAGGGGACGGGAGCGCACCGTGGAGGAGCTGGGGCGGTCCTTCCCCGGCACGTCGGTCCGCACCAGCGGAGGCGACCACGTGCTGAGCGAGGTCACGGCGGCGCCGGCGCTCGTGGTGTGCACGCCGGGGGCGGAGCCCGTCGCCGACGGCGGGTACGCCGCCGTGGTGCTGCTCGACACGTCCCTGGCCCTCGCGCGCGCCGACCTGCGGGTCGCCGAAGAGGCCTTCCGCCGCTGGGTCAACGCCGCCGCGCTCGTCCGCCCCGCCTCCGCAGGTGGTCGGGTGCTGGCGGTCGGCGACCCGGCCGAGCCCGTCCTCCAGGCACTGGTGCGCTGGGACCCCGTGGGTCTCGCGGCCCGCGAGGTCGCCGAGCGACGCTCCGCGCACCTGCCCCCCGCCTCGCGCACCGCCAGCCTCACCGGAAGCGCCGAGGCCGTCGCGGAGACCGTCGAGGCGCTCGGTCTGCCGCCTGCCGCCGAGGTCCTCGGCCCGGTGCCGGTCGACGTCGCCGGGCCTCCCGGTCACAGCGGTGAGGAAGCTCCCGTCCGCGCCCTCGTACGCGTGCCGCGTACGCACGGCGCGGCGCTCTCCCACGTGCTGCGCGAGGCCCAGGCCCGACGCTCGGCCCGCAAGCTGCCCGTCGTGCGCGTCCAGGTCGATCCTCCGCTGCTGCTGTGACCGCGGCCGTCCGTAGACTCGGACCCGGTCAGAACGTCCGCGCCACGACCCGTGCCACAGACCCCGTGCCAGACCCCGTGCCACACCCGAGGAGCCGCCCCGTGCCCGTCCAGCCGATCCGCCTGCTCGGGGACCCCGTGCTGAAGACGAAGGCAGCCGAGGTCGTCGACTTCGACAAGGAGCTGCGCACCCTCGTCGCCGACCTGACCGACACGATGCTCGACGCGCCGGGTTCCGGCCTCGCGGCGCCGCAGCTCGGGGTCAGCCTGCGCGTGTTCACCTGGCACGTCGACGGCGAGCTGGGTCACCTGGTGAACCCGACCCTGGACCTCTCCGAGGAGGAGCAGGACGGGCCCGAGGGCTGCCTGTCGATCCCTGACTTCCGCTTCGACTGCAAGCGGTCGCTGAGCGTGGTCGCGAAGGGGTGGTCGATGCACGGTGAGCCCGTGGAGATCGAGGGGTCGGAGTTCCTTGCCCGCGCCATCCAGCACGAGGTCGACCACCTCGACGGCATCCTCTTCATCGACCGTCTCGACCGCGAGGCGCGGCGCGAGGCGATGCGGCTGATCCGAGAGTCGGAGTGGTTCGGGGAGCCGACACCGCAGATCAAGATCAGCCCGCACGCCACCAACGGCCTCGGCTTCTGAGCGCCCGCAGGAGACGCTCGTGAGACTCGTCGTCGCCGGCACCCCCGAGGTCGCGCTGCCGTCCCTGGAGGCCCTCGTGGCCTCCGACCACGATGTCGTCGCCGTCGTCACCCGCCCCGATGCCCGCGCGGGCCGCGGTCGGACGATGGTGGCCAGCCCGGTCGCACAGCGCGCCGAGGAGCTCGGCATCCCGGCGCTGAAGCCGGCGCACCCGCGTGATGCGGACTTCCAGGCCGAGCTGCGGGCGCTGCAGCCGGACTGCTGCCCGACGATCGCGTACGGCGCCCTGCTCCCGCAGTCGGCCCTGGACATCCCGACGCACGGCTGGGTCAACCTCCACTTCTCGGCCCTGCCGGCATGGCGGGGCGCGGCACCGGTGCAGCACGCGATCTGGGCGGGCGACGAGGTGACCGGTGCGACGACCTTCCGCATCGTCAAGCAGCTCGACGCCGGCCCCGTCTTCGGTGTCATGACCGAGCGCATCCGTCCCCGGGACACCAGCGCCGACCTGCTCGCCCGTCTCGCCGAGGGCGGCGCGGGGCTGCTGGTCGCCACGCTGGACGGACTGGAGTCCGGCGAGATCGAGGCGCGTCCGCAGCCCGCCGACGGTCTGTCGTACGCCCCCAAGATCGAGACCGCCGACGCGCAGGTGAACTGGACGGCCCCGGCCGTCGGCATCGACCGGGCAGTCCGTGCCTTCACTCCCGCGCCCGGCGCCTGGACGATGTGGCAGGGCGAGCGGCTCGGCCTGGGCCCGGTCGTCCCGGACGACGCGGTGCGCGGTGCGTCCGGCGAGCAGCTGCGGCTGGGGCCCGGCGAGCTGCACGTCACCAAGAAGACGGTGCACGTCGGCTCCGGCACCGGCCCGATCCGGCTGACCGAGGTCAAGCCCCCGGGCAAGAAGCTCATGCCGGCCGCTGACTGGGCGCGGGGAGCCCGCATCGCCGAGCAGCCGGGCGCCCGCCTGGAGCACGCGTGAGCGACACACGTCGCGCCGGTGAGCGGCCGGCCCGCGACGACGACGTCGCCGACATCTGTCTTGCGCTGCCCGAGGTCGAGCTCGGGGTCACCTGGGGCGACCGGCCGACGTACGTGGTGCCGAAGGGTGAGAAGGGCCGCGGGTTCTGCCTCTACCGGATGCCCCACCACACCGCCAGCGACCCCGACACCGGGGAGGAGTGGGACGACCTCCTCGTCATCACGACCCCCGACGCCGAGGCCAAGGCCGAGCTGGTGCAGGCCGACGGCCCGTTCTTCACGATCCCGCACTTCGACCGCAGCAACGCGGTGCTCGTACGCCGCTCACGGCTGGGGGAGATCACACGCGGCGAGCTCGAGGAGGTCCTCGTCGAGGCATGGGCGGCGCGCGCCCCCAAGAGGCTCGTGCGGGAGCTCCGCGAGGCCCGCGGTGGCTGAGCGTCGCCGGGCGGCTCGGGCGGGTGCCGGCCCGCGGGTCGATCCGGCCCGTGACGCCGCGTACGCCGTGCTCAAGGCGGTCCGGGTCGACGACGCGTACGCCAACCTCGTGCTCCCCGAGGCCCTCGCCGCGCACGATCTGTCCGGCCGCGACGCCGCGCTCGCGACCGAGCTCGCGGCCGGCACGCTACGGGGTCGCGGCACCTACGACGCGATCCTCGACGCCTGCACCGACAAGCCGATCGCGAGGACGCCCGCGAAGGTGCTCGACGCGCTGAGGCTCGGCGTCCACCAGGTGCTCGCGATGCGGGTGCCCGACCACGCCGCGATCTCCACGACCGTCGACCTGGTGCGCGCCCGCGCCAACCCCGGCTCGGCGGGCTTCGCGAACGCCGTGCTGCGCCGGGTCGCGGCGCGAACCATGGAGGAGTGGCTCGATCAGGTCGCCCCGGTCGCCGACCGCAGCGACCGGGCGCTCGGCGTACGCCACTCCCACCCCACCTGGGTCGTCGGCGAGCTGCGTCGGGCACTGACCGCAGCCGACGCCGGCCGTGAGCTGCCTGCGCTGCTCGGGGCGGACAACACCGCTCCGCGCGTCACCCTCGTGGCCCGCCCCGGACGGTCGACGCGCCAGGAGCTGCCCGGTGAACCGACGGTGCTGTCGCCGTACGGCGTGGTCTCCGACGGGGGTGACCCCGGAGAGCTCGCGGCGGTGCGCGAAGGACGCGCGGGCGTCCAGGACGAGGGGTCGCAGCTCGTCGCGCACGCGCTCGCACAGGTGGCCGTCCAGCAGGTGCCGGGCCGGGCCGAACGCTGGCTCGACCTCTGCGCAGGGCCCGGCGGCAAGGCCGCGTTGCTCGCCGCGATCGCCGCCGAGCGCGGGGCCGTGCTGGTGAGCAACGAGGCGCAGCACCACCGCTCCCTCCTCGTGAGGCGCGCGGTGCGCGGCACTCCCGCAGCCCGACGGCTCGTGACCGGTGACGGCACCCGCCCGCCGTGGGCGCCGGGCACCTTCGATCGCGTGCTGCTCGACGCCCCGTGCTCAGGCCTCGGTGCGCTGCGACGTCGACCGGAGTCGCGGTGGCGGCGCACGCCTGCGGATGTCGCCGACCTCGTCGGCCTGCAACGCACGTTGCTCGACCGGGCGCTGGACTCGGTGCGGGTCGGGGGAGTGGTGGCGTACGCAACGTGCTCCCCGGTGGTCGCGGAGACCGCCGAGATCGTCACCGCGGCCCTCGACGCACGCAAAGAGGTCGAGCTCGTGCCCGACCCGCTGCCGGGCGTGCCCGACGCCGCCGGTCCGCTCGCCGGGACGGCGCAGCTGTGGCCCCACCGTCACGGCACCGATGCGATGTTCGTGGCGTTGCTGCGGCGCACGCGCTAGCGTCGGGCGACCCGAGCAGGAGGCCGGATGACCGAGATCTCGAGCGGCATCAGGGTGATCGGCAGCGGGTTGTCGCGCGCCGGCACCAACTCGCTCAAGCTGGCGCTGCAGACCCTCCTCGGGGGCAGCTGCTACCACATGACGGAGGTGTTCCTCCGCATGGACGACTGCGCGTTGTGGAACCGTGCGCTCGCCGAAGGGCGCGTCGACTTCGATGAGGTGCTGGGCGACTTCTGTGCTGCCGTCGACTTCCCGGCATCGGCGTGCTGGCAGCAGCTCGCCGAGGCCTATCCCGAGGCGCTCATCGTGCACACCGAACGTCCCGCCGAGGAGTGGTACGCCTCGGCCGGCGCAACGGTGCTGGAGGCGTCACGCGACCCCGACCGGTTCCGGTTGCCGACCGCATGGCATGAGATGACCCGCGCTGCCTGGCGTTGCGTCGCGGACGACATCCTCGACGAAGCCCAGGCACTCGCCGGCTTCGCGGCCTGGAACGACGGCGTGCGGGCGACGGCCCCCTCGCACCGTCTCCTGGTATGGCATGCCGGCGAGGGCTGGGGACCGCTGTGCGAAGCGCTCGAGGTCCCCGTGCCGGACGAGCCGTTCCCGCACGTCAACACGGTCGAGGAGTTCAGGGAACGCGGCGGCCTCGACTGAGGGGGTGCGCACCCCTGCCGGGACCGATCCGTACGGCTCCTAGGGTGACGTCATGGGCATCCAGATCACCCCGAGCATCCTCGCCGCGAATCCCGCCGACCTGGCCGGTGAGGTGGGGCGCATCCCGAGTGCCGACTGGATCCACGTCGACTGCATGGACAACCACTTCGTGCCGAACCTGACGTTCGGGCCCGACATGGTCGAGGCGTTGTCGAAGGCGACCGACGTGCCGCTCGACGCGCACCTGATGATCGAGGACCCCGACCGGTGGGCCCCGGCGTACGTCGAGGCGGGTGCGTCGTCGGTGACGTTCCACGTCGAGGCGGCGAGCGCCCCCGTACGCCTGGCCCGGGAGATCCGGTCCGCCGGCGGCCGGGCGGCGATGGCGCTGCGTCCTGCGACACCGGTCGAGCCGTACGAGGACATGCTCGGCGAGCTCGACACCCTGCTGATCATGACCGTGGAGCCCGGCTTCGGCGGCCAGAAGTTCCTCGAGCTGGTGGTGCCGAAGATCCGCCGGGCCCGTGCGCTGCTCGACAAGCACGGCCTGGAGACCTGGGTGCAGGTCGACGGCGGCATCTCCGAGGAGACCATCGACCGGTGCATCGAGGCCGGTGCCGACGTCTTCGTCGCCGGATCGGCGGTGTTCGGGGCCGATGACCCGGACGCGATGGTGAAGGCGCTGCGGGAGCGCGGGGAGACCGCCGGTCGTCGCGACGCCTGAGGCGAGTGCTCAGCCGGTCGTCGTGCCGGTCGCCGCGCCGGTCGTCGTGCCGGTCGTCGTGCCGGTCGTCGTGCCGGGCCCGTCCAGCCGCGCCGCCTCGCTGTCCGCCGGCACGGCCACGTGCACCGCGTTGCGCCGGACCTCGAAGAGGGTCGGTGTCACGTCCCCGACCTCACCGTCGAGGTTGACCGGCATCGGTCGGTCGGTGGTGACCCGGACGCGGCGCGTCGTCACGTGGTGCACGCCGTCGTGGTCGACCAGCGAGCCGTCCTTCAGGAGCCTGGCGATCGAGACGTGGTCACGCAGCCGGCTCCCGCCGATGGCGTGCACGTCGAGCAGGTGGTCGTCGATGGACGCGGTGGCAGCGACGGTGTTGCCGCCCCCGAAGTGGCGGCCGTTGCCGATCGACAGCTGCAGCAGGTCGGTCAGCTCCACGGGCTCGCGGTCGCCGTCGGGGAACTCCAGCAACGCGTCGAAGGGGCGGTGCGCGCGGTAGGCGCGTGCCGTGGCGACGGGGTAGGCGAGCTTGCCGAGCAGTCGCTTGAGCCCGGGCGTCAGCGTCTGGGCCACGGCGACCGACAGTCCCAGCGAGGCGACGTTGAGGAATGGCCGGCCGTCGGCACGTCCCAGGTCGACGTCGACGACCTTCCCGTGCAGCGCCGCGGTCAGGGCTGCGACCGGCTCCCGGGGGAGGCCGAGCGTCCGCGCGAAGTCGTTCGCGGTGCCCAGTGGCAACGCGACGAGGACCGTGTCGGTGCCGGCGACCTCGTGGGCCGCGGCTGCGAGGGTGCCGTCCCCACCGCCCACGACGAGGACGCGGGGGCGTGACGCCGTCGCCGCGCGCAGCGCCGCGGGCAGGTCGTCTCCCACCTCGGCCGTGTGGACCGACGGTGACAGCCCGGACCCCGCGAGTGTCCGCTCGACCGCCCCCCGGTACGTACGCGCGCGTCGAGACGCAGCGTTCAGCACCAGTGCTGCCCGTGGCGCGGGACCGGCGGCCCGGATGCTCTCGAGGATCGTCTTCTCATGCACGCACCGATCCTGCCGGGCCGGCATGTGGTGTCGGTGTGCTCGCGCTGAGTGTTCGCTGTGCGGGCCCGGTGCCTGTGCCCGCGTCCGCGTCCGTGTCCGCGTGTGCTCCGGGCCCGCCGCACCACTACGGTCACCCGATGGCCTCGAGGGAACGCCGATCGCTGTGGCGCCACCGCGACTTCCGCCTGCTCTGGGCCGGCGACGTCGTCAGCGTCTTCGGCTTCTCCCTCGTCAGCCTCGCGATCCCGCTGCTGGCGCTGCGGCTGTTGGACGCCGATGCCTTCGAGATGGGTCTGCTCACGGCGCTGGAGAACCTCGCGTTCCTGCTGATCGGTCTGCCCGCCGGCGCGCTCGTGGACCGCTGGGTCAAGCGCCGCGTGCTGATCCTGGGAGACCTCACCCGGGGCGCGATGCTGCTGAGCATCCCGCTCGCCTGGTGGGCCGGGGTGCTGACCCTGCCGCAGGTGTACGTCGTGGTCTTCCTCGTCGGCTGCGTGACGGTGTTCTTCGACGTGGCCAACCAGTCCTACCTGCCCGAGCTCGTCCCCGCCGACGCGATCGGTGAGGGCAACGCGAAGCTGCAGGCCACCCAGCAGGTCGCCCAGGTGGGCGGTCCGTCGGTCGCGGCGGTCCTCGTCCGGTTGCTCGGCTCGCCCGTGACGATCGCGGCGACGTCGGTGTGCATGGCGGCCTCGGCGCTCTTCGTCTCGCGCATCGCGACGGAGGACCACCGGCCGACGCGTACGGAGGGCTCGCGACTTCGCACCGAGGTCGCAGAGGGACTGCGGTTCGTCGTCCGCCACCCGCTGCTGGTGCGCATCACCGCGTGCACGGGGCTGTCGAACTTCGCCGGAGCCCTGACCGCAGGACTCTTCGTCCTCTACGCGGTGCGGACGCTCGGGCTCGCCGAGACCACCCTGGGCCTCGTCCTGTCCGTCTCGGCTGCGGGGGGACTGCTCGGCGCGGTGACCTCCGACCGCTTCGCGCGCCTCGTCGGCGAGGGCCGCGCCATCCCGCTCGCCGCCGTCGGCTTCGCGCTGCTCGGGCTGCACGTGCCCCTGGCGGCGTACGTCTCGCCGGTGCCGTTGCTGATGACGGGCGGTTTCCTGACCTCGTACGCGATCGTCGTCTACAACGTGGTGCAGGTCAGCTTCCGACAGCGCGTGTGCCCGCCGGCGCTGCTGGGCCGGATGAACGCGTCGATCCGATTCCTGGTGTGGGGACCGATGCCGGTCGGTGCACTGCTCGGGGGAGTGCTCGGCTCGCAGGTCGGCGTCCTCGCGGCGCTGTGGATCGGCGCAGCGCTGAACGTGCTCGGGGCACTGCCGGTGCTGCTGTCACCGCTGGTGCGGATGCGGGACCTGCCCCACGAGCTCGAGAGGACCCGCTAGGCACGTGCCGGGCTGAACGGCTGCGCGACCCTCGTCGTCGGAGGGCCCCACGTGCAGCACCTGGGCGCACCGGCCCTTGGTCAGTCGGCGGAGGCGCAGTGCTGTGACGGGGGAGAGCGGGTCACCTCACCACCGGACGCCGGGGTCACCTGCGAAGAGGTCGGCGATCATCCGTTGCATCGGCTCGAGCAGACCGGGCCACGGGATGAGGCGTACGTCGCCCTCGTCGGCCATGCGGTTGATCGCGCTCAGGGCGGCGTCGAGATCGGCGTACGCGGCGGGTGGTCTCAGCAGCCAGATGTGCCCCGCGGGTCTGGCAGGGAGTCCGAGCTCGGCCAGTGAGCTGTTCGCGCTCCACTCGACCTCGGCGTACTCCTTGGCCGGCCACAGCGCGCGCCGCCCTTCGGTCCCACGCCCGCGGTACTCCACGGCGAAACGCACGCGCCGGTCCAGGACGAAGGCACGGTGGGACCGAGGCCAGAGGATCCAGAGCCATTCCCAGGCAGGTGCCTGGAGCGGCTCGCCCTCCCAGCCCTCCGCCCGGAGCCGGCGGATCTCGTCGAGATCGTCCAGATCGTTCGTGATGAGCTCGGCCCACCCGTCGCCGCCGTCGATCGGGTCCCTGGGTTCGTCCCAGGTCAGGTGGGCGCGACCCGGCGGCGTCATGGCGTGAGCATAGGTCCCGGTGAGCGGAGTCCCGCGAGTTCCAGGGGCGGGATATGTCAAGGAAAGACGCTGCTGGCGTCTCACGACGACACACAACATCTTGGGGTTACATCACTGTCATTCGCTATGTATGGTGGTGCACGCAGCTGGTTCCTCCCCGTCGACCCGGGCGGGTGGGAGGCAAGAGGGAACCCGGTGAGAGACCGGGACTGCCCCGCAGCGGTGAGTGGGAACGACCGCCGTCACATGCACTGGGCCACCGGCCTGGGAAGCGACGGTCAGTAGGGGACAGGCCACGCCTGTCGTGCCCGCGAGTCCGAAGACCTGCCAGCGCACCGCACCCGCCGGGTGCGGTGGTCCGAGGCCTCGTGGGACGGCCGACGGCGACCTGACGACCCCCGTGCGCCCCCGCCTGCTCCTGCCGAGCCGGCGGCGAACGGCGTACGCGTCGGCGACCGCTGCCTCCCTGCGCGACCCGGACCTCCGGGACCGATCTCGCGAGGAGAGACATGACGGTCACCAGCCCCACCCCCGGCAGCACCCGCACCTCGATGAGCGTGCGCAAACGCAACGGCGACCTCGAACCGGTCGACCTGATGAAGATCGTCCGCGCGGTCGACCGCGTCGCCGGCGACCTGGACGACGTCGACCCGATGCGCGTCGCGACACGGACGATCTCCGGCCTGTACGACGGCGCCACCACCGCTGAGCTCGATCGGCTCTCGATCCAGACCGCGGCGGAGATGATCGGCGAGGAGCCGGCCTACTCACGGCTGGCCGGCCGGTTGCTCGCCGGGTACGTCGAGAAGGAGGTGCGCAACCAGGGCATCGCGTCCTTCAGCCAGTCCATCGGGCTGGGCCACGCCGAGGGGCTCATCGGCGACGAGACGTTCAGGTTCGTCAAGGACAACGCCCGCAAGCTCGACTTCGCCGTCGACGCCGAGGTCGCGGCGGGCGCCGACCACCGCTTCGAGTACTTCGGTCTGCGCACCGTCTACGACCGCTATCTGCTGCGCCACCCGGTCAACCGCCAGGTCGTGGAGACGCCGCAGTACTTCCTGCTGCGGGTCGCCTGCGGTCTGGCGCGCACTCCGGCTGAGGCCATCGAGTTCTACCGGCTGATGGCCAGCCTGGCGTACCTGCCGAGCTCCCCGACGCTGTTCAACTCCGGCACCCGCCACACCCAGATGTCGTCCTGCTACCTGATCGACTCACCGCGCGACGACCTCGACTCGATCTACAGCCGGTACGCCCAGGTCGCGAAGCTGTCGAAGTTCGCCGGCGGTATCGGCATCGGGTTCAGCCGCGTCCGCTCCCGCGGCGCGTTGATCCGGGGCACCAACGGGCAGTCGAACGGCATCGTGCCGTTCCTGCGCACGCTCGACTCCTCGGTCGCCGCGGTCAACCAAGGCGGGCGGCGCAAGGGCGCCGCGTGCGTCTACCTCGAGCCGTGGCACCCGGACGTGGAGGAGTTTCTCGAGCTGCGCGACAACACCGGCGAGGACGCCCGGCGTACGCACAACCTCAACCTCGCCAACTGGGTGCCGGACGAGTTCATGCGCCGGGTGGAGGCCGACGAGCCCTGGTCGCTCATCGATCCCGACGAGGCCCCCGAGCTGGTCGACCTGTGGGGTGAGGCCTTCGACCGGGCCTACCGTCGCGTCGAGGCGGAGGGACGCGTGGTGCGTACGCTTCCCGCCCGCACGCTCTACGCGAAGATGATGAAGACGCTGGCGCAGACCGGCAACGGCTGGATGACCTTCAAGGACGCGG